>DHVE01000134.1 GCA_002412495.1 Betaproteobacteria bacterium UBA5216
CATACCTGGATTGGAAAATACTATGCGGCGTCAATCCAACGTCAATCAAAATCCAGAAGTCCGGCGGCCACCATGCGGTTATCGACGCGCTCTACGCTGCGGAATGATTTCGCGATGCGTTCCGCCCGGGCAATCACATCCGGCTTTTCCGGCGTACCCTCCAGCGTCACCACGGCATTGCGCACGCCGACGCGAATGTTCACGCCGCGCACCAGCAACTTGCCATCCACGTTTTCGATTTGCGCCCCGGGGGCCAATTCCTTGCGCAAGGCTTCCGCCAGTTGTTGCAGCAATATTTTGTCGTCTACCGGCGCGTTGGACACTTGCGGTTGCGTAATCGCAATTGCAGAGGCCACCGGCGCGGCAGGGGTGGCAGGCTCATGCGCGAGGCGTTCCTGATAGCCCGTGCGCGCGAGCATGTAATCCACCGCCGCCTTCACCTCGTCAGCGCTCAGGCTGGTGAAACCGCCTTTCGGCCCCATCGCGGAATTCGGCACACCTTTGATCGCCGCCTCGTGCAGGGCCGCGCGACCGCGTTGCCAGCGCGCTGTCCAATCGTCGCGCTGCATGATGCGCGGCGCATTGCCCGCGCCACTGTCATGACACACATTGCAGGTGGCTTTGTAGACGGCTTCGCCGGAAGCCGCGCTGGCGTTCACGCTCGCGGCAAGCGTCGCCATTGCAAACACCCATCCCGACATACCGTAACTATATGTTTTGATTTTATTTTTTGTCATTTCTCCGTGAGGAACGCCATCAGGTCACGGTTAAATTGTTCGGCTCGCGTGGTGGTGAATGAGTGGCCGCCGCCCTGGCTCATGATGAGCTTCGCACCTGGAATCGCTTGCGCCAGCGCCTCGGAAAAATAACTCGGCGTGATGAAATCGCTGTCACTGCCCATCACCAGCGTCTCGGCCTTAATTTTCGACAGCCCCGCGCGCCGGTCGAATTTCAGCAGTGCGTTAATGCGCCCCACCGACACCGCCACGGGCGACGATTTCGTCGGTGCGCGCGCCCGCTCTGCTTCGATTTCGGCGTCGTGCGCGTTCACGTAGTCGGGCGAATACAAAAACAGTGGATGAAACTGCGAGTGCAGATCCGGCCCGGCCTGCAAATACATGTCGCGGCGCGCGTGGAACAAGCGCCGGAACCACGGATCGCAATGCGTCCAGGTGCTGCACAGCGCAAGCTTCATCACGCGCTCCGGATGTTCGATCGCAATGGTCTGGCCAATCGCGCCGCCGGTGGACATGCCAACAATATGCGCGCGCGCGATGCTCAGAAAATCCATCAGGCCAATCAACTCTTCGGCCATTTGGTCAACCGAAAACTCCCGTTGAATCTGGTCGCTGCCGCCGGTGCCGCGCTGATCGTAGGTAATCACGCGAAAGTGTTTTGAAAACAGCGGCACCTGCGGCGCCCAATAACGTCCCACACCATTGAGTCCGCTGACAAAAATGACCGGCTCGCCTTGACCCGCGTCTTCGTATTGAATTTCTCCGCCTGCTACGGCTGCCTTGGGCATTGCGCCTCCGCTATTAGATGGGTTGCCGCCAACACGTTAAATCGCTCAAACCGTCACTCTGGCGCAAGCCAGAATGACGTGACTGGGAATCTCCGCGTGATTCTCTGTGTGCTCTGTGGCAAATGCAATATGAATCACTCCGTCTTGCATGCCAGCATCGCGCACAAATCCGCGACGTCGGGCGAGGCCAGCCGTTCGAGATGATCCAGCATCTCGATCACCTGCGAGAGTTGAGGCTCCGCCAGCCGCGCGCTCAGGCAATCGCGGATTTTCGCGCCATGCAGATCGGCGGGAATCGGTTCGCCCCAGGTGCCCGGCGGCTTGCGGCAAGTGCGGCGCACCACGGTGCCATCGTTCATCGTCACATCAATCGATACCTGCATGTTGCGCGTGTCCTTGGACTGGCTCGCGTCCTGCTCGATGGTGATTTTGTCGAGCAACGCCACCATGTCCGCGCTGAAGCGCCGCTCGTCGGTAAAGGTATTGCCGCCGATCACGCCATCGAGCAATGCGGCGGCTGCGACATACTGAAAGCTGAACTTGCCTTCGAGGCCGATGCGGGGCCTGGGGCGGTTGGCGTCGGTGATTTCCGGCGTGACGATGCGCACCGAACGAATGTTTGCCGCATCGCTGACGCCGCTGCGCGCATCCAGCGCCGCGGCAATCGCAAAGTGCGTCGGATACTTCGACGGATAAAACTTGATCGCCATGCCCGGATCGACGCAGCGGTACGGATTGCCGTACTGCATCAACAGCTCGTAATCAAAATGTGTCTTGAAGAACGTATCCACGTAACCGTGCGGCGCGCCGAATATATTGGGATTGGCGGTAAAGCCCCGCGCCGCCAGCCCGGCCGCTTCGACGCCGGCCGCCGCCACGTTGCCGCAATGCGTGCATTTCACCATCGAGCCCGTGTTGGCCGACAGGCCGCCGCAGCGCGACGTGGCCACGCCGAACGCATGCGTCAATTGTGCGGGCGTCAGCTTCATCATATGCGCCGCCGCCACGGTAGAACCCATCACGCCGATCACCCCCGGCGTGTGAAACGGCAACGAGCCGCGTTTCGGGTTCGCCGCCAGCAGCACACGCCCCTGCATTTCGAACCCCTTGGCGCACGCCGCGATGATCTCGCGGCCATCCGTGTGACGCGATTCCGCCAACGCGAAGGCCACCGGCACCGTCGGCGATACCGCGTGCGTCGGCGGATTCGACATCGGTTCGAAATCGAGCACGTGCATCGACGCGGCGTTGACGTAAGCGGCCTCGACCGGCGTGGTCTTGAAGCCGAAGCCCCACACCGTCGCGCGCTGCGCACGGCCCTGGTTGGCGGCAAAGTCGGCGAGTATGCGGGGCGGCTCTTCGGCGCTGCCCGCAATGGCCACCGCGACGCCATCCATGATCAGCCGCTTGACCATGGCAACCGTCTCGGCATTCAGATCCGAGTACTTGATCGGACACACGCGTTCGGCAATCGCCAGGGTGGGATTTTCAGGGTTCATGGCTGCTCTTTTATTGATCCGGGCACGGGGGATGGGTGATTATAATGGGAACCCCCCGATTCGCTGGAACGCAACAATGAAATGGCTCCAACTGACATTTTTCGCCGCCGTTATGCTCGCGTCAACCCCCGCCCTGGTGCACGCTGCCTATCCCACCAAGCGCATTGAAGTGGTTGCGGCCGGCGCCGCGGGCGGCGGCCTTGACGCGGCAGGACGCGCGCTGGATCGCGCAATGCACGAAGCGAAACTGATCGATCAGCCCATGATGATCAACAACATTCAGGGCGCGGCGGGTGATGCCGCAAAGAACTACGTGAACCTGAAAAAAGGCGACACGCACCTTTTGTATGTCGAAAGCAACCGTATTTTCCAGAACAAAATACTCGGTACCACCACGCTGGGGGTGGATGATTTTGTGCCGGTGGCGCGCCTCGTCACCGAATACCTGGTGTGGGTGGTGCGCGCCGATGCGCCGCAACGCAGCGCCAAGGATATTCTCGATCAGGTAAAAGGCGATCCTGCTTCAGTCGCGTTTGGCGTCGGCTCGCTGCCCAGCAATGATTTTTTCAACATCGTGCGCCCGGCGCTGCTCAACGGCGCGGAGTTCAAGAAACTGCGCATCGCTTCGTTCAAAAGCGGCGGCAACCTGATGATTCAATTGCTCGGTGGCCACGTGCCGGTAATATCGACCACGCTGTCCGAAGCGCTGGAGCAGGTAAAAACCGGCAAGGCGCGGCTGATCGCCACGTCGGCGCCGTCACCGCAGGGCGGCGACCTCAAGGGTGTGCCGCACTGGCGCGGCATGGGTATCGACATGCACATCGCGCACTGGCGCGGCCTGTTCGCACCGGCGGGCACGCCGCGCGAAGTAGTGGCGTACTGGGATGACCGGCTCGGCAAGCTGATGAAAACCGAAGTCTGGAAGAAAATTCTGGAGCAACACAACTGGGCCGACGCATTCGCCGATTCCGCCACGTTTCGCAAAGAGCTCGCGGCGGAACGCGAGGTGACGGCGAAGCTGCTGCGGGAACTGGGGTTTGCGAAATAGGGTATTGACGAACACGTCGCAAAAACCCGCCGCAAAGGCGCTAAGACGCAAAGAACTACCGCAAAGAAAATCAGGACGCCCCAAGACAAAGCCGGGGTTCTTTGCGTAATCTTTTCCCCTTTGCGCCTTTGCGGTGGGGGTACTTTTACAGGTGGACCTTTGCGTTTATCCCCGCGCCAGCGACGGCAAAATCCGCAGCGCGTTGTCGCGGTCAATCGCGCGGCGTTCGGCGCTGGTGAAGCGCTGGTACTTCGCCAATGCGGTGTTCACTTCGGCGCCGTCACGATACGGATAGTCCGTGCCGTAGAGATATTGCGACACCGGCGCGATGTACGACAGCGCATCGAGCGCACCGGGGTGATTGCCCTGCGCCATGTCGTAATAAAACTTCGCCAGTTCGTGCTTGAAACCGTTGGGCAGTTTTTCCTTGATACCCTTGATCGAACCTTCTTCGCGCTCGAAGCGCGACACCAGAAACGGCGTGACGCCGCCGCTGTGCGAGAAAATCCACTTGATGTCCGGATAACGCGCCGCCGCACCGTGAAACATCAGGCTCGCCATGGTGCGCGTGGTATCCACCGCGTATTCGATGGTGCCCACCGACACCGGCGACGGAATCTTCCCGCAGCACTGCGGCGCGAGCGGGTGGGTGTAAACCACGGCCTTGCGCCGGTTGAGCTCCTCCAGCACCGGCCAAAACACCGGGTCGCCAAGATACTTGCCACCGTAGCTGGTCATCAAACAAAAGCCTTCGGCCTTTAACGTATCGAGCGCATAGGCGATTTCGGCGCGCGCGCCTTCGGTATCGGTATACGGTAGCGTGGCAAAGCTGCCGAAGCGGCCTTTGTGATCCGACACGATTTTTGCGGCGTGTTCGTTGGCTTCGCGCGCGAGCTTGCGGCCCAGCGGCACGTCACCGATGGTCATGGCGGGCTGCATCAACGACAGCAGCGACGTTTGGATGCCGCTCTTGTCCATGTCGTCGAGCGACATCTGCACCGACCATTTGGCGTGGCCCTGCCCAAACTGCTTCAACGCGGCGGAGTAGCCCGGCGACATGAAATGATGATGCACGTCGATGCGATGCGGCTTCGCGGTAGCAGACGCTCCACCATCCGTCGATGCACAGCCGTTCAAAAACGTGCTCGCGCCCAGCGCGGCCATGCCCGCGAGAAAATCTCGCCGCTTCAATTCAGCCATAACCCCTCCGTTAAATGTTATTTAAAAACAATCACTTAAATCATTTTTCGCGCAGTGCCGCCATCGCCATGTCGCGCAATTTCGCTTTTTGAATTTTGTTCCCGTTCGCGCTGGGCGTAAACGGAAACGCGTCTATCGGCAACACATGGTGCGGCACTTTGTAATTCGCGATTTGTTTTTTGCAATGCGCGATCAACACGGCCTCGTCCACGCGCGCGCCGTCCTTCGGCAACACAAACGCCACCGGAATCGGTCCGCGCGGGCCGTCAATGCCTACCACCTGGCTCACCGCCACCGACGGATGCGTATCGAGCACCGCTTCGATTTCCATCGGGTTCACCAAAAAGCCCGATAGCCGCAGCACATCGCCGATACGCGACAAAAACACGAAGTCGCCTTCGGCCACGGTGTAACCGAGATCGCCGCTTTTGAAAAATCCGTCTTCGGTAAACGAAGCCGCCGTCGCCTCCGGATTCCCGTAGTACCCCATCAATCCGCTGGGACCCTTGAATTCGATTTCGCCCGGTTCGCCGTGCGGCAATATTTTCCCTGTCTCGGTGTCACGCGCGCGCACCTGTGTCGCGGCGGTGATCAATTTGCCGCCGCCGATCTCGCGTTGCGCGGGCGGCGCGTCGATCGGCTGATGCGACAACACCGCCTGCATTTCGCTGGAGCCGTACACCGCCACCATGGTCAGGCCGCGCGCCTGCGCGGGCGCGGCCTGACCGGTACGTACACCGATCACCATGCGCACGCTGGGATACGGAATCGGTTCGTTCGACGCCGCCAGCAATTGCGCGACAATGTCACCGGTGGCCGGAAAGTGTGTCACCTGGTGAGTGCGTATCGCGTGCGCCGCCGCCTGCGCTTCAAACGTGGGAATCATTACCACCGTGCGCCCGCCTGCGAGCGGGCTCAGCGCGTGGCTCATGCCGAACGTGCCGCACATCGGCACCGTCAGCAGTGTCACCGCGCCCTCGTCGCCATAACCAAATCCGCGTGCCGCTTCCGCCGCGTGACTCGCAATCGACGCCTGATGGTGCAGCACGAATTTCGGCAGCTTGGTGGTGCCGGAGGTGGTGAAAATCAGGCAGCCCAGCTCGGGTCGCGCGTGATCGTGTGCGTAGAGCGCGCGTTGCGCCAGTTCCCGATAGGGCACGACCGGATGACTCAAGATGTCATGGCGCGGCGGCGCATCGCCGCTTTCGCCATAGGCCACGATGGCGCGTAACTCCTTCAATGCCTCGACACCGGCATCGCGCAGAATGCCGTCGAAATCGATGTGCCGGAAACCCGGCCAGTAAACCAGCACTTTTGCGCCGGAACGCCCGACAATATCGGCAATTTCGCCCGAACGAAACCGCGTGTTGACCGCCACCACAATAGCGCCCAATCGCGCGCAGGCAAAAAAACACGCCAGCCACGCGGGCACATTGGGCAGCCAGATCGCCACGCGGTCGCCTTCGCGCACGCCGAGATCATGCAGGCCTTGCGCGACCCGTCGGCTTTCCGCCTCCAGCGCCGCCGCCGTCATCGGTTGATCGCGATCAATAATCGCGGTGCCGCCCGCGGCCACGCGACGCGAAAGCAGCTCGGTAAGCGTTTGTGGATTGGGGTGGTTGTTTTTGCTGATGCTGCTGATACTGCTAATGGCGCTCACTCTGTTGTTACTCCAGTTTTAATCCAGTGACTTTGACCAGCGTCGCGTAACGCGCCAGTTCGGATTTGATCAGATCGGTTAATTGTTGCGGCGAACTGGCTTCCGGCTCGTAGCCCTGCGCATCCAGCCGCTCGCGTGCTTCGGGCGACTGCACCATTGCCACCACCTCGGCATTCAACCGCGCGATGATCGCGGCCGGCGTGCCGCGCGGCGCCATCATCGCGTTCCAGCCGCGCATCTCGTAGCCGGTCACGCCGCTTTCGGCCATGGTCGGCGCCTCGGGCGCGAGCCGGGTGCGCTGCGCGCTGGTGACCGCAAGCAGCCGCAACCGGTTCGCGCGTATGAACGGGCGCTCGGCCGACAGCGATGTCATGATCATCGACACGTGCCCGCCCACCACGTCGGTCAACGCGGGTCCGCCGCCTTTGTAGGGTATGTGCCGCAGGTTGATGCCTGTCATCTGCTTTAACAACTCACCGCAGAAATGGCCGCCGGTGCCGATGCCCGACGTGGCGTACGTCAGCACGCCCGGCTGCGCGCGCGCCAGCGCAATCAGTTGTTTGATGTTATGAGCGGGCACCGACGGATGCACCGCCAGCGCAAACGGCTGTATCGCCAGCAGGGCCACCGGCGCAAAATCGCGCAGCGAGTCATAAGGCAGCTTGGCATTGACATTCGGAATGATGGCAAAGGTCGAATGACTGCTCACCAGTATCGTGTAGCCATCCGGCGGTGATTTCGCCACCAGTTCGGTGCCGATGATCGTCATGCCGCCCGGACGATTGTCGATAACGACTTGCTGCCCCAGCCGCCGCGTGAGTTCATCGGCATAGGCGCGCGCGACGATGTCGTTGCCACCGCTCGGCGGATACGGAATGACGATGCGCACGGTGCGTGTGGGGTAGGCGGGTTGCTGTGCGTGGCTTGCGGTCACCCACAACCCCATCACGGCGATACAAAAACTCGTGTTTATAAACAGCCGCTTGCGATACATTCTAGCCCGTCAACACACCAGCTTGATAATCACGCACCGCCTGCTCCACTTCGTCGCGCGTGTTCATCACAAACGGGCCGTATTGCACCACCGGCTCTTTGATCGGTTTGCCCGCCAGCAGCAAAAAGCGCGCCGGGCCGTTGTCGGCGGTGACGGTAATCTGATCGCCGGGCGACAGCACCGCGCCGGTTTGCATCGTGAGCGGACGCGTATTGCCGGGCGCCCCCACCTGCAACGCGCCTTCATACAAATAAATGAACGCGCTGTAGTCATCGCGCAGGTAATAGTGAAACGGCGAACCGTTGGGCAGATCGACATCGAGATACAGCGGGTCGGTGGTGTGGCCGGTGATCACGCCATCCGTCACCACGCCTGCCACGTTGATCGAACCCGCGATGATTTTTGCGGTGCCGCCATCGGCGAGCGTGACCTGCGGAATTTCGTGCGGCTCGATGTCGCGGTACCACGCCGGTTTCATTTTTTCATTCGCGGGCAAATTCACCCACAACTGAAAACCGCGCATGCGGCCCTCGGTCTGCTGCGGCATTTCCGAATGGATAATGCCGCGCCCGGCCGTCATCCATTGCGCGCCGCCGCTTTTCAGATCGCCGCGATTGCCCAGATGGTCTTCATGCAGTAAATGACCATCCAGCATATACGTCACGGTTTCAAAGCCGCGATGCGGGTGCGCGGGAAAGCCGGCGATGTAATCGTCGGGATTGTCGGTCGAAAACTCGTCGAGCATCAGAAACGGATCGACAGTCAACCCGCGCTGGCTGCCGAGGCTGCGGCGCAGCTTGACGCCCGCGCCATCAGAGGTGGGCACGGAGGGAATCACTTGCTGCAAGGTGCGTACGGTCATGGTCTTATTCCGCTTTGATGTTGGCCGAGCGCACGACCTTGGAGAACGCCGCAATTTCGTCGGCCACCAACTTGTCGAATTCCGCCGGTGTGGTCGGACGTGGCTCCAGACCCATTGGCGCCCAGCGCTGCTTCATGTCGGCGTCGGTGAGGATGCGGCGGATTTCGCCATTCAATTTGTTCACGATCGATTTCGGCACCTGCGCCGAGGTGAGCACGCCAAACCACAAATCGGCGGTAAAGCCGGTCAGTCCCGCTTCGGAAAGTGTCGGCAATTCCGGCAGCAAGGCATCGCGCTGTGGCGACGACACGCCCAATCCCAACAGCCGGCCTTCTTTCACCATATTGACTGCATTGGCAATCGGCGCCATGAAGTACTGTACGCGGCCGGTCATCGCCTCGGTCAGCGCTTCGGGTATGCCCTTGAACGGCACATGCACCACATTGATCGCTGCGGCGGCTTTGAATTGCTCCGCCGCAAAGTGCGTGCCGCTGCCCACGCCCGCCGATGAAAAATTCAACTGCCCGGGTTTGGCCTTGGCCGCCGCCAGCAGTTCTTTCAGTGATTTCACGCCCAGCGAGGGCGCCACCACCAGCACATACTTCGAGCTTGCGGTTTGCGTGATGCCGGACAGATCCTTGCGTGTGTCGTACGGCAGCTTGGCGTAAATCGCCGCCGCCACCGCGTGCGCCGAAGACACCGACAACAGCGTATGGCCATCCGGGTTCGCGTTCACCACCAGATTCGCGCCGACTGTGCCGCCCGCGCCGGGCCGGTTATCGACGATCACCTGCTGCTTCCATGATTCCGTCAGCTTTTGCGCGAGCTGCCGCGCAATGATGTCGGGGCCGCCGCCGGGCGTAAAGCCGACGATGATGCGGATCGGCTTGCTAGGATAATTCGTGTCCGCACCCACCTGCTGCGCGCAGGCACCGCCCGCGGCCATTGCGCCGGTCAGCACCGCCATCACCCGCCGCATTGTTCCCGCCGCCATCCATCGCTTCATGCCGCGCTCCCGTTGATCCCGCGAAGACAAATTTTAACATCGCACCGCCGGTGAGTCCGCTATATGTGGACAAGGTGCCGTCGTACGGGCGCGGCGGCTATAATCGGCGCGCTTATGCGCTCCCTACGATTGACCCCCATCGCGCTGGTTCTCGCGCTCACCTCGATTTTCTTTGTCGCCATGAAGGCCAACCGCGTGCTGGTCACGCTGTTCGCGGTCGATCTTGGCGCGGGGCCATTTCAGACGGGTTTGCTGTTCGCGCTGCACGGCATATTTCCATTTCTGTTCGCCGTGTCGGCGGGCCGCATCGCGGATCGCTTCGACAATCGCGTACTGATGTATGCCGGGACCACGGCATACGGGATCGCCATGCTCGTGCCGTTTTTCTGGCCGGGCTTGCCCGCGCTGTATATTTCCGCCGCGTTCGCCGGGTTCACCAGCATGCTGTTCGTGCTGGCAACACAAAATTTCGTCGGTGCGCTGACCACGCCCGAAACCCGCACGCGTTATTTCAGCTACTACGCGCTCGGTGAATCGTTTGGCCAGGTGCTGGGGCCGGTGATGATCGGCTACGCCATCGACCACTGGCTGCACCCGCATTCGTTTCTGTTGTTGACCGCCATTAGCGCTCTGACGATAGGCATGCTGTTCGCCGGGCGCCACCTGTTGCCGCACACGCCCAAGCCCGCCGCCAAGGCCAACGAAACGCGCCGCATGGGCGATCTGCTCAAGCTGCCCGCGATGCGCGCCGCCCTGATCACCAACGCCATCGTGATGGTGGGCTGGGATTTGTTCAATCTTTACCTGCCGGTATACATGCGCAACATCGGCTTTTCCGCCACCGTCATCGGCTACATCATGGGCACCTACGGCGTCGCTGCGTTTATCACGCGTATCGCGATACCGCCGATCACGGCACGCTGGGGCGTGCATCGCATGATCGCTGGCGCGCTGGCGTTGGCGGCGTTCGGCTTCGTATTCGTGCCGATGACGCAATTGCCCGGCGTGCTGATGGTTCTGTCATTCATCATCGGGCTCGGCGTGGGATGCGGCCAACCACTTTCGATGACGCTGGCCTACAACGCCTCACCGCCGGGCCGTTCGGGAGAAGGCATCGCCATGCGCCTCGCCGTGAGCTACGGCGCGCACGTGTTCATACCCACGGCGTTTGGCGCGCTGGGCACCGCGCTGGGTGTCGCGCCGATATTCTGGCTGTGCGCCACGGCACTGATGGGTGGCTCGGTGATCAACGGACGCACGCCCCGCACAAAAAATTGAGCGGTTGCAGGGGCAATGCGCGAAGCAAACCTCCACGTTCGCGCGTGATGCATCGTTGGTGCGCCCAGCCTGCCGTTTGAGTTAGAGCAATCCCCGCACGAATTCCGAGCCGAAATTCGTGCATTCAAACGCATGCAAGCCGAATTCTTCGGCGAGTTGCTTGAATACGCGCAAACCGCGAACCGAGTTGCCTTTTTCATCGAGCCGCGGCGAAAAAGTACCTACCCCCAACTGACGATTCACGGCGCCCATGATGCCGCCACCCACGCCGCTCTTGCAGGGAACACCCACGTCCAGCACCCAATTGCCCGAATAGTCGTACATGCCGCAAGTAAACATGACCGAGAGCGTGTCGCGCACCGCGCCCAGATCAAACACCTGTTTACCCGTCTGCGGATTCCGCCCCAGATTGGCGAGTGTTGCGCCCATGCGCGCCAGATCCTTGGCCGTGACCAATATCGAACACTGCCGAAAATAAAAATCGAGGCCCGGCTCGACGGGCGCTTCCGTCGCGCCGACATTCAACAACAAATGCGCAATGGCGCGGTTGCGATGCCCGGTCAGTGCTTCGGAGCGATATACCGGCTCTGATATGCCAAGCTCGCGCCCCGCCGCGTCGGAAAAACGGCGCAACACCAGATTCATGGCATCGTCACCCAATACCTTGTGTATCAGCGACGAAATCGTGATCGCGCCGGCATTGACCATCGGATTGAAGGGCCGGTTGGTATGCGGATCAAAAACGATTGCGTTGAACGCGTCACCGCTGGGCTCCACGCCCACATGACTGAATACCTTTTGACGGCCAACCAGTTCGAGCGCGATGCAATACGTAAAAGCCTTCGACACGGACTGAATCGTAAATTCCGTATCGGCGTCGCCGCACGCCCACAGACGGCCATCCACGGCGGCAACCGCAATGCCAAACCGGTCTGGTTCCACCACGGCGAGTTCAGGAATGTAATCCGCAACCTTCCCACCGGCATCATCCACACAATCCGCGTAGATGGACGCGAGATACCGCTCTATTTCATGCCTTTGTGTGTTTTTGTCCAGCGCACTGTCGTCCACTCCATATGCTCCAACTTGGCAATTGATTCAACGCGATCAAACCAGCTGCGTAGCCACCTGATCCTCTGTTGAATACCGTTAAAGCAAAATTCGCGCCGAAAAGAACGAGTGGTTTATATTCCATTGCACGGATTTCGCATGAATTGCGCACCAGCACCGCGCACAGGATGGTGCACGCGCACCAAGTCAGGGAGCGCAACGACAATTTGTAGGGCGTCGATAAGCGAAGCGCATTGCGCCGCATGTCAATCCGCATAGGTCATCAATGCATCCGCCCCGCCGCCCCATAGCAGCGCGTGGTTGTCGTTGGCGGTAAGCATAGCGAACCCCAACGTTCGCGTGTGATGCACCACGGGTGTTGGGCTTGGCAGCCCAACCTACCAAACCGACTTTAGGCCTGCGAAGCCTGCTACTTCGAAAACCGTCGGGTGGGCAAAACGTTCTTTGTTTTGCCCACGCGGCCTCAGGTATGCGGCATCGTAACGCGTGGGCACAAAGGGCGCGCCCACCCTACACTTGCTGAAGATATTACCTACGTCGCCGTCTTAGTAAACCGAATAGTCACCGCCCGCGCCTTGTCGTCCGTGACCACATTCACCAGCGCCGGCTTTCCAGTCTTCTTGATGGCCTCCTTGGCACGCTCCAGCGCAGGGCGTATGTCCTCCGGCTTGTCCACCTGCTCGCCGTGGCACCCCAGCGATTGCGCAAACAGATCAAAGCGCGTGTAGCCCAGATTACGCCCCGGTTTGTCGCCTTTCGGATCAGCCGTCCAGCCGCCGTTGAGGCTGATCACGACGAGCATCGGGATGTTGTGACGTGCCGCGGTATCAAGTTCCATGCAGTTCAGACCAAACGAACCGTCGCCATGGATCAACACCACCTGCTTTTCAGGACGAGCCACTTTGGCGCCTACGGCGAACGGCATGCCCACGCCCATGGTGCCGAAGGTGCCGGAGTTGATGCGGTGCCTGGGGAAAAAAGTCGGGATCGATTGCCGGCCGAAATTCAGAATCTCCTGGCCGTCGACCACCAGCACGCCGTCGCGGTCGATAAAGTCGCGCACTTCCTTGCACAGCCGCAACGGATGAATCGGGAGGTTGCTGGTGGACATGGCTTTTTCGGATTCGGGCGCTTTGAGGTTTTCAATCTCGGACAACCTTCCACGCCAGCCCGCATACAAACTGGATTTGATGCGCGTTGCCGATGCATCAAGCAATTGGCGCATTACCATCTTCGCATCGCCGGTGATGGCCACATCCATGCGCTGGCTGCCGCTGATTTCGTTGGCGTCGATATCGATACGGATGATTTTGGCGTTGCCCGACACGCGCGGCGGCTTGACGTGGCCGAACACGTAGTTCAAACGCGTGCCGACGACCAGTATGCAATCGGTTTCTTTCATCGCCGACGAACGAGCATTCAAAAACGCCTGCGGGTGATCTTCTTCGAGCACGCCACGGCCTTGCGGCGTGGTGTAGATGGGGATGCCTTTGTCGATGACGAATTGGCGCAACTCGGCTTCCGCGCCCGACCACAATACACCGCTGCCCGACAGGATCACCGGCTTCTGCGCTTTTTCCAGCAACTTGATCGCCTCTTCGATCAAGGCCGGATCGCCCTGCGGGCGGGCGCGCACGAGTGTCTTGTTGAAATCGGGCCACACGACCGTTGCATCATCGATGGTGTTGTTGATCACGTCCGACGGCAGATCGAGATACACCGGGCCGGGTTTGCCGCTGATCGATTGACGGAATGCAAGGTCGATCAACTCGGGTATGCGCCGCGTTTCATAAATGCGGTTCGCCCATTTGGTAACGGGCTTCATGATCGCGACTTGGTCGATTTCCTGAAACGAACCGTTGCCGTATTCGTTGATCGGGCTGGAGCCGCCGAACGCCACCACCGGCACGCCGTCGATTAACGCATTCGCGAGGCCCGTGGTGAGGTTGATCGTACCGGGCCCCGATGCGCCAAAACACACGCCGGGAAAATTCAGTGCACGCGCATACGCCTGCGCGCTCATCGCGGCCGCCTGCTCGTGGCGCACATCGATGCCGCGAATGCCGCGCTTCATCGTCGCGGTCAACGTGTCGTTGATCGGTCCGCCCATGATGAAGAAAAAGTTTTTGACGCCGATGCGCTTGAGCGATTCGCCTACGAGGTCGTTGCCGGTGATGGTGGCCATTTTAAATTTACCTTTAAAAACAAATAGTTATTGTGATTTACTGTGTAGAAAATCTTTACCAACCACCACCGTCATTCCGGCGAAAGCCGGAATCCAGTGCGTAACCCGCGCCACAGGCGCTTTATACAGATGCTGTGCATCGGCGAACAAACTGGATTCCGGCTTTCGCCGGAATGACGGGAGGGTTATGTGAAGTACGGCGCGCCTTGCTTACTTTTTCTTCAAAATCACCGGCGTTTCTTTTACATAAGCGGCGATTTCATCCTTGCTCATGCCCAACCACTCGCCGAGCACTTGCTCGGTGTGTTCGCCCAGCAGCGGGCCGCATTTCACCGGCACCTTGCTTTCGGACATGTGCACCGGCCAGCCTGGCACCACGACTTCGCCGCGTTTGGGGTGATTGACGGTGGCGAACATGCCGCGCTTGCGCAAATGCGGATCGTTGGAGAGTTCCGCCGTGTCGAGCACCGCGCCGGCGGGCACGCCGGCGTTTTGCAGTTTTTCCATCGCCTCGATCTTGGTCTGGCCTTTGCACCACTCGGCGATCAGTGCGTCGACGGCGGCCGAGTTTTGCACGCGCGCGGCGGGGGAGGAAAAGCGTGGGTCTTCCTTGAGGTCACCGCGGCCAATCACATCCAGCAGGCGCAGCCAGTGCCAGTTGCCCGCACGCGAGGTGTAGACCATCACGTAGTCGTTTTCGCCGAACGGTTTGCAGTGATAAATCTCGGAGGGCGAGGCCGCGCCGATGGAGCTTTGATTGCCAGTGCGCGACACGGGCTTGCCGAACATCAGTTGGCCGGCAAAGCAGATGCGGTTGAAGTTGATCACCGCGTCCTGCATCGACACTTCGACGCGCTGGCCCTTGTTGGTGAACTGGCGCTGATAGAGTGCCGCGAGTATGCCCACCAGCGCGTGTATGCCCGCGCCCGTGTCGCCCACGTGCGGGCCGGGGCGCAAGGGCTTGCCGCCGGCTTCACCCGTAATGGCAAACGCGCCGCCCACGGCCTGCGCAATCATGTCGAAGCTCAGGTAGTTGGCGTACGGGCCATCGGGATTGAAGCCCTTGATTTGCGCCATGATGAGCCGCGGGTTGAGCTTGCTCACCACGTCCCAGCCGAAGCCCAGTTTTTCGATGCGGCCCGGCGACATGTTCTCGATCAGCACGTCGGCCTTTTCCGCCATCTTGAGGATGGTGGCTCTGCCGCGCTCGGATTTCAGATCGCACACCATGCCGCGCTTGTTCGAATTCATCATGATGAAGTAAAACGAATCGACGTCGCCGCTGTTGGTGGACGCGAAACGACCGTTCTCGCCGGTTTGCTGCTCGACCTTCACCACATCGGCGCCCAGCCAGGCCAGCGCCTGCGTGCAGGAGGTGCCCGCTTCGTATTGCGTGAGGTCCAAAATTTTGACGCCCGCGAGGGCGGTTGATCCAGCTTGCGTGCTCATGCTTCTCCCTTTTCTCTGGTGACTTCGGTAATCTATGGTAACTGGGGCGCCCCGGTAACGCTGGTGTAAAGCGGGTGATACGGCCAATGAAAAACAGTGGATGCCGCGAACCCCGTGGAACTGTGATGTGGAACTGCCACGTGGCATAGTGGGTGCCGCGCTGGGTGCCGCGCGAATTCGATTTGATCATACTGCCAGTTGCCGCCGGTGACAACGCGCGTGCCACGCGTGCACCATGTGTGATTCGTGAGCCGCGTGGCGCAGGTGGGCGCGGCGTAGAATACACGAGCATCCGACGCTGGCCGCAGAAAATTGGATTTAAAAACAGTCACATACCATGAGCACGCTGAACCATCTGGACGCCACGGATGCCGCGCGGCAAATCGCCAGCGGCAAAATCACCAGCGAGCAGTTGGTGCGCGACTGCCTTGATCACATCGCCGCGCGCGAACCCGCCGTCGGCGCGTGGGCGTATCTCAATGCGGACGCCGCGATCACGCGCGCGCGTGAACTCGATCAAGCGCCGCTATCGTCATCATCGCGCGGCCTGTTGTACGGCATCCCCATAGCAGTGAAGGATTTGATCGACACCTGCGACATGCCCGCGACGTACGGCACGGCGATCTACGCACAGCATCGCCCCGCATGGGACGCGCCCTGCGTGGCCTTGGCACGCGCGGCGGGCGCTGTGGTGCTGGGCAAAACCGTCAGCACCGAACTCGCTTATTTCACGCCGGGCAAAACCGCCAATCCACGGAACCTCGCGCACACGCCCGGCGGTTCCTCCAGCGGATCGGCGGCCGCCGTGGCCGATCAGATGGCCCCGCTGGCCTTTGGCACGCAAACCGCCGGCTCGGTGATACGCCCCGCGGCCTTCTGCGGCGTCGTGGGTTATAAACCGAGCTTCGGCCTGATCAACCGTGCCGGCGTCAAGCCGCTCAGTGATTCGATGGACACCGTCGGCACGCTGGCGCGCAGCGTGCCCGATGCCGCTCTGTTCGCGGCGGCCGCCAGCGGTCGTCACGATCTCATGATCAATCAACCGTTGCCCGGTGCGCCGCGCGTGGGCATTTGCCGCACCTTTGAGTGGACACGCGCGCAAGCCGAAACACACGCGGCGATGGATGCGGCCATGCGCAAACTGGGCGCTGCGGGCATCAAGCTGATCGATGTCGATTTACCGCCAAATTTCGCCGGCATGGTGCAGGCGCAGATGGACATCATGACGTACGAAATGGCGCGCTCGCTCGCCCATGAATGGCATGCGCACCGCGCGCGGCTGTCGCAAAAATTGCAGGACTTGATTGCCGCCGGCCTAGTGTTGCCACGTGAACACTACGAAGCAGCCGTCACGCTGACACGCAACGCGCGCCGCATGACCGCCGAGATTTTTTCGCGCGTCGATGTGCTGCTCGCCCCCAGCACCGTGGGCGAAGCGCCGCGCGGTCTGGACGCCACCGGCGATCCGCTGTTCAACCGCCTGTGGACCATTTTGCACACGCCATGCGTGCATCTGCCGTTTGCGCACGGCCCGAACGGATTGCCCGTGGGCTTGCAGACCGTGGGCGCCATCGGCGCGGACCGCCATACACTGCTTTGCGCCGATTATTTGTTAAGGACACTCCGATGATATTTGTACGCAACCCGCGTTGGCGCATGGTGATCGCGGCTCTGTGGCTGGCAGCCGCGCAACTACAACTGTTAGTGCACGCGCCACTGCACGCGCAGCCGCTGACGCATGAACCCACCGGCATTACGCTGCCCGAAGAGATCGCCGGGTTCAAACGGATGTCGTATCAGGATTTCGAGGCCAAACAAGCGGGGTTGGGCGCGGGGTACCACTACAGCAATGGCCAGGGCGCGGCGGCGACCGTTTACATCTATACGGCGGGGCAAACCAACATACCCCCGGGCGTGGATTCACCGATGATGGCGCGCATGCGGGAACAAACACTGCGGGAAATCATCGAATTCGCCAAGCAGCGCAACGAACTCACCGAACACCAGTCACAAAGCCGGGTGCTGGTTAAAACCGAATCGGCGGACCTGCCGGTGCTGTTCGATGCGCTGGTGATCACCGGCCCGGGCGGCGCGCGCGACACCCTCGCGTGGCTATGGGGGACACGCGGGCACTTTTTAAAAATTCGCATCACGCGCTTGCCCAAGGGTGAACTGCCCCAGTCACAAATAGACGCGTTTTACGAATTCGTGGTGCGCAGTTCCGCGAATTGAATATACAGGTCGTAACTACTCAGTCCTGTATGCCGAAACAACTCCACCGCAAAGGCGCAAAGACGCAAAGAACCTCCGCGAAGAAAAGCAGTTCTCTGCATCTCCTTTGCGTCTTTGTACCTTTGCGCCTTTGCGGCAAGGGTTTTCAAATTGGCTGAACCATTACAAGAGTTCCCGCACTCTCGATGATTCGCATGGCGCACAACGGCGTCAGGGAGACGTGACATGAATCCGCTATGGCTCAAGACACTGCCAGTATCGCTCGCGATGGCTGCGGGCCTGCAAGCCGCGCACGGCCAGGATTTTCCGCAGCGGCCAATCCGTATTTTCACCACCGCGCCTGGCGGCGGCAGCGATTTTTCCGCGCGCATACTTGCCCAAACGCTGCCCGCCAGCCTGGGACAAGCCGTGGTTGTGGAAAATCGCGGCGGCAGCGTGATCATCGCGGCAACCGAGGTCGCGCGGGCGGCGCCCGACGGTCACACGCTGTTGCTTTATGGCAGCACGTTGTGGCTGCTGCCCTATCTGCACGACAAGGTACCCTATGATCCGCTGCGCGATTTTCTGCCGGTGACCATGACCAATCAAGCGCCCAATGTACTCGTGGTACATGCATCGCTGCCGGTAAAAACCGCCCGCGAACTGATCGCGCTGGCCAGGGCGCGCCCCGGTGAACTCAACTATTCATCGGGCCCCAGCGGTTCTTCCAATCATTTGAGCGCCGAACTCCTCAAAACGATGGCCGGTATACGCTTGGTGGGCATTCCCTACAAGGGCACGTCGCCCGCATTGACGGCGCTGCTGGCGGGTGAAGTGCAACTGATGTTCGGCACGGCATCCACGGTCGCACCTCACCGCACCGCCGGCCGGCTAAAGGCGCTGGCGGTAACCAGCGCGCAACCCTCGCGGCTGGCGCCCGGTTTGCCGCCGCTATCGGCGGACCTGCCGGGCTACATGGCAGTCGCCCAGTCAGGCCTGTTTGCGCCCGCAGGTACGCCCAGGCCCATCATCAATCGCCTCCATCGCGAAGTGGTTCAGGTTTTACAGCGGGCTGACATACGCGAAAAGTTTTTCAATTCCGGAACCGAAACGATCGGCGGCACGCCCGAGGAACTTGCCGCGGCCATACGCACGGAGATGGCCAGCATGGGCAAGATGATCAAGGATGCGGGCATCCGTGCGCAATAGGCATGCCTGGGGCACGCACGGCGCGGGATACCGACCTACGCGACGGATGGCACCCGCGGTATCTGCCTGGCCCGGTTCATATCCGCGCAAACTATGCCGCTAAACTGCGGGAGCGCCAATAGCGCCGAGAGCAAGCTCTGCAACGCTGCCGGCTTTGTGCGTGCCGTCCCAAATTCGCGACGGGATGCATATCTGCCCTTCGAATAATTTTCGGCAAGTGCGCAAGAGACTGGCCTCGTCAACCATCCATCCGTTCGCCGTGCGGCGTGCGCGAACCCTTACGTCGATAACGCCGCTGGGGTGCTCAATGTTAATCACTGAATCGGCGCACGACGGAGACCGCGCAACGGTGTGCGCCACCGTGCCGGGCACAACACACGCCAGCGACAGCGCGATCGATCCGGTTACCGAATAGGTGGCGTGGCAGTTGAACGGCACAAAGTCCCGCGACGCGATGACGCCGCCATCCCTGGCGGGCGCGATAAGCACGGGCTTCGGTACCACCAGCCCGCTACAGTCGCCGAGCCCCATGCGGCGTCCCGCTTCAACGCGGATTTTCCCCAGCCGGGCAATCAGCGCGGCGTCCACGTCCAATTGCAGCTTGCTCTCATATCCGGTTTTGCCAACGGCGGACGCCGGAACAATGACCATGGGCACCGCGGCGTCGATACAGGTGACGTCGATGCCATCAATCATCTCGGACTCTCGGCCGGTCGGAAACAACTTGCCCGTGCTGCCGCCGACGGTCGCGGCAAAATTTTGCCGGACGGGCGCGCCCGTTCCCGGAACGCCATCGATCGCCGCGTCGCCTTCGTAGCAAGCCTCGCCGTCGGGCGTATGCAGAATCACCTCGATGGCCGAGTTGGTATTGACGTTATGAATGGTGACTCGCGTTTGCGGTGCATTCGCCTTCACCAGCCCCATCTCGATGGAAAACGGGCCTACCGCGCTGAGCATGTTGCCGCAGTTCGATGAATAGTCAACGACATCCGACTCCGGATTCACCTGAATGAACAGGTAATCAACATCGACACCCGGCCGTGATGATGCCGAAACGACTGCGATCTTGCTGGTGAGCGTTTCCGCGCCGCCGATGCCGTCGATTTGCCGTGCATGGGGTGACCCCATCGCCACCAGCATGACTTTGTTTAGCACCGCACGATCCGCCGGCAGGTTGTTGGCGAGAATCAGCGGCCCCTTGGATGTCCCGCCCCGATACAGGTAGGCCGGTATGCGGGTAATCATCGCGCCCTGCTGTGCATGCGGTATCGCCGGGACTTAGGCACCATCGGCACCATCGGCGCCATCGGAACTATTGCAGCCTGATGTTGGCATGTTTGATCACGCGTTCCCAGCGGGCGATGTCATCGCCGACGAATTTGCCGAATACCTGGGGCGTTTCGCTCGACATGGGTTCGAGCCCCGCGCCGGCAAATCGCTGGCGCACATCGGGCAGGGATGCTGCTTTCACGGTTTCACGATGCAAGCGATCAATGATGGGTCTGGGCGTTGCAATGGGCGCCAGCACGCCATACCAGTTGGACACGACAAATTCGGGGACGCCCGATTCCTTCATGGTCGGCAGTTCCGGAAACAGGGCCGAACGCACCGCACTGGCCACGGCAATTGCCCGCACGCGTTTGGCCTGAACCAACGGTATCATCGGCGGCGCGGTGGAAAACATCAGGTCGATCTGGCCACTCGCCAAATCAACCGAGGCCGGACCACTGCCTTTGTACGACACGTGCGTGATTTTGGTGTCGGAAACCAGTTGAAAGAGTTCCAGTGCGAGATGAACGCTGCCGCCGGTGCCGCCCGAACCGCCCGTCAGTTGCCCCGGCTTGCGCTTCGCGAGCGCGATCATTTCCTTCATGTTCGCAACCGGCACCGACGGATGCACGGCCGCCACGATCGGCGTAAGCGCCACCTGCGAGACCGGCGCGAAATCCTTGGTCGGGTGGTACCCCACCTTGCCGTACAAGCTCAGCCCGGTTGAAAATCCGGTGTCGGCCAGCAAAATGGTATAGCCATCGGGGTCGGCTTTTGACGCGGTGGCCGTCCCGATATTGCCGGCCGCGCCGGCACGGTTATCGACAACCACTTGTTGACCCAACAATTCGGCGAGCTTTGCGCCAATAATCCGGCCGCTGACGTCCGAACCACCACCGGGCGCCCAGGGCACGATCATGCGAATGGGTTTTTCCGGATAGGCGGCGGCCACACTGGCTTGAAAACCCAGAACGCCCGACAAAATAGCGAGGCTGATCGCAATGCATTTTCCGTGTTTCACCGGTTTGTTCCTTCCGTGGGACAAATAGACGAATAGTACGAATAGCGCGAATGTACCGAACGAGAAAACCAACACCTGCACGTGATGCAATAATTTTAGTCTACCATAGAGCGTCATCCCGCCCATTTCACTGAAGCAAGATCAACGTGACACATATACCGCCTTTGAACCCGGCCGATGTCAGAAGGCATTTTCCGGGCGTATCCCATTGCATTTACCTGGAAACTTCCGCTCGCGGACTGATGCCTTCGGCGTCACGCACGGCCGCGATGGCGTTCTACGACGCCGCCGTGCTGGGTGCGCCCAAGGAAACCAGCGATGTTTTCAACGCGGTCGAACGCGTGCGCGAAAAATTTGCGCGACTGATTGGCGCCACGGCAAACGAGGTAACCCTGACGCGAAACGTCACCGAAGGTCTCAACATGATGATCGCCTCGCTGGACTGGAAGCCGGGGGATAACGCGATTGTATGCAGCGACATCGAGCATCCGAACGGCGTGTACGCGCTATACAACATGCGTGACCGGCATGGCATTGAAGTGCGCTTCGTGAGCGCGACGGCAGACTACGCGATGCCCGTTGAGACCATCGAAAAACGCATCGATAAACACACCCGCGTGGTGGTAGCGTCGTCGGTCACGTTTGCCACGGGCGCGCGCACGGCATTGGCGCGGCTGGGCGAATTTTGCCGGCGGCAGGGCGTTATGTTGCTGGTGGACGGTGCTCAATCCGTGGGCGCGCTTGATTTGCCGGTACATGCCTCGCACGTCGATGCGCTGGCGGTTGGCGCGTCAAAATATTTGTGCGGCCCGTATGGCTTGGGTTTTTTGTTTATACGCCGCGAACTTGCGGAGTCGATGCGGCCCGCCTATCTTGGCCGTTATAGCGTTGATTTGGGCGACGCGCACGAAGGCGTGCAAGGAGGCGAACAATATCAGCTCATGCCGGGCGCGCGGCGTTTTGATCTGGGCAGTTACAACTACGCGGCGGCGAGCGCGGTGGACGCGTCGCTGGACATCATAGGCGCCGCCACCGTGCCCGCGATTGAAAAACATGTCATGAATTTATCGCGCAAGCTGGATGCCGGGCTGCGCGCCACCGGCTTGCCGCTGATCAGTGGCTCCGTGGCGGATCATCAATCGCATTTGGTTATTGTGGGCACGTGGATCCCCACGCCCGAGGATCTCCAGTTGATGAGTGAACTGTCCGCGTTTTATGCGGCGCGCGGGATACGCGTGTCCGAGCGCATGGGGCGGCTGCGCTTTTCGTTCCATTTGTACAACACCGCCGACGAAGTGGATGCCGTTATCACGGCAACACGCGAATGGCAGAAGCTGCCGCTATTGGCGAAAGCCAGTTCGTAAGCCGGCCGGCTGCCCATAACCTATGCGGCCGCGCGCACCGGCAGTAACCCACTCTCCCGGATTGCATTTTCCGCGGCGGGAGAAGTCAGAAACGCAATAGCCCGGTGCGCAACGGAAATATCGGGACACCGCGCGGCCACACCCACCGAAAATGTGGAGTGTTTTTGCAATGCGTCGGGCAGCGGCGTGATATGCGCAATGCCCGGCACCGGCATGAGTTCGCTGATTTGCTCGAAGCCAATCTCGGCTTCGCCACGCGCGATGACCGCGCCGATCCGCTCGTTTCCAACGAGCCGCCCTTTGCCGGACACGGCGTCCGCGAAGTGCAGTCGTTGATAAAGTTCCGTGGTCAGGTATCGGCCGCTCACACTCGCCGAATATGCTATTGAGCGCGCGTTCAGCAAGGTTTGCCGGAAGGCCTCCACCGTACTGATATCGGGCTTCGGCGCGGATTGCCTGACCGCCATGCCAATCAGCGAGATCACCAACGGCGTGTAGGCCGCCGCCAGAACCAGGCCATCGCTCACGCAATCCCGCAGAACGTCGTCTGCAACAATAACGAGGTCGGCAATCTCACCGCGTTTTAGTCGGGTCGGAATGTAGCTTTCGCCAATCCCGATGGACGTGGAGGCGGCGATGACTCTTTTTCCCAGCACGGATTCGAGGCTCGGCGTCAATGCAACCAGCGCAGCGGTAAACGCGCCGGATGTCAGTACTCTGAATTCCTTGATTGGCTCGGACATGTTTCGCTTTATTCAACATCGCGCCCAGCGGGTAAGCCGGCGCGATTTATTCCTCCACTTTGCTTTGATAAGGGCGACGTTGACCACCTTGCGCCATTTTTGCCACATCACGTTTTAACACGTCGCGAAATCGCTGCGGCGAACCGCGAACTGGATCAACCGCCACGGCGACCCTGGCAGGTGCCGCGGACAATGCCAACTCCAGCGCGCCAGCCGTCGCAAATGTGGGGACGAACTGTTTTGAGAGGGACATGGCGTGCCATCGTAATCGAATTCGCAACGTGTCCGTAGCGCTCGGGACGCTCTCCCGGCCGCCAATTGCTGCACGGCCGCCCGAAATAACCACAAATTAAAATTCATTAAAAACATATACTTATGTTCATATTCCCGGATTCCTTGACATCACAATCTGAAATACCTATTATTTCTGTAATTTCAGAAATAATAGTAAAAACAGACACAAGAGGAACATCATGCAACTGACACCCATCGCCGAAAAGTTTGTCCTGCACTGGGGCGAGATGGGTTCACGCTGGGGCGTGAACCGGACCGTCGGCCAAATCCATGCACTGCTGTATCTGGCCGAGCAACCCATACACGCCGAGGAAATCTGTGAAACGCTGTCCATCGCGCGCTCCAATGTCAGCACCTCATTAAAGGAACTGATGGATTGGGGCCTGGTGCGCGTGGTGCACGTGATGGGCGACCGGCGCGATCACTTCGAAGCGCTGCACGACATCTGGGAAATTTTTCGCGTCATCGCACAGGGCCGCCGCCGCCGCGAGATCGACCCCACGCTCACCATGATGCGCAACACGCTGGTGGATCCGGCATTTTCCAAGGAATCCTCCACCACGCGCGCGCGCATTCAGCAGGTGCATGACTTTCTCGATACCAGCAGCGCGTGGGTCGATGAAATGCAGCGGCTTGATCCGGCGACACTGATGAAAATCATGAAACTCGGCAGCCGGATACAGCGACTGCTCGGTGGTGGCGCCATTGAAGAACCCACGAACACCAAGAGTTGAGTTTTTTTGCCCAACTATTTCTGTCTTTACCGAAATCACGAAAGAGAAATCATGCATGCGCAACCCAAAACCCAGGTGTTCTACGACGGCGCCTGCTCAATTTGCACCCGCGAAATTCGCCTGCTGCGGCACTGGGATCGCGCAGAAAAGCTCGAACTGATTGATATCGCCACGCCCGCTTTTGACGAGCACGCATGGCCCGTTAGCCTCGCGGACATGAACGCGGCGCTGCACGTGCGCGCGACCGATGGCGCATGGCTTACGGGCATGGCTGCCACGCGCCATGTGTATCGCACCGTTGGCCGCGGCTGGATGGTGGCGTTCACCGGCTGGCCGCTGCTGTCGCGCGGGTTCGACCGCGCGTACGCGTGGTTCGCAACACACCGCATGCCGATTTCGGCTCGCCTCGGCATGCGGCGCTGCGCCGATGGCGCGTGCCGCGTTGCGTAATTAACGGGACAACCTGACGGAGTGCATCATGGATCTGCTGCCCACCCTGCTAACCCTGCTCATCATGCAAGCGCTGATGGGGGCATTCGACACGATTTATCACCACGAGCTTACCGTCGCGCTGCCGGCGCAACCCTCGGCACGCATCGAATTGAAGATACATGCGGTGCGTTCCGTGCTGTATGGCGCGATATTTTTCGGTCTCGCGTGGTTTGTTTTCGGCGGCTGGTGGATGGTGTTGCTGTGGGCTGTAATCGCAACGGAAGTCGTGCTGACGCTTATCGATTTCCTGATCGAGGACCACACACGCGTGCTGCCGCAAAGCGAGCGCGTGCTGCACACGTTGCTGGCCATCGGCGGCGGCGCCGCGTTCACCGTGCTCGCGTTGCAAACGCCTGCGTGGTGGGCGCTGCCGAACGGCCTGGCACAGGCCGATTACGGCTGGCAATCCTGGTTTCTCACGCTCGCCGCGGCGGGCGTCACCGTGTCTGGCGTGCGCGATGCGCTGGCGGCACAGGCGCTCGCGCGGATACGCCCCGGTGCGCCGCTGGATGTGGGCGCGGCGCACCTGAAATTTCTGATTGCCGGCGGCACCGGCTTTATCGGCGCGGCGCTGACGCAGCGCCTTAGTGCCGCCGGCCACGAAGTAACGCTGGTGGCGCGCAATCCGTTGCGCGCGGCGTTGCGTTTTGGCGGCACGGTGCGCTGCGTGCCCACGACCGCAACCCTCTCACCCGCTGAATATTTTGACGTGGTGGTCAACCTCGCCGGCGCGCCGGTGGTGGGCCTGCCGTGGACCCGCGCGCGCAAGGCCGTGTTGCTCGCCAGCCGTCTGGGCCCCACCGAGGATCTCCTGCGCTACGCGGAACGCGCATTACAGCGGCCGCAGGTGTGGATACAAGCCTCGGCCACCGGCTTTTACGGACAGACCGCTACCAACATCAACGAATCGGACACCGCGCGCATCACCGATTTTGCCAGCGAACTGTGCCACCGCTGGGAAACACGAGCCGAGTCCTGTACGGCACTCGGCATCCGCTACGTGGCGTTGCGCTTTGGCTTGGTGATGGGCCGCACCGGCGGATCGTTTCCGCCACTGTTACTGGGCCTGAAACTCGGCGCGGGATCGGTCATCGGCAGCGGCCGCCAGTTTGTGTCGTGGATCCATATTGAAGACGCACTCGGCGTGATGGCGCACGCGATCCGCGATGCGCGCATTGAAGGCCCGGTCAACGCGGTGGCACCGGAGTCGGTGTCGTACGAAGCGTTCATGCGTGAAGCGGGCGCAGTAACGCATCGTCCGGTATGGCTTAGAATTCCTGAACGCGCACTGCGCGGGCTGCTTGGGGAAATGGCGATCATGCTGGTGGAAGGCCCCTGTGTGCTGCCCGGAAAACTGCGCACGCTGCACCATGAGTTCCGTTACCGCACGCTGCGGTCAGCGCTTACTGACCTGGCGTAATACGGCAAAAAAATAATTAACTAATAAAAACAAAAACTTATGGACACCCCACTGAATGGGCTCGCTGGCGCGCTGCGCGCCGCCTTGGGCGACGACTGGCTGCGCCTGCACCCGGATATACGCGCGCGCTTTACCCTCGCCCCCGGCCTGACGCGCCAAGCCTTCACCGGCACGATGCGGCACATCCACCGCTCGCCGGCCGGCTGGCTGATCGCCAAGCTGATTGCGTTCGTGCGTATCCTGCCTTCGGCGCGCACGCGCGACGTGCCGTTTGAATTCAATCTCTCGCCTGCCGCGAACGCGGGCTGGGTGAAAGAGCGGCTGTATCACTTTGCGCCGGACAACGGCGGACGCTTTGAATTCCGCTCCATCATGCGTATCGCGAACCAAGGCGGACGCGTCGAACTCGTCGAACAGTTTCCCTTTGGCCTGGGCATGAAAATCAAACTCGGCGCCGAAGGCGAAAACGGCGACACGCTGTATTTCCGCGACGACGGTTATTTTTTACGCATCGGCAAGGAAAACGCTCGTGGCGGTGGCTGGCGCCTGCCGTTGCCGCGCTGGCTCACCGTGGGCCGCTTCACGCTCGCGCACAAAAACATCGACCGGGAAAACTTCACCGTCGAAATCAGCCTTGATCATCCGCTGCTCGGACGGCTGTTTTACCAATACGGCGCGTTCAGCGAATCTACCGTTTACGCTGCGGCGTCTGCACCGGCGGAGGCGGCGGTGGTGTCGGCGCCACCGGCGCGGTGCCCTGGTAAGGCACGTACGGCTGCGAGCGGAATGGCGTATTAGCGATTTCCAGCATGCGCTTGCGCGCGGCTTCGGCTTCGGCGTGCCGTCCCTGCACCTCGTACACGCCCACCAGATTATTCAGCGCCACGCTCGCGTTGGGATGAGCCGGCCCCTGCGCTTTTTCGATGATGGACAGCATCATCTTGAACACGTTTTCGGCCTCGGCGTAACGGCCCTGTAACTGGCGCACCACGCCCCAGTCATTGAGCAACAGCAACACGCGCGGATGCGCGGGCGGAAACATTTTCTCGAGTATCGGGATGCCGCGCCGGTAGTAAGGCTCGGCCTCGGCATTGCGTTGCTGCGCCTGGTACCACTCCGCGAGATCAATCAGCGCCAGCCCGACCTGCGGATCATCGGCCGGCAGCGCCTTCTCAAGAATAGCGAGCGCGCGCAGATACAGTGGCTCCACGTCATCGCGGCGCATCTGCACACGGTACAACGCGGCGAGGTTATTCGACAGCGCCAGCGCCACCGCCGGGTGATCCGGGCCGCGTGTCTTTTCAAGTATGGCGAGTTCGCGCTTGTAGTAGTCCTCCGATTCGGCATAACGGCCCTGCACGCGATACAAATCGCCCAATCCGTTCAACACGCTCGCGTTACGCTCGTGCATCACGCCGTTCGCAGATTCCAGAATAGCGAGTGCCTGCAAATAGTTTTTTTCGGCGAGCGCGTATTCGTGCTGCGCGCGATACGCCTGCGCCAGACCATACAAAGTGGCGGATCGGCGCACGTCGTTGGCCTCGAAGGTCTCGGCTTCCCTGGCGGCCGCGGCAAACATCTGCGCCGCCGCCGCGTGATCGCCCCGCTTGGCGGCTTCGGCGGCCGTGGCCATGTGATTGCGCCAGACGGCCTCGTCGGCATGCGCCACACCCGCGTGCAACGCGGCAACCGTGATGCAGCCCGCCAGCCAACGCGTGCTTTGCATGTTGATCGCGGTGCGACCGGCGCTAACGGCTAAGACCCTTCGCCGAAATCGATCCTTCCTTCTCCAGCAACGGATAGATGCCGCCCGCGCTGATGATGGACAGCAACTGTTCCGGCAATGGCTTGGCGATGAGTTCCGTGCCCTGGGTGACATTACGCACGCGCGCGGCGATCACATCCACCTCGGCGATATCGCCTTCGTCGAAGGCTTCATCGACGCCGGGGCACTCAATCGCCGGAAACGCAAAATTCACCGCGTTGCGAAAAAACAGACCGTTGATGTACGGCGCCACCAGACAAGCGAGCCCGAGATTGCGCAGCGAACGCGCCGCCGGCCGGCTGGAACCCATGCCAAAATTTTTGCCGCCGATCAGGATGTCACCCTTTTTCACCTCTGCCGCCCAGCCGGGACGGTTGGCGCTGAACACATAAGTCACCTGCTCTTCCGGCGTGAGATAAAACGCGCGGTTCGGCAAAATCAGATCGGTGTTGATGTTGTCGCCGACCTTCCAGACTCTGGCTTTGAATTTCATATGGAGTCCTTAATTCAAAAACTCGCGCGGGTCGCTGATCGTGCCCGCGATCGCCGAGGCCGCCACCGTCGCGGGCGACGCCATGAACACGCGCGAACTGGGTTCGCCCATGCGGCCCTTGAAATTGCGCGTGCTCGACGTGATACAGGTCTCTTCCGCCGACAACACACCCATGTGACCGCCGCCGCAGGCGCCGCACGTGGGCGGCGCGATGGTGGCACCCGCCTCGACCAGCGTGGCGATCGCCCCGCTCTTTAACGCATCGCGGTACACCGTCTGTGACGCGGGCACCACAATCAAACGTACGCCGGGCGCGACGCGCCTGCCGCGCAGCACCGCCGCCGCGAGTTCCAGATCATCCTGCGTGCCGTTGGCACACGAGCCAATGTAGGCCTGATCGATGCGCGTGCCTTTTAACGCGCCCACCGGTTGCGAGTTGTTGACCACGCTATCGGGCAGCGCCACCAGCGGCGTGAGTTCCGACAAATTCACTTTGCGCACGGCCTTGTATTTGGCGTCTGCATCGGGCTTCACCGCCTCGAACGAACGCAGCGTGCGCGCCTGCACCCACTGCGTGAGCGCGTCGTCGCATTCAAATGTTGCGAACTCCGCCGACAATTCGGCCGACATGGTGGTTATCGTTTTGCGCGCGTTAATGCTCAATCCCGCCACGCCACTGCCGCCATACTCGACGTTTTGCGTGGCATGATCGCCATGCACACCGGCGATTTGCAGGAAGGCATCCTTGGCCGTCACCGCTTTGGACAGCGTGCCTTCCAGTTCATAACGAATGGTTTCGCCGCAGCGAAACCAGGTCTCGCCTTTCACCGCCGCGTAAATAATATCCGGCCCGCCGACGCCGCGCGCAAGGCAGTTGAATACGCCGCCGCTGCACGTGTGCGAGTCGCTGCACACCAGCGTCGAACCCGGCACCGCGTAGCCGTAATCGGCCACCAGTTGATGACTGATGCCCTGCTCGCGCCCGACATCATGAAAACGCGTGATGCCGAAGCGCTTGACGAATTCACGCCCGGTGTGATGCCCGCCCGCCGCGAGCTGATTGGGCGCCGGCACGCGGTGATCGAATACCACCACGATGCGCTCCGGATCGCACACGCGCTGAATTTCACGCCAATTGCTCGGCATGAAGTTATTGTCAAACAGGATGATGGTGTCCAGATGCACCGTCACCACGTCGCCGGGTACAACGGTTTTACGGCCGCCCTTGGCGGCAAGAATTTTTTCGGCGATGGTCATGCCCATGGTCGGCTCCCCTCAATGAAACGCCTTCCCCCTTGAGGGGAGAAGGAGAAAAACATTAACCCCCAACAAATTTAGCCTCGATATCATCCAACTCCTGCATGCCCATCAAGGCATTCAATTCCTCGAAGCCGGCGCACAGATCGGGACGATTCACCACGAGATTTTTCTCCATCACTTCGGATTTGTACACGTCCAGCGCGTTCATCATGCCTTTCAACGCGGCGGTCGACAGCATGCGCGGATAACTCACCACTTTCACGCCGACGGCTTCGAGTTCTTTTGGCGTCATCAGCGGCGTGGTGTTGCGCGAGCGCAAGCCGAGGCCCATGTTCACGATCAACGGACGCGGCACGTTTTTCGCGACCTTGGCGATGTCTTCTTTCGACAACAACGCGTCGGCGTACATGCAATCCGCGCCCGCTTCGGCGTACTTGTTCAGCCGGTCAATCGCTTCATTCACGCCCAGCGGACCGGCGGCATCGGTGCGCGACACGATCACGAAATCGTCATCCCGCCGCGCGTCGACGGCGGCCTTGACCTTTTGCACCATCTCGTCGGCGGGTATGCACGACTTGCCGCGCATGTGGCCGCAGCGCTTGGGCCACACCTGGTCTTCAAACATCAACGCCGCCATGCCGGCTTTTTCGAACGCGCGCACGACAAAGTGCACGTTCATCGCATTGCCGTAGCCGGTGTCGGCATCGGCGCGCAGGATCAGCTTGTCACAGCAATCCGCGAGGCGGCGTGCATTATCGAGATTGGCTTCAAACGTCATCACTCCGCGATCGGCCCAGCCCAGACGGCTCTCGGAAACCCCGGCGCCTGAAATGGCGCCCATTTTGAAACCCGCCGCCTCGACCAGCCGCGTGCTGTAGCCGTCGAATACACCGGGGGTAATCAGAATTCCGGGTTCTTTTAACAACGCTCTGAATTTTGCTCCATTGCCTGGCATGATGTGCTCCTGAGTTGATGTGGGTGGCATTCTACCAACTGGCGGCGTGCCCCATGCGCCATCGCCGAGAATGTGGACTGAAAAAATGCCGCCGTGCAAGAAGCTCGTGGCATGCCCGGCGCGCGCGCCGCCGAATCGACCTACAGCACACCATGCGTCGAGGACACAAACCATCCGGGCGCGGAATCGATTTCGCAATCGGCTAACATCCGCATGATGCACGCAATGTTCGGGGGCAGCCCGCCGACGCATTTGGATATTCTGGGTGGACAGGGAACGATGGTGATTGATTCGCTGCAACCCACGCTGCCACACATCCACTTACGCCGCTTGTGTGCGCCAGATGAAAGCCGTACGCAAGGCATAATTGCGTATTGAAAGAGCGTCGACCACTGTGACCATGGCAGTAGAGCAGGCGCACCACAAGCAATGCTGAATTGAATCATGCGATTTGAATCCGACGAAAGGGTCAGGACGGGCAATTGCTGCACACGTTATTCGTTTCGCTAAACAGTTGGTCCTCATGAACGAAAAGTGTCGGCAATCCCAGACATTTGGAAAGCATTATTAATCAGCAACTTGCGGGAAATCCGATGTTTCCATCGCTACCCCTGTTGGCAATCGCCAACAGCCCGGACTGCCGGCATGACTGGGCGAAATACTATAAGTCGTTGATATTTAATGAAGTACTTCAGTTGGCACGTTGCTTGCGATGCCTTTCCGTGCGAGTGCGGCCTGTGGCCGAACAGAACATTCACCACGGGAGAACATCATGGTTACCGATAAAGAAATTGCATTGATTCAAACATCGTTTGAAAAAATTCGCCCCATCTCGGCGAAAGCGGCGGAACTGTTTTACGCCAATCTTTTTACGATGGATCCGTCGTTGCGCCACCTGTTCAAGAAAGACATGGCCGAACAAGGCAAGATGCTGATGTCGGTGCTGTCCTCGGCCGTGCGCGGCCTTTCCAATATCGACGAGCTGGTTCCGGTGTTGAGCGAGCTGGGAAAGCGTCACGCGGGGTACGGCGTCATCGACACGCACTACCTGACAGTCGGCGCCGCCCTGATTCGCACGCTTGAACAAGGTCTGAGCGACGAATTTACAACGGAAGTACGCGATGCCTGGTGCGCCGCCTACGAATTGATCGCGGATGTGATGCAAACGGGCGCCCAAGAGGCTATCGAACGCAAGGCGGCATGACGGTTTGCGCGGCATCGAATTGTGGGAATCGGTGCAAACATCAACGACTTCGTGAGATGAAATCCGTAGAAAATTGCACCGCCTGTTTCCGCGGCTCCAGTGACTCGTTTTCACGGCGTCAAGTTCAACCAGCGTAGCCATTCACCGCACGCTGGCAGCACCTGCGGCGGGACGAAACCGCGCGCATGGGCCATTGCCGCCTGCGGGTGCGCGGCGGCGCTATAATCTGCCGCCTTCTTCCCGTAGCGTCTTTCTAATGGCATCTTTCATCCCATCGCCCGGCGATCCAGGAGCGCCTGAATACCCGCGCCCGGATGAACGCGGCAAGACATACGCAGCGCAAGAATCTGTAACGCGGGCTCGCGCTCGATGCGCACGCGGAATGGTCGCATGGTTCTTCGTGGGTGCCATACCGGTCGCCAGCGCGCAAACCTTCCCCGCCCGTCCGATTCGCCTGCTGGTGCCCACCACGCCCGGTGGCAGTGTCGATGGCCTGGCGCGCGCAATTGGCAGCAAGCTTTCGGATAAATTCGGCCAGCAAGTGGTAATCGATAACCGCGCCGGCGCGGGCGGCGTAATCGCGGGCGAACTCACCGCCAAGGCGCCGCCCGATGGCTACACCTTGATGCTCGGCACGGTGGCGGCGCTCGCCGCGAACGTGAGTCTGAAAAAATCGTTGCCGTATGATCCGCTGCGCGATTTCGCGCCGGTGACACTCGCAGCCACGCAGAATCTGATTTTGATCGTGACGCCCGCGCTGCCCGCGAAAAATGTCAAGGACCTGATTGCGCTCGCCAAGGCGAAGCCCGGCCAGATCACCTTTGCTTCCGCCGGCAGCGGCGCGGGCGGTCATTTGTCGGGCGAGTTGTTCAAGCTGCTCGCCGGCATCAACCTGCTGCACATCCCTTATAAAGGCATGGCACCCGCGCTGGTGGATGTCATCAGCGGGCAGGTGTCGTTGAGCTTTCCGAGCATTGCCACCGCGCTGCCGCAAATTAAATCGGGCAAGGTGCGGGCGCTGGCGGTTACCGGCGCACGCCGGTCGCAGGCCGCGCCCGAGGTGCTCACCATGCAGGAAGCCGGCGTGCCGGGCTATGAATCCGCGACGTGGTACGGCGCCGTCGCCCCTGCCGCCACGCCACGTGCGCTCATCAATCGGCTCAGCAGCGAAATCGTCGCGATATTAAAACAAGCGGAATTACGCGACCGCCTTGCCGCCGACGGCTCCGAGCCGCTGGGCACCACGCCCGA
>DHVE01000139.1 GCA_002412495.1 Betaproteobacteria bacterium UBA5216
ACCGCCGCAGAGCGCATACCCTGGGACTGGATACGCGAAGCCGATAAACAAGGCATACGCACCATGGGCGTACCGAAAAAATTCGGCGGCGCCGAGTGCGACATCTTCACGATGTGCCTGGTGGGCGAGGAACTCGCGGTGGGCGATCTCGGCTTCGCGGTGATCATGGATCAATGCTGGAAGATGGCCAATCTCTTCGGCGAAGCGATGAACGCCGAGCAACAGCAGCGCTTCATCCCGAAATTTGTCGCCGACCCCGAAGCCACCGCCGCCATCGGCATCACCGAAGCCGGCGCGGGTTCGGATCATCAGGGCTATTTCGATTCACCCGATATCGATTTCAAAACCACCGCCGTGTGCGATGGCGATTCTTATGTATTGAACGGCACCAAGCGTTATGTCTCCAACGGCAGCATGGCGAAACTGTATTTCGTGGTGGCGCGTACCGATACGAAAAAGACGCTGCGCGAAGGCGGCAGTATTTTTATCGTGCCGTCCGACACGCCGGGCTTTCGTGCCGGATTTTTTCACGAAAAAAGCAGCCAGCGCCTCGCCACCAACGGCACCTTCCATTTTGAAAACTGCCGCGTGCCCGCCAGCAACATGCTGGTCGGCGAGGGCCTGCTTGGCCGGCTGCGCAGCGACTACATGTGGGGCAGCAAGGCCGAAGCCGCCGCCACCGCGCTGGGTGTGGGGCGCGCGGCGTACGAATACGCGCTCGACTACGCCAAAAAGCGCGTGCAGGGCGGCAAACCCATCGTCGAACAACAAGCCGTGGCGATGATGCTCGGCACCATGGCGATGAAACTCGACGCCGCGCGCCTGCAAATCTGGAAAGCCGCGTGGCTGGCCGACCGCAAACAACCCGAAGCGCGACCGCTGGGCCTGCTGGCGAAAGTGAACGCATCGGAAACCGCGTTTGAATGCGCTCGGCTGGCCGGCGAAATTCTGGGTGGCGGGTCGATCATGCATGAGCATCCGGTGGAAAAATACCTGCGCGACGCGTCGAGCTTTTTACATTCGGATGGGACAAATCAGATTTGTTTGTTGCGGGCTTCGCAGGCGATTGCGAATCAGGAGCACATTGCGCTTTATGGGTTTTAAGCTCGTAGAATATGCAGTCTGATCTTCGCTTGCCCCGCACCCTTTGGGTTAACCATTTTACACTCAGCCAAAAAGGACTATGCTCATGTATGTCCAAATCTTTGCTAAATCTGAAGAGAACGAAACTTCTAGGGGAAAGACTTCGTGGTTTAACGCCGGTAAAAAACTACCCACTATCACGCTTTTGTCTACTAGACCGACACACCTTGGTAGTCCACCTTGGCATTTGCAAATAGACGGCTCTCAGAATCGGGAAGCGAGCAGCGGAATGAATAACGGCGAATATCGCGCATATGACTATGAGCTTACGCTTGAACTTACACCCACTGATCTCGCAGCTTTAGTAAACTTCGCGCTTACCAACGGGCTCGTCAAAGTCACCGCAGCAAAAAGATCCAAGAACCGCAAAAAACCTGCGCGATCTCAGTAAATCATCGAGCCACCGGAGTGCTGTATGATCACATTCACCGTGCCGTCGTCACCCGATCCACACAACCGCTGTCAAATACCTTCGTACCCTGCGCTCCGGCCAGCTCGCCCATCGGCCCATCGACATAACCACCCGCCACGCAGCGAACCGCGACGCCGCCGTTGCTCTGCCCCGCCGCTGTCTGGTTCGGCCCGTCCTTGCGCGGCGCGCTGTCGAAATTCACGCCGCTGCCAAAGCTCACCGATATCGCATCGCCGCCGTTGGCGTTGATGGTGTTGGCGATCACGTCGGCCTGCGCGTTGCGATGCACGGCGATGCCGTGTCCTTTGTTGTTGCTGATGGTGTTGCCCACGATCCACGCGCCCGACGTGCGCTCGATGTTGATGCCGGGGCCGCCGGTATTGCGGATGGTGTTGGGCGCCAACGTAGGCACGCGCGGAATGAACACGCCGATGTAGGCATACGACGCACCGGTAATATCGATCCCGATCAGGCCGCTCTCGTCCACCGTGGTGTTAAGAATGCGCGCGATGCTGCCCTTGTCGATGTGTATGCCGCGTCCGCTGTTTTTGATCACGGTGTTGCCATCGATCACCGCCGAGGCCGGGCCGGATAAATGGATGCCGTCGAGGCCGCCGGTCACCGTAAAGCCCTTGATGGTGATTTCCTTGCCGCGATTGTAGAGCGCATGCGGCGAGGCCTGCGTGCCGCCGGGGTGCTGAATGGTGGTTTTCTTTTGACCGTCCAGCGTTATGCGCGCCAGTTCCGGCAATAGGTTCACCTGCTCCTTGCACACGCCGCTCACCAACACGATGTCGCCCGGCTGGACCTTCGCGAGTGCGCCCATGATGGTGCCGCCCGCGTCGCAATCGACGGTGAAGGTGGCAGCCGTGGCTCCAGTGATCGAAAAACAAAAACTCGCAATTAATGCGGCCCTGCCCACTGCAATTCGTTGATGACTCATCATGTCTCCTCTGGCGGAAAAAATAATCCTGTCGTTCCCGCGCAGGCGGGGAAAGACGGGGTATAGGCGTTACGTCATTCTACCCATTCAACGGGCTTAGCTTCCCATCCTTGTCCGACTGCAACTCCGCAAACCGCTGCCCTTCCACCGTGCCGCTGGCCAGCCACTCCAGCGCCGCCTTGTGCAGCACGAAGCGCACGCGCTCGTATTGCATGAAGTGTGATGCACACCCCACCTTGATAAACGCGCGATTGTCCATTTTCAAACCGCTCCAGGTGGGGAAGCGGTTCACGTAGTTATCGAATTCGCCCAGCAAACACAGCGTCGGCGCCTGGATATTGCCGATATTGGCGCGCCAGCCGTAGTTCATGCGGTTGGGCGCGCGCATGATGCCGCGTCCATCCGCCGTCCAGTGCGCGCCAAGGCCGTCTTCCTTCATCAGTTCCTTCCACATCACTTCGCGGATTTCGGGATGTTCGATCTGACCCTCGCTGCGGCAATCGTTTTGCCAGCGTTTTTCCATCAGCATGTCCCAGCTTTGCAGAATCATCGGCGCGCCGGCTTCCGGAAACGGGTTCGGCGGCGTGTCGCTGGGGAAATACGGCGCGGGGCCATACAACACGAGCTTGTCCACTTTATCGGGATGCATCGCCGCGAATCCCCCTGCGCGCGGCGTGCCGGTGGACCAGCCGATCATGCTGATCCGCTCCACGTGGCGTAAATCCATGATGAACTTCACGACGGTTTCGACTTCATCATGTTCGGTGCGGCTCGACACCAGTTTAAACGGATAACGTGGCGCGGTTTTTTCCTTGAGGATGTGCGGTATCAGGTGATGCTGCGAGGCCGCATCCACGTTGCACGGATCATCCATCATCGGCTTTGGCGATGAGCCGTACGCGGTGTGCGTCATCGCGAACACGTCGTAGCCCGCGCGCGCAAGTACGCGCATGAAGCTGTAGTCGTTTTTGTAATCGAGATCGTAGGCCACGTTCGACGGCGAAAAGCCGCCATGCACGAATAGCACCACATGTGGCTTGCTGCTCGCCGCAACCGACGCGGCAACCTTTTCGCGCAGATGCAAACCGACCGTCTGCCCCAGGTTCGCCGGCACGGTGGAAACGTGCGTGACAAAACGGTCGATGGTTTGAATGCTGTCGTTTGCGATCATGTGGCTTCCGCGAAGTGATTTCCGAATGCGCCCGATTGTAGCCCGAAGACACGCGGCGTATGCCGGGCAACAATTTCCCGAATGCGCGGCGCTTTGCCCGGGCACCCTGTAAAATCCGTCGCACGGAGACCCCATGCCACTCACCCACCTGCGCGCGCTTGCACTGATGACCGGCACGCTTGCCGTCACGGGTGCAACCGCGCAACCCGCTTCGACAGGCTCTGGACAGGCTTACCCCGCCAAACCCATACGCATCGTCGTCGGCTTTGTACCCGGCGGCGGCAGCGATTTTATCGCGCGTCTTGTTTCGGCCAAGCTCACGGAGTCGCTGGGCCGCACGGTGATTGTCGAAAACCGGCCGGGTGCAGGCGCGGTGATCGCCACCGAGTTTGTCGCCAAGGCGCCCGCCGATGGCTACACGCTGTTGCTGGGCAGCGCCGGGCCCTTTGGCATTGTGCCGGCGCTGAATCCGAAAACGCCGTACGATTCGCAAAGGGATTTCGATCCGATCACGCTGGTGGTGATCATGCCGTTTCTGATGACCGTGCATCCGTCATTGCCGGTGAAAAACGTCAAGGATTTAGTCGCGCTCGCGAAAACCAAACCGGGGCAGCTGAACTTCGGTTCGCCCGGTCACGGTTCCACCAATCATCTGGCGAATGAAATGTTGAAGCTGATGACGAAAATCGACCTGACGCACGTGCCGTACAAGGGGGTGTCCGCCGCGATGACGGACGTGATTGCCGGGCAGATTCAGATACTCTCCGGCGATCTCACCACGCTGCTGCCGCCGGTGAAGGCCGGCCGCTTGCGCGCGGTAGCCGTCACGTCGGGCAAGCGTTCGTCGATTGCGCCGGATATTCCGACCATCGCCGAATCCGGCGTGCCGGGTTACGACACCAGCGGCTGGTTCGGCATGGTGGCACCCGCCGGCACGCCGCGCGCGGTGATCGAGCGCCTCAACGCCGACATGGTGAAGGGCATCACCACGCCCGAATCACGCGAGCGGTTGGGAACCCTCGGCGGCGACGTGGTTGCGAACACGCCAGCGGAGTTCACTGCGTTCATACGCGCCGACTACGCCAAGTGGGCAAAGCTGGTAGCGGCGATCGGGCTCAAGGAAAAACCGTAAGCGTTTGTTTATAAATACATTTTTAGAACCTTTTTTTGACGCAGATTTCGCAGATTAACGCAGATTTAGTATGGAAAAGTCTGCGTTAATCTGCGAAATCTGTGTCGAAAATTTTAAGCCATGGCTGAAAACTACCCTGCCCTGTTCGCCCCGTTCACCCTCGCCGACAAGCCGCTGAAAAATCGCGTTGTGCATGCGTCGATGACCACGCGCATGGGCGTGCAGGGACGCGTGACGGATCGCCACATTCAGTATTACGCCAATCGCGCCCTCGGCGGCGCGGCGATGATTGTCACCGAGCCGCTATCCATGGCGCGGCATCAGAATATTCCCTATAAGGTCGTCGCGTATAACGACGATGGCCTCGATGGCCTCAAACGCTGGGCCGATGCCGTCGAATCGCACGATTGCCGCCTGCTCGGCCAGATACAAGACCCCGGCCGCGGCCGTCACGAAGCCGGGCGCAATCCGGAAGCTGTCGGCGCGTCGGCACTGCCGGACGATCTCTCCGGCACCGTGCCGCGCGCGATGACGATTGAAGAAATCCGCCGCATGAACGACGAGTTTGCGCAATCCGCCGCGCGGCTGAAACGCTGTGGCTTCAGCGGCGTGGAAATTTCCGCCGGCCACGGGCATTTGTTTCACCAGTTTCTGTCGCCGTGGTCGAACGCGCGCGACGATGAATACGGCGGCGATCTCGTTGGGCGCACGCGCCTCGTCGCAGAAATGATCGCGGCGATCCGCGCGGCCTGCGGCACTGACTTTATACTCGGCCTGAAGCTGCCCGGCGATGACGGCGTGCCTGGCGGCATTGATCCGGTGGAAGCCGCAAACATCGCCGCGCATCTCACCGCTGGCAGAGCGGCCGACTACGTCACGCTCGCACAGGGCAGCCATGCCCGTTCGCTCGAAATGCACGTGCCCGACGACCACGGCCCGCGCGCCGTGTATATGCCGCTGTTTCGCCAGTTGCGCCCGGCGGTGCATGGTCTGCCGATGATCGCGCTCGGGCGCATCACCGACCCCGCGGAAGCCGATGCCATCATCGCCAGGGGGGATGCCGAACTGGTGGCACTCGGCCGCGCGCTGGTGGCCGACCCGGCGTGGCCGTTGAAAGCCGTGCGGAGCCGCACGCACGACATCCGCTACTGCGTGTCGTGCAACAATTGCTGGTACGTGGGTGCGGCATTTCATCAATCGCTGTCTTGCGATAACAATCCGCGCGTGGCGCGCGCCGATGAAGTCGATTACTGGCCCGCAGTCGCAGCTTCGAAAAAACGCGTGGTCATCGTGGGCGCGGGCGTCGCCGGCATGGAGGCCGCCTGGACCGCCGCTGCGCGCGGGCACGAGGTCACGGTGTTCAGCCGCTCGCGCGACATCGGCGGCAAGGCGCGGCTGCGTGCGCAATTGCCCGGCGGCGAGGCCGTAAGCAGCATCTATGATTACCAGCACGCCGCCGCGCAACGTGCCGGCGTGCAATTCGAACTGGGCCAAGACGCCAGAGTGAACGATATACTCGCGCTCAAACCCGACAACGTGATTCTCGCCACGGGCGCCACCATGGTTGCGCCGCGCTGGTTGCCGCGCGAGGCGCGCGAGATCGTCGCCGATCTGCGATCCGCCGTGCAAGGCGTGCTCCATCTCACGCACAAACAGCCGGGCGCCGCGATTATTTACGACATGGATCTCTCCGAAGGCACCTATGCCAGCGCTGAAAAATTGCAACAGCGCTTTGAACGCGTGATCATCGTTACTGCGCGCGACGCCATCGCCGATGAAACGTCGATGGTCACGCATCAGGGCATCAACCGTCGCTTGAGCGCCAAGGGCATCGACGTAATGCTGCTGTCGCAACCGCTGTGGAGCGATGCATTTGAAAACGGCGAACTTGAAATCGCGCACGTTTACACGGGCCAAAAAACCGTAATCCGAAACGTTGCGTTTTTCGCTTACTCGACGCCCCGCGCGCCCGAGATTGCGCTGGCCGCGCCGCTGCGTGACGCGGGTATCGATGTGCGGTTGATTGGCGATTGCCTCGCGCCGCGTAATGTGATGGCGGCCACGGCGGAGGGACACGCGGCAGGACACGCCGTTTAAAAATTTAACCACCGGGCGAACCATTTTTCCGGCACGCCATCCAAGATTACTGACCCATAAAGAAAATACGTAAGTTACTGTTTTTAAATGATATAATCAGAATCCCATGAGTGGGCCCAGCGGCTGTCAAAACAAAATAAATCGAGGACGAACCATGACTACGCACCTGAAATCACTATTCCCGCTAAGCGCTGTAATCGGCGCGGGAGCAATGGCGGCATCGTTGCCTGTCGCCGCGCAAAATTTCCCGACCAAACCGCTACGCATGCTCGTCGGGTTTGCGCCGGGCGGCGGCACCGACACGGCGGCCCGTGCCGTCGCGGCCAAGCTCTCTGATCGCATGGGCCAAACGGTAGTCATCGATAACCGTCCGGGTGCGGCAGGGAATATTGCGACAGAACTTACGGTCACTGCCGTACCGGATGGCCACACTTTTTTGCTGGGATCGATTTCGTCTTTTTCAATCAATCCCAGTCTGTACAAAAAGCTCTCATTTGATCCGCTCAAGGATCTCGCGCCGCTCACGCGCCTGGCAGACTCGACCAACATCTTGGTGACGCATCCCACGGTAGGCGTCAAAACAGTAAAGGAACTGATCGCGCTTGCGAAAACCAAACCGCTGAATAGCGGCTCGTCGGGCGTCGGCGGCACGGGTCATCTTGCCATCGAGCTGTTTAATTTGCAGACCGGCACCAAACTGACACACGTGCCCTATAAGGGCGGCGGCCCGGCGATGATTGACTTGCTCGGCGGCAACATTCACTTGATCTTCGCCACGGCCGCGAGCGCCGTGCAACATATCAAAGCAGGCAAAATCAACGCGCTCGGCGTCACCACGCTCAAACGCTGGGCGTTCATGCCGGAAATTCCCACGGTCGCCGAAGCAGGCATTGCCGGATTTGAAGCGAACAATTGGTATGGGTTTATGATACCGCTGCAAACCCCGCAGCCGATCGTCGCCCGGCTCAACAAGGAAATTTCCACCATTCTGCTGCTGCCGGACGTGAAGGATTATCTGTTCCGTCAGGGCATGGATGTCGCGCCCGGCACGCCGGAAGATTTCGCGAAATACATCAAGTCGGAGACGGTGAAATGGGAAAAAGTCATCAAGGCCGCGGGTTTGTACAAGTCGAACTGATGCGCGCCCTGTTTGCCATCGCCTCCGCCTTATGCGCCTCTGGTACGCTGGCCGCGGAGTGGTCGCCGACCAAATCCATCCGCTTTATCGTCGGCAATCCACCCGGCGGCGCGACCGATCTGGTGGGCCGCATACTGCAGCCCAAATTGACCGCCGCGCTCGGCAAACAGGTTGTCATCGATAACCGGGCCGGCGCGAACGGCATCATCTCGCTGGAACTGCTGAAGAACGCCGAGCCGGATGGCCACACCGTCGGCCTTGGACACATAGGACTGCTCATCGTCAGCCCTGCAATCCAGAAAGTCCCCTTCGACACCCACAGAGATTTCGCCACCGTCGGTTTGATGGTATCGCTGCAAAACATCATCATCACACACCCCGGCGTCGCCGCGAAAAATCTGAACGAGTACATCGCCGTCGCCAAAACCAAACCCGGCGCCATGCAATACGCCACGTCTGGCGTGGGCAGCCCCGGCCATCTCGCGGCCTCGTTGCTCGAAAGCATGACAGGCATACAACTGACCCATGTGCCCTACAAGGGTGGTGGCCCCGCCATTAACGACTTGCTCGCGGGCCACGTGCCGTCTTTTTTTGCGGTGATCTCCACCGGCGTGCCACACGTGCAGTCCGGCAAGGTGCGAGGCATCGCCGTCACCAGCACGCGCCGCGCCGAGGCCGTCCCCGATGTGCCGACCATCGCCGAAGCCGGCGTCAAAGGCTACGCGGCGGTGAACTGGTACGGCTTGCACGCCCCGGCGAAAACGCCCGCGCACATTATCGAGCGCCTGAATAAGGAACTCGTCGCGGTGCTGAAATCACCGGACATCGTTCAGCAACTCAAGGATCGCGGCATCGAAGCTACACCTACATCAGCCGCTGACTACGCGAAATTTATTCGCGATGAAGAAACGAAGTGGTTGCCGGTGATACGGAAATCAAATATTCGTCCGTAGCCCAAAGCACTTCATTCGGCCCGCACCCCTGCTTCCTGAATCACCTTCGCCCAGCGCTGGATTTCCTCGCGCAGAAACTTTGCCGCCTGTTCGCCAGTTGAAGAGGTGGCTTCGCCGCCGTCGGCCGCGAAGCGTTTGCGGACATCGGCATTTTCCAGCACGCGTAACGTGCTCTCGTGAATGCGCGCAAGCAACACCTTGGGCGTACCCGCCGGCACCATGAGCATGGACCAGGCGGTGGCTTCATAGCCGGGCACGCCGCTCTCGGCGACTGTCGGCACATTCGGTAGCGCGGCAGAACGTTTTGACGTTGTCACCGCGAGGGGTTTTAATTTGCCGCTTTGAATTTGCGGCATGGCAGAACTTACCGTTGAGGCGATCATCTGAATTTGCCCGGCCAGCACATCGGTGATCGCGGGCGCCACGCCTTTGTACGGCACGTGGATCATTTCCACTTTCGCCATGCTCGACAGCAACGCCGCCGCGAGATGCGGCCCGGTACCGATACCGGACGAGCCGTAGCGTATGCTGCCCGGTTTCGCGCGCGCAAGGGCGAGTAAGTCCTTGATGTTGCTCGCGGGCACGGAAGGGTTCGCCACGAACACGCGTGGATTGATCACGATCATGCTTACTGGCGTGAGGTCACGCAGCGGATCGAACGCGCGATTTTTAGTGAGCGTGGCATTGATCGCCATCGCTTCGTTGGAAAACAACAGGGTGTAGCCATCGGGCTGCGCGCGCGTGGCCATTTCGACGCCGATATTCGAGCCCGCCCCCGCACGATTATCGACCACCACTTGCTGGCCCCACGCTTCGGTCAGTCGCTGCGCCACCATGCGCCCCATGATGTCCTGCGCGGCGCCTGGCGCAAACGGCACGATCAGGCGCACGGGGCGCAGCGGATAGTTTTCCGCCGCGTCTACTCCAGCCACCATAACCGTGCCCGTCATTGCCACGATACTGGCGTGCATAATGTAAGAACCTGTTTTCATTGACATATTTCAGTCCTTAAAAAACGCCAACAACTCATCATAAACCTGATCCGGCACCTGCTCCGCCGGATAATGTCCACACGGCAAGCCTTGCATTTTCACAATATTGGCGGCGTACGGCGGCCACGCATCGTGCGGGCTGAAAAACTTTTCAGTGTGGCTAAGTTGCCCCCAAAACACGGATGTCGGACATTGAATTTTTCCCCCGGCCTCGTGATCGGCTTTGTCCATTTCAAAATCCACGCTGACGTTGGCACGATAGTCTTCGCATACCGCATGGATGTTTTCCGGTGTGCACACGCGCGCGTATTCGGCCAGCGCCTCTTGCTTGAAGCCGCCCTTGCCGATACCCATGGTGGTCAATTTTTTCAGAATGTAAAAATCCTCGTGACCGGCAATCAGTTTTTCAGGCAGATCGTACGGCTGCGCCATGAACCACCAGTGATACGAATTCACCGCCCATTGCAGATTGATGTGCGTGAGGATGTAATGCGTGGGCAGCACGTCAAAACTCGCGAGCTTTTTCACCTTGTCCGGGTGATCGAGCGCCATGCGTATTGCGGTGCGGCCACCCCGATCATGCCCCGCGACACAAAATTCATTGAATCCCAGGTGCTGCATCACCTCCACCTGATCGAGCGCCATCCGGCGGAACGAATAGTTCATGTGGTCGGGCGTGCCGCGCGGCTTGTCGCTGTCGCCATAACCCCGAAGATCGGCGCACACCACGGTGAAATGTTGCGCCAGCCGCGGCGCGACCAGATGCCAATGCACATGCGTCAGCGGATTGCCGTGCAGCAGCAGAATCGGCGGGCCGTTGCCGCCGTAGCGCAAATTGATTTTGACCTGCGGATCGCTGGTTTGAATCTGGGTGTGTTTGAATCCTTCGAACATGCTCGTCCTCGTTCTCTTTACCAACACCGTCATTCCGGCGAATGCCGGAATCCAGTGCGTGACACGCGGCCCTTTGCGCCGCCGATTATCAATCTGGGTTCTGGCCTACGTCAGAACGACGGTATCACCCACGCGTATTTCCCCGCCAGCCACCGACAACATGCCCACCCCAAACGTCGGCTGCTGCTGTTTAAAAGCGCGCACCAGGGTTTGCATCACATCCAGATCACGCTCGCCGGTCGCGGGATTCGCATGCGTGGCCAGGCAGCGTGTTTCTGGTTTAGCGACATCAAACGTTACGCCGCCGATGCGTAGCTTGCCGCCGATCCACGCTTGCTCCTCCCACGCCGCCACGCCCCCGATCACGATGTTGTGGCGAAAGCGCGCTTCGTCGAGATTGGCGTCGCCCAACGCCGCGGCCGCCGACGCCAGACTTTCGCGGCTGTGCAACGTGACCAGCCCGCCTTCGTTGTCCTGATAACGCGGCGTCACGCCATCGCCCACCAGTTTCAGCGGCAGGCGCGCGGGCTGACCTTTCAGCGGATTTTCTTCCAGCGACAACACATAGCCAGTGATCGCATCGACCAGCCGCTGCCGCCCCGCTTCATCGAGCGTGTCGTCGGCAAGCAGGTGATTTTCATGGGCGATGCGCAGACGCTGCTTGTGATCGTCAAACGTGACGTTCAGCCGCGCGAGCGCCGGCGTATTCGCCAGCACCACACCATGATACTTGCGGCACCATGCGGTATCGGCGACCGGCGCGTCATTGAAACGGAAATTGAGCACGCGATCACCCGCCACCCGACCACCGGGCAACACGGTGATGCGCTCGCAACACTCGGGCGTAAATCCCTTGACTGGGTAACGGTAGAGTGCGACGACTTTTGGCACGCGAGGTTGTTGGCTACGTAACTACGCCAGCAGCGTTTTCAGCTTGGCCACCGCGCTGTCGGGCGTGGTGAGTATCGGCGTTTTCGTGCGTTGCATCGCAAGCGTCAGCGCGGGCGACATCGAGAACTGCGCGAACGCGATCACGTCGCACTGCTGCTTGCCGGCAAGATCGGCGATCAGGCGGTTGTGTTCATCCGGCTTGTTGCCCTGCAAGGCCGCGAGCGCGCCTTCGACCAGTTGCGTGCTGAGATCGATTTTCGTTCCGCGCGCCTTGGCCATGTCGGCAATCTCCGTCACCATCGACGGGATCGATGGTGGAAACGTCGCCAGCAGGCTCGCCTTGCAGCTTTTCGCGACGAGTTGTTCGTACATCGCTTCGTTGGGTTTCAGCACGGGAATTTTCACCTGACGGCGCACTTCATCAATGGCCGGACCAAACGCCGAACAGGTAAACAAAATGGCGTCGCCGCCGGCCTTCACGCAGTAATGGCCGATCATGACAAAACGCTCGATCATCGCGTCGGTGAGCTTGCCGTCGTCGGCCAGATCAGGCATCCACGATTCTTCAAGCAGATTGGCGAGCCGCGCTTGCGGCCAGTTGGCGCGAAAGCTGGCGACGATGGGATCCATCGCCACGGCAGCGGCATGCGCGAGATAAATTTTGGGATTGGCTTTCATGTAGACGGCGGGCTATTCAATCATGCGGTTATGAAAAAAATCCCCGCCAGAACGGCGGGGAGGACATTCTACTATGTATTTGTTTTTACGGCTATTTTTCCACTATTTGGTCACGTCACCCATACACAAATATTTCACCTCGAGAAATTCTTCAATGCCGTACTTGGAACCTTCACGGCCGATACCGGATTCTTTTACGCCGCCAAACGGCGCGATCTCGGTCGAAATAATGCCAACGTTAATACCGACGATGCCCGATTCCAGCCCTTCCGCCACGCGCCAGATGCGGCCGATGTCGCGGCTGTAAAAATACGCCGCCAAGCCATACTCGGTATCGTTGGCGCGCTCAAGCAATTCGGCTTCGGTCTTGAATCGATACAAAGGCGCAACGGGACCGAAAGTTTCCTCGACGGTGATTTTCATGTTGGGCAGCACGTCAGCCAGCACCGTGGGCTCGAAGAATTGTCCGCCCTTCGCATGACGTTTACCGCCGGTGACCACGCGCGCGCCTTTCGCCAGCGCGTCGGCAATGTGTTCCTCGACTTTCAGCACGGCGTTTTTGTCGATCAGCGGGCCCTGCATCACGCCGGCTTCCATGCCGTTGCCCACCGGCATGGCGGCCACTTTTACGGCGAGTTTTGTCGCGAACTGATCGTACACGGCATCCTGCACAAAAATGCGGTTCGCGCACACGCACGTCTGCCCGGTGTTGCGAAACTTGGAGGCCATCGCGCCCTCCACCGCCGAATCAATATCGGCATCATCGAACACGATAAACGGCGCGTTGCCGCCGAGTTCAAGCGACACTTTTTTCACCGTGGTCGCGCACTGCGCCATCAACTGCTTGCCGATTTCAGTGGAGCCGGTGAAGGTAAACTTGCGTACCAGCGGATGCGTGGTGAGTTCCTTGCCGATAGGCCCCGCCGAACCGGTGATCACCGAAATTACGCCCTTGGGAATGCCTGCGCGCTCGGCCAGTTCGCACAGCGCCAGCGCCGAAAACGGCGTTTGCGACGCTGGCTTGATAACCATGGTACAGCCTGCCGCCAACGCGGGGCCCGCCTTGCGCGTAATCATCGCGTTCGGGAAATTCCATGGCGTCACCGCCGCGCACACGCCGATGGGCTGCTTGATGACGACGATGCGTTTATCGGGCGCCTGCGCAGGGATGGTGTCGCCATACACGCGCTTGGCTTCCTCGGAGAACCATTCGATGAACGACGCGCCGTAACCGATCTCACCGCGTGATTCCGCGAGCGGCTTGCCTTGCTCGAGTGTCATCAGCACCGCGAGGTCTTCGGTGTTTGCCACCATCAATTCGAACCATTTGCGCAGCAGTGCCGCGCGCTCTTTGGCGGTTTTCGCGCGCCACAGCTTGAAGGCCTCGTGCGCGGTTTCGATGGCGCGTTTCGTTTCGGCCGCGCCCATTTTCGGCACCGTGCCCACCAACGAGCCATCGGCCGGGTTGTACACCGTGAGCGTGGATTTATCGTCGGCGTCCACCCATGCACCGTTGATGTAGCACTGCTGCCGGAACAGGCTCATGTCTTTCAACTGCACGGTGGATTTCACTTTATCTAACATGATGGAAGCCTCAAGAAGGAGCGTTGAATGACGTTAAGAACAATATCGGATCATGCGGCAAAATACGGTGACGGCACCAGTTAATCGGCGGCCAGCGGCCAGCGGCCGGCGACCGGTGGACAGCGACACGGGCAGCCCTCACTGGATGACAAAACCGGCTGACAAAGTGTGGTACGGAAGGATTTGCCGCCGGTCGGGCCAATATTCCGCCTGCCAAATCTGGCTGATGTCGACAGATTTTAGCAAATCAACCAGCAGCCCGGATGCAAAAATACCATTTATCTCATTAAAACAAGTAGTTAAAAAAAATCGACCGTGCAGACCGATAAATTCATCAGAGTTCATACAGCCCGTTTGGTGCGCGAAAAGTGTGTCAAATCACCCTTTCTAGCGCAATGGTCAGTTGCTATAATCCCACCATAATAAATGCCTAGACCAGAACAATAAGGTAACAGTCCATGTCCATAGTGCCGCGCCGCATCAAAGCGCTTGTAGTTCTTGTGTTGCTGTCGCTGACGTTTCTGGGCGGCTGTGCGAGCACGAATCCACGCGACCCGATGGAGTCCATGAACCGGGCGATCTATAGTTTCAACGATGGCCTGGATCAGGCAATTATTAAACCGGTGGCTGAAGGGTATCGCGCCGTACTGCCCTCGTTTGCGCGCACAGGTATCAGCAATTTCTTTTCCAATATCAATGATGTGCTGATCGCGCTCAACAACTTGCTGCAGGGCAAGATCGTGAACGCGATTTCCGATGTGGGCCGCGTCGTGGTAAACACCACCATTGGCATCTTGGGTTTCATGGACCCCGCGACGAACTTCGGTCTTGAAAAGCACAATGAGGATATGGGCCAAACACTAGGCTACTGGGGTATCGGCGATGGGCCGTATATCATGCTGCCGATACTGGGCCCCAGCAATCTTCGCGACGCTGTCGGCAAGATCGGGGACTATAAACTTGACCCGCTGACGTATGTCGAGTCCATGCGCGCACGCAATATTTTGTGGGCCACGCGCGCGATCAGCCAGCGCGCTGATTTGCTCGACACATCAAAAATTCTCGACGCCGCCGCGCTTGATCCGTATGAGTTCCTGCGTGATGCGTATCTGCAACGTCGCCGTAATCTGGTGTATGACGGCTCGCCGCCGCCGGATAAAGACGATGACGGCGATATCAAGATCAAGCCGCGCACCGACAGCGGCTCGCCCGTGATGGCCGAGCCGGCTGGTACGCCGTGGAATCTGATCAACTCGGTGCGCCCGGATACCTGGACGCCCGCGCGCGAGGCCGCGGAGCAAACAGGCACACAGCATCGGAATCGCGCGGCGCAACAACCGGAAACGTCGGATCCGCGCGCCGCGCTGGATGGCATCATCCCGGGGGCACCTACCGCGGCGGGCGAATCATCCAATCCGGTTTCGCAAGTGGTTCGCGTATGGACGCCGGAGAGCACCGCCGCCCGGTAGCGCAGTAGTTATCACTTATACCGCATCAATGAAAACGGGACACTTTGTGTCCCGTTTTAGTTTGCGCACCGGCGAAAGTGCTGTTCCGCTACCGCGCACCCTGCCCCGGCGTTCCACCACCGGCTTTAATCGTATTCAGCGTATTCATCGCGGTGCCGATCATGGTCGCTACATCCGCGACATTACCCGGCACGATCATGGTGTTGTTGGTTTTGGCGAGATTGGCAAACGCACTGATGTAGTGATCCGCCACTTTCAGGTTTGCCGCATTCATGCCGCCCGGCTCGTTCATTGCCGACGCCACGGTGCGCACCGCAGCTGCGGTGGCGTCCGCAATGGCAATGATGGCTTTCGCTTCACCTTCCGCCTTGTTGATCTGGGCAATCCGCTGCCCTTCCGATTCCAGCACCGCCGCCTGCTTCACGCCTTCGGCGAGATTAATTTCCTCCTGCCGCTGCCCTTCCGATTTGGCGATCAAGGCGCGCTTTTCGCGCTCAGCCGTGATCTGCGCCTGCATGGAACGCAGAATCGCCTCGGGCGGCGTGAGGTTCTTGATTTCGTAGCGCAACACTTTGACGCCCCAGGTGCGGCCTGCTTCGTCGAGAACCGCAACCACCTGGCGATTGATTTCGTCGCGTGATTCAAACGTTTTGTCGAGTTCCATTTTGCCGATTTCGGAACGCAGCGTGGTCTGCGCCAGTTGCGTTACCGCGGCGATATAGTTGCTTGATCCATACGAGGCGAGTTTGGGATCGGTCACCTGGTAATAAATGATGCCATCCACGCCGAGTTGTGTGTTGTCCTTGGTGATACACACTTGCTCCGACACATCCAGCGGCGTTTCCTTCAGCGAATGGCGATAAGCCACCTTGTCGAGAAACGGCGTGATCCAGTTCAGGCCCGGCTCCAATACGCCGTGAAACTTGCCCAGACGCTCGACCACCCAAGCCTGTTGTTGGGGCACCTGGCGCATGGCTTCCCACCCGGCGACCACCACCAGTCCGATGAGAAAAAACGGTATGGCGAGTTTGCCCATGTCAGCGGCCACCAGCACCACAGTAACGATTATGAGACCTACCAGTTTTCCAACCATGTTGCTCTCCTCAATGTAAATGGGGTGCGTTGCCGCGCCTACTGCGGTTTCTGACTCGATATGTGCAGCGTGCTGCCATCCATCGCGACGATATAAAACACCGTGCCGCCCGGCGTGTGTGTGCCGGTAACCTTGGCATCCCACGTCGCATTGCGGTAACGCACCTTGGCCACGCCGTCGGCCTCGCTCACCCAGGCATCCAGAATCACCGTGTGCCCGATATCAAGCGAATCACCGCTTTTTTCATGGGGTGCTTTTTTCCTTTTCAAACTACTGGCGACGATCATGCCTGCCGCCGCCAGCGCCGCCGCGATCACCGCCTGCACCCCGAACGATGCACCGAACCACGCGGCAGCCGCCCCGGCAAATGCCGCCAGTCCGAGGATCAGCAACATCAGCGTGCCGGTCATCATTTCAACAATAATCAGCGCGATACCCGCCACGGCCCACCACACATACGTTTCCATCGTTACTCCGCCTCTTAGGATTGAACGATCAGCATAGCGGACTGCATCGCGCACGTCCAATTGCGTCAGCGTTTTTTGATGTTTTTACATTCAAAAACAGATACTTGCAATAAATCAATTCAGCCGCGACACCCGTCCGCGCAATTCGGCGATTTTCTCGCGCACCGCACGCGCGTCACGCGCCTCGGGTTGCAGCCGCAGATACGCTTCATAGTCCGCCAGCGCGGCACGAAAACATTCCAGCTCTTCATGCAGACGCGCGCGATCGCGATGGTCGTCTGCCGATTGCGGGCACAAATCCAGCACATGGTTCACGATGGTCAGCGCTTTCGTGTGGTCGCTGCTTTCGCCTCGTTCACTGTAAATCGCCTTCAGGTTGCGCAGCATGCGCGCCAGAATATCCGCGGGCCGGGCCACCGTCAGCAGTCGCATCACGGCCTCGGGCGTGATGTCCTTGCCGCCGCTCAGCACGCGCAACCGCTTCTGCAAATCCTTGATGCCGAGACACGCACCCTTGGCGTAGGGATCGATAATCACCGCGCCATCGCGCAACGCGCACTTCACCAGAAAATGCCCCGGAAACGATATGCCGGACAGCGGCAAATCCAGACGCCGGCCGACCTCGATCAACAGCACCGCCAGCGTAATGGGAATGCCCAGCTTGCGATCCATCACTTCGTTGAGATAGCTGTTTCGCGGATCGTAATAGTCGCTGCTGTTACCCGCGAAGCCCAGTTCCTCGAACATATAACGCGTGAGCAGCGCCAGCTTTTCCATCGGCGCAATGTCCGCGCGCAACCGGTCGCGCAGCGTTTGCGCCATGCCGTCGATACGCGCCAGATACGCCGTGATGTCCAGCGCGGGATATTCCTCGCGTGCAATGACCAGCGCCGCCTCGGCAAGCTTCAACTGCTCGCGCGGCGCGTCGAGTACGTCCTGCCAGGTGGTCGCAACGGTCATGGCTTATTTGTCGTAGGGTTCGGCAATTTCCACCAGATTGTTATCCGGGTCGCGCATGTAGACCGAGCGCAGATCGAAGCGCGCCCCCTGACGTTTGTCCGGCCCCGCAATGATGGTCACGTTACAGGCCGTCAGGTGAGCAATCACCTCGGTAAGCGGCCGGTCAGCCAGAAAACACATGTCCAGCGAACCGGGCGTGGGTTTATCCGCTTTGAGACTGGCGTTCAGTTCGGGCGGATGCACGTTGAACTTGCGATCGCCAAAGCGCAGCGCAACACGCTCGGTGCCTCGCGAATCGTAACGCTCCACCTGCATGCCGAGCACGCGGGTATAAAAATCAAGGCACTTGTCGAGATTGGCCGTGGTCAGCACCACGTGATCAAAATCCTTGACCATACATACTCCTGTTGATAATAACGTAGCGCCATCATAGCACTCGCGATATAGACCCGTTGTTTCATCCCTTAGTTTCGTCCGTCCGTATCGTCGCGCAGCGTCATTCCGCGCGCGGTTGTGAGTTAGCCCCGATCCGGCGACAATAACCGGTCGCCTCGTCTCCGCATCGTCCATGTCAACCCCACCTGCAAAAACCACGACCCCCAATGTCGCTGCCATCGCCCAATTTCTGCGCGGCGCGAGTAACGTGACTACCGTCAGCGTGAACGCGTTGACACTATTGTCGGGCGGCGCGATTCAGCAAAATTGGCAGCTCGACGTGGACATATCGGGGGGCGCGCACCACGGATGTCACGCCTGGGTGCTGCGCACCGATGCGCCCGCAACGGTAGCGGCCAGTCTGCCGCGCGCGCGCGAATTCGCGATTATCCGCTTTGCACACGAACACAGCTTGCGCGCGCCCAAGCCGCTGTTCCTGTGTGAAGACGAAGCCGTGATCGGCCAGCCGTTTTTTATCATGGAAAAACTGCCGGGCGTGGCCGCAGGCCATAAGGTGGTGCGACTTAACCTCGATCGCCCCGCGCTTGCGCGCGAACTCGCGCAAGCCGCCGCGCGCATCCACGCCATCCGTCCGCCACTGCGCGAATTGCCGTTTCTCAAAACGTATCTGGCACGCGATGTCATTGCCGCCTGCCGTGCCTATCTCGACACGCTCGATGAGCCCCACCCGGTGCTCGAATGGGGCTTGCGCTGGTGTGAACGGCGCGTGCCGGCGCAAGAGGAAACCACCTTCGTGCATCGCGACTTTCGCACCGGCAATTATCTGGTGCATGACGGCAAACTCGCGGGGCTGCTGGATTGGGAATTCGCCGCGCTGGGCAACCCGCTCGAAGACATCGGCTGGATTTGTGCCAAGTGCTGGTGTTTCCGTCACGAACATCACATCGTTGGTGGCGTGGCCGATCTCGATGATTTTATTCCGGCGTACGAAGCCGCGAGCGGCCGCGCGGTGCCACGCGATGCCCTGCGCTACTGGCAGGTGATGGCGCATATTCGCTGGGCTATCATTGCGCTACAGCAGGCCCGGCGGCATTTGTCAGGCGTGGAGCCGTCGCTCGAATTGGCGCTCACCGGCAAGATCGTCGCCGAACTGGAATGGGAAGTATTAGTACTCACGGATGCCCCATGAACGACCGACCCACACCACTGGAACTGATCCGCATCGCCCATGACACGCTAGCCCGCGAGGTACTGCCCGGCGCGAACCCGGAACAGCTCTACCCGTTGCGCATGATCGCCAATGCGCTGGGCATCGCCGCGCGTGAACTGGAGGCACACGATCAGGATGCCGCCAATGAAACGCGCGGCCTGAATCTTCTCTATAACGACGCGCAGAGTTTCGACACCCTAAATGCGCGCAACCGCCAGTTTGCGCGGGATATCCGGCGCGGCGCGTTTGAAACCGGCGCGTCACAGGAAGCGCAGTTACGGCAACATCTCGTAGTAACCGCACGCCGAAAACTGGCGGCGGCGTATCCCAAGGGCCTGCAAGAAGATAATAAATAACTGTTTAAAAACATATAGTTATGATTACTCCTTCGATGTCGTTTGAAGAGCTGACGCCGGCCGCGTTCCTGCGCCGTTCGGCGTCGGTATTCGCAGACAAAACGGCTGTCATCGATGGTGACCAACGCTGGACCTACGCGCAACTGTTTGACCGCTGCGCGCGATTCGCGGGCGCGTTGCGCAACGCGGGCGTGCAACCCGGCGAGCGCGTGGCCGTGCTCGCGCCCAACACGCACGTGCTGCTTGAGTCCCATTACGGCGTACCGTTTGCCGGTGCGGTGCTGGTGGCGCTGAACATGCGGCTCACTGCGGACGATTTGACCTATATCATCAAACACAGCGACGCGAGATTGTTGGTATACGACGCCGAATTCGAAGACACCGCGCGCGCCATCGCGTCCGCAACCCAACACAAGCTAACGCTGGTGCGCGCCGGTGGAGACGACCAATATGAATCGTTTCTGGCGGGCGCCACGCCGTTCACCGAACCCGTTGCCGATGAACGCAGTCTGCTCAGCATCAATTACACCAGCGGCACCACCGGCAAACCCAAGGGCGTGATGTATCACCATCGCGGCGCGTATCTGCAGGCGCTCGCCATGGCCATGCACAGTGCGCTCAACGAGAGCAGCGTGTTCTTGTGGACGCTGCCGATGTTTCACTGCAACGGGTGGTGCTTCACGTGGGCGGTTACCGCGGCGGGCGGCACGCATTTGTGTATGCGCAAGGCCGATCCGGCGCTGATCTGGCACCACCTGCGTGGCTCAGGCGTCACGCAATTTAACGCCGCGCCCACCATCCTGATCATGCTGGCGTGGCATGGTGACGCGCAACCCCTGCAGCACACCGTCAATGTCGCAACCGGCGGCGCGCCGCCGACACCGGCGTTACTCGCGCGCATGGCTGAACTCAACATGAACATGACGCATCTCTATGGCTTGACCGAAACCTTCGGCCCCGCCGTCATCTGCGAGTGGCGCCGCGACTGGAATCAATGGCCCGCCGCGCAAATTGCGCAGATCAAGGCACGTCAGGGCGTCGGCAATGTGATTGCACAAACGCTGCGCGTGGTGGATGACCAAGGCGCCGACGTGCCGCGCGACGGCTCCACCCTCGGTGAAATCGCCCTCCGCGGCAATAACGTCATGCTCGGCTATTATCGTGACGACGACGCCACGCGCCGCGCCGCGCCCGATGGCTGGTTTCGCACCGGCGATCTCGCGGTGATGCATGCCGACGGCTACATCGAGATCCGGGATCGCGCCAAGGACATCATTATTTCCGGTGGCGAAAACATTGCATCGGTTGAAGTAGAGCGCACCCTGTCGTCGCACCCCGCCGTGCTGGAAGCTGCCGTCGTCGCTGCACCCGACGAAAAATGGGGCGAGGTCCCGGTGGCATTCGTCACGCTAAAGCCGGGGCACGCGCTCGATGCCGCGGCGCTCATCGCTTACGCGCGAGAACATATGGCGCACTTCAAGGCGCCCAAGAAAGTGGTGTTCGGCGATCTGCCCAAGAACGCCACCGGCAAAATACAGAAATTCGTGCTACGCGACACAGCAAAAAATATTATTTAAAAACATATACTTACAATCATGGATTTCACCCTTTCCGCAGAAATTGAAGGCTATCGCGCGCGCTACAAGGCCTTCGTCGCCGAGCACTTGCTGCCGCTCGAAAGCGACCCGGCGTCGTTCGACGATCACGAAAACATCCGCCTCGACCTACTCGAAACGATGCGTGGCAAGGCCAAGGCCGCTGGTCTGTGGTGCCCACAAATGCCCAAAGCCATCGGCGGCCAGGGCTTGCCCGTCGTCGGCATGGCTGCATGCTACGAAGAAATGAACTACTCGATTTTCGGCCCGGTGGTGTTCAACTGTGCCGCGCCCGACGACGGCAACATGACGGTACTCAACAAAGTCGGCACGCCGGCGCAAAAAGAAAAATGGCTGATGCCCATTGTCGAAGGAAAAGTGCGCTCTTCCATCGTGATGACCGAACCCGCGCCCGGCTCCGGCTCCGATCCGACGATGACCCTGACCACCGCGACCCGCGCGGGTGATAAGTGGATCATCAAGGGCCGCAAGTGGTTCATCACCGGCGCGGGCGTCGCATCGCACTTTTTGCTGATGGCCAAAACGTCGGACGATCCGCGCAAGGGACTCACCGGATTTTTGTTTCACAAGGATCAACCCGGCTGGCGCATCATCCGTCGCATACCGATCATGGGCCCGGAAGAACACGGCGGGCACTGCGAGCTTGAATTCGATGGCCTCGAAATCCCCGATGAAAACCGCGTGATGAACGTGGGTGACGGCCTTAAATTCGTGCAAATTCGCCTGGGCACCGCGCGCCTCACGCATTGCATGCGCTGGCTGGGATTAGCCCGACGCGCCATGGATATCGCCGCAGATTACGTCGGCACGCGCATGACCCACGGCGGCAGGCTCGCCGACAAGGAAAGCGTGCAATGGCTGCTGGGCGATGCCGCCATGCAAATCGAAATAGGCCGCATGCTGGTAATGCGCGCAGCCGCCAAGCTGGACTCGGGCGATTTCGCGCGCAAGGAAGTGTCGATGGCCAAAATCGTCGTCGCCGACGTGCTGCATCATGCCGTCGATACCGCCGTCCAGCTTAATGGCGCACGCGGCTATTCCAAAGACACGCCGCTGGAATGGATGTACCGCTACGCACGACAAGCACGCTTGGTCGATGGCGCTTCCGAAGTGCACAAGATGGTGTTGGCCAAGGCGTTCATGAAGGAACGGCAGGATTTCTGGAACTGGAAGTAGGCAGAACCCCGCACCGGCGCTTGTATAATAGCCGCTCGGTCACACCAAGGCCCCGGTAGCTCAGTGGATAGAGCAGCCCCCTCCTAAGGGGCAGGTCGGACGTTCGATTCGTCTTCGGGGCGCCAATGTTTTCATGGAACCTGCGCTTCTGCAAAATCCAAATTCATAACGGTATGCAACCGTGAGCCTACATAAGGAGTTGTTCGTGCGTTTTGCATTGCCTCTGTTCACGCTGTCGTGGCTATTAACCAGTTCTGTCTGCACTGCCCAAGCCACATGGCCCAGCCAACCCGTGCGTATCGTGGTTCCCTTTGCCCCCGGCGCATTTACCGATATCGCCGCGCGCTCTTTTGCCGCCGAGTTAACCACGCAACTGGGCCAGCAGTTTGTCGTCGATAACAGAACCGGCGCTGGCGGCATCGTGGGCATGGACATCGTTGCCAAAGCCACGCCCAATGGCAACACGTTGCTGGTCACCGACAACTCCCTAACCATTACCCCGGCACTCTACGAAAAACTTCCCTATGATCCGTTGCGCGACCTCGCTCATGTCGGCAAGATCGCGGAGTCGCCAACCTTGCTGGTTGCCGCGCTCAAAGTTCCGGCGAAGTCGGTCACTGAATTAATCGAGGTTGCGCGTTCCCGTCCCGCTGAATTGACTTATGGTTCTGGCGGGCAGGGATCGGCCGCGCACTTGGCGATGGAGCTACTGCTCAGTCTGAGCAAAACCAGAATGACGCACGTGCCATTTAAAGGTGTCGCCCTTTCAATCGCGGGTGTTATGGCTGGGCAGATTGATCTTTCATTCGGTAGTTTAGCCGCGGGGATGCCGCATGTGAACGCGGGACGCGTGCGCGCCATGGCGGTGTCCGGCGGATCGAGAAGCGCTACTTTGCCCGCGGTGCCCACCTTCGCGGAAGCAGGTTATCCGGCTTACAGCTTCATGCATTGGTGGTCGATGGCGGTGCCGTCATCAACGCCTGCCTTGGTGATTGCCAAAATCAGCAAGGAAATGGCGACCGCAACGTCATCGGCCCGACTGAAAGACAGTTTCAAGGCACAAGGCGCCATCCCGATTGCCGGCACGCCGGCGGAAATGAAAAAATTGGCTGAATCCGAAATTACGCTGTGGCGGGAAATCATCAAGAAGGCCGGAATCAAGGTCGAGTAAGCGAACTACATAATCCAGCGCTTTCCGTGTTACCGGGCCACCCGCGCACCAACGCATCCCCCCTCTCCACTGACTATCTTATGACGCTTTTTCTCGATGAACGTTGTGTCGCCAGTCTGCTGACAATGGACGACGCGCTGGGTGCGGTGGAGGAAGTGTTTCGCGAACAGGGACGCGGCAGCGTGACCAACGTGCCGCGCGTGCGGGCCCCGCTCAAGGGCGGCGTGCTGCGCATCACCGCGGGCGTGCTGTCTTACCGGGGCCTGTACGGCGTGAAGGTCTCCAGCACGGCCGTGTTCGGACGCAACGCCGGGCGCATGTTTTGTCTTTATCGGGAGACAAGCGGCGAACTGTGCGCAGTGGTGCAAGTTTTTGGCATGGGTGCGTTGCGCACCGGCGCGGCCAGCGGCATTGCCACGAAGTACATGTCGAACGAAAACGCCCGAGTGCTGGGCGTGCTGGGATCGGGGCGTCAGGCGCGCACGCAAGTAGAAGCCATCTGCCGCGTGCGAAACATCACGGATATTAAAGTGTACAGTCCGACGCCCGCGAACCGCGAGCGGTTTTGCCGGGACATCACCGACACCCATGGTGGCCAAGGCGTACGCGCGGTGCCAGTGACGTCTTACGAAGCAGCCGTGCGTGAAAGCGATGTCATCGTCAGCGCCACCACCTCCAGCACACCCGTGGTGCTCGGTCAGTGGCTGGCCAGGGGGGCGCACATCAATGCCATCGGCGCCAACTATGAACACCGCCGCGAGCTGGATACCGCGGCCGTTCAGGCGGCGTCGTTTATTGCCGCGGACGATCCCGAACAGGCCCGCTACGAAGCCACCGATCTCACCGAGCCGGTAAAGGAAGGCGTGCTGTCGTGGGATCGCGTCCATTCGCTCGCGGACGTGGTTGCCGGCACTCTCAAGGCGCGCGGCCCCAGCACGGACATCACCCTGTTTAAATCGCTGGGCGTGGCGATCGAAGACGTGGCACTGGCGGCGCGCGCCTACGAAAAGGCGCTGGAACAAAAGGCGGGCGTGGTGTTGCCCGATCTGGCAGGCTGACATTCACGGTGGGGATCCGTCTCGCGTGCCTTCCCCTCGTGCTCGTGCGCGCCCTCATCAATGCGCTTCGCGCATCCGCCAGTCTGCAAACCCGCGCCGCTCGTGCCGTGCTGCGGTAAAATAATTCCGCCCACTTTTAGCGAGGACAAGACATGAATGCTGTTGCACGCACGACCGGGATATTTCCACTACCGCTGTTATGTGGTGCCTGGTTCGCCCTCTCCCCCACCGCGAGCCCCGCGCAGACTCAAAACTATCCCTCTCGTCCCGTGCGCATGATTGTCGCCAACGGCCCCGGCTCGGCGCCCGACGTTATTGCCCGGCTGCTCGGCGCGAAGCTGGCGGAATCGTGGGGACAAAACATCATCGTCGATAACCGCCCCGGCGCCACCGGCCTGATCGCGGTTGAGTTGCTCGCGAAATCCGCGCCCGACGGACACACCATGTTTTTGAGCACGATGACGCAGTTGATCGCCATGCTGATGTACCAGAAATACCTGCTCCACAGTGAACTTGCGCCGGTCACGCTGGTGGGCACCACGCCATTCGCCATCGTGGTGGCGGGAACCTCGCCGATCAAATCCATCGCCGATTGGGTTGCCTATGCCAAGGCGCGCCCCGGTCAGTTGTTGTATGGCTCTGGCGGCACCTGGGGGTCGTCGCATTTGTGCATTGAATCGCTGAGCGCGCTGTCCGGCGTCAAAATGACGCACGTGCCTTACGCCAATACCGCCTCCGCGTTCAACGACATTATCGGCGGCAACATTCATACCTATTGCCCGGCGGTGCCAGGCCTTGCCCCTTACACGCAATCCGGCCGCATACGCGTGCTCGGCGTCACCTATCGCACGCCGACCAAGCTGCTACCGGGCGTTGCGCCCGTGGGCGACACGGTTCCCGGATTCGAGCTATACGGCTGGTATGGCATGAACGTGCCGCTCAAAACGCCACCCGAAATCATTAACAAAATCAATCGCGAATTGGTCAAGGCCATCAAGGATCCGCAATTGACGGAACGCATGCTGGTGGCGGGTGCCGAGGCCGTGGGATCGACGCCAGCAGAATTCACCTCGTTTTTGAACAAGAACACCGAGCACTGGACCAAGGTGCTCAAAGAAAGCGGCGCGAAGCTGGGGCAAATCAAACCGTAGCAAGGCGCGGGCCCGACGCCGCGTTTAATAACAATCCGCCATCAATCCACTTTCAAGCCGATCTGCGCCACCAGTTTTTGCGTAGCTTCGTAATCGGCTTTCAGCATCGCCTCGAAATCCGCCGGGCTCTTGCCCACCGGCAGTGCGCCGATGGTCATGATGCGCTGGCGCACTTCCGGCTGCGTCAGCACGGCCGCGACTTCCTTGTTCACGCGCTCGATCACATTGCGCGGCGTGCCGACGGGCGCGACCAGCCCGATCCATGTCATATGCTGATAGCCGGCGAACCCCGACTCCGCGACGCTGGGCACATCGGGCAGCGTGGGCCAGCGTTTTTCCGATGTAATCGCCAATGCCCGCAGCGCGCCGGACTGCAAGTGCTGGCTCATGCCCGGCAAAGCAGACATGGCGAGCGGTACCTGATTGGCGAGCAAATCCTGCGTCGCCGGCCCCCCGCCTTTGTACGGCACGGGCGCAATATCGAGTTTGGCCGCGCTCTTGAAGGCCTCCATCGCCACGTGCGTCGGCTGACCATTGCCGCCATGCGCATAGACCAGTTTGCCAGGCGCCGCGCGTGCCGCGGCCACCAGATCCTTCAGGCTGCGATACGCGCTTTGTGTATTGACCACGATCACGGAGGGCGCTTCGGTGAACTGCACCACCGCCACAAAATCCTTGCGCGGATCGTAGCCGGGCTTTTTGTAAATGAACGCATTGAGATTATGGTTGGTGGTGGTCTCCAGCAGCGTGTAACCATCCGTGGAACCGCGCGCGACATATTCGGTGGCGATATTGCCGCCCGCGCCCGGCCGATTTTCCACGATCACGTGTTGTCCCCAATTGCGCGACAAACGGTCAGCGACGATACGCCCCACCACGTCGAGTCCCCCGCCCGGCGCGGTGACCACCACGAAGCGAACCGGTTTTGCAGGATAGGCCGCGGCATCCTGCGCATAAGCCGTCTGCATCCCGCAAAACGCGATACTGGTACACAACCCTTGCATCATCGTAAATTTCATTCGGCACGCCTCCTTGATCAAAGCACATCGTGCGACAACCGATGGCTGGCGGAAATATACTATGAAGGCTCCGACGCTGCATGACGTACCGGTGTGTCGCCGCCTTCACACGCGGCGTAAGCGCGCCGAACGTGACGCACTGAACAAAGCGCCGCCCCAGTACTGTACCGCTTCGAAAAGCGACCATTGTCACGCAATGGAATATGTCCTTCGCGCCTATGGAATTAACGCGCGCACATTGCACAAAAATAATTGACAATCATTTAAAAAAACGAGTAAATGCGAAATACCACATCCTCCATTTTCATCCTTATCCAGGTCATGGCGTCGATGAACATCTCCTCTATTCGTATGTGGCACAAGCTGTTAATCCTCGGACTGATCGGCTTGGTCTTGTGTGCCGTTCCGACTTATCTTTATATCCGCAGCGCCAATAAAGAGATTCACGAAGCCCTGATCGAAATCAAGGGGCTGGTGCCGGCGGCGGCTATCGTGCAGGTTATGCAACCCCTGCAAGACCATCGCGGGATATCGGCGGCAACCTTGAGCGGTGATCAGGCGCTTGCAAACCGGCGGCAGACCACAGAAACGGAAGTGACCGCGGCACTGGCCAAGGCGCGGGCGGCCATCCCTTCCGACGCCGCTCCGGTGATCAAGGCGCTCGACAAAGCCGAGGCGGAATGGAAATCGCTCGCCACAGCGTTAAAAGACAAGAGTTTTCCAGTCGAAGAAGCCAATAGCCGTCATACCACGGTTATCGCGTTGTTGTTGAAACTGCTCGAAATCAATCTTGATCACTTTGGCCTCTCGCTCGATCCCGATGCCAATACATCTCACTTGATCATCGCCGCGTTCAATGATCTGCCCAAACTCACCGAATCCATCGGGCGCATGCGCGCAACCGGCGCGGCCATTCTCGGCATCAAGCAAGCAACCACCGAAGAGCGCGTCACCATCGCCACCATGCTTGAAAGGGCACGCGATGACCTGGACCATAGTCGGGCGCGAATCCAGAAGGCCATGGAGTCAAACGGGAACGTGATGTCGACGCTCGACGCGGCGTCCTTGGCCGCCTTGAACGATACGCAAAAATTGATCGCGGTGACAGATCTGGAATTCATGCGCATTGAAGTACTGCGCTACGACGCCGCCGAATACCTCAAGCTTGCGTCCGTGGCCATGAATGCCCAGTTCAAGCTGATAGACACGGCGCGCGGCGAAATTGAACGCATACTGAGCGAGCGGGTGGCATCCCAGCGCTGGATCATGGCCGGGCTGCTGGGCATGATCGCCACGCTGCTGGCGATCGGCGCCATGGCAATGTTCTGGATGGCCCGTTCCATTATTCGCCCGATCAACGAAGCCATCCAGGACGCCGACGCCATCGCGGCGGGCCGGCTCGACGCCACCATCATCAATATCGGGCTTGATGAAGTTGGACGATTGCGCAAGGCAATGCGCCACATGCAGCGTAACCTCGCGCATATCGTGGCGAGCATCCGACAAAACAGCGAGGCGCTCAGCACGGCATCGCGCGAGATTGCCTCCAGCACCCGCGACATGAGCAGCCGCACCGAATCACAGGCGGCAAGCCTTGAAGAAACGGCCGCCAGCATGGAGGAACTCAGTTCCACATTTCAGAAAAACGACGAGAGCAGCCAGCACGTCAGCGATCTGGCCATCAAGGCAGCCGAGAACGCGGAACTGGGTGGCAAAGTGGTCGGCAAAGTCACGCACACCATGCAGGAAATCGACGCCTCCTCGAAGAAGATCGCGGAAATCATCGGCGTCATTGACAGCATCGCCTTCCAGACCAACATACTCGCATTAAACGCGGCGGTCGAAGCCGCCCGCGCGGGCGAGCAAGGGCGCGGGTTCGCGGTAGTCGCATCGGAAGTGCGCGCGCTGGCACAACGCTCCGGGCAGGCATCCAAGGAAATTCGCACGCTGATTGCCGAATCCGTGAAGAAGGTGCAAACCGGCACGCGCGAAGCAGCCGAGTCTGGCAAAGCCATGGATAACATCCTGGCCTCCGTGCGAAACGTGGCCACCACCATGGCCGACATGAAGAACGTCCGCAACGAGCAGCGCCATGGCGTCGCGCAAGTCAATCGCGCGGTGGAACAAATGAATCAAGGCACGCAGCAGACCGCGGCGATGGTGGAGCAGATCGCCGCAACCGCGGATATGCTGAGTTCGCAAGCGGAACAACTCAATGCAGCTGTATCCGCATTTAAGTTGCCGGGTGAAGACGAACCATTTTCCACGGACACGGACGACGCCAACACCACGCCGGACGAACGCGTCGTGCGCATGGATCAGCAACCGGCGCCGTCGGTGGCTCAAGCCGCGCTTCCAGGTGAAACGCGATCCTCACGCGCCTTGCTGGGGCACCGCTAGACCCTGCGCTATTATTCCCGGCAAAACCACCTCGCCCGCGCCGCGACGCTTAAAGCAGACCCTTGGTAATTTTTCAGCGCTTTTTAAACGTAAGTTTCACGTAAGGCAGAGCCAGTAGAGTCCGCTGACCGCATAGCGCTTAATATAGCTATCTATTTGTTTTTAATAGAGAATTATCATCATACCTCTGTTCTAATACACGGGCGCAACTGCCCGCTTACCTTGTTGCGCCATGATTCGATTGCTCACGGCCAATCCCGCACGAAATCGTCACGAAAGTAGCCTTCCGTCTCGAATGAACATCGCCCTGCGTCTTTTTGCGTTAACGGCTTGCACAGCCTTGATCACGGGCTGCGGCGAACGCCCCCACACCGAAGCGCCAGCCAAATCCGCAGCCAAATCAGAGGGCGCGGCGAAGTCCGTGCAAACAACCAGCGCGCAAAAACAATTCCTGACCGTTGAACGCGTCGGCGCTTCGCAGTCCTCTGACGTATTGTCCTTGCCGGGACGCGCCACGTTTCGTCCGCAGGCGCAATCGGCGGTCGGTGCCACCGTGGCAGGCCGTGTCGTCGCGTTGCACGTGCGCGCGGGCGAAGTCGTCCGCGCCGGCGCGCCAGTCATCACTATCGAAAGTGCCGACGCGTCCGCAACGCGTGCCTCGCTTGAACTGGCCGCAACACGTCTGGCGACCGCCGAAAACTTCTACAAACGCAATGTTGAGATGGTCGAAAAAGGGGTCGGACTCGAATTCGAACGGCACGAGGCCGACGCCCGCCTTAAAGAAGCCCGCACTGAACACGAGCGCGCGCGACAAGCCGATACACTA
>DHVE01000108.1 GCA_002412495.1 Betaproteobacteria bacterium UBA5216
GGACACCGCCAGCATCTTGCGCGCCTCGGCGAGTTCGGCTTCCTGTTTCGCCGCAAGTTCATTCAGGCGCTTCATTTCGTTTTCGATTTCACTTTTGCGAAAGCCGGCGAACTCACTGCCAAAATAATAGGTTGCCCAGCTCGCGCCGATGATCGCGGCCCCGACACACAGCATGACCACCCAGCGCATGCACGGCACATGCGCGGTCACCGCCACGCGCGGTGCATGCGCGCCGGAACGGCTTCTGAACCATCGCAGCCAGTTTTTCAAGGCGCGGCCATTTTCCGATTTGCTACGGCAGCAATGCGACTTGCCGCAGCCCGGTGGTTTCAGGCAAGCCGAACATGATGTTCATGTTCTGCACCGCCTGTCCCGCGGCGCCCTTGACCAGATTGTCGATCACCGACAGCACCACCACCGTGTCGCCATTTTGGGGCCTGTGCACGGCAATGCGGCAAAGGTTCGCGCCGCGCACCGAGCGCGTGTCCGGATGCGAACCGGCGGGCATCACATCGACAAACGCTTCGTTGGCAAAACGTTTTTCGTACAAGGACTGCAAATCCATGTCCTTTGTATCCTTGGTCAGTTGCGCGTACAGCGTGGCGTGAATGCCGCGTATCATCGGCGTCAGATGCGGCGTAAAAACCAGCTTCACGGCCTTGCCGGCCATCTGTGTGAGTCCCTGCGTGATCTCGGGCAAATGCCGGTGCCCCGGCACGCCGTACGCCTTGAAGTTGTCCGCCGCCTCAGCCAGTAAGGTATGTACCTCGGCCTTGCGTCCCGCGCCGGACACGCCTGATTTGGCGTCCGCGATCAGATGTTGAGTATCCACCACGCCTGCTTCGACCAGCGGGAGGAAGCCAAGTTGCACGGATGTGGGATAACAACCGGGATTTGCAACGATGCGAGCACCGGCGATTTTGGCGCGATTGACTTCCGGCAGTCCATACACCGCCTCGAACACCAGATCCGGGCAGGCATGCTTCATTTTGTACCAGCGCTCCCACTCCGCGACGTCCTTGATGCGGAAATCCGCGGCCACATCGATCACACGCACACCGGCGTTGACCAGCGCGGGCGTGTCTTTCATCGCAATGCCGTTGGGCGTGGCGAAAAAAACCAGATCGCACTGATCCAGTTTGGCGGCCGCAGGCTCCACAAATTTGAGATCAAGCCAGCCGCGCAGATTCGGAAACATGTCGGCAACTGGCATGCCGGCTTCGGAACGCGAGGTAATGGCCGTCAGTTTTGCATTGGGATGCTGCACGAGCAGCCGCAACAACTCCACGCCGGTGTAACCGGTGCCGCCCACAATACCGATGTTGATGGTTTTCTGCGTCATGGTTGCCTCCATGGCGGCCCTGCTTGTGCTACCGGGCCGATTCAAACGGGCGATTCATAAACGACAAAACCGCCATTATACGAAGTTACGAAATACGAAAAAGCCGAACGTCGTCTCGTAAGAAACCAAGCCGCTTCACTGGTTACGATGACGGCAAAAACAAAGCCGCTTTACTTACTACGGCGGCAAAAACAAAGCCGCCTTGGGAGGCGGCTTCGTTGCGTACGACGTAAGGGCAGCGATTACCGCTTGGAGAACTGCTTGCGGCGGCGCGCTTTGCGCAGACCGACTTTTTTACGCTCGACTTCGCGCGCATCGCGTGTGACCAAGCCCGCTTTTTTCAGCGGCGGCTTCAATGCAGCATCGAAATCGATCAAGGCGCGGGTGATGCCATGGCGCACGGCGCCGGCCTGGCCGGATTCACCACCGCCGATCACGTTAACGCGGATATCAAAGCGATCCACGTTCTCGGTGAGCACCAGCGGCTGACGCACGATCATACGGCCGGTTTCACGCGAGAAGAACTCGTCCACCGGCTTGCCGTTCACGACGATGTCGCCCTTGCCGGGTTTCAGGAATACGCGGGCAACCGCGCTTTTGCGACGGCCGGTTCCATAGTTATTTTGCACTGCCATTTGATTTTGCCTCGACTGTTACCGACTGTTGCTTGACGACCGCTGCCAGACGTTATCCGACCGCCGCGATCAGAACTGTAATTGTTTGGGTTGTTGCGCCGTATGCGGATGCGATTCGCCCACATAAGACTTCATTTTCTTGAGCATGGCGTAGCCCAGCGGGCCTTTCGGCAGCATGCCCTTGACCGCTTTTTCGAGCACGCGACCGGGATGATCCGCATGCATGCGCTCGAAATTCGCCGTGCGTATGCCGCCGGGGTAGCCGGTGTGGCGATGATACAGCTTGGCCTTGGTCTTGTTACCGGTGACGCGCAGTTTGTCGACATTGACCACGACGATAAAATCGCCGGTGTCGACGTGTGGCGTAAACTCCGGCTTATGCTTGCCCCGCAAGCGATGCGCGATTTCCGCGGCCAGCCGCCCCAGCACTTTGCCGGCAGCGTCAACCACGAACCAATCGTGCTGAACCGTTTCTGCCTTGGCGCAATAGGTGCGTTGAGTATTCATCGAAATTCCCGTTTCTTCTGTGTTGCTGACGCGTTAAAACACTATATTCTTGGCCGGGCCAAGGGAACCGCGAATTCTATTTGAAATCAGTACCCTGTGTCAATCTTAGCGGGTACTCACTTCGGTGATGCCGAGGCGATCGCCCGGCTATACTGACACACGGCCCCACCTCGACCGGTCGGAATATTTTCCTTTAAAAATAAATAGTTACATGTCAATTTGGATTATCACCAACGCCATCGCCGCCTGGCTGATTCCGCCCGGATGCCTGCTGCTGGTGGCCGCGTGGGGGTTGCTGTGCCTGCGAAAACACCCGCGATCCGCGAAGGTGCTGCTGGCGCTGGCGTTTTCGGCACTTTGGCTGCTTTCAACCCCATGGACCGCGCGCACGTTGCTGCGCGCGCTGGAAACCCCGCCCATTGATCTGGCAAACGCTCCCGTGGCGCACGCCATCGTGGTGCTGGGCGGCGGGAAATACGCGTTACCGCCGGAATATGGCGGCACGGACACGGTGGGCGCGTCGTCGCTGGTCCGGCTGCGCTATGCCGCCTACCTGCATCGCGCCACGGGCAAGCCCCTGCTGGTGAGCGGCGGCAGTCCGGAAGGCGGCACGATTTCTGAAGCGCAAGCAATGAAGGCGGCCCTCGAAAACGATTTCAAGGTGCCCGTCACCTGGACGGAAAACACCTCCAATAACACGTTTGAAAACGCGCGCGCTATTTTCGCCACGCTCAAGACACAGGGCATCACGCGCATTTATCTGGTCACGCACGCCTGGCATATGCCGCGCTCGCAACGCGCGTTTACCTCGGCGGGCTTCACCGTTGTGCCCGCACCGACGGCGTTTGCAACCAGCCACGGCTTCACTCTGCTGGATTGCCTGCCCCACGCGGACTCGCTACGGCAAAGCAGCCAGTTTTTCCACGAGGTCATCGGCCTTGCGTGGTATCGGCTAAAATCTTTGCCGAATTGACAGGAGCCGAACATGAAAGCACGCATCAAATGGCTGGAAAACGTCGCCTTCGTGGCTGAATCCGAAAGCGGACACGCCATGGTGATGGACGGCGCGCCCGAAGGCGGCGGACGCAATCTCGGCCCGCGCCCGATGGAAACCCTGCTGATGGGCGCTGGCGGCTGCACCGCCTACGACGTGGTGCACATCCTCAAGAAATCACGCGCCGACGTGACGGACTGCGTGCTCGAAATCGATGCTGAACGCGCCACCGAAGACCCGAAAGTCTTCACCAAAATTCATTTTCATTTTGTGGTGACGGGCAAGGCGTTGAAGCCCGCGCAAGTGGAACGCGCGGTGCATCTGTCGGCGGAGAAATATTGTTCGGCGTCGATCATGCTCTCCAAATCAGTCGCGATCACCCACGATTTTGAAGTGCGCGAAGCGTAAAAATTCAAAAGCGCGCCGCAAAGGCGCAAAGACGCGAAGGTTACGCAAAGAACCCCGAGAACTTTTTTGACTTTCTTTGCGCCGTTGCGGTTGCCGTTAGAACCAGTACGCCGTTTCCGTCATCACTTTCGACGACGCTTTCATCGCCGACTTTACCGGGGCCGGCAATTCCGCGCCACCATGACTGACGGCGCTGGTGGCATGGCGCGCTTCGTCTTCGCGCATCTGCTCGATAATCGCTCGGCTTTTTTGATCGTCGGCGGGCAGGCGTTCAAGGTGACCTTCGAGGTGGCGCACCACCTGGCGTTCGGTCTCCGCAAGAAAACCCAGGTTCCATTTGTCGCCCAGCAAACCCGACACCGCGCCAATCGCGAACGAGCCTGCGTAGAACAAGGGATTCAGCACGCTCTTGCTACCGCCCAGTTCGACTATGCGGCGTTCGGTCCACGCCAAATGTTCGGTTTCCTCCTGCGCCGCCTGTTCCAGCGCCTGCTTCGCCGAGGGCTCGCGCGCGGTTAGCGCCTGCCCCTGATACAAGGCCTGCGCACAGATTTCGCCGCTGTGATTAACGCGCATCAGAGATGCGGCGATGCGGCGCTGGGATTCATCGAGCGGCGCATCGGGCAGCGCATCGCCCGGCACCGCGCGCATAGTTTGTGCGGGCGCAAACAGCGTGCGCAAGCCTTTGTCGAAACCGATGATGAATTGATCGAGATTGATCATACGGCCAACGTACTGGTCGCAAACAATCGTTCCAGTTCAACACCCGGCTCCGGCGCGCGCATGAACGCTTCGCCCACCAGAAAACAATTCACCTTGCGTGAGCGCATCAATTCCACGTCGTCGCGCTTGAGGATGCCGCTTTCAGTGACCACCAGCTTGCCGGCGGGCACGCGATCCAGCAAGCCCAGCGTGGTGCCGAGCTTGGTTTCAAAGGTGCGCAGGTTGCGATTGTTGATGCCGACCAGCGGCGTGTTCAGCTTCAATGCCACATCCAGTTCATCGCCGTCATGCACCTCGACCAGCACGGCGAGCCCGAGGCTCATTGCCACCGATTCCAGTTCGCGCATGCGCGGCAGTTCCAGCGCCGCGACGATCAGCAAAATGCAATCCGCGCCCGCCGCGCGCGCCTCGTAAATTTGATACGGGTCAATCATGAAATCCTTGCGCAGCACCGGCAGCGCACACGCCGCGCGCGCCGCCTTCATGTGCGCGATGTTGCCCTGAAAAAACTGCTGGTCGGTCAACACCGACAGGCATGCCGCGCCATGTTGCTCGTAACTTTTGGCAATCTGCGCCGGCTCAAAGTTTTCGCGCAGCACGCCTTTACTGGGGCTCGCTTTTTTGATTTCTGAAATCACCGCGGACTTGCCTGCAGCGATTTTCGCGCGCAACGCGCCGACAAAATCGCGCGGCGGCGGTGCTGTGTTGGCCAACCGTTCGATCTCGGCGGGCGGCACGGCAAGCTTGGCAGCGGTGACTTCCGTCTCTTTAACCGCCACGATGCGCCGCAGAATGTCAGACATAAAAGTCTTTTAAAAACAAATGCTTATGCTATTTCGCAGCAATGGCGCTGGTGTGCGCAACGAACTGATCAAGCTTTTTGCGCGCCGCGCCGCTGGCTAGAGTCGCCAACGCTTTTTTCACGCCATCGGCCAGCGAATCCGCAAGGCCCGCCACGTAAATGCTCGCGCCCGCGTTAAATGCCACGATGTCACGCGCAGGGCCGTCTTTATTGTCCAGCGCGCTTAGCAGCATCGCCTTGGATGCATCAATGCCATCGACGCGTAGCGCCGCCGCGTCGCACGCCTTGAGGCCTACATCCGAGGGCTGCACGTCGTATTCGCGCACTTCGTTGTTTTTCAGTTCACCAATCATCGTAGGGCCGCACAGCGAAATTTCGTCCAGCCCTTCGCGACCATGCACGATCATCACGCGGCGGCTGCCGAGGCGCTGCAACACGCGCGCCTGTATGCCCACCAGATCGGGATGAAACACGCCCATTACCTGCTGCTTCGCGCCGGCCGGGTTGGTGAGCGGCCCCAGAATATTGAAGATGGTTTTCACGCCGAGTTCGCGGCGCACCGGCGCGGCGTATTTCATCGCACTGTGGTGGTTGGGCGCAAACATGAAACCCACGCCCACGTCGTTGATGGATTTGGCCACCTGCTCGGGCGAGAGGTTGATATTCGCGCCCAGCGCTTCCAACACATCCGCGCTGCCGGATTTGCTGGATACCGAACGCCCGCCGTGTTTGGCGACTTTCGCGCCCGCCGCCGCAGCGACAAACATCGACGCCGTGGAAATATTAAACGTGTGCGCCGCATCGCCGCCGGTGCCGCAGGTATCGATCAGATTCGGCGTGTCTGCCACGGGCACGTGGGTGGCAAACTCGCGCATCACCTGCGCCGCGGCGGAAATTTCGCCGATGGTTTCTTTTTTCACGCGCAAGCCCGCGACAATGGCGGCGATCAGGGTTGCGGAGACTTCGCCGCTCATGATCTGCCGCATCAGCGACAGCATTTCTTCGTGGAAAATTTCGCGATGTTCGACGATGCGCGCGAGCGCCTCTTGCGGGGTCATCGTGGGTCTCCTTGCAGAAAATTTTTCAGCATGGCGTGGCCGTGCTCGGTGAGGATAGACTCCGGGTGAAATTGCACACCCTCGATCGGCAGCGTCTTGTGCCGCACGCCCATGATCTCGCCGTCGTCCGTCCATGCGGTGACTTCCAGACAATCGGGCAGGCTCTCGCGCTCGATCACCAGCGAGTGATACCGCGTCGCCTGAAAATCCGCCGGCAAGCCACGAAAGACGCTGCTACCGCGATGATGTATCGCCGAGGTCTTGCCGTGCATTAGTTGTTTGGCGTGAACAATCTTGCCACCGAACGCCTGACCGATACTTTGATGGCCGAGACACACACCCAGTATCGGCACCTTGCCCGCAAAGTGTTTGATCGCGGGCACCGAAATGCCGGCCTCGTTCGGCGTGCAAGGGCCGGGCGAAACCACAATGCGCGCGGGACTCAGCCGCTCCACCCCTTCGAGGGTGATCTCGTCGTTGCGAAACACCTGCACGTCTTCGCCCAGCTCGCCAAAATATTGCACGAGGTTGTAGGTAAACGAGTCGTAGTTGTCGATGACAAGCAGCATAGTACGAAAGATTACTGATGGTTTCAGTGGCTGAACAATATTATACGCCGCCACACCCGCCACCATGTGACAATTGGGTTGAGCGCCACCCCTTCGCCCGCTATGATGCGCGCACCATGAACGCCCCCGAACTCAAGCAACGCGATTTTTCCAACGTCGGTTACGACGAAGCCATCGAACGCGCGCGCGCGCTGATTCCGTTTTTGCGCCAGCACGCCGCGGCCAACGACAAGGCCACCCGGCTGGTGCCCGAAGTGGTCAACGCACTGCATGAAAACGGCCTGTGGCGTTACATCCAGCCCAAGGTTTGGGGCGGCATGGAACTGGATTTCGTGTCCTACTTTGATATTCCGGAAATGCTCGGTCGCGGTGATGCCGCCACCGGATGGGTGGTCGCCAATCTCGCGTCGCATCATCGGGGGTTGGCGTTGTGGCCGAAACAGGCGCAGGACGAAATCTGGGGCAAAGACCCCGACGTGCTGATCGCATCCGGCATCGCGTTCGCGCAAGGCACGGCGCACAAGGTCGATGGCGGGATCAAGCTCACGGGCAAATGGGGATTTTCATCGGGCGTCGATCATTCGGAATGGGAACAGCTCGCCTGTGTCGTCAAGGATGCTGACGGCAAACCCATCGACTGGGTGATGTGTCAGGTGCCGCGCTCGCAGTTTACGGTCATCGACGATTGGCAAACGCTGGGCATGCGCGGCACTGGCAGCCGTACCGTCACGTGCGACAAAGTGTTCGTCCCCGCGCATCGTGCACTGTCCATGCACGTCGCCAACCCGGCGCATGAGTTTCCCGGGCTGAAAATCCACACCAACGCCACCTTCAAAGTGCCCACGCCGTCGCTCGGCGGACACTGCATCGCGGGCTGCATGGTGGGCAACGCCACTAACATGCTGGAACAAACCACCGATCTGGTAAAGCTACGCAGCACCAGCTATACCGGCGCGAAAATGCGCGATTTCCAGTCGGTGCAACTGCGCGTGGGCATGGCCGGCGCCAAGATCGACGCCGTGCGCACATGGCTGCGCAACGATTGCATCGAAGCGCACTGCATTTACCGCGCGGGCGGCAAGCTCGATATGGAAACCAAGCTGCGCTACAAACGCAACTGCGCCATGGGCATGAAACTCCTGACCGAAGCGGTCGATTCGCTGTTTGAAATGCTGGGTGCGAACGGCATTTATGATTCGAGTGCGATGCAACGGCTATATCGCGATCAGCACGCGGCGCTGGGCCACTTCAGTTTCAGCACCGATGCGCAGCTGGCGCCATGGGCGCAAGTGGCGCTGGGCGGGGAATTCACGAGTCCGACGCTGTAGCAAAATATTCCAAGTATTTGTTTGATATTTAAATTTTGCTATCCAACCCCGCCTCGGCGATCTCCGCCGCCCGAAACAAAGCGCGCGCCTTGTTCTGCGTTTCCTGCCATTCAGCTTCGGGTTCGGAATCGGCCACCACACCGCCACCCGCCTGCGCATACAACATGCCGTCTTTCACCACGCCAGTACGCAGTGCGATGGCGACATCCATGTTGCCGTCGAATCCCAAGTAGCCCACGGCGCCGGCGTAGATGCCGCGTTTCACCGGCTCCAGTTCGTCGATAATTTCCATGGCGCGCACTTTAGGCGCGCCGGATACCGTGCCCGCCGGAAACGTCGCGCGCAACACGTCTATCGCGCCCAAGCCCGGTTTGATCTTGCCTTCGACATTCGATACGATGTGCATCACGTGCGAGTAACGTTCGATCACCATTTGCTCGGTGACATGCACCGTGCCGATTTGCGACACGCGCCCTGCGTCGTTGCGGCCAAGATCCATCAACATGATGTGTTCGGCGCGCTCCTTCGGATCGGCGATCAGCTCGTCCGCCAGCGCCTTGTCTTCTTCGGGTGTTGCACCGCGTTTGCGCGTGCCGGCGAT
>DHVE01000012.1:0-158 GCA_002412495.1 Betaproteobacteria bacterium UBA5216
ACCCCGCCAACTAGCTAATCCGACATCGGCCACTCCAATAGTGCGAAGCCTTGCGGTCCTCCGCTTTCCCCCGTGGGGCGTATGCGGTATTAGCCTATCTTTCGACAGGTTATCCCCCGCTACTGGAAATGTTCCGATGCATTACTCACCCGTTCGCC
>DHVE01000012.1:521-97983 GCA_002412495.1 Betaproteobacteria bacterium UBA5216
AGCCAGGATCAAACTCTTCAGTTTAATCTCTGCAAAGTATTTCTCTCGCTTGACGTTATTACTGTCGTGCGAGCACTTCTGTATTCAAAACATTTACACAAATTCCCGGGGTTAGCCGGTCACTTATGCTTGCCTCAAAACCTGGTGCCCACACTTATCGGCTGTATATTTTTAAAGAACCAACTTCAAGCGCCGACACAATCAAACCTGCCGCCACTTTCGAAATCCGCCGGGAACGATGCCCGACGCATTCGATTACATATCCACACATTTGGTAGCGGGGATAGGATTTGAACCTATGACCTTCGGGTTATGAGCCCGACGAGCTGCCAGACTGCTCCACCCCGCGCCAGAGATATGCATCAGTAAAGAGAATCGATTATAGCAGCTGATTTTCCAACACGTCAACAACTATTTCGATTTATTTACTTAAACCAGCATATTTAATTAAGAACGACACCTTGGATATCTGGGCCAGAACCTTTTTTTCTAGCCACTGACGACTACGCGACCTGCCTGTTCCCGAGACATCACTCTAATTCGTAGCCGTCGCCAAGTCGACGGACTTCTTGTCACGACGGAAAAACTGGGTGACTCGCTCCATACTTACATAGAACACCGGCGTGACGTAAAGCGTTAGGAACTGCGAAAACACCAGACCTCCCACCACCGCAATACCCAGCGGCCGACGTGTTTCTGCACCTGCTCCAAACCCCAGCGCAATCGGCAACGTCGCAAAAATGGCCGCTGCAGTGGTCATCATGATCGGACGGAATCGCACACGACAAGCCTCCACAATCGCCTCTTGTGGATTCATATTATTTTCGCGTTGCATTTGCAGCGCGAAGTCGACCATCATGATCCCGTTTTTCTTAACCAGTCCTATCAGCAGTATCACCCCTACGAAACTGAATATATTCAGTTCCTCACCAAACAAAATTAACGTCCCTAGCGCTCCAAACCCCGCGAAAGGAAGCGCCGTCAATATGGTAAGCGGATGCCCATAGTGCTCATACAGAATGGCCAAAATCATGTAGATCAAAAGAATCGTAACCAGCATTAATATCGGCAACGAACGAAACGCCTCTTGGAACGCCTTCGCGCTCCCGGTAAACGCTGTTGAGACACCGTCAGGCGCGACCTCGGCCGCAATGTCATTGATTGCAGTCACCGCATCGCCCACCGACACGCCAGGCGCCAGGTTAAAGGACAGCACGACACCCGGCAATTGCCCGACGTGTGCAACGGACACAGGCCCCACGCTATTATTAATCTCGGCCACGCTATTCAATGGCACCATCGCGCCATTGGGCGCTGTGATAAACAGCGAATCCATCGCCTTAACATCCGCCTGGTACTTCCGATCAATTTCCAGCATCACGGGATATTGATCCTGCACACCATACAACGTACTGACCTGGCGCCCCCCAAACGCGTTAAACAGGGCCTGCTCCACTTGCTGCGAACTAATGCCTAGCGCTGCTGCGCGATCCCTCAACACGCGCACCTGCACTTCGGGATTGCGCAATTCCAGGTTACTGGACACGTCCGTTACCAGCGGCAACGCTCGTAGCCGTGCTTCCATATCCTGGCCCGGCTGATATAGATTTCTTAAATTGGTACCTGTCATCACAAAAAGGTAATCGCTGGTGGAGAGAGTGCCGCCAATGCGTATCGCGGGTGGATTCGACAGGAACAAACGAACGCCCTGCACGCCCCGAGTATCACGTCGTATTTGCTGTATGACCTCATCGGCGGTAGCGCCTGCCTCGCGTTTGTCACGATCCTTCAAGCGAATAATATACCGCCCCACATTCTCTCCCAGCACGCCGCCGGTTCCCTGCCCCGCAGTTGACATTACCGCAGCTACATTCGGATTTTTTTGAATGATGTCTGAAATCTGCTGCTGATACCGGATCATCTCGTTGAAGGTAATACCCTCGCGCGCGCGCGTATTCGCATTGATAACTCCGGTATCCTGCTTGGGAATAAAACCTTTTTGCACGATCTGGTAGAGGTAGCCCGTGGCAATCAGCATGAGCACGGAACCTATCAAGACCAGTGGCCGAATTTTCAGAGCCCAGCGCAAAGTCGTGATATAGCCGTTACGCGCCGCATCAAACAACTGTTCCGAAACATTAAACAAGCGGCCATGCGCATGCTCATGCTTGAGGAGCAAACCGCACATCATCGGCGTAATCGTCAACGAAACGATACCGGAGATAATGACCGAAATACCCACGGTCACGGCAAATTCCCGGAACAGCCGCCCCACCATACCCTCCATGAACAAAATGGGGAGAAACACCGCCGACAGCGAAATCGTCATGGTCATCACGGTCGAACCAATTTCTTTCGCGCCTTCCAATGCCGCGGTTTTTCGATCCTTGCCCATTTCGAGATGGCGCGTAATGTTTTCCAGCACCACAATCGCATCGTCCACCACGAAGCCCACGGCCAGCGTGATAGCCATCAATGACAGGTTGTTCAGGCTGTAACCCAGCAAACTCATCACCGCAAAGGTTCCCAGAACCGAGGCTGGCAACACCAACGCCGTCACCAGCGTTGCCCTCAGATTACGCAGGAATAGTAGGATCACCCCGATTACCAGCACGATGGACAGCACCAGCGTGAAATTCACCTCATGGATCGAGTCACGAATGAATTCCGACCGATCCACCAAGACTTCGAGGTTTGCGCCAGCAGGCATTTCCTTGCGAATATCCGGCAACATCTCTTTCAGCTTGCTAACGACTTCCACCGTATTTGAACCAGGCTGCCGGTAGACCGCCATAATCAAAGCGCGCTCGCCATTAAACCAGCTGCGTATCTTTTCAAACTCAACACTGTCCACCGCCTTGCCTACATCGGACAAGCGCACCGGCATGCCATCCTTATAAGCGATAATCAGCGGGTTGAAGTCATCTGCATTTTGAAACTTGCCCTGCGATTTGACAGTGTAATTGCGCGCTGCACCCTGCAAGGTCCCCGATGGAATATTGGAGTTCGCGCCTTGAATTGCCTGCACTACTTTTTCAATTCCCAAGCCACGGCGTGACAGAGCGTTTGGATCCACAAAAACACGCACCGCATACTTTTGCGAGCCGAACACCTGCACTTGCGCCACGCCGCTAATGGTCGAAAAGCGCTGCGCGATGTTGACATCCGCGAACATGTCCAGCTTGGACATGGGCACCTGTTTGGACGAAACACCAAGGATCAGCACGGGTGCATCCGCGGGATTGAGTTTACGCAACGTTGGAGGCTCGGGCATTTCCGCTGGCAGCCTGCGTATCGCCTGGGAAATCGCGGTTTGCACATCCTGAGTCGCCGAATCAATATCCCGAGACAATGCAAAGGTGAGCGTAATACGCGTATTCCCTGTCGTCGAGGAGGACGTCATTTCCTCTACACCCGCGATACGACTGAATTCGCGTTCCAGCGGCAGTGCCACGGTGTTACCAACAATTTCCGGACTAGCGCCAGGCAAGCGCGCGGTCACATTAATCGTCGGGAAATCCACGTTCGGTAGATCATTAATAGGCAGCGTGGTAAATCCCAACCAACCAAAAAACAGTATGCCCATAAACAGCACACTGGTGGCGATTGGACGATCAATGAAAATCCGCGAGATATTCATGCGCTTACTCCTTCCTTATACGTTCCGACGCAGTAGACCACTAACCCTTGGCTTTCCCGGACTTTGCTTCGTCTTTGCCTTCACCACCACGCTCCGCTTCTTTCGCGGCATCACCAGCACCATCCCCCTTACCGCCTTTGCCACCACCTTTGCTGCCCCCACCTTTACTTCCAGCACCGCCACCCAAGGTCACCTGTGACCCATTGGTTAGCGTCGGCGGCACCTCAATGACCAGTTGCTCGTCTCCCGACAGCCCCTTGGACACAACCACCTCGCGGCCGATCTGGCGGTCGACCGTGACATATTGCAGACGTGCACGCCCTTCCTTGACGACGTAGACAAACGGCCCTTCCTGACCGGGCTGAATTGCGCTTTCGGGAATCGTAACCGCGTCATCCTCGACACGCAGAACGATACGGCCAGACACAAATTGGCCGGGCCACAACTCTTCCTTTTCATTCTTGACGCGCGCCTTTACCAATATCGTGCCAGTCGTTGGATTCACCGCATTGTCAATAAACACCAACGTGCCCGTGGCTATCAGCGGTCCGCCGCCGCTTGGAGAAATCTCAACTTTCAATTCCTTCTTCCCAAACACTGCCCGTATATCATCAAGGCTGCGCTGCGGAATGCTCAATGCCACCATGATGGGCTTGGTACTATTGATGGTCACCATGGGTGCCGACGCGGCGGCCGCGAACAGCAAATTGCCTGCCTTGACCGTTAGTCCGCCCGTCCGTCCGGATATGGGTGCTGTAAGCTGGGCATACGATAATTGCGTCTTCGCGGCATCGACCAGCGCCGAATTCGCCGCCACCGTGGCCTCCAGCGCCTTAGCCTGCGTGGCAGCCACATCGTACTCCTGACGCGAGATATACTCTTTATCGGCCAACGGACGCAACCGCGCTTCCTGCGCACGTGCTTGTTCCAATTGCGCCTTGTCTCGCAGCACCGCTGCCTGCGTTTGCGCGACCGAAGCCTGCATGGGGCGCGAATCAATGGTAAACAACACCTGCCCCTGCCTTACGTAGTCGCCTTCCTTGAAATTGACCGACGTCAAGGTACCGTTGATCTGGGTTCTGACCGCAACCGAGTGCTCGGACTCCACGCTACCCACGGCATCAATAACCACTGGCATCGGCTGCCGCTTGGCATTTGCCGTGCGAACGATCACCGGACCGCCCCCCTTGCCTTTGCCCTTGGCCTGCTTGCCTGACGCGGTCTTGCCTTGCCCATCCTTACCCTGCTGCGCAACCACATTGCCTTTATCGGCGCCGGTGCCCGAAGATTTCTGCCAAAACCAGTACCCGCCGCCCGCCAGAGCCGCGATCACGCCAAACGTTCCCACCATCGACAATCGATTCATTTATTTGCTCTCGGATTTCGTTGCCATCAAATCATTTGCGCCCACCGCAAGGTGCAGCCGGGCAAGCACGGTATACCAGTCCAGATACGACTGAATTCGTTGCGTCCGCGCATTGGATTCATCTTGCTGCGCGGTAATCAGATCCAGAATGGTGCCGAAACCGCTCTGATAACGGGCCAACGTTGCTTGCGCCGTTTGTTCCGCCGATTTCACCAGCGCTTCCGTACTCTTGATGCTGCCGGACACCGTCTGCAAGTCGTAGTAAGACTGCCAAACCTCCAATTGCGTTTGCCGGAATACGGCATCGCGCGCCGCTTCCGCCTGCTGGGCCGCAATCTCTGCCTGCCTAACCGTATAGGTGTCCTTGAAGCCCGAAAATATCGGAATTCTGATATTGAGTGTTGTAGAGTACGCGTGTGTGGCGGGCCGGTCGGGATCATGCAGGAAACCAGACTTGGCCCAATTGCTAACGGCGTACTGCCCATTGATTTCAATCGACGGCAATCCTGCCTTGGAAGCAGCAAGAGCGGAAGCCCGCGTGGCACGCACCTGCGATTCCGCCGCCACCAAGTCGGGGCGTATCAATTTAGCCCGCTCAAGATAATCGTTGATCGCACTAACCGCTTGGGTGGTCTGCGGTGGCGCCGTGAGCGTCTGCACGCGTACGGAGCTCCGAATCGGCAGTCCGACCACCGTCGACAATTGTCCACGCGCTTTTTCGAATTCTCCACGGCTGCGCGTCAAAGTCAGCTGCGCTTGTGCAACCTGCGTCTCCGTGCGATATACGTCCGCCACGGTTGCCAAGCCGGACTCGCGCCGCCGGCGAGCGGCGTCCAGCGCCGTTTCCACATTTTTCAGCGATTGTTCGTTTACACGAACCAGTGCCTCAATACCGATCAACTGATAGTAAGCCTGTTCCACCTGAAAAATAACTTCCTGCAACACCCGGTTTTGCGCGAGATTGGCCGCCAATAATCGATATTCCGCTGCATCCACTCTGGCATCCAAACCGCCAAAATCGTAAATAACGTAGTTAAAGCTGATCTGGGGGCCCCAACGGTTTAACCAGATCACGTTATTAGTCGGGTTCGTACTTGATATCGGACGCGCACGCTGCACCTGATAGGCGCCCTGCACTTGGGGCAGTCCGTCGCCCAATGTCACGCCCAAGCTGGCCGCTGCCGCGCGCGCGGCGAACCAAGCCTGACGCGTACGCGCATTATTCCGCAATGCGAATTCGGTCAACTCCGGCAATGTCAGCGCTTTGTCGGCGGGCAATGCCTCGGAGTCCGCTTCGAAGGTCACCGATGGCAGCGGTGCCGATGACTCCCACCGCTTGTCGTGAGAAGGCGAAGTCTTCCGCTCTACATTGTAGGGATCCTTAATCCACCGAACGACATCGCCCACTCCTTCTGCATAAGCGCCCGTCCCCGCCACCACCAACGCGACACCCAAACCGGCAGCCGCGCTCCATCCTCCAAAGTGCATCATGTCTGGTTCTTACCCCGCCGAAGCGAACTTTATAGTTGATCTTTAAACAAGAAATAATAGCATCAAACCCTTGAATCAAGGCGGGATTTGCTGTAACACCCTAGCAGTTACATTGCTGCATCGCCGCAATCCCGCCCAGCCGATAAGCCTCGCAAGAATATGGCTTATCAATCAATAAAGTAACTTGGAATCGACCAGCCCCATGGCGATCCATGAATATGGAAAATCCGCGTCATACCGTCAGCATAGCGCGACACTACAGCATCATTATTTACGCATAGCGGACTAATTCGCTTGCCTCCCGAATTCGGGTTATCGCGTTTAGCATACTTACGCGGCTGTGTTTGCGCCCATCCTCCCGTCACACTCCCGCCACGCAAATATTATCGGCAGCCAATGGCCTTGCGTAATTCGAGATTGTATAGGCGTAACATTGCGCCCATGCCCATCACACACATTCACGGCGCCAGCGTCGAATACGAACAAGCGGGCGCTGGCCCAGACCTTCTGCTCATGCACTCGCTGTTAACCGATATGACGGTATTTGACCGGACATGGCCAGCGCTGTCGCAAACGTTTCGAGTAACCCGCATCAATCTGCCCGGCTATGGCCAGTCGATGCCGCGCCTGCTCACCAGTGTCGCAGACTACGCGGACCATGTCGGCGCCGTGCGGGATGCGCTGAAACTGCCTCCGGAAACCCACGTTTTCGGCAACGGTTTTGGCGCCTTCGTCGCGCTCATGCTGGCCATACGCCACGGCAAGCGATTTAAGCGTCTGATCGTCGCCGACGTCGTGGCGGCATTTCCGGAACCCGCACGCACGCCCTTCCGCATGATGTCCGAGAAAGTCACTACCCTTGGCATGAACGCAGTGCTCGAAGCCGCCATCGGCCGCATGTTTCCCCCGGCGTTCCAATCCGCCCGCCCCGACGAGGTGGCAATGCGTAAATTCGCGTTGTCGCGCGTGGATGCCGGGTGCTTCAGCCGCGCCTGCCTTGCGCTGGCCGCGCTCGATACCACCACTCAATTGCGCGCCATTGCCAACCCCACGCTGGTCATGTGCGGCGCGCTCGATCTGACCACGCCGCCCGCACTCGCGCGAGCCTTAGCGCGCGAAATTCCCGACGCCGCCTACCGCGAAATCGCGGACTGCGGACATTGCCCGATGGTCGAACAACCGGCGGCATTGGTAAACGGGATTGTCGCGTTTCTCAACTCGCCCAAAAAACCATAGCTAATTGTTTTTATTGATATTTTTATGAAAAAATTCATCGGGGCCGTATCGGCTGCCGTGCTACAACCCGAAGCCCGCCTCATTGAGCGCGAACCGTATTACGAGCCTATCGGCGACGAAATCGCCTTGTTCGAGGCAGCCTACGCCAGTCAGATTCCGCTGTTGCTGAAAGGCCCCACCGGCTGCGGCAAAACGCGCTTTATGGAATACATCGCATGGAAACTCCAGCGCCCACTGATTACCGTGTCGTGCCACGACGATTTGACCGCCAGCGATCTGGTGGGCCGTTATCTCATCACCAACAACGAGACCGTGTGGATCGACGGCCCGCTGGCCCATGCGGTGCGCATCGGTGGCATTTGTTATCTCGACGAAATCGTTGAAGCCCGCAAAGACACCACCGTCGTCATCCATCCGCTGGCCGATGACCGCCGCGTCCTGCCCATGGAAAAACACGGCGAACTGCTGCGCGCGCCCAAAGAATTCGTGCTGGCCATGTCGTACAACCCAGGCTACCAGAGCGTGCTGAAAGAACTCAAACAAAGCACGCGCCAGCGTTTTATCGCCATCGAATTTAATTACCCGTCCGATGCGCTCGAGACAAGAATCGTCATCACCGAATCCGGACTGGACTTGGCCAACACCGCCCGGCTGTTAAAGCTCGCGCACATGACGCGCAACCTCAAAGGCAACGGCTTGGACGAAGGCGCTTCCACGCGGCTGCTGGTACACGCCGCAAAACTCATGCGGCGCGGCATCGCGCCACGCGCGGCTTGTCGCGGCGCCATCGCCGAAGCGCTCACCGACGACGCGGAAATGCTGCGTGCCATAGATGAACTGGCTTCGTCGATTTTCTGATTGGTCATGCAACCCGCTGATCCACGGCTGACGATGCCGGATCAAGCGCCGTTCACCGAAATCGAGCTCGGCGGCAAACTCGACGCGCTGCTCAATCCAGTGCTGTCATCGCGCCGCACTGTCGCGCCGCTGGCACACGCGCTCGCACCGCTGGACCGCGTGTTGCAGGAATACGCCTTGTATTGGGTCGAAGTGATAGCCCGCACCAACTACGAAATGGCCTATCAGTTCGCCGCAGCCGCGCCGGATGCATTGCGGCAACTGGATGCCAGCGCCGCCGAAGCGTGGATCATTCAGGCGATGGATCGTTACGACCGCGATGGCCTGCATCACGGCAGCGAAGTCTTCAAACACCATTCCGATTTTGTCACGCGCGCGGGCAGCGAACATGCCATCGGTTACGAAGAGGCCGCCCGCGTCATCGAGCACTTCATCTGCGGACTGTCCGAACGACGCATGAAGATCGACACCGCGCCCGTTGTCTGGACGGACACCAACACCCTCTACCTGCCGCCACGCATCGCCGTGGGAACCAGCCGCGCGCAAAATTTTCTGCTCTATAAAATCATCGCAACGCTGTTGTGGGCACAAAGCCGCTACGGCACGTTTAACGCAGATCTTGAAGCGGCCGTGCAAAAGCATGCCGATCCGGCACGCGCACTGGAATGGCTTAATTATCTGGAGACCGTGCGCCTTGAAGCGCGGATTGCGCGCGTATTGCCCGGGCTCGCGCGCGACATGGAAACGTGGCGCGAGCCCCCTCGTTCGGGCGACCTGCGCGGCGAGCGTCTTGCAATGCTGCACGCGCCGGGTGCCAGCGTCCACGACAGCATCACCCTGCTCGACACCCTGCCGCTAACGGAAAGCGCGCCCCGCCGCGCCTGGATGGGCCTGTTGCGCCCGGCCGATGCCGCTGTAGCGCGCGCGGAGCGCCTCGCGCTTGAAAAAAGCGCGCTTCAAGCCGCGCTCGCCGCGCTGCTGAACGAGCAAATGCAATCAACGCAAACGCCGCCGGATGGCTCTCAGGAGGGTAATACCGAATCCACCGCCGGCTTCGAGGCCAAGGCGCTAACCACGCCGGATGGCGAAGCCGAGGTCCAGCTTACGCTCGGCGGCAAACCGATTACCGCGCCCGATCTGGTGCGCAACCTGCTGGATTCCATCGTTCACGATGTTGGCGAAATTCCCGCCGACTATCTCACCCCCGCCGATGCAACCGTGACCGGGCAATACGATGATGCCGCGGAAACTGTCGCGCCCGAAGAAAACCTGCTCTATTACGATGAGTGGGATCACCAGCGCCGCCATTACCGCAAACAGTGGTGCGCGCTGCGCGAACTCGACGTGCCGCCCGGCGACAACGCCTTCGTAGAAGCCACGCTGAAAAAATACGCGCCGCAGGTCACGCAATTGCGACGCAGCTTTGAACTGCTGCGCGGCGAAGACCGGCTGCTTAAACGCGTGCGCCACGGCGACGATATCGATCTCGACGCGGTGATCGCGGCTTACGCCGACATGCGATCCGGCAGCGAATTCACCGACCGCCTTTTCATCAAACGCCACAAGGCCGAGCGCAATCTGGCGGTGATGTTCATGGTGGACATGAGTGGCTCCACCAAGGGCTGGATCAACGAAGCTGAGCGCGAAGCGCTGGTTTTGCTCAGTGAAGCGCTTGAAATTCTCGGCGACCGTTATGCAATTTATGGGTTTTCAGGCATGACGCGCAAGCGCTGCGAGATATTTCGCGTGAAGCGTTTTGACGAACCTTACGCTAGCGCAGTGCAACAACGCATCGCGGGCATCGCACCGCAGGACTACACGCGCATGGGCGTGGCGATCCGCCACCTTACCGCGCTGCTCGAACAAGTTGACGCGCGCACCAAGCTGCTGATCACGCTCTCCGATGGCAAGCCAGACGACTACAGCGACAATTATCGCGGCGAGTACGGTATCGAAGACACGCGCCAGGCACTGCTGGAAGCGCACCGCGCTGGCATCAAACCGTTTTGCATCACCATCGACCGCGAAGCACGTGACTATCTGCCGCATATGTACGGCGCAGTGAACTGGACACTGGTGGATGATGTCGCACGATTACCGCTCAAGGTGGCGGATATTTACCGGCGTTTGACCACATAACCAATACATCAAATTATTGTTTGCAAACAAATGCTTATGAAAATATCGCCAATTACATTGGTCGCCACCGCATTGTGTTTTTGGTACAGCATCGCGCAGGCGAAAACCCACGCCACACAGGAACACCACATCCGCGTGACCACCCTCGTCGAAGGTTTGTCACATCCATGGTCACTCGCCTTCCTGCCCGATGGGCGCATGCTGGTCACGGAGCGCGGCGGACGGCTGCGCATGGTCAGCAGTGAATTCAAACTCATTACGCATCCGGTGGGCGGCGTGCCCGCCGTCACCGCCGTCGGCCAAGGCGGGTTGCTCGATGTCGTGTTACATCCCAAATTCGCCGAGAACAATCTGGTCTATCTGTCGTACGTTGCCGGCGATAACAAGGGTGTAGGCACCGAAGTCGCACGCGGTGTGCTCAAGGGCAATCAATTGGAAAACGTGCAGGTAATTTTTCGGATGCAGCCCAAACTGCGCACCGGTTATCACTTCGGCTCTCGCCTTGTGTTTGACCGCGAGGGCTATTTATTCATCACCCTCGGTGATCGCGGCGAAATGGAGCGTGCGCAAAATCCCGGCGATCACAATGGCTCCGTGATCCGTCTGCACGATGACGGCCGCGTGCCGAAAGATAATCCCTTCACGGGCAAGCCCGGCTGGCTGCCCGAGAAGTACACGCTGGGCAATCGCAACATGCAGGGCGCGGCGCTGCATCCGCAAAGTGGCTTGTTGTGGACACACGAACACGGCCCGCAAGGCGGCGACGAAATCAACGTCATTCGCGCGGGCGTCAATTACGGCTGGCCGGTCATCACATATGGCGCGAACTACGGCACCGGCACAAGAATAGGCGAAGGCACGGCAAAAGTCGGCATGGCGCAGCCGTTGCACAAATGGGTGCCGTCCATCGCGCCGTCTGGCATGGCGTTTTACACCGGCGGCAAATTCCCGAAATGGCGCGGCGATCTGTTCATCGGCGCGCTGCGCGATCAAATGCTGGTGCGTCTCAAACTCGACGGCGAAAAAATCGTGCGCGAAGAACGCCTGCTCAAGAACGCACTGGGCCGCATCCGCGACGTGCGCGTGGGGCCGGATGGGCTAATTTATCTGCTGACCGATGAGCCCAACGGCGTGCTGGCGCGTGTGGAACCCGCGGATTAGCCCGCCTGCCACATCACGCGCTCTTGAACCGCGTCACCCGCGCAAACACAATTGCCGCAAACGGCAATGCCAACGCCAGCACCGTGCCCGCGATCAGCAACTCGCCCAACTGACTGTAATTCGCCGCCACTGAAATATCGCCATTTGGCGCCCGGACTTCGCGCGTCACCACAAAAATCTGATTGAGGTACTTTGCGCCCAATGACGACGCCGACAGCGCGAGATTGGTAAACGACGCCATCACCGCGAAATACGTGGCCTTGAGATTTGCCGGCGCAGATCGCGCAATCCAGGCGAGCATCGGAATCATCGCCACCTGTCCCAGTGGCGAGGCCAGCGTGGTGTTCACCAGCGCAATGGTGCGCGCGCCCACCGCGCCATCGGTCAGCGACGCCGTCCACTGATGCAGGCCGTAATACATGCCCACCGTCGGTAGCGACAGCACCAGCCCCGTGATCGCCAGAAAACCCACCACATAGGCAATCGAGTGATCCGCCATAAAGCGGCGAAAAATAAAAATACCGAACAGTGTCAGTACGCTGCCGGTCAGATCCAGTACCGAAAAAAACTGTTCGTCGAAGCGCAACTCGTCGATCATCCACCAGGTCACGCCGTCGCCGATACCCGGCACGGCGCGAAACACAAAGATCACCACCGCGGTGCCCACCAGCTTAGCGCGCACGTCGGGTGCCAATTCCCGCGTCAGGCGCGCAATCAGAAAAACCACAATCGCCATCGATCCCGCGAATACGATCTCCTGCTTCAGCTTGATGTCACTGAAACCCATCAACAGCGAGAACGCCACAAACGCCAAACTGCCACCAAGAATCCACCAGTTCGGCACGGTCTTGTCCGCGTGTTCATCCAGCGCGGCATGTATCGCCGCAGCACTCACACCCGCCGCGCGCAGCCGCGCGCGTTCACGCAATCGGAGCAACGACGCCAGTACCACGCCCAGCACGGAAATCACCGGGATCACCAGCGCCCACTCGTAGACCCGCGCGTAAATCACCGCCTTGGCGGCCTTCGATAACGTCTCGGTGTCGGCGAACACATAGATATTCACCACCGCCACCAGCACCCCTCCGCCGATGATCGCCACGCGCCCCAGCGTCTGCATGGTCGTGTGCATGAGTTTTTGTTGCGCGTCGGGTATCGGCTGGCCCGCGTCATCAAGCTTGGGTACCGCCTCGACAGTCATGGCGTCGGCCACCACGTCCTGAATCACGTAGCCGATGGGCGACAACAACGCCGCCAGCACGTACCAGCTTTCCACCGGCATCACGGCTGCCATGGCCGCGCGGTGGCCGAGCAGGCCCACCATGATCAGCAGGCCTACCGCGATCAGGCTCGCCCCCAGATACACCATCCAGCCTTTCCAGCGCCAGATCAAATCAACGATATGACCGATGGGCATTTTGATGGCGTACGGCAAACCCACCCAAAAGCCCAGCGCGGCGAGAAATTCGGCACTGAGTCCCAGATGATCCTTGACAAAAAAAGTGCCGACAATGGCCGTCAGACCGGAAATGCCCGCCGCCACGTACACCATCATCGGCGGCAGATACGAGAGCCGCATCTCCTGCGCCAGCTCGAGGATATTTTCGTCGAACCAGCGGCGCAGCGCCTGGAATAAAGCGTTCATGGACGCGGCATCATGGCAGCCGCGCCGCTGCGCGAGCTCCCGTCCATGTTCTCAGCGGCAATCAATGCAACTGCGACGGTGGCGGCGTTTCATCTTCGTTGGACAGACGGTCGATGTCGGGCTGTTGCGTTGTTTCATCGTCGTCATCGGCATCGATCATACCTTCGCCCGCCGAAATCGAGGCGCCGCCCGGCGACGGCATGTTCAACTCAACCTGCGCGGCGCCGCTCGCATCCACCAGCGCACCCAGATCATCCAGTGGCGGCAGTTCTTCCAGCGAACGCAAGCTCAAGTCATCGAGAAACTGTTTGGTGGTGGCGAAAATCGCCGGCCGGCCTGGCACTTCGCGATGACCGATCACATCGATCCAGCCTCGCGTTTCGAGCGCCTTCATGATGTTCGACGACACCACCACGCCGCGGATATCCTCGATATCACCGCGCGTCACCGGCTGCCGGTACGCAATGATCGCCAGCGTTTCCATCACCGCGCGCGAATACTTCGGCGCTTTTTGCGGATTCAGTTTATCGAGAAAGCGCTGCAACTCCGGCTTCGCGCGAAAGCGCCAGCCCGACGCCACATTCACAAGCTCCACGCCGCGCCCCTGCCAATCGGCGGCCAGTTCCTGCAACAACTTGCGCACCAACTCGTTGTTGGTCGTGCCGCGCGGGAACATGCGCTTCATGTCGTTCAGTGTCAGCGGCTCCGGGCTGGTCAGCAGCGCGGTTTCCAGCACCTGCTTGACCAGAGCGATATCAAGCGCGGCATCATCGCCAGCGGCCTCTTCCAGTCCGGGCTCCAGCGTGGCATGGACTTCGTTCTCCGCGCCGGCTTCCAGAAGCTCCTCCGTCCCGGCCGTATTCAGCGCCCCGGCATTTTCCGTATCTTCGTGCGATTCCTCGCGTATTTCTTCGCTTGTTTCTTCGGGCGAATCCTTTTTTTCGTCGCTCATGCGCTCACCGTCATTTCAGCGTTTCTCAGTTTTACGTAAATCGGCGCGTAGGCCTGTTCCTGCGTCAGTTGCACCAGCGATTCGCGCGTGAGTTCAAGGATGGCGATGAACGTCACCACCAGCACCGGCAAACCTTCTTCCGCAGTAAACAATTGCGAGAACTCGACAAACTCCGCGTCCTGCAAGCGGCGCAGCACGCGCGTCATGTGGGCACGCACCGACAATTGATCGCGCGTGATCTTGTGATGCTGATGCACCTTGGCGCGGTTCAGAATCGCCAACCACGCCATCTTCAAATCCATCGGATCGACATCGGGAGGGATCGCGTTGTCGCGCTCGAACAGCACATTCACCAGAGAATAATCGCGACCGGCAACGGGAATCTCGTTGAGCATCTGCGCGGCCTTCTTCATCTGCTCGTATTCGAGCAGGCGGCGCACCAGTTCTGCACGCGGATCTTCTTCCAGCGTGATGCCCGACGGCCGCGGCAGCAGCATGCGCGACTTGATCTCGATCATCATCGCCGCCATCAGCAAATACTCTGCCGCCAGCTCCAACTGCTTGGCGCGCATCATCTCGACATATTCAAGATACTGGCGGGTGAGCTTCGCCATCGGAATATCGAGCACATCGATATTCTCCTTGCGAATCAAATACAACAGCAGATCCAGCGGCCCCTGAAACTGCTCCAGGAACACCTCCAGCGCATCCGGCGGAATATATAGATCACGCGGCAGCTCCAGCAGCGGCTCGCCATATACCCTCGGCGTGTGATCGACAGGCGCGTCCAGCGGCACCATCGGTTCCGGCACCGACGAATCCATAACAGCACTCATGAAGCCTCACTTTTGCGTGCGAAAAATACGTATAAGTATATGTTTTTATTAAACATTTACACCCTGATCGCGCTTCATTTGATGCGCACACGAGATTTTACCCCATTCCATCACAAAATCCACAACCTATAGTGTTTGCTGCTTAAATAGAACGCAATAGGTTGATTAAATGATTGATTGGGAAGGGTTTTTAGTTAGGTGGCAATGTGCCGTAGAAGTTCGCAGAACCCGCCGCTGCTGGTGACCCAACCGAATTCCCCCTGAGAGCCGCCGAGCAACGCAGCCGCACCGGGGGAAGTCGGCGAGGACTGTCTGAGTCCTCGCACCGTTGTTGTTCGCGAGGGCGAGTTCCGCAGCCGCCCGGCGTGGCGAGCAGCGCAGGGGAGCCCGAAGGGCCGGCGAACCGGGGGCCGCCTTCTTTGGGTTACCTTTCTTGGCGGAGCAAGAAAGGTGACCAGCTGCCGGGCTGCCCCCGGCGAAGTTGAAGTTGATTTCAGCAGCGCATCACAATCAAACGTGCGGCGCAATGCGCTTCGCTTATTGACGCCCTACGTTTTGCGTCTTACGCTCGTTTATTGAAGCCAGACGGAATGCGCGTTACGCACGTCCATTACTACTTCAGCACGATGTCGGTCAGAAGTCGCTCGACATCCCTAACATTACAAACACCATCCATTCCTTCGACAGAAACAACTTTATGTAAGCAATCACGGAGAGATGGACGCGTATCAGTAGAAGCGCGATGAAGTGTGTATACACCGGACTCCACCAAAAAAGCACCTCGTCGACTCGGTTTTGAGAAGTGCGGTTCGAGCGGCAAGCCATCATTTCCCAAAAAGGCTCCAGCCGCCCTCTTCGACGTCTACGCCCTCGCAGTACGCGATCGCCTCGGCCTCACTTGAAAAGACCATCAGACTACGGTCATCCGTATCAAAGGCAAAGATCATGGTGCGCTTTAACTATACCCCAACCCCATAACCTCCCGCACATCCCGCAACGTCTCCTGCGCCATCTTCCGCGCCTTCTCACACCCATCCGCCACAATATTCCGCACCAACGTAGGATCATCCAGATAACGCTGCGCCCGCTCCCGCATCGGATGTTGCTCGGCGATCACCGCGTCGATCACCGGCTGCTTGCACTCTAGGCAGCCGATGCCCGCGCTCTTGCAGCCCTGCTGCACCCACTGTTTTTTCACATCGTCCGAATACACCAGATGCAACTGCCACACCGGGCATTCCTCCGGGTCGCCGGGATCGGTGCGCTTCACGCGCGCCGGATCGGTGGGCATGGTTCTGATTTTTTTCGCCACGCTGTCGGCGTCTTCGCGCAACGTGATGGTGTTGTTGTACGACTTCGACATTTTCTGCCCGTCGAGACCCGGCATTTTTGACGCTTCGGTAAGCAACGCCTGCGGTTCCGTCAGGATGACTTTGCCGCCACCTTCGATGTAGCCGAACAAACGCTCGCGATCACCCATCGTCAGGTTCTGCGTTTCGTTCAGCAGTGCGCGGGCCGCCGCGAGCGCATCGGCGTCGCCTTTTTCGAGGTAATTTGCGCGATGCTGCCGGTACACCTTGGCGCGGCGCGAGCCGAGTTTCTTGATGGCCGCTTCGGCTTTTTGCTCGAAACCGGGCTCTTTGCCAAACACGTGGTTAAAGCGGCGCGCGATTTCGCGCGTGATTTCGACGTGCGGGACCTGATCTTCGCCCACTGGCACGCGATTGGCGCGGTAAATCAGAATGTCGGCGCTTTGCAGCAGCGGGTAACCCAGAAAACCGTAGGTCGCCAGATCTTTTTCGGCAAGTTTCTCCTGCTGATCCTTGAACGTCGGCACCCGCTCCAGCCACCCTAGCGGCGTGATCATCGACAGCAGCAGATGCAGCTCGGCATGCTCCGGCACTTTTGATTGAATAAACAATGTCGCCTGCGCCGGATCAACGCCCGCCGCCAGCCAGTCGATCACCATGTCCCACACATGTTGCTCGATGTGACTGGGATCATCATAGTGCGTGGTCAGCGCATGCCAGTCGGCAACAAAAAACAGGCATTCGAATTCGTGTTGCAGCCGCACCCAGTTTTTGAGCACGCCATGATAGTGGCCGAGATGCAATGCACCGGTGGGGCGCATGCCGGAGAGTACGCGATTTGCAAACATGATGTTATTTGGACAACAGCTTCAAAAGTTTATAAAGATCCAGCGCGGAAATATCAGCCAGCGCCGCCACGCCCTGAATGGTAATCGTGACCAAAGGCCACATCACCACATCCAGCACATGCGTGAACATCAGTGCCAGGATAATAATAAAACCATACGGCTCAATGCGAGAAAACTGGTACGCCTGACGGTGCGGCAGCAAGCTCACCATGATGCGTCCGCCGTCGAGCGGGGGAATCGGCAGCAAATTGAGCACCATGAAAATCGCATTCACCATCACACCCGCCGCGCCCATCAGCGCCAGCGGCATGGAATAATCACCCGCAAAATCAGCAAACGCGAGTTTCACCATCATCACCCAAAAAACCGCCATCACCAGATTCGCGCCCGGCCCCGCCGCCGCCACCCAAAGCATGTCGCGCTTGGGATGACGCAGGTTACCGAAGTTTACCGGCACCGGTTTTGCCCAGCCAAAAATGAAACCACCGCCGAACAGTTTCGACAGCGCCAGCATCAACAGCGGCAGACCTATCGTGCCGACGGGATCGATGTGCCGTATCGGATTCAGACTCACGCGCCCCTGCGAATAGGCGGTCAGATCACCAAAATACTTGGCGGCGTAAGCGTGCGCGGCCTCGTGTAACGTGATCGCAAAAATCACCGGCAACGCGTAAATCGCGATCACCTGAATTACGCTCAGCTCCATGCTTGCCTTGCGGTTACAGCCATGGCTGTAACGTAACTATTTGTTTTTATTGAATATTTTTTCATGGAATCCGGGAGCGCCTGAATTCAGGCAACGCCGAGTGTAGCGCAACCGCACCACCCTCGCGATTACACGCCGAACAGCGACGTATCGCCCCTGCCCACGCGGGTGATCACCGGCTCGGGGCCAGTGAGATTCACAATCGTGGTCGGCTCCACGCCGCATGAGCCTGCATCGAGTATCAGATCCACCTGGCGTTCGATGCGCTCGCGAAATTCTTCCGGATCATTCAAAGGCACGTCATCGCCAGGCAAAGTCAGCGTCGATGTCAGCAGCGGCTCGCCGAGCTCCGCCAGCAGTGCGCGCACCACCGGGTGATCGGGTATGCGCACGCCGATGGTGCGTCGGCTCGGATGCTGCAAACGCTTGGGCACTTCGCGCGTCGCTTCAAGTATAAATGCGTAACATCCGGGCGTTGCCGCCTTCAACAGCCGATATTGGCGGTTATCGACTTTCGCATAGGTGGCGACTTCGGACAAATCACGGCACACCAGCGAAAAATGATGTTTCTCATCCACTTGCCGGATGATACGCATGCGCTCCATCGCGGCCTTGTCACCAATGTGACAACCCAGCGCATAGCACGAGTCGGTCGGATACACGATCACGCCGCCCGCGCGCACGATATCCGCCGCCTGACGGATCAGACGCAGCTGCGGATTGGCCGGATGAATGGTGAAATAGTGCGACATAATAACGATCAGTGTTGAGTGTTTAGTGTTGAATGCTGAGTTGGCCAGCGAGTGCCGCAATTTGCAGCTAACTCAAAATTCAACACTAAACACTCAAAACTTAATACCAAGCCCTCCCTCAAAAACCCTCCCACACCGGCGCCAGACCGTACGGCAGATCCGGCAGTTTGCCCAGATCCAGATAACTCTCGCCCGGCCCGTGAAAATCCGAACCTGCCGAGGCCTTCAAGCCGTAGCGCTGCGCGTAACGCGCCCAGGTGTCGTATTGATCCGCCGTGTGACTGCCGGTAACCACTTCAATACCTGCGCCGCCAAGATCGCGAAACTCGCCGAGTAGGGTTTCATTCTGCCGGTTGTTCAGCTTGTAGCGGCCGGGATGCGCGATTACCGCCGAGCCGCCGGCAGCGCAAATCCACCGCACCGCCTGCGCCAGCGTCGCCCATTGGTGTTCGACGTAGCCGGGCTTGCCGGGCGTGAGATAACGCTTAAACGCCGTCTGCGTGTCTTTCACCAGACCCAGTTCGACCATGTAGCGCGCGAAATGCGGGCGGCTCAACAAATCGGGATTGCGCGCATAACGCTTTGCACCGGCAAGCGCTCCCGCAATACCCGCTCGCTCCAGATCCGCTGCAATGCGTTCGGCGCGCTGGAGTCGATCCGCGCGCACGTCGCGCAGACCATCGGCGATTTCCACATGCTCCGGATCGAAGTTCAGGCCGACAATATGCAGCGTTTTATCCTGCCACGACACCGAAATTTCCACGCCGTCGATAAATTGCATGCCGTGCGATTCAGCCGCCGCACGTGCTTCGGCTAAACCGCTGAGATCGTCGTGATCGGTAAGCGCATAGGTTTTGACGCCTTGCCCGAACGCCCGCGTCACCACTTCCGATGGCGTCAGCAGACCGTCGGAGCGTGTGGAGTGGCTGTGCAGATCAACGTCCAGCATATGATAAATTATTCAATAAAAACATATAGTTATGAAAATTCTTGCATCATAACAGAAAGCCATGTCATTCGCGTTACTGTGTAAGGTGCGGCCTGCTGAGCCGACTCATCACAAACCCGCTGAGACATCGCATGAAACTTTCCGCACTGTTTGCCACGATCGTGTTTATACACGCCCAGAGCGAGCCGGCAGCGACCTGCATTGGCGCCAGCGGAACCCAGCGCGTCCCCTTGCTGGAGTTGTATACCTCGGAAGGCTGCGACAGTTGCCCGCCGGCGGACCGCTGGATCAGCGCATTGCCCGCGCGCGGTTTCGATAGCCGGCGCGTGGTCACGCTTGCTTATCACGTGGATTACTGGAATTACCTGGGATGGAACGATCCGTTTGCACAAGCCCGCTTCAGCGAACGGCAGCGTTTCGTTAACAGCCGCATCCGCAACCGCACCATTTACACGCCACAATTGATGCTCGACGGAAAAGACTATCGCGCGGGATTATCCCTCGCGGATTTTCAGCAACGCGTCGCCACGGGCCATTATGAAAAACCCGGCGCGGATATCACGCTGTCTCTGAACCCTGCGGCGGGCGCCATTGTGGCCTCCGCACAGGTCAGGTTACATCGCAAGGAATCCGGCGCGTCCGTGTTTCTCGCACTCACGGAAAACAAACTCGCCAGTCAAGTAAGCGCGGGCGAAAACAAAGGCAAGCGCCTCGAACATGATTTCGTGGTGCGTGAACTCGCGGGACCCTTTGCCGTCATTGCCATTAACGCGACGGAAAGCGCCGCCATCCCGCACACGTTCCGTCTGGCGCCGGCCTGGAAAGCCCGCGATTTGTCCGTCGCCGCGTTTGTGCAAACGTCGGCAACGGGTGAAGTCCTGCAGGCGCTGGCGCTGCCCCACTGCGGCTAAGTCACCTGCCTGCTTACCTACAACGACTCCGCCTATTCCAGAGGCTCCACGCGGACAATATTCGCCGTGTGGTTGGCACCGACCCAGAACGTCGCCGGTTTGGTGGCATTGTCGCCGTGCGAACGGCGCATGTTGGTGGGACCGGGCAGCAGATAATTCGTTACTTCGCCGGTTACGGTGTTCACACGCGACACGCGGTCGGCAAATTCGGTGGACGCCCACGCTTCGCCATATTTGTCCACCCACACATCATATGCGTAATACTCCGGGATGCCCGTGGACCAAGTCTGGAATTTCTGCGTCTTCTGGTCATACACGGAAATTTGGTCGGTGCGATTCAACGCGGTCCAGATACGGTCTTGCGCATCGACCATGCCACGGCGCGGACCGGAATTCGCGACCGGAATCTCGATTTGTTTTACCTCGCCGGTCTTGGCATCTATTCGGGCAATGTGCGAACGGCCGATGATGGTAAACCACGCGTTGTTCTGCGAGTCGGACAACACCGTATAGTGTTGCGGACGCGGGATCGGCATGGCCGCGAACTTCTCCCACTTCTGCGTCACGAGATCAACACGAAGGATCGACCACTCGCCATTGTTCATTACCCAGACCTTGTTATCAACCTTGTGGTTGCGCGGCGCGAGGAACAGCAACTCAATGTGATCGCCATCGAATTCCGGCGGCAGCGGGTAGCTCTTCCAGGTTTCCGCCTTTCGGTCAAACATCTGAATGGCATTCTGGAAGCCATTGCCCACCCACACGTTTTCATCGGCGTCGAGCTGCACGTCCAGCACGCCCATGTTGCGATTGGGTTTGAGCACCGGAATCGGCCATTCCTTGACCACGCCGGTCTTGGGATCCAGCCGCCCCAGAATTTGTTCGCCGAAACTCGCGTACCACGCGTAGCCCTGCGAATCGATGGTCACGTCATGCGGCTGGCGCGTGCGCGACGGCAAATCGTATTCGGTGTAGATCACCCGCGTGGCCTTGCCCTTGGGACGCGGCAGCGTTTTCAGCTCATACGACCAGGTGTCACCCTTGCTCAGGTTGATGCTGCTGATGTACTCAGCCATCGCCTTGCGCATTGCTGCCGCGCGTTCACGCGACTCGGGTGTCGATGGACCGGGCCCCATGCGCCGCGTCGGATGCGGCTGGATCAAGAACGGAAATGAACTCGGCGAATAGCGCGACATGCGTTCGATGGTCGCCAGCGCCGTGGCCGGGTCAAATTTGGAACGCATGATGCGCTCATAGGTGTGGCAGTGATTACAGCCCCGGATCGCATTCTTCTGCTGCTGCGTGCCAGGCCAACTCATCAGCCATTCCGAATTGGATAGCTGCGAAGCGGTTTCATCCGCCGTCGCCTTGCGCAGCTTCAGATCGGCCGCGGCATTTTTTTGCGTGCCGATGGTAACCGACGCCGGGCCTTCCAGCATGTAACCCGTGGCGCGAATCGATAACGCGTACTGCCCCGCATCCAGCCGGTTGGCCGGGAAGGCGTAGCGCCCCTGCGCATCGCTCACCACCGACACCGCAATGGTCGAACCCGCCTTCTTGGCACGAACGATCACGCCTTCCATGTCGCCCTCTTCCTGCGACGAGATCCGGCCTGACAACGCTGGCGAAGCGGATTGCGCATCTGCCGGAGGCGGCACCAACGCAAACACTAACGCGATGGCATGGATTGCGCAGACGGTGGAAAACAATCGACTGAAATGGCTTACTGGCATGAAATCTCCCTGAATTTCGATAATCCTTAGTTGTGCCGCGAACCAACCTTGCGTGCCAAGCCTTTTTGCGACGATTTTTCCCACGCATTGACGTTACGCCAACGCTTACGCCGGGCAATCAGACCGCCTTCTGATGCAGCCGGCTTTGTGCCGGCACGTGCTGCGCCAGAAACTCCATTTGATCCGCGAGAATACGGCGATTGGTTAGTATCAGATACTCCGCGCGATTCGGCACGTACGGCAGATAAACCAGTTCCATACCCGCGCCCTCGGGCGTACGGTCGCTCTTGCGTTCGTTGCAGGCGCGGCAAGCGGTGACCACGTTCATCCACGTATCCAGACCGCCCTTGGAAAACGGCTTGATGTGATCGCGCGTCAGCTTTGCGCTGTGAAAGGTCGCTGCGCAATAAGCGCAAATCTGTCGGTCGCGGTGAAACAGCTCGCGATTATTCAGCGGCGGCACGTGATTGAACGACTTCATCGCCATCGCCTTGCCTTTGACGGCAATAATGCTGCTGGCGGTAATTTCAGACCGTTCGCCCGTCAGGCGGTTTTTCCCGCCATAGACGGTAAAAGCTGTCTCGCCGAGGGTCCACGCCACTTGATCCTTGGCATAATAAAAACAGGCATGTTGCCAGGTAATCCAGCGGTGTGGCACCCCATGTGTATCCAGGGTAAGCACCAACGGCATCGCCTTGCGCGCGCCAACCGTATCGTCAAATACATCGATGACAATCTGGTTCATGTTTCGGTCTTTACTACTCCAGTTACTTGAATAGCTTCGGAATTAAACAGGGAGCCTATGTCGTTCAGGACGACTCAATTTACCAGAATTATGAATTTTTGGAAGAATTTGGGTGTTTGATGGCGTGAAATGCTGCATCGCGCTATACTCATTGGCTGTGAATTCCGATTCTGGCCCCCCCCTTCTCTCTATCGCGTCGCGCTGGCCTATTGGTAGTTGTTGCTATAGGGCTGTTCTTCTGTCGTTTATAGGCGATCCTTGGGCGGCCACCGGTCCCGCCGCTGGACTTGCGCCCGCCAGACCTCCGTGTTGCTCGTGATACCCGTCAAGTATTCCTGATGTCCTTTGCCACATTAAACCTGCTACCGGAACTGCAACGCGCCGTCGCCGAACAAGGTTATACCGAAGCCACGCCGATACAGACGCAGGCAATCCCCGCCGTGCTGGCCGGTCGCGATCTGATGGGATGCGCACAAACCGGCACCGGCAAAACCGCCGGCTTCACCCTGCCGCTGCTGCAGATCCTGGCTCCGCTGGGTAGTTCCAGCCCGTCGCCAGCGCGGCATCCCGTGCGCGCGCTGATCCTGACCCCCACGCGGGAACTTGCCGCCCAAGTGCATGAATCGGTGCAGGGCTACGGCAAGTTCTTGCCGTTACGCTCGACCGTGGTCTACGGCGGCGTGGACATGAAGCCGCAAAAGGCGGCGCTCATGGCCGGCGTGGAAATCCTCGTCGCCACGCCGGGACGCCTGCTCGATCACGTGGAGCAAAAAACCGTCAATCTCGGCCAAGTGCAGATTCTCGTGCTTGATGAAGCCGATCGCATGCTCGACATGGGTTTTCTGCCCGATCTCAAACGCATCATTTCGCTCATTCCGTCGCAACGCCAAAGCCTGCTGTTTTCCGCCACGTTCTCCGACGAAATCAAGCGGCTCGCCAACCAGATGTTGCGCAATCCACTGTCGATCGAAGTCGCGCGCCGCAACGCGCCGGCCGATCTGGTGTCGCATCAGGTTTACGAAGTATCACAGGAGCGCAAACGTGCGCTGCTGGTCAACCTGATCCGCACGCGCGACATGAAGCAGGTGCTGGTTTTCCTGCGCATGAAAAAAGACTGCAACAAGCTCGCGCGCGAACTCGAACGCGACGGCATCAAGGCCACCGCCATTCACAGCGACCGCACGCAGGCCGAACGCGAACAGGCGCTGAATGATTTCAAGGAAGGCCGCGCCGTGGCGTTGGTCGCTACCGACATCGCCGCGCGCGGCATCGACATCGAAGAATTGCCGTTCGTGGTCAATTACGAATTGCCCTATGTGCCGGAAGATTACGTGCATCGTATCGGACGCACCGGACGCGCGGGTATGCCGGGCGCGGCCATATCGCTGGTATGCCACGACGAATCCAAACTTCTCGCCGACATTGAGCGGCTGTTGAAGCGCCCTATCGAGCGCCTGCCGGTAGGCGACCTGGATCACCGGCATTCGCATGTCGAGACACAGGAACGTACTCACCGCGAACCGCGTTCGGGCGAACATCGCGGCGCGCGCCATGAGCGCCCCGAACATGCGGGGCGTCCGGAGCGTGCACCACGCGAACGGCCGGCGGAAAAACCCATTGCCAAGGCCGTGCACGACGGCTTTGATTTCAGCAAACCCTATGAACCCGGCCAAGGCAATGCCACCGAAGCGCCCAAGCCTGCGGCGCCGTCACGGCGAGGCACGCGCCCCGTTGCCGCCCTGCTCGGCGGTTTGCTAACACCGCGCAAGTAGGGTTGCCGCGCCCGCTGCGTCTTGCTGATTTCGCCAGCATGCGCATGTTGCACCCGACGGGCTTTGCGGTAAATCCACGCTTTAACGCGCGTTAAATCCTGTGCTACAGTTCCGCCGAACTACTGAATACGCGGAAAATTCAAACACCATGCTGACGACGGTGATCAAGCAACTTTTTTCAGGCCGGCGCGGCGCGTCCATTGACGCTTTGCTGGAAGAGGCTCGCGCCGCATTTGCGGCAAAAGATCTCGTCAGAACGGAAAAATCGGCCAAGGACGCACTCGCGATATGTCCACATCACGTGGAAGCGTCATACTATTACGGTATCGTTGCCCTCCAACGCGGAAATCATACTGAAGCCCTTTCGGCGCTTCACGACGCAGAAGCAGATGGCATACTCGGCGCCGAACATGCCTGCCAGATGGCATTTTGTCATTTTGCATTGCAGAATCATGCAATCGCCGAGAGATACTGTGAAATCGCGCTTCAGCATGATTCCAATTACATCAATGCGCATGCACTATTGGTAGCCATTCAGATGCCGGGATCCGACTACACCGCCGTCATTTCCGCCATTCACCGCTCGCTCAGGCCAGCCACCTACCTGGAAATAGGCGTAGCTCAGGGCAAGAGCATCGCCTTGGCCAATGCCGAGACATCTTCCATCGGCGTAGACCCCGAGCCCGATATTCAACTTCCATTAAGCAGCAAAACTCGCGTCTTCACAAAGACCAGCGATACTTTTTTCTCGGAACATGATGTGAGAGCGGAATTCGGCGGCCGACCAATCGAACTGGCGTTTATTGACGGCATGCACCACTTTGATTTTGCGCTACGAGATTTTGTGCATATTGAGCGCCACTGTACGCAAAAGTCGATAATTTTGATTCATGACTGCTATCCATTAAATCGGGCGACCGCTACCCGCGACCGCGCAACGACATGCTGGAGCGGCGATGTATGGCGACTAATACTGGCGCTGAAAAAACACCGGCCCGATCTGGAGATTTTCACCATCGCCGCCCGTCCAACCGGACTTGCATTGATCCGCAATCTTGACCCGCAATCACGCGTGCTGTCCGACAACATGGATAAGATCGTGGCTGAATTCATGGCCACCGACTATGCCGTGCTCGACCATAACAAACGGGAAATGTTGAATTGGTTCCCAAATGACTGGACAAAAATCGAGGGCCTGTTAAAGCCTGTTGTCAGCGATGCCCACGTCTAAACCTTCGCACGTTACAAGGTCTCGAAACCTTGCGTTGTGCTACATTGATCTCGCCTCTTTCCCGCCGCCACGCACCATCAACCGGAGATAGTCATGAGCCAGGCAACCGCATCATCCAGCGACCAAGCTGCTGTAAATCAGGCCGTCAATGCTTTTTACGACGCCGTGATCGGCAAGAATCAAGCGCAGCTCGATGCGTTGACGTCCGAACATCTCAGCTATGGGCACTCGGTCGGCCGAATCGAAAACAAGGCGCAATGCATCGCCAACACCATCGGGCCGCGTACTGCCTGGAAATCGATAGATCGTCTTGAACCCAGCGTTCAAGTCACCGGCGATATCGCGCTTGCGCGTCACGTCATGGCCGGTGTGGCGGTGCGCGAAGGCAAGACCGACGACTCGAAAATGGGTGTATTGATGGTGTGGCAAAAACAAAGCGGCGCATGGAAACTGCTGGCGCGGCAGTCGTACAAGATTTAGCGTGTCTTGCGCCGACGCGGCAGGACGGATTTCGCTAGGCGCATAGTTTCTCAACCCTCTGATATTAAACGGTTACTTATCTAACGCCGAGACTGCCGCGATTTTTCGCGGCTCGGCGTGATGACCGAAGTACTGTAATATCGTGATTGCATCGTCTCTTCCCGACTACCCCCATTTGACCTAATTGGAGGATTACATGCTTGCCCGATTCCTGTCTTTGTTGTTGGTTTCGCTGACCCTGCTCGCGGGCGCGCAAACCGTCTCCGCGCAATCGGCCGACGAAGCCGCGGTTTCGCAGGCTGTCGAAGCATTGCGCAAGGCCGCCATCGCAAAAGACCGCGCACAGTTTGAGGCGTTGCTGTCGGATAACGTGAGTTACGGCCATTCAGCAGGTCGCATCGAAAACAAGGCGGAGTTCATCAAAGCCGCGCTGGCTTCGAAAGCCGTCCTTAAGTCGCTGACCTTTACCGAGCAAAAAACACAAGTCACCGGAAACAACGCCATCGTCCGCTTCATGTACAACAGCGAAAGCGAACTCGACGGCAAGACCAGCACCACCAAGATTGGCGTGCTGACGGTGTGGCAAAAAGAGCAGGGCGCCTGGAAGCTGTACGCGCGTCAGGCCTATCGCCTCTGATTAATTGTTCAAAGGCCCGGCAGACTTGAACGCCGAAGAAAATTCCCCCATCGCATCATGAGCGCATTAAGCGACGAACAGATCGCACGCTGGCGGCATGATGGATTCCTTTCGCCGTTTCCGCTGCTGAGCGCGGCGGAACTACAAGAATGCCGGGACGGCCTTGCGCGCTTCGAAAAGTGGCTGGGCGCACCGGTTAACATGATTAGCGCCAGCGACGAGTTGAAGTGGCGCACCATGCCTTATCTAATTCTGCCGTGGGCCGCCAGGCTTGCGCGCGATCCGCGTATCCTCGATGTGGTGGAAGACCTGATCGGGCCCGACATCCTGATATTCACCAGCACCTTTTTCATCAAGGAGCCGCACTCGCCCACCATCGCAGCGTGGCATCAGGACTCCACGTATTACGGCCTTGAACCCAAGGAAGAAGTCACGGTGTGGGTGGCACTGTCGGAGGCCAACGAAGCCGCCGGCTGCATGGATGCGCTATCGTTTCATGGCAAGCCGCGGCAATTGAGCCACGTGTCGCGCGTGGTGAAAAACAGCGTTAATCGCGCAAGTCAGGTGATTACCGAACCGCTGGATGAAGGAACGCCAGTCGCCATGCCATTGCCTGCGGGATCGTTTTCCATGCATCACGGCTTGTGCCCGCACCGCTCGGGCCCGAATACCGCGAATCATCGCCGCATTGGTCTGGGTATGAACTTTATCCCCACATCGGTGCGGCCGGTCGGAACCATCAAACCTGCGGCCATGTTGGTGCGTGGCGTGGATCGTTACCACCATTTCGAGCGCGTCGAGCCGCCCGAAGCCGAGCTGGATGCGCAGGGCATCGCCACGCACGAACGTGCAACCACGCTATACCGGAATTGTTATATCGAGGAAGAAGCGCGGCACGCACGCCTCTCCGCGTAAGTGCGCCGACCGCAGCGCGGCGCTTAATCCACCCGCGCGCCCGACTCCTTGACCGCCTTCCCGAAGCGCGCAATTTCAGTCTTGATGCGCTTGCCGAATTCTTCCGGCGTGCTGACCGCCGGATCAAAACCCTGCTGCACGACCTTCTCGGTGACATCCGGCAGTTTCATCAGCCGCGCGACTTCGGTGTACATTTTGTCGATGATGGGCTTGGGCGTGCCCGTGGGCATCACGATACCCACCCAGTTGCCCAGCACAAAATCCTTGTAGCCCTGCTCCGCCATGGTCGAGACTTCCGGCAGGAACGGATGCCGCTTGTCGGCCGCCATCGCGATCGCGCGCACGCGGCCCGACTTGATCGCCGGCAGCAAATCAGGAATGCCGTTGATCAACAAATGCGCCTGGCCACTCATCATGTCGGGAATCGCGGGACCATTACCCTTGTACGGCACGTGCGTCGCGCTAAAGCCCACCAGTCGTTTCAACATTTCGCCCGACAGATGACTGATGGTGCCGTGGCCGCCCGACGCATTCACCAGCTTGATGGATTTCGAAACCGTTATCAGATCCGGCACCGTCTTCACTGCGATACCGTTATGCACCGTCACCACCAACGGCGTGTAGGCCAGCAAAACCACCGGCGCCAAATCACGTTCGAGGCTGTAGCCCAACTTCGCGTATAAAGATTGCGAAATCACCTGCGCGGTACTCACGTTGAGAATGGTGTATCCATCCGGCGCGGATTTCGCCACGAGTTCGGTGCCAAGATTACCGCCGGCGCCGGCGCGATTATCGACAATCACCGGCTGTCCCCAACTATCAGCGAGTTTCTGGCCGACGATGCGCGCAAGGATGTCGTTAACGCCGCCGGGCGAGAACGCGACTACATAACGTATCGGCCGCACGGGATAATTTTGTGCCTGCGCTTGGATAGCGCTGGCCATGGCCAGTACCGTCAAAACCGACGCCGCGCCAGCATTGCGAATTTTCAACATCATGCGGTAACTCCTGTAATCAATCGTCTGACATTATAGGGCGCGCGCCAGCACCGTAAAGCATAATCCGTAGCATGTTTGTGATGTGTTAGTGACGCAATGGCACTATGTAATGGCGCTAAGTGAGGCGCTACTGCAGCGGCGCGGTACACGCATCATATCCATAGACCCAATCGGGATCGGATTTTTCCTTCACCGAGTCATGGGGCGCATTGGGGTCCACCCGCATCCAGTTACGCTTGTTGAGATTCGACAAGCTTTGGATGTGCGACGCGCGCGGCCGGCGCACCTGCTCGTAACGTTGCAGCGCTAGCGGCCAATCGGCGTGCGCAACGCCTTCAAGGCAGCGCGCCAGAATGGCCGCATCCTCGATGGCGGTCGCGGCGCCTTGCGCCATATAAGGCGTCATCGGATGACAGGCATCGCCCAGCAAATACACGCGTCCGATACCCCAGCGCTCCTGCGGATCGCGATCATAGATGGGCCATTTGTTGGCCTCGGGACACGCCGCCAGCACCTGCCGGACTTCGGGGTGAAACGCGGCAAAGGCCTCCCGCAATTCGGTGAGATCACCCTTCAACGACCACGACTCCAGATCAGGCGCCGCTGCTGGAATGCTGGTGGTGAAATACACCTCATCCTTCTGCTTGGTCACATAATAGATAACGATATGCCGATCCGGCGACCACCACTTGGTGGAAATATCGCCAATATCCAGACCTCCCAGCCGCGCCGACGGAAACGTGGATCGATAGGCTATGCGACCCGTGTAGTGCGGCCGCTCGGCACCGAACAATTGGGCGCGCACCACTGAATGCACGCCATCCGCGCCAATCACCGCCGATGCACTGGCGCGCGTTCCATCCGCGAAAAACAGCGTCACGCCGTTGGCGTCCTGCTCAAGGTTGATGAGCTTCTTGTTCAGGTGCACCACCTCATCCGGCACCAGCGAAAGCAGCGCGGCATGCAAGTCGCCGCGATGCATCATCAAATGCGGCGCGCCGAATTTTTGCTCGACGACGGACATGTCAAATTCGGATTCATAGGCGCCGGTGTCGTGATTGCGATGGCGGCGCGCGCGATGCTGGAACGCGGTTTTGCGCAAGCGCTCTTCGAGCCCCAGCATACGATGCACCTTCATCGCATTTGCAGACATCTGGATGCCCGCGCCGATGCGCAGAAAACGTTCCGCCTGTTCATACACCTGAACACGGATGCCGCGCTGGCGCAACGCCGCCGCCGCGGCCAGCCCCCCCATGCCCGCCCCTATAATCGCAATGTCCTGCATTTGATTTGGCATACGCTTTGATGACCCTTCTGGTTTGCAATCGCCCTTAATCCAGCGACCGAATATTCAAACGCTTGTAATCGTCCCCGAGTTGCACGGCCTCGGCTCTCATGCTCGCGGCAAACTGTTCCATGGTGCCGTTCCACGGCTCATAGGCCTGGCTCTCCATGGTCGCCTTCATTTCGGGCGTGGCGGCCGCCTTGCCATACACATCCCGCAGGCGTCGCTGTATCGCGGACGGCGTGGCCGCCGGCACCATGATCGCATTCCAGTTGGAAGCCAGCACCGTGGGATACCCTAATTCCTTGAAAGTGGGCACTTCCGGCAAAACCGGTGAGCGTTGCGGCGCGGTGATACCAAATACCTTGATCTGTGGATTCTGCAGGCGCGGCTTGACGCTGCTCAGCGTGGCAAAATACACCTGAATTTCGCCGGACATCATTGCAACCGTGGTGCTCTCGCCCCCCTTGTAAGAAATAGGCATCATATCCACCCCTGTCGCCTGCTTGAAGCGTTCAGCACTGAATGCGCTCCCGGCTGCCGGGCCAAGACGGCCGTAATTAAGCTTGCCAGGATTCGCTCTTGCATAAGCCACGAACTCGGCAAGCGTTTTGCCCGGCACGGACGCGTGAACCATCATGCCGTAGTAGGTCTGCCCGACAATACCCACCGTCGCGAAGTCCTCCAGTTTGTAACCTGGCTCCTTGTAGGCAAAGGTGTTGCCCACGAACGACGGATTGGTCAACAACAAGGTATACCCATACGGTTGGGAGCGCAGCACTTCGCGCGTGCCGATCAACCCGCCCGCGCCGGCTTTGTTTTCAACGATCACCTGCTGCGAAAGCTGCTCCGAAATCCGGCCCGCGATGAATCGCGCATGATGATCCGCCGCGGCCCCTGGTGCAAAAATGGTGACCAGACGCAACGGGCGCACAGGAAAATCCTGTGCGTAAGCAGGCGCCCCACAAAACGCCCAAAGCCACACGGTGTGCAACGCTAACGAACGCAGTGCATTTTCGAACCGGATCAAACCTGACCTCCCCGATCATTTCCAGCTATGGGTTATTGGTTTAACGTCCCTTCTTGCAGCTGCTGCCGCTTGATAATTGCCGCGGCTGCTATTCTAATGGACGCAGCCGAATCATACTGAACGCACAAACGGCTCACAACCAAACACATTTACACTACCCTCGATGCCGCGCGTACCCGCCGCATGTACCGGCCCGCTCTTTCGACACACCATCACTCACAATGACTCACACGCCCGATAAAACACCTACTGGCGAACACACATTGCGGCTCGCGGAATTCGTTACGCGCCTGCAATGGCACGACATCCCCGCCCCTGTGCGCCACGAGGCGCTGCGCTCGCTGCTCAATTATTTCGCGGTGGCGCTAAGCGCATGCCACGATCCCACGCTCGAAAAGGCCATCCGCGTGATGCGCCCTTATTGCGGCACCGGCAGCCGCCTTGCCTCGCTGGTCGGCTGGTCGGAATCATTCGACATGCTGCACGCCGCCGCACTCAATGCCATGGCCGCCAACGTGTATGACTTCGACGACACCCACATCCCCACCATCGTGCATCCCACCGCGCCGGTGGCTTCCGCGTTATTTGCATTGGCGCAAACCCGCACGCTGACGGGCGCGGACTTTCTGCTTGCGTTCGTAGCCGGCGTTGAAGTCGAATGCCGCATCGCCAATGCCCTGTCACCCGGCCACTACGCGCGCGGCTGGCATATCACATCCACCTGTGGCGTTTTCGGCGCCGCTGCGGCAGCCGCGAAAGTGCTGGGGCTTTCCGCAAACGAAATCGTATGGGCGTTCGGCAATGCCGCCGCGCAGTCCGCCGGACTCGTCGAAACACTGGGCAGTTCCGCCAAGAGCATCAGCGTCGGAAACGCCGCGCGAAACGGACTACTCTCCGCGCAACTGGCGCAGGCCGGATTTGAAGGACCAGCCGCGCCGCTCGAAGGCGCATTCGGATATCTGAAAGTAGTAGGCGACACGGTCAACTGGTCCGCGCTGGAGGGCGAACTCCCCGCGCGCTGGCAGCTTCAAAGTAATACCTATAAGCCGTATCCATGCGGCGTGGTGCTGAATCCCGTGATCGACGCCTGCCTCGAACTAGCCGCGCGAAGCGAATTCATCGCACGCGACACCAAAGCCATTACCCGAATCGAAGTCAAGGGACACCCGCTGCTGCGCCAACGTACCGACCGCCCCGGGGTCATCAACGGCCGTCAATCCCAAGTCAGCGCGCAACACGCAGTGGGCGTGGCGCTGTTGCGGCAACGCGCGGGACTGACGGAATTCAGCGACACGGCGGTGGCAGACCCCGACATCCGCGCGCTTGGCACAAAACTATCCTTCATCGACGATGCCGGCATGAGCGTCGATGCCGCTCACTTATGCGTGGTATTTGCCGATGGCACTGAAATCGAATCGCGAATAGAGGCAGCGCGCGGCAGCCTCGGCAACCCCATGACCGATGCCGAACTCGAAACCAAGCTGCACACCTTGTGTAAATTCGGAAAATCCGGTGTGGATGCCAATCAGTTGATCACTTCGGTGTGGTCGCTGCAACGCAGCCGCGATGCCGGTGAGATCATGGCACGCGCTACGCCGTCTGCGCCACAACGATGAACACAACATAACCACTTGTTTTTATTGTTATTTTTTGACCTCCGCAAATGGCAGGCACGCAAACCACAGGCGCTATAATCGCTGCTCTTCCACCTTTTCCACCTCTTCCACCTTCAGGCAGCTACCATGACCGCTCGCACCGTTTCCCCCCGCGAACTTAAAAATGCACTTCACGACGGCAACGAACTCGCACTGCTCGACGTGCGCGAAGAAGGCCAATTCGGCGAAGGGCATTTGTTATTCGCCACGCCGCTGCCCTACAGCCGGCTGGAACTGGGTATCGCCGCGCTAGTGCCGCGAAAATCCGCACGCATCGTGTTGTGTGACGACGGTGACGGCGTTGCGGAGCGCGGGGTGAAACGCCTTAACGCGATTGGCTATACCGACGTATCGGTGCTGGCGGGCGGCAACCCTGCGTGGGCCGCGGCGGGCTTTGCGATATTTAAGGGCGTAAACGTGCCAAGCAAATTATTCGGCGAACTGGTCGAGCACGTGTACGACACGCCGCGCGTCACCGTGACCGAACTCGCGCAAATGAAACAGCGCAACGAGGATTTCATCATCGTCGATGGCCGCCCTTTCACGGAATACAACAAGATGAACATCCCCGGCGGCATTTGCTGCCCGAATGCGGAACTGCCGTTGCGCATTCGCCAGTTAGTGAAAAACCCGAAGACCAAAATTGTCGTCAACTGCGCCGGGCGCACGCGCTCGATCATGGGTGCGCAAACGCTGCTGAACTTCGGTATTGAAAATCCGGTGGTCGCTCTCGAAAACGGCACGCAGGGCTGGGTGCTGGCGGATTTTGAACTGGAGCGCGGCGCCACGCGCAAGTATCCCGAAACAATCGATGCGACCGCGCTGCCCGGTCTGCAAGCCCAGGCGCAACAGTTACTCGCGCGATTCAAGGTTTCAACGGTGTCGGCCAAACAAGTGGAAGGCTGGCTCGCCGACCGCAATCGTTCGCTCTACGTGCTTGACGTGCGCACGCCAGAGGAATTCGCCGCCGGTTCGCTGCCAGGCGCCTTGCATGCGCCCGGCGGGCAATTGGTGCAAGCCACCGACGCCTGGGTGGGCGTGCGCAACGCGCGCATCGTGTTAGCGGACAGCGAGGGCGTGCGCGCGCCGGTGGTGGCCGTGTGGCTGAAGCAACTCGGCTGTGATGCGTATGTGCTCGACGGCGGCGTGAATTCCGGATTGACCATGCCCGCGCCGATAAAAGCATCTTTGCCCGCGCTGCAAACAATATCCGCTGCCGACCTTAAACGGGCGCTGGCCGACAAAACATGCAGCGCGTTCTACCTGGGCCCCAGCATGAATTACCGCAAGCAGCATGTGCCGGGCAGTCGCTGGAGCATTCGCCCACGCTTGGTGAAAGACGCCGTCGGCGCAAAACAAGTGGTGCTGATCACGCGTGACACCGATGTCGCGCAAGCCGCTGCTATCGATCTAGCCGAAGCAGGCATTGCCAACGTGAAGCTGCTGGAAGGCGGCCTCGCGACGTGGACCAATGCCGGTTACACGCTTGAGGCCTCTCCCGGCGCGCCGCCCGATAACGAATGCATCGACTATTTGTTCTTCGTGCATGATCGACACCTCGGCAATCGCGAGGCGATGAAGCAATACCTCGCCTGGGAAACCGGCCTCATCAAACAGTTGGACGATCAGGACAAAGCCAGTTTCAAGGTCGGCGCGCCATCATAAAATAAATAATAAAAACATATACTTATATAACATCATTTGCCGGGGGACTGCCGCGTGCTCACTTCAACCCACTGGGGCGTTTACGACATTGCCGTTAAAGACGGCGTGATCACTGGCGTCACGCCCTTTGATCGCGATCCGGATCCTTCGCCTATCGGTAACTCGCTACCCGGTGCAGTGCAGGGTCCGATGCGCGTGCGGCATCCAGCGGTGCGCAAAAGCTATCTTGAGGGCGGCCCCGGCGCAGCGCGTCATCTACGTGGCGCGGAACCCTTCGTTAACGTCAGCTGGAACGAGGCGCTTGATCTCGCCGCGGCAGAATTGAAACGCGTCACATCGCAGTTCGGCAACAGCGCAATCTTCGCCGGTTCCTACGGTTGGTCGAGCGCGGGACGCTTCCATCACGCGCAAAGTCAGGTGCATCGTTTCATGAATTGCCTCGGCGGTTACGTTGCCCACTTGGGCACCTATAGCCTCGGCGCCGCGCGCACCTTGCTGCCGCGAATTCTGATGGACATGGACGTGATGCGCGCGCAACAAACCGCGTGGGTGTCGCTGGAGCAGCATTGCGAACTGCTGGTGGCATTCGGCGGCGTGCCGTCGAAAAATGCGCAGGTCAACTCAGGCGGCATCAGCCAGCATGAAGTGCGGCCGATGTTGAAGCGCCTTGGCGCAGCAGGCGTGAAATTCGTCAATGTATCTCCGTTACGTGAGGATATGGATGCCGCGCCGGGTTCTGAATGGATACCCGTGCGCCCCAATACCGACACGGCGTTCATGTTGGGCCTTGCACACACCATCATTGCCGACGGCAAACACGACAAAGCGTTTCTCGCACGTTACTGCACCGACTTCGAGCCGTTCCGCAAATACGTGATGGGCGAAACGGATGGCGTCGCCAAAAACGCACAATGGGCCGCGGCCATCTGCGATGTGCCCGCCGACACCATCACTATCCTCGCGCGCCGCATGACGACCAGCCGCACCATGATCAATGTAGCGTGGGCCTTGCAACGGGGAGACCACGGCGAGCAGCCTTATTGGATGGGCATCACGCTGGCCTGCCTGCTCGGCCAGATCGGCACGCCCGGCGGCGGCTTCGCGCTCGCCTACGGCCCGGTGGGCATCGAGGGCGCGAATGCGCGGCCTTTTTCCGGCGCCGTGCTGCCGCAGGGACAAAACGGCGTAAAGACGCCGATCCCCGTCGCGCGCATCACCGACATGCTCGAAAATCCCAACGGCCAATACGATTTCGACGGCAAGGCATGCACCTACCCCGACATCCGTTTGATCTATTGGGCCGGCGGCAATCCGTTTCATCATCATCAGGATTTGAACCGTATGGTGCGCGCGTGGCGCAGCAAGCCCGAAACCATTATCGTCAACGAGCAATACTGGAACCCCAACGCCAAGTTTGCTGACATCGTGTTTCCGGCCACCACCATGCTGGAGCGCGACGACATCGGCTCCAGTTCGCGCGACCGCCACATCATCGCCATGAAGCGCGCGATTGATCCCGTGGCGGAATCACGCAACGACTACGCTATTTTCACCGGACTGTCCGAACGCCTGGGTGTCAAGGAACAATTCACCGAAGGCCGCTCGGAAGCCGCGTGGCTGCGCCATCTCTACGACGCCTCGGCGGTGCGCGCGAAAATGTTCCACATCGAACTGCCGTCTTTCGAAGCGTTCTGGTCGGAAGGCCTGCTCGAAGTGCCCGCGCCGCTGGAACCACCCGTGATGCTGCGCCGCTTTCGCGAAGATCCGGTGGCGCACAAGCTGCCCACGCCCTCCGGCAAGATTGAAATCACCTCGCCCACCATTGCCTCGTTCAACTACGAAGATTGCCCCGGCCATCCAACCTGGTTCGCACCGGCGGAATGGCTGGGCAGCGAATTAACAAAAAAATATCCGCTGCATTTGATGTCCCATCAGCCGTCCACCCGCCTGCACAGCCAATACGATCACGGCAGCGTGAGCGTAGCATCAAAAATTCAGGGACGCGAAGCCATAACACTTCATCCGCAAGACGCGGCGGCACGCGGTATCAAGGCCGGCGACGTGGTGCGTGTGTTCAATGACCGCGGCGCATGTTTGGCGGGTGTGAAAATCGATGACGGCGTGCGGCCCGGCGTTTGCGTGTTGCCCACCGGCGCGTGGTTCGATCCGCTCGACCCGACACAAAATGATTCACTCGAAAAACACGGCAATCCGAACGTGCTGACGCTGGACAAAGGCACCTCCAAACTCACGCAGGGCTGCAGCGCGCACACCGCGCTGGTAGAGGTAGAGTTGTTTAAGGGCGAGTTGCCGAGGGTCACCGCGTTTGATCCGCCGCAATTCGCGGCCCGGTAATCTCTGGAGATCACGAATTGCGCCTTGTCTTCTGTCTTGGTATTTTTTGGCTTGCCTGCATTGGCTACACATATAGCGCGCACGCCCAAACCTGGAAGCCCACCCGCAACGTAGAACTCGTTGCCCCGTCGTCCGCCGGGGGTGGCTCGGACAATATCGCGCGGCTGGTACAGAAAATTCTGCAGGAACAAAAGCTCGTTGATGCGCCGGTCAGCGTGATCAACAAGGCGGCATCCGGCGGCGTGGTGGCTTGGAACGGGCTGAACCAGAATCCGATGGACGGCCACCATCTCGCGATCAGTACCGCCAATCTGTTGACCAATCACATCACCGGCCGCACCCCGCTCCATTACAGCGACGTGACTTCGGTCGTTCAGTTATTCAGCGAGTCAGTGGCCATCGCGGTGCGTGCGGATTCGCCAATACGCAGCGGGCGCGATCTCGCCGCGCAACTGAAAACCGATGCCGGCGCGCTCAGCGCGGCCATCGGCACCAGCCTTGGAAACTCCGGACATATTGCGCTCGCCTTGGTGACCAAGACTGCTGGCGGCGATGCGCGCAAGCTGAAGGCCGTTGTGTTTCAGGCCGCGGCGCAAGGACTGACCGCGCTACTCGGCGGGCACGTGGACGTGGTGGCTTCACCGGCGTCAAATCTGGTTGCGCATCACATCGCGGGTCGCGTTCGCATCATCGGCCTCTCCGCGCCGCAGCGTTTCACTGGCGCATTGGCGCAGGTGCCCACGTGGCGCGAGCAGGGCGTGGATGTCGTGATCGACAATCTGCGTGGCGTGATCGGCCCGAAGGCCATGACGGCGCCGCAAGTGGCGTATTGGGAATCCGCATTCGCCGGCCTGGTGCGTGCCGCCGAGTGGAAAACCCACCTCGACAAAAATCAGTGGACTGACAGTTTTGCAGGCGCCGATGCGAGCCGCAAGGCGCTGGCGGAACAATATGAAGCCATGCGCGCGGGTCTGGCGGCATTGGGCATGGTCAAATAATCCACAAAATATCTCTAAAAAAAACAACAGGTTATATATGCCCCACCCGGCAAGCGCAGCCCCCTATCAGGTGCGCACGCATAACGCCTCTACACAATCCGAAAACCGCATGCACAGCGACGACGTGGCGCGCACGTTCGGTTTTAAAGGCGGCCTGGTGCCTGGCGTCACCGTGTTCGCGCATATGACGCAGCCCGTGGTGGCGCGTTACGATGCGGCGTGGCTCGCGCGCGGCACGGCAGACGTGAGTTTTTCCAAGCCCGCCTACGAAGGCGAGTTGCTCAGCATACACAGCGCAGACGCCGCCGACGGCGCGCACACGCTCACTTGCGTGAACGAACAAGGCGTCGAACTCGCGCACATGACCGCCGAGTTGCCCACCGTGCCTGTTGCAACGGATGTGCGTGGCAACATCCCGCCCGCGCCACCGCTACACGAGCGCCCCACGGTTACTTGGGACTTGATGGCAATCAACCAGCCGTTTCCGGCGCTACACTGGACGCCCACGCGCGACGAAAATCTCGACTGGTGCGCCGATGTGCGCGATGAACTGCCGTTGTATCGCCACGGCGACACGCCGTTGCTGCATCCCGGCCTGATCCTGCGTCAGGCCAATTTTGTGTTGCGCCGGCGCTTCATTATTCCCGCATGGATACACGCCGCCAGCCGCATCACGTTTTTCGAGGCGCTGCGTGCCGGCTCACCGTATGAAGTACGCGCCATTCCCGAAGAAAAATGGAATCACAAAGGCCATGAATTCGTGCGCCTGTTCGTGGCCGTGCGTCACGAGCAGCGCACCGTCGCTGAAATTTTTCACACCGCCATATTCCGTCCGCGCATACGCGACACAAAAACCACATGACAACCCGACCGCATATCCTGATTGCCGGCGGCGGCATTGGCGGCCTGACCGCCGCGCTGGCATTGCTCAAACGCGGCTTCGACGTCGATGTTTACGAACAAGCGCCTGAATTGCGTGAAGTCGGCGCTGGCGTGCAGTTAAGCGCCAACGGTGTTCGCGTGCTACACGAACTCGGCGTGCTTGAGGCCTTCGATGCGCTGGCGTGCAAAGCCGCGGGTAAGGAAATCCGCCTGTGGGACAGCGGCCAAACGTGGAAGTTGTTCGATCTGGGCATGGAATCCGTGGCCCGCTACGGTTTTCCGTATTACCTCGTCTATCGTCCGGACCTGCTGGCGGTGCTGGCTGACGGCGTGCGGCGCGAAAAAGCGGACGCCATACATCTGAATGCACGCTGCACCGGCTTTGAACAATCGACGAACGACGTCACGCTGCGTTACGAAAGCGTAGGCACGGCCTGCACGGCACACGGAGATATCCTGATCGGCGCCGACGGCATCCATTCGCGCATCCGCGAAGCTTTGTTCGGACACGACCAACCGGAGTACACCGGCATGATGTCGTGGCGCGGCGTGATCCCGATGGAACAAATGCCGCCGCACATGCGGCGCATGATTGGCACCAACTGGGTCGGCCCCGGCGGGCACGTGGTGCACTACCCGGTGCATCGTGGCGAATACATGAACTTCAATGGCATCATCGAGCGCGACGGCTGGCAAGTCGAGTCGTGGAGCGCCAGCGGCACGCACGAAGAATGTCACGCCGCGTTTGCCGGCTGGAACGCCGACATACACCACATGATCGACCACATCGCCACGCCGTTCAAATGGGCGCTGATGAGCCGCGCGCCGCTTGCAAGCTGGACCAGCGGACGCGTCACGCTGCTGGGCGACGCCTGCCATTCGATGCTGCCGATGCTCGCGCAGGGCGCGGTGATGGCGCTTGAAGACGGCTACATCATCGGGCGCGCGCTGGCCGCCACGCGCGACGACCTCGATTTGGTGCCAGGACTCGTGCGCTACGAACACGCGCGCAAGGAACGGGCCAACAAGGTAGTGCTGGGCTCCGCGGAAAACGGCCGGCGCTTCCAAAGCCGCACGCTGGCCGATGCCGCCGCCGCGCAGGCTTATGTGGACCGCGAATGGACGCCTGACAAAGTGCGACAACGCTACGAATGGCTGTTTACATACGACGTCACCCGCGTGCCGGTGTAATCCCCGGGGTATCAGTCCTTGCCAGCCAGCACGCCGTGACGCTGCGCCAACTGCACCAGTTGCGCCGAGGTCTCGATGCCGAGCTTCTGGCGTATCGCCGATTGATGATTCGCCACGGTTTTGTAACTCAGTTGCAATTTCTCCGCGATAACCGCCACCGGGTCGCCCGCGGCCAGCAGCCGCATCACTTCAAACTCGCGATTCGACAGCACGCTCAAGCTGGAACCGCCCGCGCCCACCGATTGCAGGGCAAGCGCCTGCGCCATGTCGTGACTGATATAACGCGTGCCGCGCGCGACTGCGCGCACCGCGTCCACCAGCACCTCCGGCGCGCTGGCCTTGGTGACATAGCCCAACGCGCCCGCCTGAAACGCGCGTGACGCGAAGATTGGCTCTTCGTGCATGCTGAACATCAACACTTTCGCTTGCGCATCGCGTGCGAGTATGCGGCGCATGGCCTCGATACCGCTGGCCCCAGGCAGCGAAATATCCATCACCACCACGTCGGGATTGAGCCGCTGAAATTCGCCATAGGCATCGCTAGCATTTGCCGCCTCGCCGATCACCACAATGCCGCTGCTGCGTTCCAGTAGCCGGCGATACCCCTCGCGCACCACCGAGTGGTCATCAACCAAAAACACGGTTATGCCGCGCTCCACGGCCTCCGCGCTCATGGCGCGCCCTCCACCGGAATCCGTGCGCTGACGCGAAATCCGTGTCCGGCCGTGGAGGCAATGTCCACCGTACCGCCCAGAGACTCCACGCGTTCGCGCATTCCCACGAGCCCCAGGCCTGACACCGTGTGCCACTGCGCCGCACCGTCGCCATCGTCGAACACCGAAAGACGAACTCCCTCTGCGCCACGCTCCAGCGCGATGGTCACGTTCGCGGCTTGCGCGTGCCGTGCCACGTTATTCAGACACTCCTGCACCATGCGGTAGAGCGTGATGTTGATCTGCTCGCCCAGATTTTCGGCATCCGGACTGAAGGCGAGTGTGATCTGTGTGTTCGCATGGCGCGCGCGCCAGTTTTGCACCAGATGCTCCAGCGCCGCCGATAAACCCAGCTCATCCAGCCCCACCGGCCGCAGACGCCGCAGCATGTCGCGAATAATGCCCTGCACATGGTCCGCCACCTCGATGATGGCGCAAGCTGCGCGGTGACTGTCCGTCGCGGCAGCGCCGCTCCCGTTGCGGATCGACACGGCATCAATCTTGATGGCGTTCAAATGCTGACCCAGTTCGTCGTGCAGTTCCCGCGCGAGTTGTTTGCGTTCGTCTTCCTGCACATGTATATGCGATAGCGACAGGCGTCGATTCTCGGCGAGCGCGTCGGCCAGACGTTGTTCCGCCGCCACGCGCAACCGCAGTTGCGCGCGCGTTTCACCAACGCGCCGCCATGCATACCAGGCCAGCGCCAGCGCCAGGAACAGCAGCACGCCTGGCAGCTCATCGAGCTGGTATCGTTCCCATGGTTGCGTCCATGCCGCCACGCGCTCCTGCAATTCCAGCGCCGCGCTGAGCGCCCAAAACGCCGCCGTACCACCCAGCACCAGCCATAAATCGAGACGCGATGCCCTCGGCGAGTCAAGATCGTGTGTCAGCGAATCCATGGATCTCCTTCTAGCTTGCGCACAGTCAGGAAAAATTCCCGGCCGTACGCAGGAAACAATCGATATTCGATTGCCGCACGCAAGCGCAAGCGATTCTAAAATAAGGTAAAACAAAGGTGTCACGGCACGCGCGTGCCGACGCCATTCCCATAGTAGCGTAGCGGCGTTTTTCCGGAATTTCCCATGTTACACAAGAAAGTCCGCCCCCCGCGGCACGCGGCGGGCACTTGTATTGCCTTGCTCGCGATGCTCACATTCGCGGCCCGGGCTGCCGAGCTCACCCCCGGCGCCACCGTGCTGCCCAAGGTGGAAGTCATCGGCACCACCCCCCTGCCGGGTATCGGCATTGCGCGCGATCAAATGCCGAGTCCGGTCCAATCAGCGACTGAAGCTGATTTGCGCCGCGGCAATTCCCTTGATCTGGCGGATTTTCTCAATCGCAACCTCGGCAGCGTTCACATCAATGACATTCAGGGCAATGCTTTTCAGCCCGATGTAAATTATCGCGGCTTTACCGCCTCGCCGTTGCTTGGCACGCCGCAGGGGCTGTCGGTCTATCTCGATGGTGTGCGGCTAAACCAGCCGTTCGGCGACGTGGTGAGCTGGGATCTGATTCCAAAATCCGCTATCGCATCGATCAACCTGATGCCGGGATCGAATCCCTTGTTCGGTCTCAACACGCTGGGCGGCGCGCTGTCGATACAAACCAAGGATGGCCGCAACCATCCCGGCGCGTCGCTGCAAGCCACGGTCGGCATGCATGCGCGCCGCGCCGCCGAGTTTGAATACGGCGGCAACAACCCAACGTTCGACTGGTTCGTCACTGGCAATGTCTTCAAGGAACACGGCTGGCGAGACGAGTCCCCCTCGCGCATCGGGCAACTATTCAGCAAGTTCGGCTGGCGTAACGCGGCAACCGATCTCAAACTGACGCTGGCGCACGCCGATAACCGGCTGCAAGGCAGCGGCTTGCAGGAACAGCGCCTGCTCGCGCTGGATTACAAAAGCCTCTACACCAAACCGGACATCACCCACAACAAATCCACGCTGCTGAGTTTGGCGCTCAGCCACGGTATTAACGACAATGTGGTGTTTTCCGGCAACGCGTACTACCGCAAGATACACACTAATACACTGAATGCGGACATCAATGAAGGTTCCCTCGATCAATCCGTCTATCAACCCAACGCCGCCGAACGCGCCGCGCTGACGGCGGCGGGCTACAGCGGCTTTCCGCTGGCTGGTGAAAATGCCTCGAATACGCGCTTCCCGTTCTGGCGCTGCATCGCCAACGTGCTGCTGAAGGACGAACCCGGCGAAAAATGCAACGGCCTCATCAACCGCACCCGCACCACGCAGGACAACTACGGCTTGTCCGGACAACTCTCCGCGCTCGGCACGCTGGCGGGGCAGAAAAACCAGTTCACCGGCGGCGCGGCACTTGATGCAAGCCGCGTGGGGTTTAGGCAATCCACCCAGATCGGTTATGTGAATCCCGATCGCAGCATCACCGGCCTGAATGCTTTCGCCGATGGTGTCACCGGCGGCGTAGTAGATGGCGCGCCATTCGATAATCGTGTCGATCTGAATGGCCGCACGCACACCTGGAGTCTGTACGCCACCAACACACTGTCCATTCGGGACGTGTGGCACCTCACGGCTTCCGGGCGCTACAACCGCACCGTCGTCAAAAATAGCGACCACATTACACCGGGCGGTGGCCCCGGATCGCTCGACGGCAACCACACATTCAGCCGTTTCAACCCGGCCGCTGGCGTGAGTTTCACGCCGGGCAATGCGCTCAAGACGTATCTCGGCTACAGCGAAGGCAGCCGGGCGCCGAGTGCGGTCGAACTCGGCTGCGCCGACCCGAACAACCCGTGCCGCCTTCCCAATTCGATGGCCGGTGATCCGCCGCTAAAACAAGTGGTTACCAAGACCTGGGAACTCGGTTTCCATGGCGCGCTCGCCCATGGCATTCGCTGGAACGCCGGCGTGTTTCGAGCTGACAATCACGACGACATCCTGTTCGTCGCCGCGCCGGCCAACACCCAGTTCGGCTACTTCAAGAATGTCGCCAAGACGCGGCGCGAAGGACTAGAAGCCGGTATCAGCCAAAAAACCGGCGCACTGAATATTGGTGTGAACTACACGTGGCTGGACGCCACCTACCAGTCACGTGAAACCATCAACGGCACGGGCAACAGCAGCAACGACACGGCATTGACAGGCGCCAAGGGGCTGGATGGCAATATTCAAATCCAACCCGGCAATCGTATCCCGCTGATTCCGCGACACATGTTTAAAGCCCATGCCGATTATCAATTCACCGGCGCGTTATCCGCGGGCCTGAACCTGATCGCCGTGGGCAGCTCGTATGCGCGCGGCAACGAGAACAATCTGCACACCCCTGACGGCGCCACCTATCTGGGTTCGGGAAAATCCGGCGGCTACGCCGTGATCAACTTCAATACACAGGTTCAGGTGGACAAACAATTGAAATTGTTCGGGCAGATCAACAACCTGCTGAACCGCCGCTATAACACCGCAGCGCAACTCGGCCCCACCGGATTTACCGCCAGCGGGAGTTTTATCGCACGGCCCCTGCCGGCGATCTCGGGCGACTTCCCGGTAGTGCAATCCACGTTTTACGCCCCCGGCGCGCCGCGCATGGTATGGGTGGGCGTGCGCTATCTCTTTGATGCGCCGAAGGCCGCGAACTGACGGCGAGTGTATTCCATTACGCCTGAACCAGAGTCGTCACGCGCCGCCGGCCGCGCTCGCGCAGCGAACACTCCCGCAGGGTGTCGGCCAGCTTCTCCAGATCAGGAACACCGTATAGCATCACGGTTGCGAAGCTCGCGTCCGACGAGCGCAAATGCAGCACGCAATGCCCCATCAACCGCATACCCAGCGGCTTGTGCAGATCAAAGTGGTCGATGCGGAACAGCTCGATGCTGTCTTTCAATTTCGACAGAATGCCCCGCTCGATACGCACGCGCTGCGAGGTGATCTCGTAATTCGTGGCGATGCTTTTGAACCAATAGTACGCGAGCGCGATACCAAGCGTCAGCACCACGATACCCCATTGCCATGCGCTGTAAATGATCACCGGGTGACCGGCGAACAACGTTTTTTCGACCTCGGCTTCGCGGGTCGCGGCGAACGCCACCAAGTCGGTGTTACAGAAGCGGCATTTGATGGCCACGGCCTTGATGGTCTCGCCGCAAACCGGGCAGACTTTGGTGTCATCGCTCATGAGTCGGATTCATTCCTGTCAGAAAATTATCACCCCGCGCCCAGTCAAGGGCGGCCGCTTGCTCATTCCAGTATTCGAGGTTCGCGCTTGCCTGTCAACCATCCACGGACATCGGTGGGCATGGCCGCCTTTTTGCGGGTGTATGATCCCGCCACGATCCACGCGTTATACGTATCACGCACAACGCCCACGCATGCCCAAGTCCCGAAAGACCGTGATCCCGCGATCCTTGCTGCGCGACTGCCTGTTCGCAACACTCGCTACGGCTTTCGCGGCGCAGCAGGCAAACGGGCAAACCGCGCCGGGTCCGGCACAACCCTACCCCAGCCGTCCCATCCGCATTATCGTCCCGTTCACGCCGGGCGGCGGTTCGGACATGCTGGGCCGGCTGGCCGCGCAAAAACTCACGGAAGAACTCAAACAACAAACCGTGATTGAAAATCGCGCCGGCGCGGGTGGACGCATCGGCGCGGACGCCGTGGCCAAGTCGCCACCGGACGGCTACACGCTGCTGCTTACGGGCAGCGGCGCCATTATCATGGCGCCCGCGCTCTACCGCGCCGTGCCGTACGACGTGGCACGCGACTTCGCGCCCATCACGCTGGTGGCGTCGAGCGCGCACGTGCTGGTGACGCACCCCAATGTGCCAGTGAAATCGGTCAAGGATTTGATCGCATTGAGCCGTGCACGGCCGGGGCAATTGAATTACGCGTCGGCCGGCACCGGCGCGCCGGGACATCTCGCGGGTGAATTGTTTGGCTCGATGGCGAAGTCTCGCCTCTCGCATGTGGCTTACCGGGGCACCGCGCCCGGCGTGCTTTCGGTGGTGATGGGCGAAACCGATCTGATGTTCAGCAACATGCTATCGGTGATGAGCGCGCTGCAATCGTCGCGGCTGCGCGCCATTGCCATCACCAGTCTTCAGCGTTGGGCGTCGTATCCGCAGTTGCCGACCTTTAACGAATCCGGCCTGCCGGGCTTTGAGGTCGTCACCCACTATGGTGTTCTCGCGCCGTCGGGCACGCCGTCCGGCATTATCACGCGGCTGAATCTCGCGCTGGTCAAGGGCTGGCAATCGGGTGACACGCACAAGCGCCTGGAAGCGGACGGCTCCGAACCGGTCACCAGCACGCCGCAGACATTTGCCACGTTGATACGCAGCGAAACCGAAAAGTGGACGCGCATCATCAAGGATGCAGGCATCACGCCGCAGTAACACGGGCGCCAACAGTGATCCGCCCCGCAAGCAATCCCCTGCGCCTGGTGCTCGACACCAACGTCTGGCTCGACTGGCTGGTGTTTGCCGACGCGGGCATTGCGCCCATACGGGATGCCGTGGCGCGCGGCCGCGCCATCGTGTGGATCTCCGCCGCGTGCGAAACCGAACTGATACGCGTTCTGGGATACCCGTTGTCCGGGCGGGCGCTGGATGCCAATGCACAAGCCGTCGCGCTGGCGCAATGCCGCGCCATCGTACGCGACGTACAAGATGGCTTTGCCCCCCACGTCATCACCACTTTGCCACGCTGTGCCGACCCCGACGATCAGATGTTTCTGGAACTGGCACGCGACTGCGGCGCAGACGCGCTCATCACCAAAGACCGCGATCTGCTCTCGCTGGCAACACGTAATGTGACGCCATTGCCGTTTCGCATATGCACGCCACGCGAGTTCGCATCCGCTTTCATGAGTTAAACTCGTTGCAGGCATTGCGATATGAATAACAAAATAATTATTTAAAACAATTGCTTACAAAATACTCATGTCCCAAATTAAAGTCATGGCCACCGCCGCGTTCAAGGAGGCCTACCTCGTACTGGTACCGCAATTCGAACACGCCACCGGCCACCAGATCGTGACGACCTGGGCCACCACGGCAGATATCGTCAGCCGCGTAAAAGCGGGCGAAACCACCGACCTCGCCGTGATGTCGGGCAATGCGATCGATGAATTAATCACTGCGGGAAAATTTGCCCAAGGCAGCCGCGTTGACGTGGCGAGTTCGTGGGTGGCGATGGCGGTGCAGCAAGGCGCGCCCAAGCCCGACATCCGCACCGCCGAAGCCTTCAAGCAAGCGATGCTCGATGCGAAGTCCATCGCGTATTCCGGCGGGCCGAGCGGCGTGTATCTGATCGGCTTGTTTCAGCGCATGGGTATTTCCGCTCGGTTGGCGCCCAAGGTAAAGCAGATCAAGGGCGAACCCGTCGGCGCCAGTGTCGCGCGCGGCGATATCGAAATCGGCTTCCAGCAAATGAGCGAGCTGATGCCCGTGCCCGGTATTGATATCGTCGGCGGCTTGCCCAAAGAGATCGAAGAAATTACCCACTTCGCCACCGGCCGGCATGTCAGCTCGCCAGTGGCCGGCGCCGCGGATGCATTAACCGCGTTTTTTAGAGCGCCTGCCGCGCATGAACTGATACGCGCCAAGGGGATGAATCCCGCGTGAACCATCGACGAAACAAGGAGCCCGCCATGACAATCAAAACACTCGCACGCGCACTATTGGTCGCCGCCATGGCGATAGGCAACGGCGCCCTCGCCGCCGATGCGCCCAAATTCGAAGTCGAAGCCGCATGGCCGAAAATGCCGGAAAAATGGAAATTCGGCGACGTCTCCAGCATTGCCATCGACGCACAGGACAACGTGTGGGTGCTGCATCGTCCGCGCACACTGCAGGGCGATCAGGCCAAACTGGCGGCGCCGGCGATCATGATTTTCGACAGCGCGGGTCATTATCTGCGCAGCTGGGGCGGCCCCGCGGGAGCCGACAAGGGTTTCGAATGGCCCGAACGCGAACACGGCATCCACATCGATTACAAGGGCTTCGTGTGGGTGGGCGGCAACAACTGCCCCGCGCGCGCCCTGCCCGGCCTCAAACCCGTGGGTGACGATCAGCTCATCAAATTCACGCAGGATGGTAAATTTGTCATGCAGATCGGCAAGGCCACGCAGAGCAAAGGCAACGCGGATACACTGAACCTGCAGCAACCCGCCGACGTGTGGGTGCATCGCAAAACCAACGAGTTGTTCGTCGCCGACGGCTACGGCAATCACCGTGTCGCCGTGTTCGACGCCGACACCGGCAAATTCAAGCGCATGTGGGGGGCTTTCGGCAACAAGCCGCTGGACAATTTCGCGTGTCCGCCGCCGAGCCTCAAAGCCGTACCCGACGGCCCTGGCCCGGATCAATTCAGCATCGTGCATGCGATCCGCGTGGCGGAGGACGGCACGGTGTACGTAGCCGACCGCGAAAACCGCCGCGTGCAGATGTTCACCAGCGAAGGCAAGTTTCTCAAGCAATATATCCGACACAACGCGCCATTCGCGCGTAACGTGGCGCTGTCGCACGACCCGGAGCAACGCTACCTCTACGTAGGCGGTGGCATCGACATCGTGATTCTCGATCGAAAAACGCTGGAACTCGTGGATGTCATCGGCGGCGGTGGATTGCGCGGCGGCGGCCATCAGATCGCCACCGATTCCAAAGGCAATATCTACGTCGCGCAAACCAATCGCGGCATGCAGAAACTGGTTTACAAAGGCATGGCGCCGGTGACGAACAAATAAACCCGACCGATGAAACCTTTAATTCGCCGAATAGTGGGCGCGTGTGGCATCGCTTGTTGCACCATCGTCAACGCCCAAACCACCTATCCCACAAAACCCATACGCTTCATCGCCATGGGCGTGGGCTTCCCCGAAAACACCGCGCGCGTGGTGGGCAACGAAATCACTGCCATGGCCAAGCAGCCTATCGTGGTTGAGCCCCGCCCCGGCGCCAACGGCATACTCGCCGCCGAGTTTGTCGCCAAGGCGCCGCCGGACGGCTATACGCTGTTGGTCGGCACCAATTCCACGCACGCCGCGAACCCCAGCCTGTACAAAAAATTGCCGTACGACTTTGTTAAGGATTTCGCGCCCGTCAGTGGACTTTCCAGCGGCATGCAGGCGCTCGCGGTCAATCCGCGCGTGCCGGTGAAAACCGTCGCCGAACTTACCGCGCTCGCGCGCAGGGCGCCGGGCAATCTGACCTTTGGCGCCGCCAGTTCTTCGTCGCACGTCGGCGTTGAGTTCTACAAAATGCTCACCGGCGTCAAAATTACCAACGTGCCGTACAAAACCATACCGCAGGCCGCCACCGACCTGATCGCCGGCCGCATCGACCTGATGATCCTCAACCTCGGTGCCGCCGTGCCGCAGGTTCAGGCCGGCAAGCTGCGCGCGCTGGCCGTCACCGGCGCCAAACGCTGGCCGTCGCTCCCCGATGTGCCCACCATGCGCGAGGCCGGTGTTGCAAACTACGAATGGACCTTCTGGAACGCCGCCTGGCTACCCGCCAACACACCGCCGGAGATCGTCTCGCGCATGAACGAATGGATCGTCACGGCGCTCGATCGCCCCAAGGTCAAAGAGTATTTATTCAACGCCGGCAGCAGCGCCTTCGCCACCTCGCCCGATGAACTGATGAGATTCCAGATCGCCGAACACGACAAATGGCGCAAGGTAATCGTAGCGGCGGGTGTGCAGGCGGAGTAAGTCGCTGGCTTCGCGTAACGCGCTTTGTTTTGCGCAAGCGACCATGGAATCATGGGCGGCGCGCGGTTGCACGCGCCGCCAGACAGTATCACTTCCGCTTTTACAACTTGCCGTTAAGGCAGTTTGACGGGGTGTGTGAAGACCCAATCCCGATCCTTGACCGGGGTGTGACAGCCTATGCATTCCTGCACAAAACTTGCGTCTTTTCCATACGGCTTCTGTTCTGCGCCGAGCCAGCGAGCGTAACCCCAGCCACCGGTATCCTTGAAACGCTTGCTATCCTTTATCATGAATTCGGCGTGCACAAATGCCACCGGTTCAGTGGCCGTCGGAAACCGGTCATGCTTGTCCCCCTTGAATACGGTCTTTCCGATTATTGCGCCATCCGGCCAGGGGTTGGTTTTACCTTCGCGCGCGGCCTTGATAGCCACATCGTTACCAAGCACGGCACGCAAGGTGCCATTATCGCTGCGATGGTGAACGGACAACACGCGCCAGTCCTTATAGCCTTCAGGCAGGGTGATCCCGTTGGGCGCGGGATCAGCACCCAATGCCGTAGCAGCCGCCAGTCCCAAGCCCGCCAAACCCATTTTGATCAATCCGTGCATTTTATTTTCTCCAGATAGTGATGTTCATTATTGTCAAAAAGAAACCTGGTCACGCGTGCCACCAGACGTAACAGCAATTATGCACAAAATATTCCAGTTACCACGATGGCAAACATCACTACTCCGCCTTAATCCCCGCCGCTTTAACCACCTGCGCCCATTTGATCAAATCGGCCTTGATGGCGGCGGCGTATTCCTCCGGCAAATTGCCGGCAGGTTCAGTGCCTGCCGCGGTGAGGCGTTCACGGATGTCCGGCAGCTTCAGGATACGCAGCAATTCACCGCTCAGGCGGGCGACGATTTCCTTCGGCGTATTCGCCGGCAGCGCAAGGCCAAACGCGGAGTTGTAATCGTAGCCCGCCACACCGGCCTCCTGCATCGTGGGTATATCGGGCACCGTTGGCGAGCGGCGCGAACTGGTGACCGCCAGCCCGCGCACACGCGGCGGCGCGAGGTAAGGCTTGGCCGATGGCAGCGCCACGAACATCATCGTGACGTGTCCGCCGATAAGATCCGTCACCGCCGGCGCATTGCCTTTGTACGGCACTTGCACCACGTCAAGTCCGCTGACTTTCAGACGCAGCAGTTCCATCGTCATATGCCCCACACCGCCGGTACCCGAGGTGGCATAGGTTAATTGGCCCGGCCGCGCACGGATCAGGCGTATGAGCTCTTGAACGTTGCGCGCCGGCAGCGAGGGATGCACCAGCAGTATGTTTTGCACCGAGGCCATGGTGCCCAGCGGCGTAAAATCCTTGACCGGATCGTACGGCAGTTTTTGCAGGCCCGCGCTCATGGTAAAACTGCTGGTGAGAAGACCAATGGTATGACCGTCCGGCGCGGATTTCGCGAGCATGTCGGTGCCCACGACACCGGCCGCGCCGCCACGATTCTCAACCACCACCGGTTGGCCCAGCGCCTCGCCGAGTTTTTGGCCGACCGTGCGCGCAACGATGTCCGTGCCCGCGCCCGCCGGAAACGGCACGATCAGGCGAATGGGGCGCGAGGGATAAGTCGTTTGCCCAACCGCGGGTGACGCTGCCTGCACAGCAATGACAGCTGCGAGCGCACAGCCAAGAGGGATAGCACGCAAGGTCATCATTCTCAGGCCGTGTTGCGCGCCACGCGCCCGCCGTCGATAGTCACGATGGTGCCGCTCACATACGAGGCACGCGGTGAGGCAAGGAACACCACCATGTCGGCGATCTCGTCGGCGCGGCCCAGCCGACCGAGCGGCGGGCTGTTGATGAGTTCCAGCCAGCGCGCCGCATCGCCGAGCTCTTTTTTCGCCTGAATCTCCAGTCGTGTGCGCAGACGGTCGGTTTCGATCTGGCCGGGGTTTACACCGACCACGCGCACGTTGTGATCAACACTCGCGCCGCCCAGCGCACGCGTGAACGCCATCAGCCCGGCATTGCCGGTGGTGCCGGCGATGTAATGCGCGAGCGCGCGTTCACCGGCGATACCGATGACGTTGATGATGACGCCGGCTTTACGCTGGCACATGCGCGCGTAGAGTTCGCGCGTCAAATCAATATAGCCAAATACCTTCAGTTCCCAGCCGTCGCGCCAGCGCGTTGCGGTAACCGCGTCAAGATTGCCGGAAGGGATCGCACCCGCGTTGTTCACCAGAATATCCACGCCCGCGCAACGCTTCGCCAGTTCAGCGACGTTGGCACCGTCGGATAAATCCAGCGCATGGCATTCCACTTTAACGTTGCCTGCCGCCAGCACGGCGGCCCGCGCGCTTTCGAGATCAGCCGCCGTGCGCGCGGCCAGATGCAGATGCACGCCCTCGCGCGCGAACTCCTGCGCAATGGCAAGACCAATGCCGCGCGATGCGCCGGTGACCAATGCGGTTTGGCCGGATAGTTTCAGGTCCATAATTTTTCCGGCGTTGCTTCGCGGGAAGATACGGCGAAGTGGTACAGTCGGCCTACATCCCCACCGCGGTTTTCGCCATCAACAGCCCCGCCTTTTGCAGCCCCGCGCGTATCGCGTCCTTGCGCGCTGGGGTGACGTTCAACGCCGGCGGGCGCACCCACGACGACGGAATCTCGCCGAGCTGCGTCAGCGCTTCCTTGTTGGCGGCACAAGTGCTCACCGGCGTTTTCTGCAACTGGTATTCGTAGATCGCATCCATCAGTGGCACGGCGAAGCTATTGTGGATTTCTTTCGCCTTGCGCGCGTCGCCTTCGGTCGCTTCTCGGATCAGCTCCACCCAATGCGGCGTGCCCACCACGCTGATGCCGAGCAACGCGCCCGGTGCGTTGTGCAGCAGCATGCCCAGCAATGACGGCGCATCGCAAGCCGCGAGCACCGCGAGTTTATCGCCGAGCGCGTCATTGATTTCCGCATACTTGGACGCGGTGACCGTGGCCGCCTTGATGCCCACCACGTTATGCAGGCCCGCAATGCGCTCCAGTGACGCCAGTGAATAGGCGCAACCGGTGGCCTCGGGATACTGAAACACGATCATCGGCAGATCCACCTCGCGATCCATGCGCTCGAATACGCCATACACCGCTTCGGGAACGTGGCACAGGTGCCGATACGGCCGCACGTCAAACAACGGCAGCACCAGCAGCATTTCCGCGCCCGCCTGTTTAGCAATCAGGCCTTCATGCACCAGCCCGGCCATCGAGCCACTGGCGATGCCCGCGACGAGCTTCACGCCCTTGGGGATCACGCTTTTCGCGGCAGCAACGATGCCGATGCGTTCTTCAGAGGTCAACGTCAGCACTTCACCCGCATGGCCGCTCACCGCAATGCCGTAAATGCCCTTGGCCGATGCCACGCGCGCAACGTGGTGCTCGAAACTTTTGTAGTCGATACTGCCATCCGCCTTGAACGGCGTGACGACGGCGGATATCAGGCCGCGAATTTCCTTGTGATCCATGAGTGCTCCTTTACGGCGTAAGCGCTAATCGAAAACTCCCCACACCTGTCATTCCCGCGAAAGCGGGAATCCATAAAACAGTCGCCTTTGCACATGCCTTATGGGTTCCCGCTTTCGCGGGAACGACGGGTCTGACATATGACGCACCTTGAAACTAGACGGCCTGCAAATTAAAGCATCAATCCCACGCCCCATCAACCACACACACGAGTCACGCGTCCTCGCCGTAAAACATGCGCCGGTAGGTGATGTTCACCACGTTGCGCGAAATGCGCACGTCCAGCACCATCGGGCCATCACCCGAGAGAAACTCGGCAATGCCCGCGCTCAATTCATCCAGCGTACGCGCCACGCGCCCGCGGCAGCCGAAGCCGCGCGCCACCGCGCCAAAATCCGGCGAGCGCACGCCCGCGAGTTTGGCGTCAAAGCCCGATGCCTTCAACTTGTGATACTCCGCACCCAAGCCCTCGTCATTGAGAATAATGAACAGCAGTTTCAAGCCCAACCGCGACGCGGTATCGAGTTCCTGAATATTCTGCATCGCGCCGCCGTCGCCTTCGATCAGCGCAAACGGCTTGCCTGCACCCTGCGCCACCGCCATGCCGATGGCCGTGGGCAGCGTCTGCCCGATGCTGCCGAAGCCGTTGACGAACGCATGCAACGCGCGCGGCTTTTGCATGATCATCACCGGGAACGCAAACGAATGCCCCACGCCGATGGCCACCCCCACATCCGCGGGCAGGCACTCGTCAATCACACGCGAGGCCTCGCGCGGATCCACCGTGCCCGGTTCGATGTCGTATTCCGCCGGATCGCGATTCGCATTCAACAAAATTTTCTTGATGGCCGGCGTTCTAAAATTCTCTTTAAAAACAATATGTTGTGACAACTCGGCGTCGATGGCCTGCACCGTCACCAGCGCGTCGCCCTGCACATAACAATCCGCCACGCGGTCGTTACCCATCACCACCACCGGCTCGCTGTTGATATGCACGATGCGCGCTTTCGGATACAGCAAGCCGCCTTCAATCGTGTGCGGATTCAGACTCGCTCCCACCGCGATCACGCAATCGGCTTCTTCAAACAAACCCATTACGGCGCGCGTGGAAAACATCCCGGAGATGCCGGCATGAAACTCGCCGCTCAACGATCCCTTGGCAATCAGTGATGTCGCTGTCAGCGCGCCGATGCGCTCTGCCAGCCGCCCCGACGCCTCAATCGCGCCGGAACGCACCGCGCCCTCGCCCACAACCACCACCGGCTTCTTGCTCGCCGCAATGATTTTGATCGCTTGCGCCAGTTGTTCCTCGGCCGGACGTATACGCTGCTGGCCCGAGAACAACGTGGATGACGGCTGATAATCATCGCCGTCGCTGTCGATATTCATCTCCTGCACGTTCATCGGATACGCCAGTACCACCGGCCGGCGCTGCGTACGCGCCTGATGAAACGCCTGCCGCACCGCGTCTTCGGCAAACGCGGGGGACAGCACTTCGATGTAACCCGCGCCGGTGGCGCTCACCAACCGCTCCTGATTCAACGACTGGTTCTGCCACTCGTTATTAAAATGCGTGCGGCTCGTGTACACCACGATCGGCACGCGAGCCTTGCTCGCGGCCACCAACGAAGTCGTCATGCGCGTAATGCCGGGGCCGTGCGTGACGTTACACACGCCGACGCGGCCCGTGGCGCGCGCCCAGCCTTCCGCCATCGACAGCCCCGCGCCTTCGTCGCGCACATCGATCATGCGCACGCCGGGCATGCTGGACATGACCGCGGCCCACGACATATTGCCGTCACCCATCAGACCGAAGATGGTGGTAGCGCCTTCCTTGACGAAGGCATTGGCTACGGCTTGGTAGACTTTCATGGTGGGAGATTGATTCGCAAAGGACTCCCTTCCCTTCCAAGGGAGAGCCAGGGTGAGGATGGGGCCAATGCCATGCGCCGCCCCCATCCCAACCTCCCCTGAAGGGCAAGGAGTTAAATCAGAAATCCTGTGAAATCCCCAGCAACTTGCCCGCCGTCTCGCCCAATATCATGCGTTTTTGCGCATCGTTAAAGTGCGGGCAATTGAGGACGTGATTGATCGAGTCGGCCTGCCACGGGATCGGATGATCGGTGCCGATCACCAGCTTATCCACGCCGACTTCATGCGCAAGATGACGCAGCGCTTCGTCAGTGAAAATCAGCGTGTCGTAGTACATGTCGCGCATGTATTCCGTGGGCTTCTTCTTGAGTTTGACGCCAGTATCCATTTCCGGCGCGACGCGCAGGCCGTTGTCCGAACGCGGTGCATACTGCGGCAGGAATCCGCCACCATGCGCGGAACAAATTTTCAGGCCGGGAAACTTATCCAGCGTGCCTTCAAAGATCAGGTGCGACAACGCAATCGTGGTGTCGAGCGGATTTCCAATCACATTGGCAAGCCAGCCATTGCCCTTCAACCGATTGGCAAGTTCAGGCGCGCCTTGCGGGTGTATGAACAACAGCACGCCGAGTTCCTCGGCCTTGCGCCACACCGGATCGTATTTGGCATTGGCAAATTCATCACCCGCCACGCTGCCGCCAATGGCGGCGCCGCGCATGCCGAGTTTTTTCACGGCGTGCTCAAGCTGCTGCACGGCGACGTCGGGCGCCTGCAACGTCAGCGAGGCAAAACCCACGAAACGATCCGGATGCGCCGCGCACAATTCGGCGAGCGTTTCATTGTTGATTTTGCAAATTTCGACCGCGAGATCGCGATCGGCCTTGTACCAATGCGGGTTGATGCTGATCGCCTCAACGTCGATCCCCTGCTCGTCCATCTCGCCAATGCGCCGCAAGCCCACGTCACCCAAACCCGGCCCACGCTCTTTCATGTGATCCTTGCCTTGCAGCTCCAGCGCCTTGGGAATCACGCAGTGCGCATGCACGTCGATGGTTTTCACGCGCTTGCCCGCGACAATCACCTGCCGGCGGCGACCGCCCGCCGGTTGCGCGGCGGCTTCGTTGGTGGCGGTGAGTACGTTATTTTGACAATCGCAGAACTGCAACGCGCCGTCGTGTGAATGCATAGGGTTGTGGCCGTGCATGATGCTCTCCTGATTTGATGGGGTTGGGTTACTGAAAAACGAAAAGCTTTTTTGCCGTTGCGGCTAATGCCGAATTATCGCACGTGTCCCGCGCCACGCTCACTCCGCAATACGCACTTTGGCCTTGCGTATCACCGCGGTCCATTTTTCGGATTCAGCCTTCAGAAACGCAGCGAACTCCTGTGGCGTGCCGGCGACAATTTCTGCGGCTTCATTCGACAGCCGTGCACTGACCTCCCTGGATTTCAGCGCCTTGACCGTGCCCTCATGCAGCGCGCGCAGCACCGGCGCGGACGTGGCGGCGGGCAGCATCATGCCGTACCAGCCGGTGACCGCGTAACCCGGCACGCCGGATTCGCCGACGGTCGGCACATCGGGCGCGGCATTGGAACGTTTGCCGCTGGTCACCGCCAGCGCACGCAAGCGGCCGGCCTTGATCATTTGCGCACCCGCGAGAAAATTGTTCAGAAAAATCGGCACTTGCCCCGACAACAAATCCGTCATCGCCTGCCCGGCGCCTTTATACGGCACATGCACTACATCAATACCCGCCATGCTTTTGAACAACTCCATACCCAGATGCGGGCCGCTGCCGTTGCCCGACGACGCAAACGTCAACTGACCGGGCCGCGCCTTCGCGAACGCGACAAACTCCTTTACGTTCCTCACCGGCAGCGAGGGATGCACGGTAATCACAAACGGATAATCGGCGAGTACCGTCACCGGCGCGTGATCGTCAGGGCCATACGGCAGCTTGGCATACAGCGCCGGGTTAATCACGTGCGTCGCGAGCGTGATCAACGCGGTGTAACCATCGGGCGCCGCTTTTGCCACCGCATCCGATCCAATAATGCCATTCGCGCCCGCGCGGTTATCGACAATCACCGGCTGGCCCATCACCTCGGTCATTTTTACAGCGAGCGTGCGAGCAATCACGTCGGTGCCGCCACCGGGCGGATAGGGCACGACGATGCGGATGGGCTTGGCGGGATACGACTGTGCCAAGGTGTTGGTGGCTGCGGCGGCAGCCAGGCCCATTGCACAAGCAGAACTTAAGATTATGTTTTTAAACACTTTTTAAATTTCCGTTAAAAACGATACACGCACTACTGTCGTTCCCGTATGCACGGGAATGGCGGGGGTTGGTTGGGCGTGCTTTGGCATCATTGTTATGCGACGCACTTTACGCAAACATTTACGAAGTTTGCGCAATCGCTGGCTGCCACACAAGCATCCGGATCCGTCGCCGCCGCATGAAACCAATCGCCCGGTAGCACCACCCGCGCGGCGGGCGGCACCTTATCCTTCCAGGCGCGATAGCTTTTGTTGTCGCCGTGACGCAGCCCAATGGTTTCCAGCATGCACCACGGGTCGGTGAACTCTTCGGCCTGATAATACCAATTTGTTCCATGTGAAAGGTTCAGTGTCGGCATGTGAATTACCCAACAGTTTGCACGGCACGTTACCGCATCGGGTCACAAACCCGCCGCCGAATCCTGCTATGCTTTCCCGACAACACAGACCCACAAGGGAGAACCCCCATGCCAAAAATGACCGGACACCGTTACTTCGCCGAAGCCATGAAGGGCTACGGCGTATCGCATCTGTTTTACGTCAACACGATAATTCCGCCCGCGATGATCGAGGTCGATAAGGTCGGCGGCGTAAAACGCGTGGTGACGCATGGAGAAAAATCCGCTGCCTACATGGCCGATGGTTATGCGCGTGCGTCCAACCGGCCGGGCGTGTGCCTGTGTCAGGATATCGGCAGCACCAATCTGGCGGCGGGTCTGCGCGATGCGCACATGGCGGGTTCGCCGGTGATCGCCATTAGCGGCGGGCAGAACGACATGCCGCGTTATCGTCACGCCTACCAAAATGCCGAAGATCACACCGCATGGGATGGCGTCACCAAGGCCAATTATTCGGTGGATACGGCATCGCGTTTTCCCGATCTGCTGCGGCAGGCATTTCGTGACGCCACCACCGGCGCACCCGGCCCGGTGCATCTGGAATTGCGCGGCAACGCCGGGCAAATGCTGGATAAAGAAGCCGATTACGATCTCACCGTCGAAGAACGGTTCACGCGTTACCCGGCGTTTCGCCCGTGCGCGGAGGCCGCCGACATCACCGCCGCGCTAAAAGTGTTGAAAGAAGCCGCCAAGCCCATCATCGTGGTCGGCGGCGGCGCGGTGAAATCGCTCGCCGGCGCGGAAGTGGTGGCGCTCGCCGACAAATTGCAAATCCCCATTGCCACCAGTCTGCACGCGCGCGCGCTGGTGCCGGACGATCACGCGCTGGGTGTGGGCGTGCCCGGCAGCTACTCGCGCTGGTGCGCCAACAAGGCCGTCGCCGCTGCCGACCTGGTGTTTTTCATCGGCAGCCACACCGGCGGACAAGTCACCAACGGCTGGTCGATTCCGAAGATCGGCACACGCACCATACAGCTCGACATCGATCCCAACGAACTCGGCCGCAACTATCCGAACGTGGTGTCGCTGTGCGGCGACGCCAAGACCACGCTCACCGCCATGCTGGCCGAATTTGCACGATCTGGCGGTCCGGCCACGCCGCGCGCCGAATGGCTCGAGCAATGCCGCAGTTATGTTGCCGATTACTGGGCCGAGAGCGACCCGTTGCGCAACTCCAACGACGTGCCGATCCGCCCGGAACGCATGGCGAAAGAATTGGGCGAATGGCTGCCATCGAATGCGGTGCTGGTGGTCGATACGTTTCACGCGGCGTTGTGGACGGCGCAGATGGCGAAAATGAAATCCGGCCAACGTTACATACGCTGCGGCGGCTCGCTGGGCTGGGGCTTCCCCGGCACACTCGGCGTCAAAGCCGCGCTGCCGGACACACCCGTGATCGGCTTTGCAGGCGACGCGGGCTTTTATTACCACATGGCCGAGATGGAAACCGCCGCGCGCTGCGGCATCAATGCGGTGATGGTGGTGAACAACAATTACTCCGGCGGCGTGGCCGAATCCGCGGCATTTCAGAAAGAAGTGAACCTTGCCAACGTTGCGAATTCGATGGGCTGCGCGGGCTTCCGTGTCGAGAAGCCTGCCGAGATACGCAACGCACTCGACAAGGCATTGGCTTGCGGCAAACCCGCGATTGTGGAGATCATCGGCAACGCGGCGATACGCGCCAAGCGCGGCTGGGCGCCGGCGGGGATTACCGGCGAGTAACACTGGCAGTTCAACCCGGCTATTCGCCCAGCATCTGGCGCAACTGCTTCAACTCATCGCGCACTTGCGACTGCATCGCAGCGCCTTCGCCACCGCTGGTCGCTTGCGCCATCCATGCATGGTACGCGTGCAAACTGCGGTCGGCGAGATGCCACGCCTCTACGGGGTGGGTAGCCGCCACACGTAACGCGGCGTGGCGCAGCGCGTGGGCATCGTCCAACGTCGCGGTCCAATGCCCCTCGCTGATCAGGCCTGCCATGATGGCCGCCGCGCGATCGTTGCCGGGCGGCAACCGCGTCGCATCGAATGGCCGGTCGGCCTTGGGCAGCGGCCATGCGGGAAGCGCGCGTTTCTCCCGCCACTCCTCGCCCGTGAAAAAAAACCACTGCTTGTGTTCGTCGTCGCGTGAATCGAATGCCAGCTTTTCGTCATCCGGCCCCAGTCCGTGGATGCGCGCCGTGCGCGCCTTCTGATTGATGCGCGCCTCTTCGAAGCGGAACACCATTCCCGCCTCGCACGCGCGCCCTTCAATGGTGCGCAACGGTTGTTGCAGTGTGTAAATGCGCCAGGGACGAAGTTGATCCAGCACCAGCACGCGCTGGTCTTCGAGATTAAACGCCACTTTGTTCATGTCGGGCGGCGTAAAGACCACGCCCCGGTTTTCCGCTTGTGACGCATCAGTTACATCAGGCGCATCGTCCAGCGTCACCCCTTCCACCCGCACCGAATCAAAAAACAATCCTTCGATGCGCCGCAATGCCTTGTGCGCGATGCGCCGCTCATACACACGCATCACCAGTGCCGCGCGGCGCCGCGGATCGATGCTGCGCAAAAACAGCACGCGCTCGGGATCATGCTTGGAGCCGATCTGGTAATTGCCCTCGCTGATCCAGGTGGTGCGTGTGCGTGTCCGGATACTGCCAAATTCGTCGAAGCGCCGGCAATGCAGCTGCAATTGGCCGAAGGCCCGCTGCATGGCGCCTTCCAGAGTGTTTTCCAACCCGTTGTCGGAAACCTGCGGCCCGGCCACTATCACCCAGGCTTGTGCTTCAAGCGGATCTTCGCCCGCGCCCCACCACCAGCGTTGCGTTCGGTAAAACGCCTGGGTCGTGCAGGCACCGTAGGACTCGGCGGCACGGGCTGTCCAGGCCTTGGGCATGCGAAAAGCTGCCACACCGTCGATGACATGTGGCGCCATCGCGGGCCCGAACAGTGCGTCCACCCAGCGCGGCATCAGGCGCTCACCTCATGCGAAAAAAAAGGCCGCACGCCGCGCAGCGGATCAGAGATTTTTCTCCAGCAAGGCGCGGATCGCATCATCGCGATGCATGCCCGAAGCGCCCAGCGCGTAGGCGCAATGCATTTCCAGCACCCCGTTCTCAAAGCTCATTTTCATGGCGGCGGCGTCCTTGACGTTCGCCAGCTTGATCAGCTTCAAGCCATCACGCACGGCCTGCTTACCCATGTCGTCGCCGCAAATCACGCGCAGCGCCATGTTCAGCCGGTGACACGACACGTTGTCGATAAAGTTGAGGCCCTGCGCGTCGTCCGCGAGGCTCTCCCAATCCACCTCGTAGGGTATCGCCTTGCCGCAGATTTCCTCGATTTCCTTTACCCGCTCCGGAAAGGTAACGTCCTGCAATTCCTTGATTTTGCGCCGCTCGTTGAGTCCCATGATATCTCCTCGCGAAAGCGCCATTCTACTGTAGCGCGGGGCGCTTACAACCGCGGCGTTCGCGTGAGCCTGCCCGCCAGCCGCCGCCGGAAAATCAAGCGCGCACGTGATAGCATTCCTGTTCACGCCACGACGACTCGCGCACAGGGAGACCGTTTTGCCATTGGGTAATGTCGTCTTGAAACAGGCTCTTGCTGCCACGGGAATCGCGGTGTTTCTGGCGCCGCTGTCCGCGCGCGCCCAGGAAAACTATCCTTCGCGTCCGGTGCGCATCGTTGTCCCGACGGCGCCCGGCGGCCCCAGCGACAACTGCGCGCGCCTGATGGCGAACGAATTCACCAAACGCTGGGGACGGCAAGTGATTGTCGATATCCGCCCCGGCGCGGGCACCATCATCGGCACCGACATCGTGGCCAAGGCCGCGCCCGACGGGCACACACTGCTGGTGGCGCCGAGCGCGCTGGTCATTGTGCCGTCGAGCTACAAAAAACTGCCGTTCGATCCGGTGCGTGATTTCGCGCCAATCACGCAGACGTATTTCGTGCCGAACCTCATCATGGTGCATCCTTCGCTGCCCGCGCGATCCGTGAAGGAACTGATCGCGCTCGCCAAAACGCGCCCCGGTGAAATTCTCTACGCCTCGTCGGGCCACGGCACCAATCCGCATTTGACGGTGGAGCTCTTCACCAGCATGACGGGGATCAAGCTGATGCATGTGGCGTACAAGGGCACCATGCCGGGTTTGATCGATCTGCTGGCGGGGCGCTCCGCGCTGATGGCCACCAGCTCGATGCCGCTCACCGTGCCGCACGTTCGCACCGGCAAATTGATTGCGCTCGGCATCACCAGCGCCAAGCGTTCGGCGGCGCTGCCCGACATTCCCACCATCGCCGAAGCGGGCGTGCCGGGTTATGAGGCGGTGCAGTGGTCCGGCTTCTTTGCGCCCGCCGGCACGCCGCCGGAGATCATCAACCGGCTCCACAAGGATGCCGTATCGACGCTGAATCTGTCCGATGTAAAAGAACGCCTCGCCACGGACAGCGCAGAAATCGTTGCAGGAACGCAGGAACAGCTCGCAGCGTTCATGAAATCCGAGTCGGTAAAATGGGCCAAGGTCGTCAAGGCGGCAGGGATACAACCGGAGTAAGCGACCAGGCCTACATCGGTAACGGCACATCAATCGTCGTCACCCTTCGCAACTCGCGGTGATGCTTCGCGTCATCAAACGCGGTGGCGCGGTGCATGGTGGAGAGGTTGTCCCAGATCACGAAGTCGCCGTTTTTCCATACGTGGCGATAGACGAACTCGCTTTGCGTGGCGTGTTCGGTCAGCTCCATCAAGAACAAGCGCCCGTCGGCCACCGGCCAATCGATGATGCGCGTGGCGTGGGAAGCGAGGTAAAGCGATTTGCGGCCCGTGCGCGGATTGGTGCGCGTAATCGGGTGTATCGCGCCCTGCAAGCGCTCTTTTTCTTCATGCGAGAACTCGAAGCCAAGAATTTCGCGCGAATGCGTGATGGTGTGGTGCACCCTCAAGCCTTCCAGTTTTTGTTTGGTCGCTGCGTCGAGCGTGTCGTACGCAGCGCGCATGTCGGCAAATTCAGTATCGGCATTCACTTCGGGAATCACCCGTGCCGAAAGCGTTGAATACCGCCCCGCCGGATCCTGAAACGATGCGTCGGTATGCCACAGCCGGTTGCCGAGGCTGTACATGCGCTTGCGGTCATCCGCCTTGAGAATTTTTCCGCTGTTATCGACATTGGAAATGTCCGCGATCGCATCATTGCCGAAGCGGTTCGCCGCCAAAGCCGAAGCACCCGGCTTCACGTGCAGCGTGCCGTCAAAGCGCTCGGCAAACGCCAGTTGCTCGACGTCGGTGAACGGCTGGTTACGAAACACCAACACGCCGTGCGCGTCCGTGCCGGCACGCAGGTGGTCGAGCGTGGCGCGGTCATGCACTTCGCGCAGATCAATGGCGCTGACTTCGGCGCCGACGTGAGGATGCAACTTGCGGAAAGTGACCGTCATGCGTTACCCCGGAAAACACAAAATATTGTTTAAAAACAGATGCTTAAAAAATTATGCCGCTTGCGCCGATTTGACCGGAATGCCGCCGCGCTGCACCCAGCGATAACGGTCCGTCAATGCATCCGCAAGCGGTCTTCGCTTCGCGTCATCCACCGCGATCCACATACGCAGCAGGTGGCGCTCGCGTCCGGGTTCGGGATAATCCTCAAACGCCTCGCGCGCGTGCAACATCGTGTGATTGTTGACGAGCTGAATGTCGCCCTCCTGAAAATCCATGGTCAGCATCAACTGTGGACGATTGGCGATCTCCTGCACCTTCAATAGCGCCTCGCGCTGGATCGCCGCCGGCGCGTATTGCGCGCCATGCCGTGCGGCGGAATCATAGTAAGGCAAACTGTTAATGCGCGCCGTCACCTTGCCGCGGCACTCGCTGAACATCGGCAGACTGAAAAGACCTTTCTCGCCCGCGGGCTCTTCACCGCGCCAGTCGATATGAAATTGGCCATACAGCGCCTCCAGCAGATCAGGCCGTTCCCCGCGCAGCACGTTGTGGATGGTCAATGCACTGGTGATTTTGCTGGCGCCGCCACGCTTGGCGGTGCGCAGGCAAAACAGCCCCAGCAAATCCATCGGCAGCATGTCGGTATGAAAATCCATGCGCTGGCTGGTTTGATATGCGCGCGCATTCGGGTCCGCCTGTGTGCGCCCTTCGTCGCGCACATGGCCCAGCAGATGCCCGCGCGCATTCTGCGAAATGGGCGTCCCCAGATGCGCGGTCAGCCCCCAGTAAAGTAACTCGCACTCATCATCGGAATATTTCGCGCGCGGAATGCCGCGCAACAGCTTGAAGCCCTGGCCGTTCTCCACGTCATCAAGGATTTTTTCCATCTCGCGCGCCACGCGCGGCAACGGAAACGCATCCGGCCCGAACGGCACGCGCGCGCCCGCGCGTTTGGCGTGCGCCAGCGCGGCGTCGATTTCCGCCAGTGCGGCGGCATCAAAGCGATAGATCCATGACTCATCGTTCTGGATTTTCGGGCCGATCCATGCGTCGGGGTCGGTAATGATGGGGCGGTTGATCATGCGATGACTCACTATGAATTCGGATGCGTAAAATTTATTACCACTGTCATCCCCGCGCAAGCATGAGGGACGGACAAAGATGTTCTTTTTTTGACATAGCTACCCCAACCGCGGATCCGCCGTGGATTCCCCGCGCGGCTTTACCGGCGGACGCGCCTTTAATGCATCCTCGTTCAGCGTAATGCCGAGGCCCGGCCCGTGCGGCACGGCGTAGCTGCCGTTCACCAGTTTGGGATGATCGCCGATGATGATTTCATCGTAAACGCTGCCCTCGCTCTGCCGCTCCAGTATCAAAAAATTCGGCACGAGCGAACACGCGTGCAGGCTCGCCATGTTACACACCGGGCCGGTTGGGTTGTGCGGCGAAAATTTCACGCCAAACTCGTGTGCCCGCTCCGCCACGGCCAGCATGCCGGTATAGCCGCCGGTGTATTTGATATCGGGCATCACCACATCCAGCAGTTTGCCGCGCAACAATGGCTCAAAGCCCATCACGCCGATCTGCCGCTCGCCGCCCGCCACCAGCACGCCCATGTCCTCGGCGGCGCGGCGCACGCGATCCAGCACGGGATGATGCTCGGCGCGCTCCGACGTCAAACACTCGGCCCAGAACAATTTCGCCGGCGCGAGATCACGCAGCAGTTGCAGCGCCGTCGGCTCGTCAAAGCGCCAGTGACAATCGATCAGCACGCCGGCGTCCGGCCCGGCCGCGTCGCGCACGGCAAAAATACAATCGAGCGCATGGCGGTATTTCTTTTTGACTTCCGCGTCATTCATATCCGCCCAATACACGCCGTCGAACGGCGCGAGTTTGAACGCGGTGTAGCCCTGCGCCGCGCGGTCTCGTGCGAGCGCGGCGAATCCCGCCGGTGAACGGTCATTCGTCGCGCGATTGATGTTGCCGTAGACGCGTATGGTGTCGCGCAGCGGCGCGCCGAACAGCCGATGTATCGGCACGCCCGCCGCGCGCGCCTTGATGTCCATCAGCGCCATTTCGGCCGCGCTCAAGATCGAGTTCCACACCAGGCCACCCACCGCATGCGGAAACACTGTCAGCAACGGCAAGGCTTCGTCAACGGTTTTGCCTGCGATCATCTCCGCGAGGCGCTTGCAGTTGAGCACCTGGTTTTCTTCCCAACCGCCGGAAAGCGAGGCTTCGCCCCAGCCCGCAAGCCCATCATTGGTTTCTATTTTGAGAAAAAACCAATTGGTTTTCTCGGAAACGTTAACCGCGTAAGGTTTAAGTTGTTGTATTTTCATAATTTCTTGAAGATAATTCGAAACACCACGGAGTGACCGTACAACATTGGGCGGTCACTTTCGACATCGACTATATTACCCGCGAACGCATTGACGCGGCACCGAGGAGCCTGACTATGCCTGAATACACCCTGCGCGTGAATGGCGCGTCGCGTACCGTGCGCACCGACGCCGACACGCCGCTGCTGTATGTGTTGCGCAATGATCTTGAACTGAACGGCCCGAAATTCGGCTGCGGCATCGCGCAATGCGGCGCCTGCACCGTGCATATCGATGGGCGCGCGGCGCGTTCCTGCGTCACGCCGGTGTCGGCGCTGGCGGGCAAGAACGTCACCACGCTCGAAGGCCTCGGCACGCTCGACAAACCCCATCCGCTGCAACAAGCCTTTCTCGAAGAACAGGCGGCGCAATGCGGCTACTGCACCAACGGCATGATCATGTCGGCCAAGGCGCTGCTGGACGTCAACCCCAAACCTTCCAGCGCGCAGATCAAGACCGCGCTCGCGGGCAACCTGTGCCGCTGCGGATCGCACAATCGCATCGTGCGCGCGGTGCAGCGTGCATCGGCAAACAAAGGAGCGTAATCATGACAACCACCACGCTCTCCCGCCGCAAGTTCCTCAAACAAGGTGGCATCATCGTCGCCTCGTTCACGCTTGCCGGTCCGGCGGCGATTGCGCAGCAGGCGCGCGCACCCCTGCCCGGCGGCCTGAACAACAACCGCATGCTCGACGGCTGGATCCGCATTAACGCCAATGGCAGAGTCACCATCCACACCGGCAAGTGCGAAATCGGCCAGGGCATTTTGACGGCGCTGGCACAGATTGCCGCCGATGAACTGGATGTCGCTTACGAACGCATCGACATGGTGTCCGCCGACACCGCGCGCACGCCCAACGAGGGCATGACCGCCGGCAGCCTGTCGGTGGAAGGCAGCGGCACCGCGTTGCGCTTTGCCTGCGCGGAGGTGCGCGGCATGCTGCTCGCCGCGGCCGCACAGAAGTTGAATGTCACGGTGGATAAACTCACGGTTTCCGACGGCGCAATCAGCGCCAGTCCCACGCGGCTCACCTACTGGGATCTCGCCAAGGATTTAAATCTCAAGCGCGAAGCCACCGCCACAGCCAAACCCAAACCGGCCTCGCAGCATAAAGTCATCGGCAAAAGCGTGCCGCGCCGCGATTTCCCCGCCAAGGTGACCGGGGGTGCCGCGTTCGTGCAGGACATGCGTCTACCGGGCATGGTGTTCGGCCGCGTGGTGCGCCCGCCGTCGTATCGCGCACAACTGGTATCGGTGGATGAAGCCGCCGCCAAGGCATTACCCGGCGTGGTGGCGGTAATGCGCGACGGCAACTTTCTCGCCGTGGCGGCGGCGCGCGAAGAGCAAGCCATCAAGGCGGCGCAAGCGCTACGCGCCTCGGCGAAGTGGAACGAGTCACCGGATTTGCCGCCGGGGGGCGCCGCGCTCTACGAGCACCTGAAGAAAATGCCCTCGCGCGATTCCGTCATCAAGACGGTCACGCCGGTCGGCGCCAGCGGCGGCAAGGTCACCTCGATTGAAGCCGAATACACGCGCCCGTTTCAGTCGCACGGCTCCATCGGCCCGTCCTGCGCGGTGGCGCAATTCAAGGACGGTAAATACACCGTGTGGACACACAGCCAGGGCGTGTTCCCGCTGCGCAACGATCTTGCCAAGGCGCTCAAGACGCCCATTGCCAATATCACCTGCACCCACGTGGAAGGGTCGGGCTGTTATGGCCACAACGGCGCGGACGACGTGACCTGCGACGCCGCGCTGCTCGCGCGCGCCACGGGCGGCAACCCGGTCAAGCTGCAATGGATGCGCGAAGATGAATTTGGCTGGGAACCGTTCGGCTCGGCGATGGTCATCAAAATGCAGGCGCATCTCGACGAATCGGGCCAAATCGTCAACTGGCAGCATGAAACCTGGAGCCATCCGCATTCGACGCGACCGATGAGCAACCCGGCAGGCAGTTTCGTACTCGGTGGCTGGCATCTGGCGAGCCCGGTTCCACCCGCCGTGCCAAACAACTCGCCGCAGCCCTCGGGCGCGGCCGATCGTAACGCGGTGCCGCTGTATGATTTTCCGCGGCAAAATATTTTGTTGCACTACATCACCGACATGCCGGTGCGCACGTCGGCGTTGCGCACTCTGGGCGCCTACGCCAACGTATTTGCTCTTGAGTCGTTTATCGACGAAACCGCGCTGGCGGCGGGGGCCGACCCGGTGGAATTCCGGCTGCGCCACATGAAAAATCCGCGTGCCCGCGCCGTGATTGAACTCGCCGCGCAGAAATCCAACTGGAAACCCAACACCGGTATTGGCAAAAGCGGCAACGGCTCATCGGGGAGAGGCTTCGCTTTCGCGCAATATAAAAACCTCGCCGCCTACTGTGCGGTGGTTGCCGATGTCACGGTGGATCGCAATGGCAACGTCAAGGTTACGCGCGCGGTTTCGGTAGTAGACGCCGGCTTGGCGGTGAATCCGGATGGCATTATCAATCAGATCGAAGGCGGCATCATTCAATCGGCAAGCTGGACGCTGAAAGAACAAGTCAAATTCGACCGTCAACGCATCACCACGCGCTCGTGGGCGGATTACCCGATCTTCACGTTCAATGATGTGCCGGACGTCGAGGTGCATATCATCAACATGCCGAACGAACGCCCGCTCGGCGTCGGCGAAGGCTCGCAAGGCCCGACGGTCGCGGCGATTGCGAATGCAATTGCCAACGCCACCGGCAAACGGCCCCGCGATTTGCCCTTTACGGCAGACAAGATACGCACGTTGATGGCGTAATTTATTCAATAAAAAATGCACTTATGTTTATGACGCGATTTTGGGCGCTGACCGTCGGCGCGGCCACGCTGACGTTTGCCCTGGTGGGCACACCACGCACACACGCGCAGGACAACAAGGCCTCGCCCCGCGAGCGCGCGGGCGCCGTGCTGTTTGGACAATATTGCTCCACCTGCCACGGCGTTCGCCTGCTGAAACAAGACGCCGCGTTCGACCTTGCCGCCGCGACGAAGGAAATGCCCGAAGAACGTTTTATACGCGGCGCTAAAACCGCGCGCGGCACGATGCCCTCGTTCGCCAGCCAGTTGAAAGACGCCGAACTTGCGGATGTCTACGCTTACGTCAAACGCGGGCACACGCCCGATCTGGACGACGTGCCCATGGAAAGCAACCACTGAAAGCCCTGCACATTTCAGGCGTTGCTGCCGTGGCGCTTTACGCCGCGGCGTATGCCTATGGCTATTGGCACGCCACCACGCACGCCACGCTGGCGGTACAACTGGCGTATCGCGTGGATACCGGCGTGATCAATCAGATGCGCAACGGGCAAATTGAATTTCTTGACACCGACGGCGGCGTGCTGGCGCGCGCCAGCATCGATACCCGTCAAAACGTGGTGTGGCTCGCGCACCCGGATCGCGGTCAATGCGGCCCCGGGTTAAAGGGCGACGACTACCAGCAGTGCATCCAGTCGCAGACCGAGTGGATTCCACAGTGGGCGCGCAGCGTGCGCCACGCCAACATCGCGCTCGAACGATGCAGCCTCTCGCGCCGCCACGTGAACATCGACAGCAGCCGAGATGCACTGGCACTGTGGTGGCTGCCGCTAACGCGTGTGAACGGCAAGCCCTATACGCGATACAAGGCGACGATTGCGGTGGATAACCGGAACTGCTGATCGCCACAGCGCGCCGCGTTACTGCGGCACAATCCCAATGCGCGCGGTCAGCTCCTTGTTCATCACCATTTCTTCCGCAACCGTGCGCGCGAGTTCCTGCGGCGTCGAGCCGATGCCTTCGAGGCCCTGTTCATCAAGACGCCGCCGTACCAATGGGTCTTTCATCGCCGCGGCCACGTCGTCGCGCATGCGCTGAATGATGGCGGCCGGCGTGCCCGCCGGGAACCACAGTCCGTACCAACTGACAAACTTGAAACCCTTCAGGCCGGCTTCGTCGAGCGTGGGCACGGTAGGCAGTTTCTCCCAGCGTTTTTCACCAGTAATGCCGAGCACCTGCAAGCGGCCGGCACTGATCAACCCCACGGCCGCCACCGCCGCCGGGAACCCAACGTCGATTTGCCCGCTGATGATATCGGTGATCATCGCGGGGATGCCGGTGTACGGCACGTGGGTCATTTTAATTTTGGCGGCACTCAAAAATAACTCAGCGGCCAGATGGCCGACGCTACCGACACCCGGCGAACCAAAATTAAATTTGCCGGGATTGGCTTGTGCCAGCGCGATTAGCTCCTTCGCCGATTTCGCGGGCAGCCGGGGATTGACCAGCAGCGCATAACCGACGTTCTTCGCCACCAGCGTGACAGGTATCAAATCGCGCACCGGATCGTACGGCAGTTGTTTGTAAAAATATGGCATGCCGGCATAGGCCGCCGTGTGCAACAGTACGGTGTAGCCATCGGGCGGCGCCTTGGCCACGATGGCCGCGCCGATCACGCCGCCCCCACCGCCGCGATTGTCGAATACGAAGTTTTGTCCCCAACCCGCTGTTACTTTGTCGGCAATGATGCGCGCGACCGCATCCGGCGGGCCGCCGGCCGCGTAGGGAATGACCATGCGTACCGGCTTGTTGGGGTAACGCTCCGCGGCTTGCGTGATTGCTGAGCCGGCAATCATCAGAATGATTGCGCAGCCGAATCGGTTGAGTCGAAAACTTTTCATCGTGATGCAGTCTCCGTTTGCGGCTGCGGTAAAAACTTCGCTATTTCCACGCTTGCAGGTATCCCCCCCGCAAGCGAAGGGAGGTCGGAAGGGGCGGCACTGTCTCAAGTGTGCGTGTGTTATGGATTCCCGCCTGCGCGGGAGGTTGGCATTGTGTTCTCCGATAACTCAGCAGAGTACTTAAATATGCTATAAAAACAAAAGCTTACAACACCCCCGACACCCCGCCATCCACGTGTATACAAGTACCCGTGATGTAACTCGCCGCGTCGGAAGCGAGAAACGCGATGGTGTTGGCGACTTCTTCCGCCTCGCCCATGCGGCCCATCGGGATCGATTTGCTGTTGCGCGCGTAATGCTCCTCGACGGTGATTTTATTGCGCGCGGCGCCCTTCTCTTGCCCGGCGGATTTGATTTTGCCAACCGCCACCGCGTTCACCAGAATATTGTCGGCAGCCACTTCTTTTGACAGCCCCTTGGTCAATGCCAGGCCCGCCGCGCGGCTGACCGTGGTGGGGAACATCGCCGCGCCCGGCTGCTTCGCGCCCACCATGTTCAGATTGATAATGCGCCCGCCGCCCTGCTTTTTCATGTGCGGAATCGCCGCGCGCGCGGTGCGTATCTGCCCGAACACCTTGATGTTGATGTCGTTCTGCCACGCATCATCGAGCACGCTGGCAAACGCCGCCTGCCCGGTGCCGCCCGCGTTGTTGACCACCACGTCTATGCGGCCAAAGTGTTTGACAGTGGCTTCGATGAACGCCTCCAGTTCGCCCGCCTTGCTGGCGTCGGCGGTCATGCACATCACGTCGCCGCCGGCCTTGCGCAATTCAGCCGCAAACTGCTCAAGCGGCTCCTTGCGCCGCGCGCAGAACGCCACTTTCGAGCCTTCCGCCACGAAACGCTGCACGGTCGCGCGCCCGATGCCTTCGCTGCCGCCGGTAACCGCCACCACCTTGCCCTTGAGTCCGAGTTCCATGTCCTGCTCCTTGTGTTGAATGCGTTGAATTAAAACGCGATTTTGACACACCCGCCAGCTATATCCGCGTTGGCGCGAAACATTTGCTTACACAGTGACGATATCTGTTACGCCGCTCGCGTCGTCATCCGCGACCGTCACCCGTTATTGAAGGTGTGGATTTCCACATTTAACCAGGAGGATGCGCCATGAAAGCTGTCAAATTGATTGTTGCCATCACCATTGCGGCAGTGCTTTCCGGCTGCGTGGTCTATCCTGTCGGCTACGGTTACGGCGGTGGCGGACACCGGGGCGGGCATTATCACCACGGCTACTATCGCTAAGCCCCACTCACCGCGCAGGGTACGGATGGGCGCATGTTAAACTCGCACCCGTCATGGAAACCACCAAAATTGCAAAAATCGTTATTCCCGACGACTACCACGGTCTCGTGTCCCGGCTGGAATGCTTCGGCAAACTGGCTGGGCACGATGTAACGATACTGCGCGATGTCGCACCGTCTTTTGAAACCCTAGTTGAAAAACTGCGCGATGCCGAGATCATCGTCGCCGTGCGCGAGCGCACCAACTTCACCCGCGCGTTGCTCGAACAACTGCCCAAGCTGAAACTCATCGCGCAGACTGGCCGCAGCGCGCACAGCATCGATCTCAAAGCCTGCACCGATCACGGCATTGCCGTGTGCGCTGGCTCGCACGCTTCTCCGTACACCGTCGCCGAACACACATGGGCGCTGATTTTCGCCTCGGTGCGGCGCATCGCCGAAGACGCCGCGCTGATGCGACAAGGCAAATGGCGCGACTGGTTTAGCGTGAGCCTGCGCGGCAAAACGCTCGGCGTCTACGGCCTCGGCAAAATCGGCGAACCGGTGGCAGCCACGGGGGCGAGCTTCGGCATGCGCGTTCTGTGTTATGCGCGAGAGGCTACAGCGGCGCGCGCGAAAGCGCTGGGTTATGAAGTCGCCGCCTCAAAGCAGGCGTTCTTCGAGCAATCCGACGTATTAAGCGTGAATCTGCGCATGAGCGAAGCGACACGCGGCATCATCACCGCCGCCGACCTCGCGCACATGAGACCCGCGGCCCTGATCGTCAACACCGCGCGCGCGGAGTTGTTCGCGCCCGGCGTGCTGGTGGATGCCCTGAACAAAGGCCGCCCCGGCTTCGCCGCCACCGACGTGTACGAAAACGAGCCGGTGCTAGACGGCGATCATCCGCTGCTCAAAATGCCGAACGCCATCTGCACGCCGCACAGCGCGTGGCTGGAACCGGGCACCTATGAGGCGTATTTCGGCGAGGCGTTCGAGCAGGCTGCGGCGTTTGCCACCGGTAAGCCCGTCAAACTACTTAACCCGGAAGTAACGCCACGCAAAACCTGACACGTGGGCGATAAGCGCCCGCCTGCTGCCGCAAACCATGAACACGCTGATTCCGCCACCCGCCGTCGCGGCCATCATCGGCCTGCTGATGTGGGGTGTGAGCGAAACATGGGTATTCGTGCGCGTCGTATCCGATTATCAATCGTGGGTGGCGTTCATGCTGCTTGCCGCCGGCGTGCTGCTGATGCTGATCGCGGCGGCACAATTTTTCGCCGCGCGCACCACCATCAATCCGCTGCGGCCCGCCAATGCATCGGCGCTAATCACCACGGGCGCATTCTCACTTTCAAGGAATCCGATTTACCTCGCGGACCTGCTGATACTGGGAGCGCTGGCCGCATGGTTCGGCAATGTGCTAAACGTCGCGCTGCTGGTGCTGTTTGTCTGCTACATCAACCGTTTTCAGATCGCGCCGGAAGAAAGCGCATTGCGCGAGAAGTTCGGCGATGCGTATGCCGTCTATTGCGCCCGCGTGCGGCGCTGGCTGTGATCGCGCGCCGTCTGCCTCAAGCGCCCGCCTCGCGCCAACGCACGCGATCCGGATCGAGCCGGCGCGCCGCGATGTAATAGAGCACCGCGCCGGGTTTCACTTCGGCATCCCCGGCGGCATTGGGACGCAACCCGCTGCCGGCGGTATCGTCGGCCACCGCGATCAGGGTGACGTTGTGTTGCTGCTTCATGAAATGCAGCAATTGCCCGTAACGCAGCACGGGCGCATCGGCGGGCACGCGCAGGCTGAAATTATTTTGTCCGCCGGCCACCGACAGCAAATCGCGGTGCACGCGCGACGATCCCGGATCCAGCGCCGCGCGCACCATCATTTCGGTGGACAGCGACACCATGGTCTCGGCGCGCGGACAATGCGCCACCAGCAAGTCCGCAAACGACTGCTGCTCGAAATGCGCAACGAGATGGGCGTGTTTATTCACCGATGACGCCGCCAGCGCCGCCGCCAGGGTGTCGTTGTCATCATGTCCCAATACCATGATCACGTCGGCGCCCGCGGAGCCCGCGCGCCGGTGGAGGCTGGCGTCGCTCAACGCCTTGTCGCGCACGAATTTCACGGCATCCGGCATCGGATTTTCGATATCCTTGGTCGAACACAGCACGATCTCGCGCTGCACCGCGCCCGTGTCGGCGATGATTTCTTCCACCATGCGCCGCGTGCGCAAGCCCTGCCAGCCCAATATCAGGATGTGATGTTCCAGATAGGAATAGTCTGCTTCTCCGCGCATGCGTTTTCTCCAACGAGTGGCAATAAACTGTATGAACTTCGCGAGTGACGCCGTGAACAGCATGATGCCGCCCGGCATGATCCACAACGTCGTGAACAACCGGCCGCCCGCGGATTTCGGCGCGATATCGCCGTAGCCGATCGTGGTGATGGTCGTCATGTAGTAATACCAGAACGCCACGCGTTCGGTGATTTCACCGGTTTCAAACAGGCGCATGCCCGCGTACGACACCAGCACGTGCGCCGCGATCAGCAGCAACAATACGTCCCACGCCAACCGAGTGAAATGCGCGTAAAGCGTTTTCAGCACACGCGGCAACTGTATCGCTATCGGCATACCCATTATGCCCGCCCCGACTCCTTGTGCCGCTCGGCATAAATGCCCGGCGTGGAACCCTCGATCACCACGGCGCCCACGGCATCCGCGTAATACGACGCGGGCCCCACACCTCCGATGATGGAATACGCATAACCCTGCTCGCGTTGCGCATGCAGCGCGGCGAGCAGCAACGCGCGGCCGATCCCCACTCCCCGGCACGCTTCATCCACCCCGGTGGGCCCGAAAAAATTCGGGCAGGTGGCGTCGTAACAGGCGAAACCCACGATCATTTGCTCCCGTAGCGCGACAAAACACGTGATGGGTGACCGGCTGAATGCGGCCTCCGTTTCCGCCACCCATGAGGGAAACCGCGCGCGCACCCATGCCACCGCCGACGATTGATCATCGCGCAGCGCACGCCGGATCATGCCACCGTGGCGCGCCGCAACCACCAAGGCCGGCGTCAACGGCGGAAGATCGTACAGCTTGACCAGCATGTCAGGCATTGGAAACCATTTCGCGCTTCATTAACGAGCGGTCAGTATACGTTGCGGTGGCGCTGCCGATCACGCAGCGGCATCATGCCCAGGCAATGGGACATTCATCCGGCAACAGCAACATAGGCGGCATCGCTCGATATAAATTAAACAATTCAAAATCAATTACTTACGCTATAGCCCCTCGATGTCGGCAGGCGTGCATCCAAGACCATCCGCCGCGACGGAACATCATGGAATATAACAAGTCAAATGACTGTTTACTCTATACTTGCCCAACTTGTTTGGCACGATCACCCGCTTGGCTTCCGTCTCTGATTCCTCACTTCCTGATTTCACATTGAGGAGAGTGTCATGACCTTGACCGCACGACACCTGTTCATTATGACCTTGCTGGCGATCCTGTTCGTCGCGCCCGCGTCGTTCGCCGCTACGCCCTCGGCTGGGGATACCTACACGTATCGCCTGATCAACGGTTACAACCGCGAAACCACCGGCCAGATTCGGTATGAATTTACGGCAGCGTCGACCGCACAAGGCCAAGTGGTTTCGGTCACCACCGACAACAACCTGATCGGCCCGGATCGCACGGAACTCTACACCAGCGACGGCCAGTGGCTGCGCCGCACGCTCGACAGTCATGGTGTGAATGTCGAATATGAGTTTTCACCCGCGCTTCCCGCCATGTCGGGCGGCAATGCATGGTCCACACGGGTCAATGCAAAAGTACCGTCCGAGAACGCAAGCCGCAGCGTGCGCATCGATGGTGAAGTGCTGGGCAACGAACGCATCCGCGTACCGGCCGGCGAGTTCGACACCATCAAGATTCGGCGCATTATATATTCTGGTGATAGGGAGCACATGAGGGGAGAGACTCGTATCGTTGAGCTCGACTGGTATGCTCCTACGCTTGGTCGTACCGTGCGCTCCGAAACGCGTTCATCCTGGCGCGTTTCGAGTTGCGGTCGAGGCATGTGTGACCATCAGGGAAATTGGAATGTGCTTGAACTCACCGAGGCGCCAGGCACAAAGCGCTGACAGCCACCTACCCGGTTGGGTGGCGGTGGGCATCGTTTGACTCCCATTTACCGGGACACGCTACTGACCTGCCGCGCCACCTTGCTCCATTTAGCCACCTCGGATCGCAGGTAGGCTTCAAATTCCACCAGCCCGATGGTTCTGGGTTCCGCGCCCAGGCCGGTCATGAACTCGCTCACCTTAGGCAATCGCACGATGCGTGAAATTTCATGGTTGAGTTTTTGCGCCATGGCGGCCGGCAAACCGGCTGGCGCCAGCACGGCATACCACTGCACCGCCTCGTAACCGGGAACGCCGGATTCCGCGAATGTCGGCACCTCGGGCAACACCGCGGATCGCTTGACGGATGTGATGCCCAGGCCCGTCACACGCACCGCCTTGATCTGCGGCATCGCGGACGGCCACGAAATCACCAGCAACTGAATTTGTCCGCCGAGCAGTTCGTTCATGGACGGCGCGCCGCCGCGGTACGGCACATGCATCAGCTTGATACCCGCCATGGTATTGAGCAACTCCCCGGCCAGATGCGTGGCGCTGCCGCTGCCCGATGAGCCGAAATTCAGTTGCCCCGGATTCGCCTTGGCGTAGGTTATCAACTCTCGCATCGATTTGGCCGGCGCCGACAAATTACCGATCAAGGCCAGCGGTGTTGCGGCGACCAGCGTCACTGGTGTAAACGAATCAACTGGATGGTAGGTTACGTTGCGCGACACGGCAGTCGCAACCGCATGGCTGCTGGTCACCATCAGCAGGGTATAACCATCGGCAGGCGACTTGGATACCAGTTCCGATCCAATCATGCTACCGGCGCCCGGCCGATTGTCCAGCACTACCGGTTGTCCCCATGCATCAGACAACTCGCGTCCGATCGCTCGCGCCAGCACATCGGCGGTGCCGCCCGGCGGAAAGCCCACCACAAATCGTATCGGCCGGTCGGGATAACGCGCATCCGCGGGCGTCGCGCCCAGCGCGGTGCCCGCGTTGGCGAAGGACATCGCAATCCCCACGAGGCTTGCGGCAGCCCGTTTCAACGGCTGCAACAACTTCAACGAAGGCACTGGATAGACGCGCCGTGAAAAACCCAATGAAATCAAGACTGATACAGACGCCCCAGCGGCGTCCCGGCAATGGTCGTTCGCATCATGTAGCGCGGCTGCGTGAGATCGTAATCCGGCGGCGCAAGGTGCACGGTGCATCGGTTGTCCCACATCAATAAATCATGCACCTGCCAGCGATGGCGAAAAATAAATTCCTGCCGTACGCTGTGCGCGAACAAATACTCCAGCAACGGACGGCTTTCCTCCGGCGTCATGCCTTCAAAACACGTGGTGACGTTTTCACTCACGTAAAGCGCCTTGCGTCCGGTTTCGGGATGCACCCGAACCACGGGATTGATGACCGGCGGCGTCAGCTTCAGCCGCTCCGCCACGCGCGCCGGATCAACATTGCGATTGTTCTGCGCCGCGCCCCGATCGTTCAACGCATGCAGGCGCTCCAGCACCTCCTTCAGCTTGGGAGAGAGCGCCTCATAGGCCAGGTACATATTCGCAAACAGCGTGTCGCCACCCACCGGCGGAATTTCGCCGCTATACAGCAGCGACCCCATAGAAGGCTTCAGCTTATAGGCACCGTCCGAATGCCAACGGCGGCCGACGCTGCGCGTGTCCGACGGCCGGTTATCGACCATCTTGTTGGTCACCACGTAAACTTCCGGATGCTCATGGTGGTGGTTGTATTTGTTCGGATGCAGTTCCAACTCGCCAAACCGGCGGCTAAACGCAATATGCTGCTCCGGCGTGATATTTTGACCGCGTATCAACAACACCAGATGTTCCAGCCAAGCGGCGCGAATCGCTTGAATCGTGGCTTCGTCCAGCGGGCGCGTGATATCCACATCCAGAATCTCCGCGCCCAGCGCATACGCCAATTTTTTTACCCGCATGCCGTATCCTCGCAAGCATCACAAACCCGTGAATGCCTACACTATTCGGCTTTGGCATTCGCGTCAATTTCCCGCGCTCATTTCGAAGTACGTTTTCCGCAGCAATGGTCTGCGGCATTCGCGCAACCATCAAGGCACATCCGGCCAGCCGACTACAACCGGCGCCAGACCTTCAGGTACAATGCAGCCTGTTCACCCGTAATTGTTTCGCATGCCCGCCGCTGAACCCGATACACCTGCCACGCCTTATCCCCATCCCTATCGCGCGCCACGCTGGCTGCCCGGCGGACATGCCCAAACCATACATGCCTCGTTGTGGGCCGCGCGACCGCAAGTCAGCTATTGGCGCGAACGCTGGGAAACTCCCGACTTTGATTTTATCGATCTCGATTGGGCGGACATCCCAGGGCAGGAACTCGCCCTGGCTCAGCACGACAACGCGCCGCTGGTAGTGCTGTTTCACGGTCTCGAAGGCAGTTCGGACAGCCACTACGCGCGCGGCCTCATGCACGCCGTCACCGCGCGCGGCTGGCGCGGCGTGGTGGTGCATTTTCGAGGCTGCAGCGGAGAAATCAACCGGCTGCCGCGCGCCTACCACTCGGGCGACAGCGCGGAAATCGACTGGATACTGCGCCGTCTGCGCTCCACCCGTGCAAGCCCGATCTACGTCGCGGGCGTGTCGCTGGGCGGCAACGCACTGCTCAAATGGCTGGGCGAACAAGGAGACAATGCGCGCACCATGGTCACGCGCGCGGCGGCCATCTCGGCGCCGGTGGATCTCGCCGCCGCGGGCGTTGCGCTTGCGCACGGCTTTAACCGGGTTTACACGCGCAACTTTCTTGCCACCATGAAAGCCAAAACATTGGCGAAAATGAAACGCTACCCGGCGTTGTGCGACATGCGCCGCATGCGGGCGGCGCGTACGCTGCGCGCTTTTGATGACCTGGTGACCGCGCCATTGCACGGCTTCAAGAACGTGGACGATTATTACGAACGCGCCAGCAGCAAGCCGTATCTGAAACTTGTATCCACGCCCACGCTGGTGCTGAATGCGCGCAATGATCCGTTCCTGCCCGCGCGCTTTCTGCCCACGCCCGAAGAAATATCGCTCAGCGTCGAGCTTGAAACACCGGCCACCGGCGGACACGTTGGATTTGTCAGCGGCCGGTTTCCGGGTAACATCGAATGGCTGCCGCGACGTTTGCTGCATTTTTTTGAACAATCCTGACTCTGTGTTTGAAAAGATTTAATGACCATTACTCGTTCATCTTTCGCACCGCCTGAAATATTCAAGGCCTACGATATCCGCGGCATCGTCGGACGCACGCTCACCGTGGAGGCCGTTGAAAACATCGGCCATGCGATTGGCTCCGAAGCAATTGCGCGCAAACAAACCGAAATCGCCATCGGACGTGATGGACGCGAATCCGGCCCCGAGCTCTCAGCTGCCCTCGCGCGCGGCTTGCGCGCCAGCGGCATCCACGTCATCGATGTCGGCAGGGTAGCCACGCCGATGGTGTACTTCACCACCTATGCGCTGGACACGCACTCCGGCGTGATGGTCACCGGCTCGCACAATCCGCCCGAATACAACGGCCTGAAAATGATGCTCGCGGGCGACACGCTCGCGGGCGACGCGATACAGGCGCTGCGCGCGCGCATCGAAAAAGGGGATCTGGTGCACGGCGCTGGCGGCTATCGCACCCACGATATTCGCGAGGCGTATTTGAGCCGCATCGTCAATGACGCCAGCGGAGTAAAGCTCGCGCGCCCCATGAAAATCGCCATCGATTGCGGCAATGGCGTCGCCGGTGCGTTTGCGCCCGAGCTGTATCGCCGGCTGGGCTGCGACGTGCAGGAACTCTTTTGCGAGGTGGACAGCCGCTTTCCGAATCATCACCCCGACCCGTCGCAACCGAAAAATTTGCAGGATTTAATCGCCGCACTGAAGTCCGGCGATGCCGAAATCGGTCTGGCTTTCGACGGCGACGGCGACCGTCTCGGCGTGGTCACCCGGAACGGTAAAATTATTTATCCCGACCGCCAGTTGATGCTGTTCGCCGCCGACGTGTTAAGCCGCACGCCTGGCGCCGAGATTATTTTCGACGTGAAATCCACGCGTAACCTGTTCAAGTGGATACGCGATCACGGCGGCAAGCCCTTGATGTGGAAAACCGGCCACTCGTTCGTCAAAGCCAAGCTCAAAGAGACCGGCGCGCCGCTCGCGGGTGAAATGAGCGGACACATTTTCATCAAGGACCGCTGGTACGGCTTTGACGATGCGTTATATGCCGGCGCGCGGCTTCTGGAAATTCTCTCCAAGGCGCCCGATGTCAGCGCCGCACTGGAAGATCTGCCCGATGCTGTCAGCACGCCGGAGTTGCATGTGCATACCGCCGAAGGGGAAAACTACACCCTGATGGATGCGCTGAAAAAAACCGCGACGTTCAGCGCGGCGGAGGAAGTCATCACGATAGATGGCATGCGCGTCGAATACCGCGACGGCTTTGGCCTCGCGCGTCCGTCAAACACCACACCGGTGATTGTGCTGCGATTCGAAGCGGAAACCGAAGCTGCGATTAAACGCATCCAGCAGGATTTTCGCAGCGCGCTGACAGCGGTCAAACCGGACATCGTGCTGCCGTTTTAGGTTGCCGTTTTAGGCTGACATTCGTACCGCGCCCGGTCCGGTAACGCGCGCCACGGCACCGGCCATCACCGCATCGTCAATGCCAGCAAAGTCGCGCCTTGCGGAAACTTCACTGCGCCATGCGCCGCATCCATCACGCGCAGGAAATCCCATTCGCCCAGTGCCACGCCATCCACCTCGGCGCCGCCAAACGCAATCAGCGCGGAATGCAGCTTGTCGTACGATTTCGCGGGCATGCTCCCGCCAGGTGCGAATTTGATCGCCTGCACCAGCAAGCGACCGCAACCGCGATCCACCAGCGTTTTGATTTGTTCGCCGTGCGCGCCCGCTTCCCACGGCAATTGCTCCTGCTGAATCAAGCGGTACTGTTTTTCCCCGGAGAGTTTTTCGACTTCGCTGTGAAAATAGCTGCCCTGAAACGCGGAGAGCAACTGGCAACTCTCGGGATAATGCAACGGCCCGTGCGGCTCGTTGCTCGGCCCCAGCACCACATCGAGCGGACGCAGCGTCACGCCATCGACGATCGTGTGATGCTTTAACACCGTGGTCGCGTGCATGCCGCCGTGCACATGACGTGGCTCGGTCGAACCTTTCGGATAATCGATCAGCCGTACGCACAGTTGCAACGCCTTGTCGTCGCAATACATGCCCGCGCGGCTGGGCCAGTTGTCGACGTTGCGGCGGTCTTCCCATTCGATTTGCGCGACCCTCACCAGCTCAAAACCGGCCTTGTGTTCCCATTGCGGCATGCTGCCCTCGATCGATTGGTTTGTTTAAGTATTTGTTTTTAAAATATAAAACACCCGGCTTGCGACATTGGCCGAACCCGGCGCGTGCACCGTGTCGCGCACCACATCGGTGGACCACTTAACCATTTTCGGGTTGGGCTTTTCGTAATACACAAAATGCTCTTCACGCGCCTGCAGCGACGTGAACTCATAAAAACACGCATGCTTGGCCCAGCCCGCCACCGAGATCAACTTGCGCACGCGCACGCACCCCGGCAAATTCACCAGCGACGGCAAACGCCAGCGCGCATACCACGCCGCCATTTCCTCTTCGTTTTCCCAGTTGCCCGCGTTAAAACTGCCGAGCTGTATCGCCGGCGCGGGTGCCATTTCAGGCATATTGGCAACGATGCCCGGCCCTTCAATGCGCGCTTCTTCGAGCATGATATTGCGCCGCTCGTCCTTGCGCAGATCAAGCATCTTGGTGTCGGCCTTGTTGAATTGCGCATGAAACTCGTCCGGCATCGGATCCGCCAGCGCGTAGGCATCCATCGCGCCGAACATCATGATGTAGCGGTCTCCCACCGGCACGCCCTTGGGATTTTTCTTGTGACTGATGCGTCCACCGCCCCCCAGCGGCGTAAAACTGCCCTTTGGCTGCGACGCATACAGCGCGCCCCACAATAAACCGCCGCGCGCCAGCACGCGCGGTACATACACATCGTACGCCCAGGTCAGAAATTCGTGACGCCGTTCGTCGGTGATGTTGTCGGGCAGATTGAACCAACTGATCCAGTAGGCCCGGTCTTCCCCCAAAGCAAAACCCGCCATGTCACGCCCCCGTTTTCTGGTACGAATGAAAATCGCGTCCCGTGGCCGTCCACGGATGCGGCGCAATCGCGTACATATCGGTAGCGACATCCACCACCACCGGCTTGTTCAGCGCGATCGCGCGCTTTAACGCATCGGCCAGATCGCCGGGCTTTTCAACACGGATGCCCACGCAACCGAAGGATTCCGCCACCTTGGCGAAATTCACCTCGGGGAAACGCCACATTTCCTCGGCGCGTCCGCGCTGCTTGCCGCCGTAAGCGATGTCGTTCAAGCGAATTTCCTGATTGAGCGCGCTGTTATTGTTGACCACGATCACCGCGTTGATGTTGTGCCGGCGCGCGGTTTCAAGTTCGCCGATATGGTAATAAAAACCGCCGTCGCCAGTGAAACACACCACCGGCTTGTCCGGGTTGGCGCATTTTACGCCCAGCGCCGCCGGGAAGCCCCAGCCCAGCGAACCCGCTGTGCGGTAATAACGCTGCGTGGGATATTTCAATTCGATAAAACGCGCGGTCCAGATGCCCGCGTGGCCGGTGTCCGACACTACGATGCCGTCCGGCGGCAAGACATCGGAGATTTCCTTGCAGATGCGCTCTGGGCGTATTGGCGCGACGTCGGCATTGCGCATTTCCGCGTTCTCACGCTTCCATTCTGCGACGAGCTTTTGCGCATGCTGGATCCAGCCCGTAGCCGCTTTCGGCTTGGCGTTTTCAGCCATGCGTTTCAATCCCAGCTTGGCGTCACCCAGAATCGACACCGTGTTCGGATAATTGCGCCCGAGTTCGTCCGGGTTGATATCGAGTTGAATCACTTTGGTGCCGGCCGGCGGGAACATCCAGTTGTTGGTGACTTGTCCGCCGGTGTGACTGCCGACAAAAAACACCACGTCGGCCTCGGCCAGCGTGCGGTTGGCGCAATCGCGCGAATACGCGCCCGGCACGCCCACATTGAGCGGATGACTGTCGATCATCACCGCCTTGGCGTTAAGCGACGTCGCCACCGGGATGTTGAGTTTCTCCGCCAGCGCGATCAATTCGGCCTGCGCGCCCGACGTCATCACGCCGCCGCCCGCGACGATCACCGGCCGCTGCGCCGACGCCAGCAGCGCCAGCGCGTCGTTAACATGCTGCATATCCGGTTCACTGCGAAACGGCGGCACACGCGTGTACTTGGCCTCGACCATCGGATCAAGGTCCGCCTCGGCTTCGGTCAATTGCCCCAAATGCCCCTGAATGCGTAGATGCACCGGCCCCGGCGCGCCGGAGGTCGCCACGCGAAACGCCTGCCGCGTCAAATCCGGCAGCCGCGCCAGGGAATCCACCTGCGCATTGAACTTGGTCACCACATCAAACTGCGTGATGTCATCCACTTCCTGATACGCATGTCGGTAGCGCGACGCCGGCGCCGGCCCGCCGGTGACCGCGACGATCGGCGCGCCCGCCATATGCGCATCGCGCAGCCCTGCCGCCAGATTCGACGCCCCGATCATCTGCGCCATGCACACGCCCGGCTTGCCGCTGGAGCGCGCATACCCATCGGCCATGTACGCCGCCGCCTTTTCGCCGTGCACCATCACCCGCGCGATGGGCATGTCCTCCATCTCGGCAAACGATTTCAATATGAACGCCGGCACAAAGAAAATATGCGACACCTCGTAATCGCGCATCATCTCGGCGAACAAGCGCGCACCGGTCATTTTGGGCATTTGGGCTCCTGAGCGAAAATTGGGATGCTACTCTGAGTAATAAATTGACGAAAAAATATGAGAAATAGTTGGCCGGCCTACCGCGCTCTACAACGCCAGGAACGCCGGCAACCTGGCGGCCTTCGCATCAAATGTCGCGGTAGCCCGGCAACCCAACCGGCGGTTGTGCGCGCCGATAAGACAATCGGCAAAGTCAGCCGTGCCGTCCTTCCAAAGATTGAGACTTTCCTCGATTGCCGGCTCGGCCTCGAATTGAATTTCAGTTGCATCCAGCAGACCGGAAATGGCTTCGATGATTTCTGCTTTCTTGAGTCCGTACCGACTGCGCAACACCCATTCGGTTTCCAACAGCACCGGCAAACTTACAAACACCGTTTCGCCAGCGCCGATTTCGCGCTTGATCAGTCGATTGGCCTTTTCGAACTGTGCCTCGTCGTCGCAAACCAGATAACGCACCAGCACGTTGGTATCTATGCCCAACATCAGCGCGACAACTGCTCGATGGGAACCGGCTTACGCCCTTTCTTGTGCAGCAGGCCGGCAAGTTGCGTGATGCTTTTGTTTTTCACCCGCATAACCACAGTACCATCTGGCATCAGGGTAAACGTCATCCGGTCGCCTGCTTTCATACCGAGGCTTTCGCGGATTTCCTTGGGAATGGTAGTCTGGCCTTTACTGGTCAGTGTTGCGGCGGTTGTCATGGTAACGCTCCTTTTTTCCTTACTTTGTAAATTGTAGTAAGGAATACACCCAAGCGCAACCCATCACTCCGCCAATCACTCCGCCTTAAGCCCCGCCGCCTTGATTAGCGGCCACCACTTGTCGATTTCCGACTTGTGATAGGCCGCCAAGGCCTGCGGCGTGAGTTCTTCGCGAGAGGGTATTTCCTGCCCGAGATCGCCAAAACGCTTGCGCACCGTCGCATCGGCCAGCGCTGCGATCACGGCGCCATTAAGTTTTGCAATCACATCCTTGGGCGTGCCTTTGGGCGCCCACAGCGCATGCCACACGGACGTATACAACCCAGGCAAGCCCGCTTCGTCCACGGTTGGAATTTCGGGCGCTATCTCCTGCCGCGACTTGGCGGTCACCGCGTATCCCTTGATCTTGCCGGTGCGCACAAAACTCACCGCGCCCGAGATCTGCGTGACATACACATCCACTTCGCCGCCGAGCAGCGCCTGCAGCGCCGGCGCGCCGCCGCGATAATGCACATACTGAAACTTTGCGCCGATTGCGCTTTGAAAATAAATGCCGCCCATATGCGACGACGCTGCGATGCCGCCCGATCCCACCAGCAGCTTGTCCTGATTGGCCTTGCTCCACGCGATCAGCTCTTTCAAGTTCCGCGCGGGCACGGCCAGCTTGGAAACAATAAGCTGCGGATTGCTCGCCAGCATCGCCACCGGATCCAGATCCGTCAGCAAATCAAACGGCAGCGTGTAATACGCCCCGTTCACCACATGACTGCCCCAGTGCCCGATACTCAAAGTATAGCCATCCGGCGCGGCGCGAACCACCCGGCCCACCGCGATGCTGCCGCCCGCCCCCGTGACGTTATCGACCACGATGGTCTGCGCCAACAGCCTGCGCATCGGGTCGCTGACGATGCGCGCCAGCGTATCGGTGGGTCCGCCTGCGGCATAGGGCACTACCATATTGATGGCTCGCGAGGGGTAGGATTGGGCATAACCAGAGGCAATGGGGATTGCAGTAACTACCACGATCAAAAATAGCGGCTTCATGTTTTCTCCTATTCCTATTCGGTGGAACGGACTTCTCAACATGCATGACAACACAAAATATAGCCCGTCATGCACCATCAATGCCATGCCTCGGCGCGTAACAAACCTACTGCCGCATCCCCAACGCTGCCGCCAATTTACTGTACATCTCATACTGCTCACGCACATACTTCTCGGTCTCGGCCGGCGAGCGGATCGCGGCGATACCGCCGATGCGCGCGTTGCCGGCCTGCCAGTCCGGGTCTTTGGCGAGTTTCTGGAAAACATCCGCCCACTTGTCGACGATGGGCTTGGACAATCCGGCCGGCCCCATCAGCGCGGTCCAGCCGACGATTTTTTCCATGTCGGGGAAGCCGGCTTCTTTCGCGCTGGGCGCATCGGGCAACTCCTTCAGGCGCTGCGGCGTCACCAGGAGCGGGCGCACGCGACCGCCCTGTGCCTGCGCGATGACCGTCGGCGCGTTGTTGCAGGCGAAATCGACTTGCCCGCCCATGACCGCCGTGGTGACTTCGCCGCCCCCCCTTGTAATGAATGCCCACCGCGTGATCCTTGGTCAATCCCGCCAGTGACATAAAATATTGCGCGGCCATGTCCTGGCTGGTGCCCGCGCCCGCGGTGGAGTAGTTCAGTTTGCCCGGACTTTTGCGGATGGTGGCGATGAGATCAGCCGCCGTACGCATCGCGGAATCGGCCTTGACGAAACAAATGTACGGGTTCAACTCGATCAGCGAGATCATGGTGAAATCGTTCCACTTGTACGGCAACTTGGCGTCGGTAGCGGGCAATACCGCGTGTGTGGCGATGCGCGCGACCAGCAGCGTGTAACCGTCGGGCGTGGCATTTTTCACTGACATCGCGCCGATGATGCCCGAGGCGCCGACGCGATTAAACGGCACGATGACGCGGTTGTTCAGATATTTGGAAGCATGCTGCGCGACATTGCGACCGGATAAATCCGAGTCGCCGCCCGCCGCAAAGGGAATGACAAACAGGATGGACTTGCTGGGGTAGTCTTGTTGGGCCGTGGCTTGGGTTGCGAATAACGCCAGCGCGATTGCGAATATTCTGGATAACATGTACTCCTCCCGTGACACCATCAAAGAAACCCCTTCCCCCTCGACGGGGCAAGGGCACACTTGAAGCGTAGCAGAAGGCGGGGATGGGGGTGGAATCCTTGCGTACTACCAGCCGTTTCACCCCCACCCTAACCCTCCCCCCTCAAGGGGGAGGGATCTTATTTTGTAGTTCGATTACAACCGCCCCAACACATACTCCGCCGAGCTCACTTCAAACTGCCCCGGCTTTTCCAGATGAAACTGTTTCACCACGCCGTTCTCTATCACCATGGCGTAGCGCTGCCCGCGTATGCCCATGCCGCGCGCGGTGAGATCCTGCTCCACGCCCATGGCCTTGGTCAGCAACGCGCTGCCGTCCGCCATCATGCGCACCTTGCCTTGCGCCTTGCATTCACGTCCCCACGCGGACATGGTCGGCGCATCGTTGACCGACACACACCACACTTCATTGATACCCTTGGCCTTGAATTGGTCGATGGCCTGCACGAAACCGGGCAGGTGACGCGACGTTCAAGTCTTGGTGAAGGCCGCGGGCACGCCGAACATCACGATGCGTTTGCCGGCCGTGGCCTGTTCAATATCGATTTCGTTCGCGCCCAGCGAGCAGGTGTTTTCCCACTCGCCCGCGAGTTCCCAGAGCTTGCCGCCGGGGAGCTTGTCGCCTGTCTTTATCATGACTTTCTCCTTGAAGAAGATGGATACTGCCATGATAGTATAACCGTGTGAAAAAGCATCGTACCCTTGAACCATGGCGCGCGCTTCGCCCCCACCATTTCCGTCCCTCCGCCAGCGGGGGATGGGATTCTTTGAAGGATTCCCCATGACTATCCAATACGACAAACTGATCAAACACGATATCCCGCTCGTCGAACAGACGTTTACGCAACGCGACACCATGCTCTACGCGCTGGGCGTGGGCCTCGGTGCGAACCCGATGGACGAGCAGCAGTTGCAGTACGTGTATGAAAAAAATCTCAAGGCGCTGCCGACGATGGCGATTATTCTCGGCTATCCCGGCCCGTGGCATGCCGCCGCCGACACCGGCATCACGCGCAGCCACGTGGTGCATGGCGAACAAGGTTTTGTGATCCACAAGCCGCTGCCGGTGGCCGGATCAATCACCGGCAAATCGCGCATCGTCGCGGTGCTCGATAAAGGCGCGGACAAAGGCGCGCTGGTGCTGACCGAATGCGATGTGCGCGACAAAGCCACCAATGAACTGATTTGCACGCTGACCTCCACCACGTTTTGCCGCAAGGACGGCGGCTTTGGCGGCCCCAGTAGTACGACGGGGCCACAAAAACCCTTGCACGCCATCCCCGAGCGCGCGGCGGATCAAGTGTGCGATCTGGTCACGTTGCCGCAAGCCGCGCTGATCTATCGTTTGTCCGGCGACTACAACCCGCTGCACGCCGAGCCCGCGTATGCCGCGAAGGCCGGTTACAAGCAACCGATTTTGCATGGGCGCGCAACGTTCAGCGTGGCCGGACACGCACTGCTGAAAACCTGTTGCAATTACGATGCATCCAAATTCAAAAGCATGGAGGGTCGCTTTTCGTCGCCGGTTTATCCGGGCGAAACCATCCGAACCGAGATGTGGATCGACGGCAAGATCGTCACCTTCCGTTCGACGGTGCCGACGCGTAACGTCACCGTGCTGAACAACGGCCGCGCGGAAATCGCGTAGCATCGCCGCACATCACCGCGCGCCACGAACCCATGACTACACTGTGGCAATGGCTCGCGGCGCACTGGGGCTGGCTTTTGATGACGCTGGTTCTCGGCGGGTACTTTGCGTTTTATGTGCTCGCCGCGCGTGATCAACGCAGTCATCCCGGCGTTAAACGCTTGCCGCCCAAAGATTGCTGAAAGCCCAACCACGCCGCAGAGAGCAAGCGCAAAGCTTTGCATGAGATGAATAAATATTTGTTTTTGGGGTTGCTCTCCACGCCGCTTGCCGCGCTGTCGCAGGCCTATCCGCAGAAATCGGTACGCCTTGTCGTGCCCTTCCCCGCCGGCGGCCCCACCGACATCGTGGCGCGCACCCTCGCGCCAAAACTCGCTGAATCCTTTGGGCAGTCATTCATCGTCGACAATCGCGGCGGCGCGGGCGGCATCATCGGCACCGAACATGTCGCCAAATCGCCACCCGATGGTCACGCGTTGCTGATGGGCACCATCGGCGGCATCGCGGTAGCGATGAGCCTCTCTCCCAATCGCGGTTACGATGCTTTGCGCGATTTTGCCGCCATTTCGCAAGCGGTCACGGTGACCAATGTGCTGGTGGTGCATCCCAGCGTGCCGGCCACAACCGTGAAGGAAATGCTCGCGCTCGCGCGTGCGAAACAAGGAAGGCTCAATTACGCTTCATCGGGCAGCGGCACGGTCACGCATCTTGCGGGCGAACTATTCAAGCTGATGGGCAAGGTGGATATCACGCACGTGCCGTTCAAGGGCGGCGCGCCGGCGTTGACGGCGCTGATTTCGGGCGAGGTCGATCTGTCTTATGAAAACAGTCTCATCATCACGCCGCACATTAAGGCCGGTAAAGTGCGCGCGATTGCCGTCACCGGCTTGAAGCGCTCGGCGCTGTTTGCCGATTTGCCGACCATTGCCGAGTCGGGCCTGCCCGGATATAACGCCAGTGGCTGGTATGGCTTGTTCGCGCCCGCCGCGACACCGCGCGCGATCATCACGAGGCTGAATGCCGAAACGCTGAAGGCACTGCGCGACCCCGCGGTAGTGCAACGATTATCGAGCCAGGGCGCGGAACCCGCAGGCAATACACCGGAGGAATTCACCGCCTTTGTGCGCAGCGAAGTCGACAAGTGGGCGAATCTGGTCAAGGCCACGAACATGAAAGCGGAGTAGGCTCGCGCGCTCGCGCTTCCCCTCATCATCCTCATCGCCACTAACCATCGTCATCCCATGAAAATACCCAAATCTCTGTTTTTATTGTTGTTTTTATTCCCACTCACCACACTCTCGCAAAGCTACCCAAGCAAGTCCGTGCGACTTGTGGTGCCCTTCGCCGCCGGTGGCAGCACCGATATCGTGGCACGCACGCTGGCGCCGCGGCTGACCGAAATGTGGGGACACCCGGTGGTCGTCGACAATCGCCCCGGCGGCAGCACGGTAATCGGAACGGAGATTGTCGCCAAGTCGCCGCCCGATGGACACACGCTGTTTGTTACGCCCGCGCCATTCACCATTGTGCCGAGCCTGATGAAAAAGCTGCCGTACGATCCGCTGAAGGATTTCGATCCCATCACGCTAATCAACACCACGCCGCTGGTGGTGGTGGTCCATCCGGGCGTGCCGGCGAAAAACATTCGCGAACTCGCCGCGCTCGCCAAGGCGAAACCCGGCACGCTGAATTTTGGTTCGTCGGGCAGCGGCGGCTCGAATCATCTCGCGGGCGAATTGTTCAACTCGATGGCGGGCGTGAAGATGGTGCATATCCCCTACAAGGGCAACGCACCGGCGCTGGTGGATCTGGCGGGCGGGCATGTGGACGTGGTGTTTAATGGCTTGACGTCGGCGATTCCGTTGATACGCGGCGGCAAACTGCGTGCGCTCGGGATGACCAGCCTCGCGCGTGCCAGCGCGATGCCCGACGTGCCCACGCTGGATGAGCAGGGCATGAAGGGGTTTCTCGCCGTGGCATGGAACGGCTTGACCGCGCCCGCGCGCACCTCCAAACCGGTGATCGACAAAATCAACGTCGATGTGCTGAAGATCGTCAAAACGCCGGAGATGATCGAGCGCCTGAAAGCCGATGGCTCCGATCCGGCCGGCTACAGCGTTGAGCAATACCAAAAGTTCCTGCGCGACGAAACCGCCAAATGGGCCAAGGTTATTGCCGCGGCGGGTGTTACCGGGTTGTAGCGTGGCGGGCGCATAATGCGCCTATTATTGCGCTACCGCAGATTCGGAGGAATCTCATCGGTCTGCAGCAATACGTGACCTGTTTGAAAAAGAGGCTGACAAGCAATGGACAATATCATCACCTATGTTTTCCATCTTGAATCCGGCGAGGAGCATTGTTTCGAAGTTGACCTGAACCGCCCGGCGGCGAGCGGCGAATTGCCGGACTGGACGCTGCTCGATACCCACAAGTGCGGCAATTGTCCGTTGGCCAGCGCACCCGGTGCGCGCTGCCCGGCGGCCGCCGATCTGGTTCCCATCGTTGCGCGTTTTTCGGCGCTGGCGTCCATCGACAACGTGGATGTTCGTGTCGTGCGGTCACAATACGAAGTGCACAAACACACCGATACGCAAACCGCTCTGAGCGCGTTGATGGGGTTGATACTCGCCACCAGCGCTTGTCCGATCCTGAGCCGCATGCGCCCGCTCGCGCATCTGCATCTGCCGTTTCCCACCGAAACAGAGGCGGTGTATCGCGTCGTCACCATGCACCTGCTGGGCTGTTATCTGGCGGGCAAACCCGCGGATCTCGGCGAACTCACCGTGCTGTTCGAAGAACTGGGCAAACTCAACGAAGCCTTCGCGAGCCGCCTGAAGCGCGCCATACAACGCGATGCCAGCATCAACGCGCTGGTGGTGTTGCATTCGCGCAGCCTGGTGGCGAGTTTTTCACTCGATGAAAAACTCGATGAAATCCGCGCCTGGTTTGGCCTTTCCGCGAACGCCGAAAAGTAATTTTATGTTTAAAAACAAATATTTATATACATTCCTCGCGCTCACCGCCGCTTTCACGGCAATCACGGCGAAGGCACAACCCGCAGCCACGGGCGCGGCGCAAGCATACCCCGCCAAGACCGTGCGATTTGTAATCCCGTTTCCGCCCGGCGGCAGCAACGACATCGTGGGCCGCGTAATGGCGACCGCGCTCACCGAGCGTCTCGGGCGCACCGTTGTCGCGGACAATCGCGCTGGCGGCAATTCCATCATCGGCACCGAACTCGTCGCGAATTCACCACCCGATGGGTACACGCTGCTGATCATCTCGACCTCGTTCACCACCAATCCGGTAATCCACAAGCTGCCGTTCGATCCGCGCAAGGCCTTTGACTGGGTGGCGATGCTCGGCGTCGGCCCCAACGTGCTCGCCGTCACGCAAAGTCTGCCGGCCAAAAACGTCAAGGAACTGATCGCGCTGGCGAAAGCGCGACCCGGACAACTCGTCTACGCCTCCACCGGCGTGGGCAGCAACGCGCATTTCGCCACCGAGTTATTCAAGCACATGACGGGCACCAACATGATTCACGTGCCGTACAAGGGCGGCGGTCCCGCGTTGATCGACACGATCTCCGGTCAGGCGCAGATATGCCTTTCGTCGCTGATCCAGGCGATTGGTCATTTTCGCAGCAACAAACTGCGCGCGCTCGGTACCAGTGGCGCAAAACGCAGCGACATTTTGCCCGACGTGCCTACCATCGCCGAGGCTGGCGTGCCGGGTTACGAAACGCAAAACTGGTGGGGCGTGGCGGTATCACGCGGCACGCCGCCCGCCATCATTCAACGGCTGAATACGGAAATCGGCGTGATCCTTAAACACCCCGAGACCGAAAAACGCTTGCGCGGCGAAGGCGCCGAGCCGGTGATCAAATCGCCTGACGAACTCGGCAAATACGTCGTCAATGAAATGGACAAATGGGTGAAGCTCGCGAAAGTCGCCGGCATCAAGGGAGAATGACATGAAGGCACGCCACATCATCGCAACCGCTCTTGCGCTCGGCGCTTGCGCATGGGCACACGCACAGGATTACCCCGCAAAAACTGTGCGCGTCATCGTGCCGTTCGCGCCCGGCGGCAGCAACGATATCGTCGGACGCTTGCTCGCGGCGCATCTGTCGGATCGCACCGGCAAGCAGTTTGTCATCGACAACCGCGGCGGCGCGGGCGGCCTGGTCGGCACGGAAATGGTGTGGAAATCCCCGCCCGACGGATACACCCTGCTGGTGATCTCGGTCGCGTTTCCGATGAATGCCGCGGTCTACAAGCTGCCCTACGATCCGATAAAGGCGTTCACACCCGTGGTGCTGCTCGCCACCGGCACCAACGGCCTTGCCATACATCCCGCGCTGCCCGTCAAAAATGTAAAGGAACTGATCACGCTCGCCAAGGCGCGCCCCGGTCAACTGCAGTATGCCTCCGCCGGCATCGGCACGTTTCAGCACCTGAGTTCGGAGATGTTCAAGTCGATGGCCGGCGTGAACATTCTGCACGTGCCGTACAAAGGCGGCGGCCCCGCCACCATCGATCTCATCGCCGGACAAGTGCAGATGTCGATCGGATCGTTGATCGTGATCCTGCCGCACCAGCGCAGCGGCAAAATCCGCATCATCGCCACCGGCGGCTCAAAGCGCTCGGCAACCTTGCCCGACGTGCCAACCATCGCCGAATCCGGCGTGCCCGGCTACGAGGCCAACAACTGGTGGGGCTTGCTGGCGCCCGCGGGCTTGCCCGACGCCATCGTGCGAAAACTCAACACCGAATCCAACACCGTCATGTCGCTGCCCGACACCAAGAAACGCCTCACCGCCGAAGGCGCGGAATCGCTCAACGTCACGCCCGAGCAATTCGCTAAACACATTGCAGCGGAAATCGCCAAATGGGGCAAGGTGACGCGGGACGCGGGTATCAAGGCGGAATAGTACTTACAAGTGGCGCGTTATTTTCTTTCATAGGACACCAATTCTTGCCGTTCGTTTGCAAGTCGGGTCCCTGCGGAATTACGGTTCACTGTTTCATAGACGATGTAGCGCGGAACGCCTGGGGCGACCCAGTAGCGAGATTGGAGATTGATCGAAAAATTCCCGTTATTGCTTTGTGTCCACCCATGTCCTTCGATCCTGAAGGCTTCAAATTCTCCTGCGGGCACTTTGATCTTTTCTCGTGTCACGACCATAAAATCAATGCTCACCTCGCGAGCTGGCCAATCTGCGGTTAACCGCTGCCAACGCGCTGACCAGCGCTTGCCGACACTGTACTCGGAAAGAAAAAATTGCGCCCCCGTCCATCTCGACTTCGCGCGCGCATTGAAAAACGCGTTCCCCAAGAGGTCGGTCACGAAGTTGCCGTTGTTGTAGTGCACCTCGAACTCACTGACTGCAGTAACGCGGTTCGCGAATACGCGTATTTCATTACTTGTCAGCAGATCCGACTCTCGGTAGCGGAACACATCTCCGACCCGGTAATTGGTATCCACGCGCACCGTGCCTTTGGTAAACGGGTTGGCGCTGGAAGTCACGGCCTCGACTTTCTTTTCACCCGCCAGCGCCAGCACTCGATCCAACTGGAACTGCGCCAGTTCCGAAAATCGTCCGCTGGGATACCGCAACAAATAGTCTTCCAGCGGCTCGCGCGTCGCCGACGTCTTGATCTTCTCCCAGATCGCAAGCTCCTCGGCGAACAACCGGTCCGGATCGGCTTTACCCGCGACCGATGCCGACGCGCCACGCTGCGCCGCAGCCTCTTTGCGTTTGCGCTCCGCTTCCTCGGCGAGCCGCTGCTTTTCGCGCAACGCTTCCTGTTGCTGGCGTTCGCGTTCCGCCTCCGCTTGCGCGACAGCCGCCAGCGTCTTCGGCGGCACGAAATAAAAATCCTCTTCGAGTGATGTGCTCTCCCACGGTATCTGCTGCCCGTTGGTACGTCGGCGCACGTGCAGGCGCACACGTTTGAACACGTCTTCCACCTTCGCTTCAGGCACGCCGATTTCCTTCAGCAGGTGCTCGGTATAAAGGCCGTTGGCGCCTTCGCCGTCGCTCGCCACGTTGCCGGGTGCCGTAGCGTAGGCCAGCAACGTGCTCTGCGGCGCGTCCATCTGCGACAACCCCTTCTGATCCACCCCCGCCAGACCGCCGAACGGATTGTCGCGACAGGCATCGAGAATAATCACGTTCAGCGGATTGCGCGCCTTGGCAATGCCCGCCAGCAGATCGCCCAATTCCACGCATTGCGTCTGGATGTCAGTCGCCGCGCGCACGTTGGCATCCACCGGTACCATGTAGTTGCGCCACGCGAGTTGCAGTCCGTGTCCGGCGAAATAGAACAGGCCCACCGCCTGCCGCTGCGCTAGCGCCTGCGTATAAGCCCGCACCGCCTGCATGAGATCGGCCTGCGGCGCATCGAGCCGGGTGGTGACATCAAATCCCGTGCTCTTTAACGCTTCGCCAATCGCGCGCGCGTCGTTGACTGGGTTCCTCAGGGGCGACGATTTATAGTTGCTGTTGCCGATCACCAGCGCCACCTTGGGCGCACGCAGGAGTTTCGCCGCACCTTCGGATTGCGCCCACACCCATGCGTACGGCGCCGGCAGAAACAACGTGGCAGTGGCGGCACCCGCCTTTAACACTTTGCGGCGTGAGATCAATGAATCCAGATCGATGGTCATCAAGCGCAACTCCTATTCATTTCGGTAAGCCCGCTCGACCAGGGTAACGCAGAAGGTGTCCCGGTTCAGTCCACTTTCAAGCCACTGCTCTTCACCAGCCCGCCCCACTTCACCAGTTCGCTTTTCAGATAATCACCGAATACCTCCGGCGAACTGCCAATGATGTCGATGGCCTCTTTCTCGAATGTGGCGCGCACGTCCGCAGTGGACAGCGCGCGCAGCAACTCGGCGTTGAGCCGGCTGACAATGGCCCTGGGCATGCCTTTCGGTCCGGCGATGCCATACCAATTGGCGATATCGTAGCCAGGCAGCGATTCCGCGATTGCCGGCAGATCCGGCAGCACGGTCGCGCGCTTCGCCGAGGTAACGCCCAAGGCGCGCAACTTGCCGCTCTTGACGAACGGCCCCGCCGTGCTCCAAGCCAGAAACGACAATTGCGCCTGCCCCGCGATCAAATCGATCATCGAAGGTGCGGCGCCCTTGTAAGGCACGTGCAGCACTTTGGTTCCCGACTGCGTTTTGAATAGTTCCAGACACAAGTGCCCGGCGGAACCATTACCCGCCGACGCCAGCACCAGACTCTCCGGTTTGGCCTGGGCAAGCTTGATTAATTCCGCCATTGATTTGGCCGGCACCGACGGATGCGCAAATAGAACCAGCGGCGCCCTGACCGCCAGCGTGACCGGTTCAAAATCGCGTATCGGGTCGTACGGCAGCTTGGGATACACCACCGGATTGACGGAATATTGCGCGGGCAGCGCATAGATGAGCGCATAGCCATCCGGCGCGCTTTTCGCCACGAACTCCATCGCCAGCGTGCCATTGGCGCCGCTGCGGTTTTCGACGATCACCGTCTGCCCCATCGTCTCGGTCATTTTCTGCGCCAATGCGCGCGCATGCAGATCGGCGCCCGCCCCCGGCGCGTAAGGCACCACCAGCCTGACCGCCTTGGCGGGATAAGCGGCGCCACTCTGTGCAAAACTTGATACGCCCGTCAGCATCAGCGCGATTGCGACTATCAATCGAATCCACGGCACCCTACGCATTGACAAGACTCCTACTCAACAGGAAACTGTTACGGTCGCTCATGCGCAATAGTATGGCACAGCGATTCCACTGTGTGAGCGTGGCCCCGCGTCCCACATCATCCCACGCGCGAGGTTGACACGATACCGCGCGCGCTCCAATATTCGCAGTCAGAAACACTGTATCGTGCCCGGACGTCAGGCACGCTCCTCGGGAGAATCCAATTGAATATCGATATCCACGCGCACTTCGTGCCGCAATCGCTGCTGGACGAACTGGTCGGCGGCAAACACCCCTTTCCCTCGGTGAAAAGCGCCGGTGAAAAAGACAGCATCCGCGTCACCTTTAATCAAGAGGAACCCAAGCGCCCGGTGCTGACGGCGATGAGCGACATCCCCCTGCGCAAGCGCGTGCTGGAAGAACAAAATATCGACCGGCAGGTGGTCGCGGGCTGGGTCGATTTGTTTGGCTACACGCTGCCGGCGGCCGAAGGCGCCGATTGGGCGCGTTACTTCAACGAACACATGTTAAAGGGCGTGAAGGCGCTGGATCGTTTTGTGCCGCTCGCCACGGTGCCGCTGCAATCCGGCGCGCTGGCGGCCCGCGTGCTGGATGAAGCGCTCAACGCCGGGTGCCACGGGGCGATGATCGCCACGCAACCCAAGGGGCAATCCGGTAACCTCGATGACCCTGACCTCAATCCATTCTGGGAAGCCGCCAACGCGCGCAAGGCCACGATTTTCGTTCACCCCACCTTCGGTTGCTGCGACGACCGGTTGAAAGGCTATGGCTTGGTCAATGCGCTGGGACGCATCACCGACAGTACCATCGCGGTGTCGCGCCTGCTCTACTCGGGACACCTGCTGCGTTACCCGGATGTCAATCTGGTGGTGGCGCACGGCGGCGCCGCGCTGCCGATGTCGATCGGCCGCCTGAGTTCAAGTTTCAAGGGCGGTCCCGCCGGGCGCGCCGATCCACTCGAAGGCTTCAAGCGGCTGTATTTTGATACCGTGGTATACGACGTGCCCACGCTGCGCTTTGTGTGTGAAAAGGCCGGCAGCGATAAAGTGATGATGGGCACCGACCAGCCATTTGGCAACGCGCAAAAGAATCCCGTGCAATTCGTGCAGTCGTGCTGCGGCACGGGCACCGCGGAGAGCGCCATGATTTTGGGCGATACCGCCGCGCGCGTGTTTCGCATTCCGCAAGCCTAGAGGAGCCGTTCATATGCCCGCCGTATCCATGACCGTCAACGGAAAACCCGTCACCGGCAATGTCGAAGGACGCACGCTACTGGTGCAATTTCTGCGCGAACATCTGCAACTCACCGGCACACATGTCGGCTGCGACACCAGCCAGTGCGGCTGCTGCACCGTGCATCTCAACGGCAATGGCGTCAAATCCTGCGCCGTGCTGGCGCTGTCCTGCGAAGGCGCGACGGTCACAACCATTGAAGGCCTCGCGAACGGGGACAAGCTGCACCCGATGCAGGAAGCGTTTCGCGAACACCACGGACTGCAATGCGGCTATTGCACGCCGGGCATGATCATGTCAGCCGTGGACATGGTGAATCGCAATGGTCATGAACTCGATGAAAAAACCGTGCGCAAACACCTCGAAGGCAATATCTGCCGCTGCACC
>DHVE01000149.1 GCA_002412495.1 Betaproteobacteria bacterium UBA5216
CCGCTTGACGGGGGAGCTTACGGAGGCAAGTGTAGATCCGGATGCCGTGCGCAGCATCGCGCGGTATGCGGCGTCATTCGCGAGGAAGGTGGTTTGAGATTCGCTATTGCGCGCGCTGTAACATTACGCCGGTATGCACGAGATGCACGCCGGCTGGCCCCGACAGGAGATCACGCATCGTCCACCACGCACTCCAGACCGGCAGTGCGGTGACGCCGAGCAGAATCGCCAGCATCAGTGGCGTGCCCTTGCCGCGTACGTAGCGCAGGCAAGGTAACATCGTGATCACGGGCAGTGCCACCGCGAAAACCACGCGCGCGCCGTAAAACCACTGCCAGTTATCCGGCGTTGGGGTTGCCAGCGCAGTGCACAGCCAACCCACGAGTGGCCCGAATGTACAGGCGACGAGCCAGAACGCGCTGATATTATCGAGCCAGTCACCCTTGGGTTCCACGGGGGTATGCAGGTCGGTGCGGTCGTGAAAATGCAATCCCACCGCGGCCAAAACGCAAAACACGATCAGAAAAACCGTCAATCCCCAACCGAACGGGCCGACTTCGCCGTATTTCAGTAAAAACACCAGCGGCACAACGGCAACCCACGGGATACCGAAGAGGAATTTTCTCGCGGCGCGTCTGCGAGATGCCGCGTCCGGGCTTATGCCGAGGTGTGCCATTGCGTCGCGCGCAGCGTGTGATGGTTCGAGTTTGGACATGGTGGTGTAACGTTCCTGACGCTATCTTACTGCAAGCGCGGCTGGCATTCGTACGGCGCACGTGCCGTAAAACGGGGCGGCGCAGGTGATTGTCGACCTCTCCGCCGGACGCATTGAAATGGGCGTTATTTCAGCGGTGGCGGTGCAAAGTCATATCCGCGCGGGGCGGTTGCGCGCGTTGGCGGTGATTGCCAGCGCGTGCTGGGAAAAACTGCCGGACTCGCCGACGATGGAAGAAGCGGGGGTGCGCGATTGCATCTACAGTGCGTGGTACGGATTCTGGTATCCGGCGGCGGTGCCGGCTGATTATGTCGCGCGCTTCCACGCCGAGGTGACCAAGGCGATACAGGAGCCGGCGATGCGACAACGCTTTCTCGACGAAGGCATGATGCCGGTAGGCTCGACGCCGCAGGAATTCGCGAGGACCATCGTCGCCGATATCGAATTTCATCGCACGCTCGCGGCTGCGGAATCTCATCGTTGCCGGTGCTGACATCAATCGCAAGGTCGGTGAACGTACGCCTCTGATGGTTGCGGTGGCGATCATGGGACAGCCACTGGAATTCGCACTCAAGCTTGTGGACAGAGGCGGGCGCGTCGAGTACGACGGAAAGATTGCGTCATCTGACTACGCATCGTCCCCGAACATCGACTCGTTTCCCAAACAGGCCGATGGCACACTGGATCGCATCACACCGAATGCGCTGGGTGAATTGACGGGCATGCAGTTGGGCCCCGTGGGATGGGTTGTGCTGGCCGGACGTGGCGACGTGGCGCAACGGCTGCTGTAACGCGACAAACGGCTCGAGCGCGCGGATCGACATCCTGCTTACTTTGCCGACCGCATGGGGCCGTGGGATGTTTTGATGGCTGCCATCAATTTGCAGGCTGATCCAAATGCAGCCGACCGGGCCGACGTGACGCCGCTGCATTTTGCGGCCGATGCGGGACGTGACGATGCGGTTCGCCGTCTGCTCGCGGCCGGCGCGCGTATTAATGCCCGCAGCACACGGAACTGGCCCCCCGCTCATGGAAGGCGGCATCGCGACGTTGATTGGCGGCCATCCGCCATCGCGGCCGCGACTCGCGCAGGGTTACACCGCACTCGGCGCGGCCAAGGCGGCGGGGCGCACAGAGACGGCAAGGCTACTCGCGGAAGCGGGCGGGCGCGAGTAGACAGCGCCGGGGCAAAGTCGCGCGGCTTCCGTCCGCTGGCGCACGTGTGGCACGAATTCCTATAGGCTACGAACCAAGGGGGGGCGTGGGTTCAAATCCCGCCGAGCAGGCCAAGTAATGGCCACCTATCGAGGTTATGCGTCGAAATGAATACAGCTAACTTGCGCGGTCTTCATTGCATATGCTACTTTCAAGTCCCACTATCGAAAGAGCGCGTCGTCGCCGATTGGTTCTGATCTAACAACCCGCGATAGTTGGCGCGGGCAATGGAATAGCCCGAGTCTTGCAACAGGCCGATTTCAGGCAGCGTCTTGCAAAGGACGGCAGTCAGCCGATCGGCGGCACACCCGAGCAATTTGCCGCTCACCTAGCATCCGAAATGACCAAATGGGACAAGGTGGCGCGCGCGAGCGGCATGCGGATTGATTAGCGGGCGCGGTATCGGTTGAATACGTCGAGTTGGCCGGGTCCGCCGGGCGCGCTAAGTTCGATGGGCAGCGAATGCGCCCGCCGTCCACGGCATGAATCGATATCCCTGCGCGCCTAATCGGCCTTCGCACCGGTCAATTTTATCAACTCGATATTTCGCGTGACTTCGAGTTTGATAAACGCGGCAAATTGTTCCGGCGTGTTGGTCTGCGGTTCTATGCCTTGATTGTTGAACGACTTCTTCATGTCGGGCGCATTGATCGCGCCGCGAATTATCGTGTTAAGGCGCGTGATGATCTCCCTGGAAACGCCCGCCGGCGCGATGACGCCATACCACGAAGATCGGTCGTATCCGCCGATACCAGACTCATCAATGGTGGGCAATTGCGGCACGAGGGAAGAACGCTTCGCGCTGGTAACGGCCAGCGCCCGGAGCTTGCCCGCTTCCAGCAGCGGCGCAACTGAAACCAGGCTGGGAAAATTCATTTCGATTTGTCCGCTCGCATTGGCCACCGAGCTGTCCGCCGCGCCCTTGTAGGGCACATGCACGATTTTCACTTTGCCCATCTGATTGAACAGTTCCCCCATGAGATGCGCCGAACTGCCAACACCTGGAGAGCCGTAGTGGAGTTTTTCGGGTTGCGCGCGGGCGAGCGCCAGCAGTTCCTTGATGTTGCGCGCCGGCACCGACGGATGCACCGACAACAACGTGGTGCCGGTCGCCACCAGCGTTACCGGCGCGAAATCCTGCAACAGGTTATAGGGTAGTTTGGCTCGCAACGCCGGCTGTACCGTGTCGCCGGCCGCCATCATCAGCAACGTGTAACCATCGGCGGTCGATCGGGCAACGGCCTCGGTTGCTATGGATCCGCCCGCGCCGACCCGGTTCTCGACCACTACGGGTTGCCCGAGACTGTCCGACAATATGGACGCCGTCAATCGCGCGGCGACATCGCTCGCGCTGCCTGCGGTCAAGCCGACGAGCACGCGCACTGCTTTGGCCGGGTAGTTTTGCGCCTGAATATTCGCCGTGGGTAGGCATGCGATCAGTACGGTGGCCAGGAAGTGTCTGCTGATCGCCGGTCTTCTATTTAGCATGACTTGCCCTTTCATTGTGATGTGGCGTGCCTTGCTTGTGTGGTTGGTTGTCGCGTTGGTAAACGCATCCCCGCGTTCCGCTAAAAAGAGGAGGACTGCGCTTTTCTCAGCCGCCCTTCGCCGCGAAATCCCGCACCACTTTATCCCATCGCTTGATTTCCAGGCGAGTGGCTGCCTGAAACTCTTCGGGGGTGTTCGCGATGACTTCCGCGCCGATGCCGGTCAGGCGGTCACGCACGTCGGGGCTGTTGATGGATGCGACCAGTTCCCGGTTGAGTCGGGTCACGAGCGCGGGCGGCGTTTTGGCCGTGACGCATACGCCGTGCGTGACGCTGGATTCGTAGTTCGGCAACCCTGACTCGGCGATAGTGGGTAGATCGGGCAATAGCGACAGGCGTTTGGCGGACGAAATACCCAGTGCGCGCAGGCGGCCACTCTTGAGCAGCGGCATGCCGCCTGCAGTGGCTTCGAAGATAAATTGCAACTGACCCGCGATGAGATCAATCCCGGCAGGAGCGCTGCCTTTGTAGGGCACATGCGTGACATTGATGCCGGCCATCGTGATGAACAGCGTTGCGGTCAAATGCGACGTGCTCCCCGCGCCCGACGACCCGAAATTGAGCGCACCGGGCTTGGCCTTCGCATGTGCGATGAGATCACTCACGGACTTGGGGCCGAGCGTGGGATTGACGAACAGCAAATACGGCACAGCCAATATCGCCGTCACCTGCGCGAAGTCGCGCCGCCCGTCGTACGGTGCATTCGGCATCAGGATGGGCGTTGAGACAAACGCGCTGCTGCTCGACAACAGCAGGGTGCGTCCGTCCGGCGCCGATTTTGCAACGATATCGCCGCCGACAGTGCCGGTGGCACCGCCGCGATTGTCGATGACCACTGGCACGCCAAGCCGCTCCGCCAGTTTTTGTCCGACGATGCGCGCGACGGTATCGGTGGGTCCGCCCGGCGCATTGGGCACCACGAAACGTATCGGTTGCGTAATGGCGGGCTCGGATGGTTTGTCCACGCGGGTTTGCGCGTGCAATGGGGCCGTGGAGGTGAGCGCCGTGCACGTAACCACTGCAACGGCGGCACAAACAGGCATGGAACCAGGCGGTTGCAATCTTGCTTTCATAACGAGTCGGTCAGTTTTTGACTTTATCAAGCGTGGCGAGCCGGTAGGATAACATCCGTTTTCCTCGACTTGTATATCAGCAATGGTACGCCGACGCTATCGCAAGAGCGCCGGTGCGCCCCGCACGACGGTTAGTCGAGGCTTACGCCTGCATGCTTGATTACCTGCGCCCACTTCGCGATTTCGCGCTTGATGTGTGCCGCAGCCTGCTCCGGCGTGCCACCCATCGGTTCGGCCGAGTTGTGATGCAACAGCAACTCGCGAATTTCTGCTGTTTTCAAAAGTTTTTCAGTCGTGTCATTCAGACGTATCACGGCATCGCGTGGGGTTCCGGCGGGCGCAATCAGCGCGAACCATGTGGTTGATTCAAATCCCGGCAGGCCCGATTCGTTCAGTGTCGGTAAATCAGGCGCCGCCGCACTGCGCTTGGCGCTGGTCATTGCCACCGCGCGCAGGCGTCCGGATTTTACGTGCGCGCCGAGATTGTTCGAGAACATCATCGAAATGCGTCCGCCGATCAGATCGGTCACGGCATAGGCTGTGCCTTTGTAGGCGACATGCACCAGATTGACACCAGCCTGGGTTTTGAAAAGCTCGCCGATCAGATGCGACGTGCTGCCCGCGACGGCCGAGCCGAAAGTAAGTTGTCCAGGACGCGCCTTGGCGAAGGCGATCAGTTCCTTAACGCTGCGCACGGGCAGCGATGGATGCACCAGCAGCATGAAGGGCGCGGAGGCGAACAGGGTCACCGGATCAAAATCGCGCGTCAGATCGAAAGACGTTTTCTTGCGCAGGCTTTGATCCATCGCATGGGCCGCGGTGGCGGTCATGAACGTGTAGCCGTCGGCCGGCGCGGCCGCGGCGGCTTGCACGCCCGCGGAACCCGCGGCGCCGCGATTGTCGAGGATGAATTGCTGGCCAAAGATTTCAGCATATTTCGGGCCGAAGTGCCGGGTAAGGATGTCAGCGCTCGCGCCCGGCGCGAATGGGACGATGATGCGCACGGGTTTGGCGGGCCAGGCTTGGGCATGAGTAGTGTTGGCATGCGCCAGGATACAAAACGGCGAGAACAGCCAGACGGCCGCGGTGCGGTAACGAATCATTCAGGTCTCCACGAATTCTCATGCGGTTTGTATCATAATTCGGGTTACTTACATCCTCGCGCGGAACACGCATCGTTGAAGAGGCGTGTCGCGTAATCTTAAAATGAAGCGCACAAATCGCACATTACGCAACGCGGCAGTGCTCATGTTTTGCATCGGCACAACAGCCCAGGCCGCCGAAACCTTTCCTGCGCGCTCCATTCGCATGGTCGTGCCGTTTTCCGCGGGGGGCGCGGCGGACATCATCGGGCGCCTGATGGGCGTTCGCATGAGCGAGGCGCTCGGCCAATCCGTTGTGGTCGATACACGGCCCGGCGGCGGCACGGTTTTGGGCAGCGAGATCGTGGCGCGTGCGGCCCCCGATGGTTACACGACCGGCATGCTGGCCACCGCGCTGGCCGTTAACGCGGGGCTGCTCGCCAAAGCGCCTTACGATCCGATGAAGGATTTCTCGCCGATTACGCTAGCGGTTGATACTCCGTTGATCGTGGTAGTGCCGGCGTCGTTGCCGGTGAAGACTTTGCCGGACTTGATTGCGATGGCGAAAACCAAAACCCACGCCGTGACATTTGGGTCGTCGGGGCAGGGCACCAGCGGGCATCTTGCCACCGAATTGTTGAGTTATCGCACCGGCATCAAGATGCTGCATATTCCCTACAAGGGCGCGGGGCAGGCCTTGATCGATTTGCTCGGTGCGCAAATTCAGATGGTATGCACCAGCACTTTGCCCGCGTTGCCGCATGTGCGTTCGGGGCAATTGCGCGGGCTCGCGGTTACCACCGCCGCGCGCACGCGCGCCGCGCCGGATATTCCCACCGTGGCCGAAGCGGCGTCGTTGCCGGGTTATCGCGCGAGCACCTGGTATGCGTTGTTCGCGCCCGCGCGCACGCCGGCGGCTGTCATCAACACCTTGCACCGCAGCGCGACACAGGCGCTGAAGTCCGCGTCGGTGATCGAGCAACTGATGGGCCAAGGCGGTGACCCGATCGGCAACACACCCGATGACTTGCGGCAGTTTTTGCAAACCGAAATCGATGTCTGGACCAAAGTGATTCGGCAGGCGGGCATCAAGCCGAACACCTAGCGGCTTTGTGCGCGGAGTTATCATAAGCATATGTTTATAAATAATAAAATGTATATTGTCCTGCTGGCGATGAGCGTCGCGGGCGTCGCGCAGGCGCAGTCCGCTTCGGTCGGCGCGTATCCCGTTCGCCCGGTGCGTTACGTTGTCGGCGGTACCGTCGGCGGCGGCGCCGACAGTCTCGCGCGCGCCATCGCGCAGAAGCTGGGCGAGTTATGGGGCCAGCAAGTGATCGTGGACAATCGTCCTGGCGGCGGCGGTATCGTGGCGAGCGAGATCGTCGCGAAGAGCCCGCCCGATGGTTACAACCTGTTGATGGCGTTTACCTCGCACGTGACCAATCCGAGCTTGTATCCCAAGCTGTCGTATGACGCGGTAAAGGATTTTGCGCCGATTACCTTGATTGCGACGATACCGAATATTCTGGTGCTGCATCCGTCGGTGGCGGCGGATTCGGTGCCCGCGCTCGTCGCGCTGGCCAGGAAAAAACAATTGTCCTTTGCGTCGACCGGCAGCGGCGCATCCACGCATTTGTCGGGCATTTTATTTGCGCATATGACCGGCACAAAAATTTTGCATGTGCCGTACAAAGGGGCGGCGCCCGCAATCACTAGCGTGATGAGCGCCGAGACCGACATGATGTTCGCCACCATGTTGTCGATATTGCCGCAGGTGAAAAGCGGCAGACTGCGCGGGCTGGCGGTGACCGGCGCGCGTCGTTCCGCGGCAGCGCCAGAGTTGCCGACCCTCGGCGAATCGGGCGGGCCGTCCTTGGCCGGTTACGAGGCCAACGCTTGGTTCGCGACGTACGCGCCGGCGGGCACCCCCGCCGCGCTGGTGCAGCGGCTGAACAGTGAAATCGTGCGCATCATGAATTCAGCCGAGGTGCGCAATCGACTTGCGGCCCAGGGTGCGGAGGCATTGACCAGCACGCCGCAAGAATTGGGCCGTTATACGCGCGAAGAAATTCTGCGTTGGCAACGGGTGATACGCGAATCCGGCGCGCGCGCGGAGTAGCTGTCGTTACAGCATGCGATGTTGAAGTCCCATCAGGATCCGGCTACGCTGCAAGTCCCGTGCGTCTTGAGCGAAAGGTTATGGTTATGATTGGTAGGCCATGCATGGCGCCGTGGATTTTCCCGCTGCTGTTCGCGCTCGCGGCGGCACCCGCACCCGGCGTGGCGCAGGTAACTTCTTCATCGGCGTTTCCACCGGCGTTTCCATCGCGGCCGGTGCGGCTGGTGGTGGGGCTGTCAGCCGGCGCGCAGACCGACACCATCGCGCGTTTGCTTGGCCAGAAATTGAGCGAGCGCTGGGGGTAGCCGGTGGTGGTGGACAATCGCACGGGCGCGGGCGGCGTGCTGGCCGCGAGCACGGTTGCCAAGGCCACGCCGGACGGGCACACATTGTTGCTGTTGACCAGTTTTGCCATCAGCGCCGCGCTTTCCCAAAACCTGCCGTACGATCCGATCAAGGATTTCGCCGGCGTGACGCAGATCGGCTTTACCACGCAGGCGCTCGCGGCGGCGCCCGCGCTGGGCATCAAATCCGTGAAAGAACTGATCGCGCTGGCGCAGGCACAGCCCGGCAAATTGCTTTATGCATCGGGCGCCGCAGGGCTGGCGTCGCATCTGAATGGCGAAAAATTTCGTTTTGCGGCCGGCATCAAAGTGGTCAACGTGGCGTTCAAGGGCGGATCGGATGTGGTGATCGAAACGCTGGCCGGACGCACGCAGTATTGTTTTGCGGGCCTCGCCCCTGTGCTGCCGTTTATCAAGGACGGGCGGTTGCTGGCGCTGGCGGTGAATACACCGCAACGGTCACCGGCGCTGCCCGATGTGCCGACGCTGGGCGAAACATTGGCCGAATTTAAAAAGCCGGAATCCTCCTCTGCGATGCTGGCGCCGGCGAAAACGCCGCGACCCATTCTGAACCAGATCAGCAAGGACATCGCGCTCGTCATCAATCTGCCGGATGTGCGCGAGCGGTTGCAGTTCATCGGTCTGACGCCCGCGCCCAGCACGCCGGCGGAATACGACGTTATTTTGCGCGAGCAAATTACCGCGCTATCCAAACTCGTCAGGGATGCGGGTCTGCGCGCCCGTTGAAGCGCGCCGGATTGACGGATGTGAAGTCAGCAACCTGCCTTCACGCCCTCCACCGCAACGACGCCTTCGCGGATCAATCGGTCGAGTTCGCCGCTCATGCCGATGTCCGCCAGTACGCTGGCGATATCGGATCCGGGCTTGGCGGCTGGGCGACCAATGTCCATCGGCGTGCGCGAGAGCTTTACGCCGGGCGCGGTGGTGGTGATCGGCCCGAAGCCTTCATGATCGCGCGTGACCGCGAGGCCGCGCGCTTGCACCAGCGGATCGGTCATCAATTCGGGGAGGCTGGGCACCACGCGGTGGGCGCCGATGCCAGCCTGGGTGAGCAGCGCCACCCAGGTGGCGGCATCGCGGTCGCGCATGCGTGTTTCGAGTTCGCGTTCGAGGTTCGCATCCGGTAAACCGGCGAGGTCTTTGAGTTCAGCGCACTGCGCGAGATTGCCATCAGGTGCGGCGAGAAACAGCCAGCCGTCGCGGGTTTGATACAGGCGATTCAGCGGCCCGCTGCCGGTGGCCTCCTGACCGTGCGGTTCATTCCATTGTTTGCCGGGATAATCCTGCAACAGCGCGGATTGAAGCATCGTCGCGGTGTAGGCGAGTGCGCTGTCTACGAATTGCCCTTGGCCGGTACGGCGGCGGTGTAGCAGGGCCAGCGCCACGCCATAACAGGCCATCAGCCCGGTGCCGTAATCGTTCGCGGCAAAGGGCGCGGTGGCGGGCTTGGTCGAGCCGAAGCGCACTTGCATGCCCGACACGGCTTGCCCGATTTGTTCATGGCCGGGACGGCTGGCGTACGGGCCAAGGTGGCCGAAGGTATTCATCGAACCGTAAACGATATCGGGCCGGCGCGCACGCACGCGTTCGTAGTCGATGCCGAGTTGCTCCGCCACGCCGCTGCGGAAGTTTTGCAACACCACGTCGGCCTGATCCACCAGCTTCCAGAAAATCGCCAGGCCCTCTTGGGTTTTGAGATCGATGAGGATGCTGCGCTTGGCGCGATTGATGTCATTGTGCCGCAGTACGGTGCCGCGGTGCGGACTGTCGATCTTGACGACATCCGCGCCGAATTCGGCGAGCGTGCGTCCGCAGGTGGGGCCGGCGAGCACGATGCACAGGTCCACCACCTTCACGCCTTGCAGTGCCGAACGCAGCACTTCACTGCCGTCCGACGAGGGCGCGGACTTACGCGCCGCGAGTTCGTTGATAATTTCCGCGCGATGCGCATCCGTCTTCGGGCGTGGCAGACGCACCGCGCCCGGCGTGGCCGACAGGCGTGCATTGATGCCGGGGCCTCGGAAGCGGCCCAGTTCGGGATCATCGTAGTCGGCGATGATTTTCGATTGCAGCGCTTGAGGGTGTTGCAGCCATTCCGCGCTGGAGTGGCAGATCACGCCCTCGGAGCCGATGTCCGCGATGATGTCTTCCCATTCCTTGGCGGTGCGCGTGCGCATCACTTCGTCGAATTTTTGCGCGAGTTCTTTCGGCGGTAGCTTGGCGTCGCGCCATTTGTCCATGCCGATGCTCTTGATGAACGCCTCGAATTTCTTGTTGTTCGCGACATACATCAGCCAGCGTCCGTCCTTGCAGGGCAGTTGCCGGCTCCAGTCGAATTCGGCCTCGGGCACCGATTTGCCATTGACCAGCAGGCCACGCGCGCCGACCACGGTAAAGGTCGCGTCGAATAGCGGTATCTCCACGCGCTGCCCCAGGCCCGAACGCGCCCGCGCGTTCAACACCGTGGCCACCGTGACGCCGCACAAAAACGCCGCGTAGGCCGAGCCGTAGGGTATGACCGTATACACGGGGCGGCCTT
>DHVE01000082.1 GCA_002412495.1 Betaproteobacteria bacterium UBA5216
CCGCAATTCAGGGGAGCTTACGCTATTACCTCGCCATCGAAGCTTATCTTGGGGCTTTATCCGTACCACCATCGGCGCGACTTGAAAAAAGCATGCGCGACTGGTTCGCGGGTATCGAACGTTATCCGCGGCAGTTGCATGAGATGGAAAAAGGTGATTATCTCGATATGAAGCGCAAGGAGTTCCTGCGCCGGCAAATCGGCCTTCAATTTGAGGCGCAAGGATAGTTACTCGGAAGCCCAGCGCATGTTGATGACACTCAGCTTTGCCGCACCAACGGTGGCCTGACGTGTTACCGCAGTGCCGGCAAAAGTGGCCACGATTCGATAGTTACCGGCTGGCAACTTGGCCAGAAACCAAGGGCCGTCGGATGCGGTACTCAATAGCGTTTTACCTGCTGTATCCGCGATGACAACTCTCACCGCACTCACGTAGACGCCGGAACTCAAGGCGAACACGAGCTTGAGATTGAAATCTCCGGATATTGCGGTGAGCTGGTCAATCGACTCCAGACCGACACCGCCTGAAATGTAAGTCACGCCGCCACTGTTCTGGATGACGGCATCGTTGGCGCTTGCGAATGACATTAGCGTTGCCATGCCAAGCAACGTCACGGCGAGTCCGCGCGCAAGCACTGATTTTTTCAATTCGGGTAATCGTTTCATGTAGGAGGCTCCAGGGTTGGTTGTTGCTGCAGGTGGCGTTGATTATCCGCACACCCGGGAAAAATGCTGTGCGCTGGCGCACACAAGATGTGTGTTTGATACCGCACAGAGAGCGGCAAAGGAAGGGATAACAATAGCCGTCTCGTTTACGGCTTATCACCTGACGGGCACAACTTAACTACACAATTGGAGAATCAAACATGAAACATCTTAAAAAAGCATCTGCATTATTCCTCGCCATCGCATTCGTATCGATTCTCGGTTGCGCCGGCACCGCGACACGGGAAAGTACCGGTGAATATGTCACCGACAGCTGGATCACGACGAAAGTGAAGGCGGCGCTGGTGGAAGATCCGCTTGTCAAAGCCACCGAGGTTAACGTCGAGACCTACAAGGGCACGGTACAGCTCAGCGGCTTTGTAAGCTCAGATGCGGCCAGGTCCCAAGCTGTCCGCGTCACACGCAGCATCGAAGGCGTGGTGGGTGTCAAGAACGACATGCGCATCAAATAAATGTCGTCAGTGTTGCCGGGCGCGCCTACCCTTTACATTGCTTCTCGCCACAACCGGCGCAAAAGGTAGCTTACGTTCCCGGGACACATTCGCCCGAGCAGAACATCACATAAGGTTTGCCATTTTTTCCAAACATGATCAGACTAAAATTCTCCATTGATCTTAATTATGAAATCGTCGATTATGCGAGCGATTTCATATTGAATATCCATGCCGCGCAGACGCGCTGCCAGTCGGTGGTGGAGGAGCAACTCAATCTCAGTCAGCCGATCGCGCCGCTGATTTACACCGATCCAACCTATGGCACGCGCTACATGCGGCTAAAGGCCGAGCCCGGGCTGCTGGCGGTGCACTATGACGCGACCGTCGATATCGCACATCACACCGAATCACCCGGGCGGCTCGAGGAAGTCCCGATTGCAAATTTGCCGCCCGAAGTACTCCCCTATATCTATCCAAGCCGCTATTGCCAATCCGACCGGCTGCATAGATTCGCGACGCGGGAATTCGGTCATCTGCGGCAAGGCTATTGGCGGGTGCAGGCAATCCTCGACTGGGTGCGTCATCGGACACAATTTTTATCCGGTAGTTCGAACGGCAGCACCTCGGCGGTCGATACGATTATTGAGCAGGTTGGCGTATGCCGCGATTTTGCACATCTGATGATCGCGTTGTGTCGGGCGGTGAATATTCCCGCACGTTTTGTCACAGGCATCGATTATGGTGCGGACCCGGCGATGGGACCGACCGACTTTCACGCTTATGTCGAGGTGTTTCTTGGCGACAAATGGTATTTGTTCGAGCCGACCGGGGTCTCGCCGCCGATGGGTTTGGTCAGAATTGGCACTTGACGCGATGCCGCCGACGTCTCATTTGCCACGATGTTCGGAACGATTAAATCGTCGCCGCCAGTGATAGCTATTGAGGCGGTAAACGACCCGGCAAACGGTTTTACGCTCCCCCAGTTTTGCCCGGAAGCGTTGTCCACGCACGGTGAATTTGTGAAACTTCATTAATCGCGTCACAGTTCCAGTTATTAATACAACCATCGAACCTGCGCCACAAATTGCAAAAAAATAACAAAAAGTGTTTTAAAACAAATATTTATATAATATTATCCCACGCTGTTTCCGCGCTATTGACACCCGCAAACGCGCAGCAACTGACTGACAGGGCATTATCAACTTGGACACCGAAACTCCCGCAGTTGTAAAGAACGATAGCCCGGCCAGTCGCCCGACCCGCGCGCGCAACTGCCCGCAACTGCCCGTTGGTTGCTGATACTTGCCGCGTGCGCGCTAGTGGCTGTCGGTGCCTACTACGTGTGGCAATTCATGTTTGGCCAGGACAACGACACTGACAGTCTCATTACTGCCGTGGCGCAACGCGGTGATCTCGAAGACACCGTCACTGCGACCGGCACGCTGCAGCCCAAGCATTTCGTAGATGTCGGTACGCAGGTTTCCGGTCAGGTGAAGAAACTACTGGTGGATGTTGGCGCGGTCGTCAAAGCCAAACAACTGCTCGCCGAGATTGATCCCTCGGTATACCAGGCCAAAGTTGACGGTGATCGCGCGCAGTTATTGAACCAGCAGGCGCAATTCGCACTTTCCAACCTGCAATTAATGCGGCAGAAAAATCTCGATCGCGAGAACGCGATGACTACAGAGGTTCTTTAAGGTGCCGACGCGGCTTAGAAGTCGGCATTGGCGCTGTCCGATGCAATTCGTGCGCAGATGAAGCAAACTAAATCGCCCTTACGCGGCAACGAAGCAAATCTTGTCTTTACCAACTGAGCGCGCCGCGAGAATAATTCGTGCAAGGCTGGCGGTGCCGGGCTGTTGCATGTGAGAGTCATTGTTTGCAGCCTGTACGAAAAAAAACGGCGCATAAATCTATGCGCCGTTTAATTAAATCCGATGGCTACGCGCGCGGCTCGCCTTGAGCGTTGACCCTGACTGTAGAGCCGGGGGGCGTTGTCATCTGCACGGTATGATCCTGTCCGCGGAAGTTGTAGGTGACATCCCAGTAGGCGGGTCGGGCTTGGCCCTGCACCGTCTCGCAACGCTGGACGTCCTGCGCGGCTGTTTGTTGGCCACCGCTCCTGGCGCCTACGTTGGCGCCCACTACGCCGCCAGCGATTGCACCACCAACGGTGGCGATTTTCTGCCCGCTTCCGCCGCCGACCTGATGTCCCAGCACGCCGCCGATGATGGCGCCGACGATTGCACCCGGAACGGCGTTGGTGCTGCGTTGTTCCTGTATAACCTGCTCGCGTTCGACCCAGCAGCGTTGACCCGAATCGGCCACTACCGCGCGAACGGAGGTGACATCGGCCTCGTACACCCTCTCATTGTAGCGGCGACGATTGTCGTAGGCAGCGACAGGGGCGGGTGCATAACGATTATCTTCGATGCGCGCGGCACGGGCCACCGTCCGCACTGATGAGGCGCGGTCGTTCAAGCCCATGGCGGCCAGCGACGGGTAACGTCCGGGACGCAACACCACACAGCGGCCGCCGAAACGGTTGTCTTCGCAAACTTCCCAACGGTCGCCGAGAACTACGGCCGAAGAGGCCCGATCATTAAAACCATAGCGCTGGAAATTGCGGACTTCCTGGTTGGTCGTGAAATTCCTGCCCTGAAATCCTTCGCTTTCGAAAAAAGTGATTTGCGGCGCCGTGGGCGCGGGCATTGGCGCATATCGATGGTCGTCAATCTGCGCATTTGCATTCACACTGCGCACCGAGGATATGCGGTCGTTCAAGCCCATGGCAGATAACGTAGGGTAACGGCCCGGACGCAACACCACACAGCGGCCATTAAAGCGGGCATCTTCGCAGACTTCCCAGCGGTTGCCGACAACCACGACCGATGACGCGAGATCATTGAAACCTTGGCGCTGGAAATTGTCGATCTGTTGGTTCGCCGTGAAAGTCCGGCCTTGAAAACCTTCATTTTCATAGAACGTGACCTGTGCTGCCGCTTGCGTGGCAAGTATCAATCCGGCCGCAGCCAGCGCGTTTCTCATAATTGTATTCATTAATATCTCCTGAAAATAGTTTCGATTAGACAGTCGGGCGTCAGGCGTTGCAGTTATGTGTCCAGCCTGAAGACCGTTGCTCTACTAGATGCGATCATCGCGTGCAATTCACGCAATGGCCGCAGATTACCTGGCGACAGGGACACCGTCTGTGCGTTGGCACACGCATCACTGGCAAGCGCCGCATGTGCAACGGGGCTGCCATATACATTCGAGTTCGCGGGCAACAAGAATGGCACTTGTTCTGCGGGTGTGTGGAAACGCAAAGCGCATCCTGCGCAAAGCGACATACCTTACGGAACAATTGATGCCCTCGACGCTGATGTTTCGCAGCACGCAACCTTGGAGTCCGATTGCCAACTCGCCGCAAGGCGATCAACAGGAACTGGCATCGCACCGAATACAGCTCTAAACAATTCGATGTGAATGTCAAAGAGCAATGGAATGATTTGACCGAAAGCCGATTGCAAACTCTCCGACCGGCCGTTGCGATTGAATGAAATCAACCGCGCCGCATTGCCGCTTGTCTGATCCGGTAAGTGAAGTAATAAATCGTACTAAGCGGCACGCACGATCGTACCGCTCGTACGTTATGGGTCGAGGAACAAGCGATCCCGCTAGCAATGTCATCACAAACGACAATAATGCTTTTCGTTATTGACGTGGAACGTACGCAACCGCACAGAACGGCAATGGTTATCCGCCCAATATGCACATGTGCCAGCAGCGACTGTCCGCAGGCCCGCGCTGGCAAAGCGCTTGCACGCGCTTGAATTTGATTGCACAGCGCGTCGATCACAGCACGGTTGCATGCCGTCAAGCCATGCTTTTGCAATCCATCTCGATGGCGTTTAGGAAGAAATTATGTATACGAAAAAAGTTCTGGTATCAGCATTGTTTGCGGCAGGAATGATCGGTGCCGCAGTAACGCCGCTCCCGAGTTTTGCCCAAGTCGGAATTGTGTTGAATTACGGCCCGCCGCCCCCACGTTACGAAGTCATACCTGAGCCGCGTGCAGGCTATATCTGGTCGGGTGGCCATTGGCAATGGCAAACCAACCGACACGTTTGGGTGCCCGGCAACTGGCAGAGTGACCGTTCCGGCTATCGCTACCACCAGCCCTCGTGGGCCGAGCGTAAAGGCGGTGGCGGCTGGCACTACCAACCCTCACGTTGGGACAAGGACGGCGACGGTGTTCCTGACAGCAAGGACAGACGCCCAAACGACCCCACGCGTCGCTGATAGTCGCTTGCGCCAGGCTGATACGCGCGCGCAATGCCGCGCGGCGGATCAAATGACATCAACCTGTGAAACGCGACCTCTCTTAGAGAGAGGCTGATTGCGCGATTTGCTTCTCCGTCCGTGCGACAACAAACGGTGCGTTCCCAAAAGCAACGCAATAATTGATCCGGCAAACTCAATCAGAGGCAATCTCCATGTGCAAAATGCGTACGACGATACTTGCGATTCTTATCGGGCTAACAGGCTCGGTAACACCGGCGGCTGCCGGTTTGTTTTCGGCGACCGGTGCGGTCATTGCGATAGTAGCTGAGGATGTGTTCGTGGGTGAGGCAGAAGGCCACTTAAATGGAGCCGGAACTCTCGCCATTCGTTCGCAAAAAAATCCGGCCCACACATGCGTCGGGGAGTTCACTTCCAGCGCCGACAAAGGTGGTTCGGGTCAACTGCGCTGTAGTGATGGAACGACCGCGGCATTCCAATTTCAGCGTTTGGGCGTGTATAGCGGCTATGGTATCGCCAAGTTCCGCCGTGGCGAGATGAGTTTTGCATATGGCTTTACCCCGGATGACGCTGGGCCGTATCTGAATTTGCCCATGGGCAAGAAGCTCAAGCACGACGGAGTATCGGTCGTGCTGGTCGACCGGTAACAGTAAAAAATACGTACCGACACTCGAAAAAATAACTCCGCTCCTTGCTGACGAATGTACGCAATCGCACCGAACGATCGTGCTGCCAGTGCGACAGTATGTACGTCGTCATGCAAATGGCGAGTTCTCGAATGTTTCTCCCCGGCGCGTTCCAGATTATTGGAGCCTCTGCGCAGACGCAAATGAGAAAGATCATGCAGTTCTCAAATCCCCTATAGCAGTCAACTTAAAACGCCGGTAATCGGTGAAGGAGCATCAACATGACGGAAGTAATTACCAAGAAAGTTGTAGCCAACGAGGATGATCTGAACCGCGACCCTATCAGCGGTACACCAGGTGCTCACCCGGTTGGCACAGCCGCGGGCGCGACATCCGGCGGCTTAGCCGGGGCGGCCGTGGGGCTGGCCATGGGCGGACCGATTGGCGGTGTGATCGGCGCCGCAGTTGGCGCAATTTCGGGTGGCTTGGCGGGCAAGAGCGCAGCCGAAGCTGTTAACCCCACTGCTGAAGAAGAATACTGGCGGGAGACGTTCATCCGTGAACCTTACTATACGGTGGGCAAACCCTTTGAGTTTTATGCGCCGGCATTTCGTGCCGGCTGGGAAGGTAGAGTGAGGCACCACGGCCAAAAGTTCGAGGTGATAGAAACCGAGATGAAAGCACATTACGAAAGTACCAAAGGCGAACACGCCCCCGGCTGGTTAGAGGTACGGCCGGCAGCGCGGGCAGCATGGGATCGCGTCGATCTTTACTGGAAAGTAGGACAGTAACTCGAACGAACTCGCCTCCGGATTGCCGGAGCTGGTTTGTTTGAACGGTCAGGCGTGCAATGACGGCGTTGTGTACGCCAGTGCACCGAAATGTGAGGGCCTGTCGCGTATTGTGTAACTGCAGCTTCAGATGACCGCAAACCTGTTCAGGTGAACGGGTTTCGTCTGATAATTAAAAAGGGATTACCATGAAATACTCAAAAATGTTTGCAGCAGTACTGCTGGCGCTGTCATTGAGCGCCTGTGAAAGACCAACCGTCGTCACGACTCCCGCAGTGGTTACCGTACCAGTACCGGTGCCCGGCCCGGCAGGTCCTGCCGGTGCTACAGGATCAACCGGCTCCACGGGGTCAACCGGGGCAACAGGCTCCACGGGAGATGCGGGTGCAACAGGCGCCAAGGGCTCACCGGGATTCACTGGGAGCATAGGAAGTACGGGGGCAACTGGCTCCACCGGCGATACCGGTGCCCAAGGCCAGCGTGGCAAAACCGGTGGCGACACCGTGATCATTGTTCCGCCCTCACCTCCGGCACGCTAAACTGAAATAACAAGTTGGTATTGGCGGCGCGATTGTCACTTTGGTGGTAACGCGCCGCTTTTCGTATTGGCTCGTCTTGGAAAAATGTTGATTAGCGCGCACAGCCACGCCGCGATCGCTAAATCACGGGATGATCGTTGTCCCACATGACATCGCATTCCTGCAGAGACGCTGCAGACAGCATCTGAATCAACGGTCCTGCTCGTGTTTTTAGCCCCGCTGGCGGTGCGACCGAATCGCTTGAACTCGGCTCAACGTTTTGGTTTCGCTGTGTTTGAGGTATGGCGACATCCAGCGCTCGTTGCAGACGCGTAAGTGCCGAACGAATATCGGCCGCACGCAGCGCGCCGGGTACCGTGCCACTATGTCCCATCATCCTCAGCAGCGTTACCGCCACCTCTCCGAACAGGGTGATGCTGCCCCATGCCTTGCTGTGAAGGGTCACCAGCATCGATGGAATTCCAGAGACAGCAGCTACGGAAAATCAGATATGAAATTGGCCTAGGCCGAAAAGCCCAATCAAGCCGATGACGATCAAATAAATCGCGACGATATAGTTCAGCAACCGGGGAATGATAAGTATGAGAATTCCCGCGATCAGCGAGATCAGGGGGCCAAGGCCTATTGTGATATTCATGACTAAATCCTTTCGTAGTGAAACGAGACTAACAATTTATTTCAGTTTTTTTTCGACCAGAGGCCAAACGCGATCGCGCATACGCCGCCACCTATCAGCAGCCAGCCGAGAATCGGCGGCAACGACACCGTATGCGACTGTTGGGCGGTTGCCGTGAGTGGCCCGATCTGCAGAATTTTGTCGTTCGAGGTGTAACTGTAGTGATCAAAGCCGAGAATGACTGCTCCCATCACTATCAATACTACTCCGGTAATAAGTATGGCTTTCATGATTCGTTAACCCTTGCCTGGTTGTGTGTCGGTTGATCGAAGACAGTTGCATATGCAAAGACCACTAGTTACCCGGGAAACAATGCCTGCTCTGTGCGATAACGCACACAGAATTCAACGTCACGGTTTGTACGACACCGAACAGAACACGCCAACATTAGAGTTGACAATCTCTGCTCCGGGAATAGCCCGTAACAAAGATATGCCGCCCTGACGTCTCGAGCGGAAAAACAAGGAGAAATAAAATGTCGTTAGGAACAATACTCTTGATTGTCCTGATTCTGGTCCTTGCCGGCGTCATTCCGAGCTGGCCGCACAGCAAGGGCTGGGGTTACGCACCCGGCGGACTTGTTGGTTTGCTGGTGCTCGTGGTCCTTATCATGCTGCTAACCGGCAGGCTTTAAACTAATAAAGGGAGCAACAAACATGAAAAAAACAAACACACTAATCCTCGCCGGCAGCGTCGCAGCATTCGTAGCGGGTATGTCTTTTGCGCAAGACTCGAAGAACCAGGGCTACCTGGTCGATACTTACGGTAACAACATCGTCACCAGTCCTAATACGGGTCTGTGCTGGCGCACCAGAGACTGGACACCGGAGCGCGCAGTAGCGTCGTGCGATCCCGTCGCCACGCAAGCCGAAGCGCCTGCGCCCAAGGTGGCCGCTACAGCTCCGCCACCCTCGAAAAGCGTAAAACCACCGGCACCTGCGTTCGCACCGGCCAAGATGGCGCCACAGGCCATCAATTTCTCGGCAGACACGCTGTTCGCTTTCGACAAGTCGGTGCTCAAGCCCGAAGGCATGGCGGCGCTGGACGGTTTCGTAAACCAGCTCAGCGGCGTGCAGTTCCAGTCGATATTCGTGACTGGCCACACTGATCGTTTCGGCGGCGATGACTACAACCAAAAGCTTTCGGAGCGCCGCGCCAACGCAGTGAAGGACTATCTGGTGAGCAGAAATGTTGAAGCGAGTCGCGTCAAGGCGGAAGGCAAAGGTGAGACGCAGCCAGTCACTCGTCCCGGTGAGTGCGTAGGCCCGCAGAGCATCAAAGTTATAGCCTGCTTGCAGCCCGACCGCCGCGTGCACATTGAAGTGACTGGTGCGAAACCGCTAACGACTAGTCCTTGATAGCCGGCTGTATCGCACACGACGCCTTGCCCATGAAACACCTGCTTCAACCACTACCTTACCGATCATTCTGTCGAGCACGCGTGCGAGAGCGAAGGCGATCTGATTGGTGAATCAGCGACGGCTTGAAGATGGGTTGCACCCACGATGCGACAGTCGCCAGCGCCAAAACACAGCATCCCATAACTATATGTTTTAAAATGACTTTTAAGGCATGGCCGAGCTAAAACGCAACCGATTGCGCAAACACGAGCCATTTGCCGGCAAGTAACCATCGAATACGGTCTTCCGTTTTATCGGTCTTAAGCACTTATGTGCTTTAGCGCACAGATGCCGGCACAAAGGTGCGATATTAATCAACCGCGTTTCGCCCTGCTCGGATTGCCACACATGGTGGCGACTGGAGCTTCAAAAACATTGCAGGCTACACATCGAGGCCGGTCATGTCCGAATCGGGACGCGTCAATGCTCAAATCGCCGCCACGCAAAAGGTAATCCCCCATTGAAAGGCGTTAACAAAATTATCGTTGCTTATATTGCCGCAACCTTGCTGGTCGCGCTGGCAGCGCTGGCGTCGCTCTGGACTTTCAATCAGATTGAGGCAGCTTCCGAGGCGCGCAAGCAAATCGCCGCATCTATTAATGGCGCCGATGCCTTGCTGGGTAACCTGGTCGACGCCGAGACCAGCGAACGCGGTTTCGCACTCACCGGCGACGAGCGCTTTCTGCAACCTTATTTGTTGGCGCCCGGCCAAATCCGCGACCAAATGCAAGATTTGCGCTCACGCACCTACGGCAGCCCCTCCCTGAAACACCTCGACACACTGGCGCCGCTAATGGATGTCCGCCTGAAGGAGTTGTCAGAAATCATCGAACTGCGCCGCCGCCAGGACTTGCCCGCGGTCATAGATAAGGTATCCAAAGCCCGGGATAGGCAGACGATGGATTTGATTCGTGCCGAGGTGCGTAGTTTTATCCAGGCAGAAACACAGGCGCTGGGGCAGCAACATGCCTTGTTCGATTCGAACATGCATCAAATGTTTGCCATCATTGTCGGCATCTGCCTGCTCGCGCTGCTGCTTGCCGTAGTGTTCGCATACCTCGCGTATCGGGAAACGCAGCATCGGCTTAAAGCTTTGATTCATCAGGAAACCCGGCATTTGCTCCGCATTCAGGAAGACGTGAACAAACAACTGCAGTCGACCAACTCCAATTTGCATATCAGCGAGGAAAGGCTGGCGGTTACGCTCGATTCCATCGACGATGCGGTGATCGCCACTGACGCTAACGGGCGCGTGACATTGCTGAACCCGCTTGCCGAAAGGCTTACCGGCTGGACGCGGGTCGAAGCCTTCAATCGCCCGGTGGAAGATGTTTTTCAAATCATTCACGCGGACACCCGTGAACCCTACCCTGTTCCGGTACGGGAAACACTGGCGAACGGAACAACGCTCAGTCTGGCCAATCACACCATAGCGATTGCACGTGACCGCACGGAGTGCCATATCGCCGACAGTTGCGCGCCCATTCGCGACCGTAGCGGCAAGGTGGTCGGCGCCGTGCTGGTGTTCCGCGACGTCACCGAACGCAAACACCTGGATCAGATACTGCACGACAAAAATGCAGAGCTCGAGCGCACCATGGCGATAGCAGAAAAAGCCAACCTGGCGAAATCGGAGTTTCTCTCCAGCATGAGCCACGAGTTGCGCACGCCGCTTAGCGCCATCCTCGGTTTCGCCCAGCTGATAGATTCCGGTTCGCCGTCGCCAACGACATCGCAGAAGCGCAGCGTAGACCAGATTCTCAAGGCGGGATGGTATTTGTTGACCCTGATCAACGAAATCCTCGATCTCGCGCTGATCGAGTCCGGCAAGCTGTCGCTGTCCATGGAACCGATGTCGCTGAACGACGTCATGCATGAATGTCATGCCATGATTGAGCCGCAGGCGCAGACGCGTGGCGTAACCGTGGTGTTTCCCTCGCTCCAAGGCGAGTGCCTGGTGTATGTCAACGCCGACCGCACTCGCGTCAAGCAGGTTCTCATCAACCTGCTTTCCAACGCTATTAAATACAATGTCGCAGGCGGAACGGTAACCGTCGACTGCAGCGCAAGCGCCCCCGGACGCATACGCGTGCGCATAAAGGACAGTGGCGCAGGATTGTCAGCCGAGCAACTTGCGCAACTGTTCCAGCCGTTCAATCGCCTGGGGCAGGAGGCGAATGCCGCACAAGGCACGGGCATCGGTCTGGTAATGAGCAAGAAGCTAATCGAATTGATGGGCGGTGCGATCGGTGTGGAAAGCGCTGTCGGAAAGGGCAGCGAATTTTGGATCGAATTGAATCTCACCGCGGAACCACAATTGGCAGCCTGCGCAGTCACACCCGCTGCCGCCACTCAGACGCACGACGCCATCGGTGCGCAGTTGCACACCTTACTCTACGTCGAGGACAACCCGGCAAATCTGCTGCTGGTGGAAGACATCATCGCGCGTCGGCCGGAAATTCATTTGCTGAGCGCGCGCGACGGTATGACCGGCATCAGAATGGCGTCCAAGTCCCAGCCGGATGTGATCCTCATGGACATCAATCTACCCGGCATCAGCGGTATCCAGGCGCTGCAAATCCTCATGGACAACCCGACGACCGCGCACATTCCGGTGGTTGCACTTAGCGCCAACGCGATGCCTCGCGATATCGAAAAAGGCCTGGAGGCGGGATTTTTCCGCTACCTAACCAAGCCGATCAAGGTCAATGAGTTCCTGGATACACTGGACACTGCGTTCAGTTTCGCGAAAACACAAGCCGTCCGTTTAAATCAAGAGACAAAAATATGATAGTGAGTGCGTCTGATATTCTGAACGCCAGCATCCTGATTGTTGACGATCAAGCGATCAACATCAGCCTGCTTGAACAATTACTGCGCGAATCAGGCTATACCCGCGTGGCCTCGACCATGAATCCTCAGGAAGTTTGTGTACTCCATCGGAAGAACCCTTACGACCTGATTCTTCTGGATCTGCAAATGCCCGGCATGGATGGTTTTCAGGTGATGGACGCACTGAAAGCCGACGATGCAGAGGGTTACTTGCCGGTACTGGTGATTACCGCACAACCGGCCCACAAGCTGCGAGCGCTGCAAGCCGGTGCCAAGGATTTCATCAGCAAACCGTTCGACCTGATCGAAGTCAAGACGCGTATCCACAACATGCTGGAAGTGCGCCTGCTTTACAGGAAGCTCGATAATTACAACAAGGAACTCGAAAAAAAGGTGCAGGAACGGACCGCTGACTTACGCGAAAGCGAGGCACGGTACAAAAGCCTGACCGAGCTGGCATCGGACTGGTACTGGGAACAAGATGAAAACGGCAAATTCACTAAGGTATTCGGCCCGGTGATGGAAATGCTCGGTATTCAGGCCGCTTCCCAGGAGGGTAAAACCGGCGACATGCATGCCAAGGGCTGGAACGAAAGCGATCGGGAAACACTTCGGGCAAACATAACGGCGCGGCTGCCCTTCCTCGATTTCGTCTTCAGTCGCGTCAATGACGATGGTTCGATACAACGATTCAGAGTCAGCGGAGAACCGATGTTCAATGCCTACAGCCGCTTCATCGGTTATCGCGGCATCGGTGTGGAACTCGCGGCAACACTATAGAATGCGGATTCCTGTCTGCTAGCGATGTCATCCCCCCACAGCCCAAGTCAAAACCATCTGCTTGCCGCGTTACCTACGGCGGAATTCGAACGCCTGTCACCACACCTGGAAATGGTGCCGATGCTGCTCGGAGACATGCTGTATGAGCCTGGCGGGCAATTGCGGCACGCCTATTTTCCCACCACCGCCATCGTGTCACTGCACTATGTCATGGAGTCTGGCGCTTCAGCCGAAGCCGCCGGTGTTGGCAATGAAGGCATGGTTGGCGTTGCGCTGTTTATGGGAGGCAACACCACGCCCAGTTCCGCAGTGGTGCAGACCGCGGGCCATGCATACCGGCTTGAGGGGCGCCTGCTCAAGCAGGAATTCAATCGCGCAGGCCTGATGCAGCGCCTTCTGCTGCGCTACACCCAGGCACTGATGACACAGATGACCCAGACCGCAGCCTGTATGCGACATCATACAGTGGAGCAGCAATTGTGCCGTTGGCTATTGCTGACCCTTGATCGCGCTCCCGCACGCGAACTAGTCATCACCCAAGAACTGATAGCCAGCATGCTTGGTGTGCGGCGCGAAGGCATTACGCAGGCCGCTGGAGAATTGCAGGCTGCGGGATTCATTCGTTACCGCCGTGGGCACGTTGCGGTGATGAATCGTTCGGGACTGGAAAAGCGCTCGTGCGAGTGCTATGCCGTGGTGAAGAGGGAAATGAGCCGCTTGCTGTCAGACGCACAGTACCGCCAGGAAGGTCCCGCCTCCGTTTAACAGACGTCGTCACGCCGCAAATCCGCCGCGGCGAATGCCCCGTGTCGCGCACCCTGACCGCTTGGTGCAGCCGCATTGCTACCTGCACGGTGCATGCCTGAAATCATGTTCTGAATGTGTGCCATCACACAGACCGCGCGCGACTGGTCGCAGATACTCGACGCATCAAACAACGCCCCGCACTTGCGGAGTGACATTTCAATCAAGGATGCCTCGATCATGGAACAAACAATCGAACAATTCAATCAGGCCAAAAGCAAGATAGTCGGTGATATCAAAACGGTTATTGCCGATGGCGAAGATCTGCTTAAATCCGCTGCAAATGCATCGGGCGCGGGCATCGCGGTAGCGCGGGAAAAAATGGATGACACGTTATGCGGCGCAAAGAAAATGCCGTTTGATGCGTCACGGCCGGCAGTCGACAAAGCAAGACGCACGGCGACCACGGCCAATCATTACGTGCATGGCAATCCGTGGATCGTAATTGGTATTGCGGTCGCAGCCAGTGCGCTGATCGGATTTATGGCGGCGAAGCGTTAATGCCCAGGCATGGGCAATGGTGATGTTTCATTCCACATGAAAACGCAGTCCCGCCAGTTTCGCTACCTGACGCCAATGCTTATGGGCATTACCGTGGTGTTGTCTGGCACTGCAGGGATCGTGGCCTTCAAGGGATGGCTGTCCGCCCCCCCCCCGGTGGTGTCACCCCCATCCTCACGCCGCAAAAACCAGACGTGGCATCGGCGCGGGCGGTAGCCATGGCCGCGGCGACCGCGCCACATCGGGCAATAGCCAAGGGGCGTGTGTATGGCACGTGCACTGAATGCGGCCGTGTTGTGGCGATGCGAAAAATCAGCGAGCAAAACAGGGGGCCCGGCGTCGAGCCGGCGGGTCCACCATGGACGGTTGACGGGAATAAAACACCAACCAATTCAGCGATGCGGCACGAGATTACTGTACGCATGTCCAATGGATCGACCCGCGTGATCAACCACGCAACTGCGGCAAATTGGCGGCCCGGGGAAAAAATAATCGTTATCGACGGTGCAACTCCGTCGTACAAATAACGTGGTTCCGGTGGACGCTACCTCCGGTTCCGTGAGCCATGACGTCCCCGGACCCGACGAGGTAACCGGGACACCCGCCTCCGCCATCGCTACCGAGGTGGGCGAGGCGTCGGGCAACCATTCACAGGTGGGCATCGCCGTTGGCTTGCTGACACTGATTGCAATCGTTGCCGCGCTTTATCTGGCGCGTGCATTCTTCGTCCCATTGCTAATCGGAATTCTCGCGAGTTACTCACTGAGCCCTTTGGTCGAGTGGCTAAAGTGCCTTCGCGTTCCGCGTCCAGTGGGTGCTGCATTAATTCTGGCCGTGCTTGCTGGCGGCCTGTCATGGGGACTATTTTCACTGAGCGATGACGCCGCGGCAGTGATCAAAAAGCTGCCGGAGGCCGCCCGCATGCTGCGGAAAAACCTGAGTGTCGCGCGCATGAATGGCCCAACGGCTCTGCAAAACATGCGGGAGGCCACGAACGAATTGCAGGGGGCCGCCGCCGACGCGGGCACCAAGGGCGCGACGCGCATTGCAGCTCGACCAACCGAATCCGTCACCTGGCTGAGCGACTATGCACTCGCCCAATCCGCGCTGCTTGCAAGCGTAATTGCGCAGGCGCCCATCGTTTTGTTACTGACGTATTTCCTGCTGGCGTCAGGCAACCATTTCCGCCGCAAGCTGGTGGGATTCGTGGGACCGTCGTTATCTCGCAAGAAGGATACCGTGCGCATACTCGACGAAATCGACACGCAGGTACAGCGCTACCTCCTTGCCACACTGACGTCGAACGCACTGGTCGGCGTGGGCACCTGGCTTGCCTTCGAAGCGCTGGGCATGCAGGACGCGGCTGTCTGGGGCATCGCAGCTGGCGTGCTGCACTTTATTCCCTATCTGGGGCCGGCACTGATTGCATTCGCAAGTGGCATGGCTGGATTCCTGCAGTTCGGATCGGTGTTGCATGCGCTGGCCATCGCGGGAACGTCTTTATTTGTGGCGGGCATGATCGGTCTCGGCTTCATGACCTGGCTGCAAAGTCGCTTTGCGCGTGTGAACGCCGCAGTGCTTTTTATTGCCTTGCTTTTCTTTGGCTGGTTGTGGGGCGTCTCAGGATTGCTGCTCGGCGCGCCGCTGCTCGCTATCGCAAAAGTAATCTGTGATCGCATCGAATCCCTTAAGCCGACCGGCGAACTCATCGGACGTTAGCTATGTGTGGTAGCAGACGGACGACCGATGTTGCGCTACGTAAACTGCAATGATTCGAGCAAAACACGTTGCTCCAAAAAGAGAACATGTCACCCGCATTCGCAAACAGCCACCAAGCCGGAACGAGCCGAAAGGATGTCGAAATGAATTGGAATCCGATTGAAGGTAACTGGCTGCGATTCAAAGATCGGGTAAATCGCCAGCGGCACCAGGTCAGTCAGGCCGGCGTGATGCCGCTTTTAGTGGCGCCAGAGGCGCCTGTTTTAATCCAGCCATGCGTAATTTGGCGGATGTCGGTCTTTCGTCGTGATGTTGTCTGGCAGCTTCGTAGACGCCCGATGGCCTCGCAGCGGGAGTTTTATAGTGTTGCATTTAATTAAAGGTATTCCAATGAAAACGAAACACAGTTTTGCAGTCAATGCTTTGGTGGTGGTGGCGCTCGGCCTGGGAGGTTGTGCCGGGATGTCGCAGCAGGACAAAAACACGGCAGTTGGTGCCGGGATAGGTGGCGTGGCCGGCGCGGTATTGACCGGTGGCAGCACCATCGGCACGGTGGGTGGCGCCGCTGTCGGCGGCATCATAGGTCATGAGGTCAGCAAGTAATCCTGCGTGACTAGTCGGTGAACGCGCCTCGCCATATGCGAGGTCGCGCACCGCCCCCTTTTATTACAAAACTCACACGTGGCGTGCCGGTCTGAACCTGGCATTCGATTCGCCACAGGAAAGGATCGTTATCATGCTTTATACCATTGCCGTTGTCTTGCTCATCCTGTGGCTGCTGGGTTTGGTCAGCGCATACACCATCGGTGGGTTCATTCACGTACTGTTGATCGTGGCCATCGTGATGGTCCTGGTCAGGATCATTGGTGGACGCAAAGCGATCTGACCCTGGTTTGCCCATCAACCTGGCATCGCCCCTCTGCATTGACGACCGGTGGCGGGAACGTTTTGATTGAAGGTAATTCTTGTGATGCATCCGCTGGGGGCGGGCAAGAATTGTTTGCCCGCAAAGCGATCAATGTTCGATCAAGCGAAACACGAGATCCCTTGTGCTTCACCCGCAATTCGAGTTGTTTGTTAAGCAGCGCCAGCACCAGGCGTGAGTGACCTGTCACCCGATTCAATCTCGTTGGCGTAGCACAGGACTCAATGATATTTTGTCGTATTCAAATCCGATCGAGGGCAACATATCAATTTTATTTTCCCGTCGATAGTCTTGAACCGTACTTCGCGTCCCATCGCATCGCCGCTTGGCGCTGTAGTGTCTGCGACGGGCCGTACAAAATCACAGATGCGTTCTAATGGGCCGTTCTTGTTACAAACACAGAGCCCGCGAGGCTTCAGGATATACGTGATGTCGTCTAGTGTCAGACGCGCACGAACTTTCTTCTTGACTTTGGCCTGCTTTGGTACCGTGTCACCATTGTTCTTCAATATGTTCTGCAGGAGTTGGGATCGTGGGAATCGCCGGAGAGGGTGCAGAGGTATGCACACCTTTCGACAGACCACCTCGCCGGCTACGTGGACAGGGTATCGGGTCTGCGGGCGCTACGCCTTGTTGGGGGGTACAAATGGTGACGTTTTAGCTACACTGGGGCAGAAATGAAAAAGGGCTCCTGACGGAACCCTTTGATTTTATGGTCGGGGCGAGAGGATTTGAACCTCCGACCACCTGCACCCCATGCAGGTACGCTACCAGGCTGCGCTACGCCCCGAAGTGCGAATTATACCAGAGCCACCCGGCGCCGCGAGTTAGCCCAATCCCGCCAGGGCGGCATCCAAGGCGCCGGACAATTTTTCCACGATCTCCGCTAAATGATTGTCGGTGACGATGTAAGGCGGCGCCAACAGGATATGATCACCGTGTTTGCCATCCAGCGTGCCGCCCATCGGATAGCACATCAGGCCCAGATTCATGGCCTCGCGTTTTACGCGCTGATAGAGTTTCAACGACGGATCAAAAGTGGACTGGCTGCCCCGGTCTTTCACCAATTCAATGCCCATGAACAACCCGCGTCCGCGCACGTCTCCGACATGCGGGTGATTACGGAACCTTTCTTTTAGCGCCGCCAACAGTACGCTCCCCTGATTGACGACATTGTCCAGCAGGCGCTCATCCCGAATGGTGTGTTGCACCGCCAGCGCGGCTGCACAAGCCATCGGATGTCCAAGATAGGTGTGTCCATGCTGAAAAAAACCGCTACCGCCCTGCACGGCATCGAATATTTTTTTTGATACCAGCGTTGCGCCGATGGGCTGATAACCGCCGCCCAGCCCTTTGGCGATTACCGCCATGTCAGGCACGATGCCTTCGGATTCGTAGGCGAACAAGGTGCCCGTGCGCCCCATGCCGCACATGACTTCGTCGAGTATCAGCAGGATGCCATGGCGACCACAGATGTCGCGTATTCTCCTGAAATAACCGGGCACGGCGGGAACCGCGCCTAATGTCGCCCCCACCACGGTCTCCGCGATAAACGCGATGACGCGATGCGCGCCGACACGTCGCAGGGCTTCTTCGAGTTCATCGGCCACGCGCCGTCCATAATCCGTTTCAGACTCGCCTTCCTTGCGATCACGATAGGCGTAGCACGGCGCGATGTGTTCCACATTCATCAACAGCGGCGCAAACTGCGCGCGCCGCCACGCATTGCCGCCGACCGCGAGGGCACCCAAGGTATTGCCGTGATAACTTTGGCGGCGGCCGATAAACAGTTCGCGTTCACTTTCACCGGCCTCCAGAAAATACTGGCGTGCAAGTTTTAACGCGGCCTCGATACCTTCGGATCCGCCTGACACAAAATACACGCGCTCAAATGCCTTGCCCGATGCGTTGACGAGATATTCCGCCAATGCTTCCGCTGGCTCACTGCTGAAAAACGAGGTATGCGCGTAGGCCAACTTGTCGGCTTGCGCTTTCATGGCGCGGATGACTGCGGGGTGGCTATGCCCCAGACAACTCACGGCAGCACCGCCAGATGCATCCAGATAACGCCGACCGTCACGATCAATCACATACGCCCCGTCGCCGCCCACGGCTATGGGCGGTTCAACACGGGCATCGCGGTGAAATACGTTATTCATGGCGCAAAAAAAGCCGAAGCGAATACGCGACGGCCTTATAAGGACTCAACATGGATATCAGGCCCGCAATAGCTCGAGCACGTCCTGAATTTCCCTTCTGACACTGACGTTATTCGCCACTACCGCACTGACGACGGTTACAGCAGGAATGGTAACGGGCCGCGTCTTGGCCTGCCGTGTGTTCTCGGATGCCAGCTCATCCAGCTGATTACGCGCGCCGCTGATCGTAAAACCCTGATCGTACAGCAGTTCACGTATACGGCGTATCAACAACACTTCGTGATGCTGGTAGTAGCGGCGATTGCCGCGCCGCTTGACGGGCTTAAGCTGGGTGAACTCTTGCTCCCAATAGCGCAACACGTGCGGCTTTACGCCGCACAACTCACTCACTTCGCCAATGGTGAAATAGCGCTTCGCCGGAATCGGCGGAAGTTTGGTTTTATGACTGGGACTTTCCATGGTACCGCTGCTCCACCATGGACTTGAGCTTTTGCGATGCGTGGAAGGTCACCACGCGGCGTGCGGTAATCGGAATCTCTTCGCCCGTCTTGGGATTGCGCCCCGGGCGCTGCGGTTTAATGCGCAATTGAAAATTACCAAAACCAGAGAGTTTCACGCCTTTACCGGCCTCAAGCGCGTGCCGAACTTCCTCGAAGAACGTCTCAACCATGTCCTTGGCTTCACGCTTGTTAAAGCCCACTTTTTCGAACAAAAGGTCGGCAAGTTCAGCTTTCGTTAAAGTCATGTTTCCCCTTTCAGCGAAGCTTGGCATTGAACTGATTTCTAAGGATTTTTATGATTTCCGAGACTGCGGAATCGACTTCCGCATCGGTCAGTGTTTTATCAGTATCCTGTACTAACATCCTGAATGCAAGACTTTTTTTGCCATTTTCAACCCCCGCGCCACGGTAAATGTCAAATACCACAAACTCCGTAACGAGAGCCGGTTTTTGCGCATTTACCGCATCAAAAATCGCTTGGTAAGTGGTATTTTCGTCAAAAATTAATGCCAAATCCCGCGATACGGGTGGAAACTTGGAAGTCGGCTGGAACGCCGGGAGCGCGCGGTTCGCAACGTCCTCCAGGCTGGCCTCAAACAGCACCGGCGCGACCGGCAAATCATATTTTTGCTGCCATTTCGGATGTAACTCTCCGATCCAGCCAACGGGCTTTCCGGCCAGTTTCAGGCGAGCCGACTTGCCAGGATGCAACGCGGGATGTGCCGCCGCTTCAAACGTCAAACGGTTCGGCTGAAACAGCGCCTCAATGTCCGCCTTCACATCGTAAAAATCGACCTGGCGTGCCGGTTGAGCACCCCATTGGTCTTCAACGGCATGGCCACACGCCGCGCCACCGACACGCCAAGGCTGCACAGTGCCATCGGGACCCGGTACAAAACACCGGCCCACTTCGAATACACGCACGCGGGAGTGCTTGTGATTCAGGTTATAGGCAACGGTATTCACCAAGCCGCCAAACAAGCTTGAGCGCATAACCGCCATCTGGCTTGCAATGGGATTAGCCAAAGCAATCGCGACACGGTTGTCACAAAAATCGAGTTCCCAGGCGCGATCCACAAAGCTATAGGTCACAACCTCCTGGTAATCCCGTGCCGCCAACAATCGCCGGATGGCAAAGGCGCTGCGGCTATTCTCCGGGGCCGGGAGCGATGACGATGCCACCACGGGACACTTTGCGGGAATCTGGCCATAGCCGTGGACGCGCGCGACCTCTTCGATCAGATCTTCTTCAATGGCGATATCGAACCGGTAGCTTGGCGGTGTCACGCGAAAACCGTCTTCCGTTTCGACATGGGTAAAGCCCAAGCGGCTGAAAATAGCCGCCGCTTGCGCACGGCTGACCGCTACCCCCAGCACGCGCTCGATGCGCGACATCCGCAACGAAATCGGCTCGCGCCTGGGCAATTCAGCCATCGCTTCGGTGATCGGTCCCGCGCTGCCACCGCAGATATCCAGCACCAGACGCGTCGCACGTTCCATCGCGTCACGTAACGCCGCAAAATCAACGCCGCGCTCGAACCGGAAAGAGGAGTCCGAGCCGAATCCAAGTTCGCGCGACTTGCCCGCGATGACGGCCGGATCAAAATACGCGCTCTCCAGCACGATATCGCGCGTGGCATCATTGACGGCACTTGCGGCGCCTCCCATGATACCGGCCAGCGCCAGCGCCTTGCGATCATCCGCGATCACCAGAAACGATTCTCCCAGTTCGCGCGTTTCGTCATTCAGCAGTGTGAGCTTTTCGCCCGGCGCGGCAAATCGAACGCGTATGCCGCCCTCGATTCTGGCCGCGTCAAAAGCGTGCATCGGCTGCCCCAGTTCCAGCATCACGTAATTGGTCACGTCCACCACGGCGCTGATCGCACGGATGCCACCACGCGCAAGGCGCTGCACCATCCAGTCCGGCGTCGGTGCCTTTACGTTAATCCCCTTGATCAACCGGCCGCAATAGCGCGGGCACGCGTTCGGCGCCGCCAGGGTGATCATCGGCTTTTCGCCATGCGCAGCCGGCACCACGGACACATCCACGCCTTTTACGGCTCCAGCACTCAATGCAGCTACTTCCCGAGCTAAACCACGCATGCTCAGGCAATCACCACGATTGGGGGTCGGCTTGCTGTCGAACACCCGATCATCCAGGCTCAGGGCGTCACGCACGTTGGCGCCGATTACCGCATCCGCAGGCAAAACCAGCAAACCATCCGCTGCATCGCTGAGTCCCAGTTCCTTCGCGGAACACAACATGCCGCTTGATTCCACGCCACGCACCTTGGCGGCCTTGATTTCAATGCCCGGCAATTTCGCGCCGACCAATGCCGCCGGCACCCGCATGCCCGGACGCACGTTGGGCGCGCCGCACACGATGGTTAGCGGCACCTCATTGGCACTGCCCGCCACACTGACCTGACACACGTTAAGTTTGTCGGCGTTGGGGTGTTTTTCCATCGATAACACCTCGCCGACCACCACGTTCTCGAACGGCGGCGCAACCGGCGCCACGCTTTCGATTTCTATGCCGCCGAACGTGAGTAAATCAGCAAGTTCGTGCGTGGATAACGACGAGTCGACGAACGAGCGCAGCCAGTTTTCTGAAAATTTCATCGTGTGTTACCGGAACTGGCGCAAAAACCGCAAATCATTTTCGAAGAACAATCGCAGGTCATTCACGCCGTAACGCAACATCGTCAAACGATCCAACCCCATGCCGAATGCAAATCCCTGGAATTGTTCGCTATTGATGTTCACGTTTTTCAGCACGCGCGGATGCACCATGCCGCAACCGCCGATTTCCAGCCAGCCGTCGCCAAAGCTCATATCGATTTCAGCCGAGGGCTCGGTAAACGGAAAGAAAGACGGCCTGAAACGCACTTGCAGATCGCCGCGTTCAAAAAACAATCTGAAAAACTCCGTGACGACGCCCTTCAAATTTGCGAATGAAATACGCTCATCAATCCACAACCCTTCAACCTGGTGGAACATCGGCGAGTGCGTGGCATCCGAATCCACGCGATAAACACGTCCCGGCGCGATGATGCGTATCGGCGGTTTATGTGTCTCCATATAGCGCACTTGGATCGGAGAGGTATGCGTACGTAACAGGTGCTTGCCGCCTTCAAGATAAAAGGTGTCATGCATGGAGCGCGCCGGGTGATTTTCCGGCTGATTCAGCGCGGTAAAATTATAAAAATCCGTTTCGATTTCCGGGCCATCTGCCACTTCAAAACCCATCGAATGAAATATCTGCTCGACGCGTTCAAGCGTGCGCGACACCGGATGCAGGCCGCCCAACGCGGAACCGCGTCCCGGCAGCGTGACATCCAGTGACTCTTCCTTGAGTTTGGCCTCCAGCTTGACGTTTTGCAGATACTCACGCCGGGTGCCGAGGGATTGCTCAAGCGCAACCTTCGCGGCATTGATACGCGCGCCCATTGCGGGCCGTTCCGCGGCGGGCAACTTGCCCAACCCTTTGAGCTGCTCGGTCAACACGCCGGTTTTACCCAAGTAGCGTGCCTTGATTTGCTCCAGTTCGTCGGCATCATGGATGCCGGCAAACACGGCTAGCGCGTCTTTTACAATGGCATCAAGGTCTTGCATATCGTTCGGGCCGGTTTCAGATGCAGTTAATCAATGCACGCAAATCGTATCGCAAAAAAAAGAGGCCTGTGAGCCTCTTTTTTCCGGGAGTTGCGTTTGCCGCAAAATCCCTGTTCGAGCGTCTATGCGCCCGCACTCGCGAGGTTTGCTTTTGCGGATTCCACAAACTTGGCAAACGCCGGTTTATCGAGCACCGCGATATCGGCAAGCACCTTGCGATCCACCTCGATCGCGGCCTTTTTAAGGCCATACATGAATTGGCTGTAGCTCATGTCGTGCTCGCGCACGGCCGCATTGATACGCGCGATCCACAACGACCGGAATACGCGCTTTTTATTGCGGCGGTCACGATAGGCATACTGCCCGGCGCGCATCACCGCTTCATTGGCGACGCGAAAGACGTTATTGCGACGGCCACGAAAGCCCTTCGCTTTTTCGATAACTTTTTTGTGTGCCGCGCGGGCGATCACACCACGTTTGACTCTAGGCATGGCTGATCTCCTTTAATACGGCAACATGGCGCGAACCGCGCGCACATCGGATGCGTGAACCGCTGTACCGCCGCGCAATTGACGCTTGCGCTTGGTGCTTTTCTTGGTAAGGATGTGACGCATAAAGGCCGATCCGCGTTTAATTCCGCCACTACCTTGCTTACGGAAACGCTTGGCCGCGCCACTCTTGGTTTTGAGTTTCGGCATGACTACCTCGTTTTAACATAGCGCCAGGTGTTCTTCGAAAAAGGATCGGAGAAACTTTTATTACCCGGACAACTACTTCTTGTAACTGCTTTTTTACCGCTGGATGACAACCTGCAGACTTAAAACTGAATGACCACTTCACATTCACTACAAAATCGGGTTAACACCACTACTTTTTTTCGACCACAGCAGGCGCCGCAGATTGCACTGCGCCGCCTGCGGACAATGCGACCTTTGCCACGGGCTTGGCGACCGGTGTAGCGCCGCCGGGCGCCGCAGATGCCACCGCAGTTACCTTAGGCGCGCTTTTCGCTGGCGCCTTACCACCCTTTTTGGGGGACATCACCATCACCAGCTGACGTCCTTCCATTTTCGGATACTGCTCAACCGTTGCGTGGGGCTCCAGCTCACCACGAATACGTTCTAGCAACCGTACACCAAATTCCTGATGCGCCATCTCCCGACCACGATAGCGCAATGTGATCTTGACCTTGTCGCCTTCTTCCAGAAACCGCAACAGATTCCTGATCTTGATCTTGTAATCGCCCTCATCAGTGCCGGGGCGAAACTTAACTTCCTTAACGACAATCTGCTTCTGCTTGAGCTTGGCTTCGTGTTGTCGTTTGCTCTCACGGTATTTGAACTTGCCAAAATCCATGATGCGACAAACGGGTGGAACAGCAGTCGGCGCAATTTCCACCAAATCCAGTTCAGCCTCTTCGGCCAGCTTATTGGCTGCCGCTATGCTCACTACACCAATAGGTTCCCCTCCCGCTCCAATCAGCCGTACTTCAGGCGCGGTGATCTCCGTGTTGATGCGTGCTTCTTTTTCCTGTGCTATGCGATAACTCCCTGATTTTATTGAAATTATCTCCCTCTTTTGGCTTCATCCTGTTTTACACGGGAAACGAAGTCCGCAAGAGCCATTTGGCCCAAATCTTCACCTTTGCGGGTTCTGACGGCAACCCGATGGGCTGCCACTTCCTTATCGCCAACCACGAGCTGATAAGGCAGCTTTTGGAGACTATGTTCTCGTATTTTATAGGAAATCTTCTCATTTCTCAAGTCGGATACGGCCCGCACTCCGGCCGCCTTCAACGCCATTTCCACGTCCTGAGCATAAGCGGCTTGGTTTTCGGTAATGCTCGACACCACTACCTGAACCGGCGCCAGCCATACCGGCATGGCCCCGGCGAAATTTTCAATCAGGATCCCGATGAAACGCTCCAGAGAACCCAGTATGGCGCGATGCAACATAACGGGCGTGCGGCGCGCGTTATCTTCCGCAACGTATTCCGCGCCCAGCCGTCCGGGCAGCGCGAAATCCAGTTGCAGGGTGCCGCACTGCCATACACGTGCCAGCGAATCTTTCAATGAAAATTCGATTTTCGGACCGTAGAACGCCCCTTCGCCGGGGTTCAAATCCCATTTCAATTGCTTGGCATCCAGTGACGCCTTCAGCGCCGTCTCCGCGCGATCCCATACCTCATCCGCGCCGATACGTTTGGGTGGACGGGTGGAAAGTTTGATTTCAATCTCATTGAAGCCAAAGTCGGCATACACGTTACGCAACAAATCAATAAACCGCCCCGCTTCATTCTGAATTTGTTCTTCGGTGCAGAAAATATGCGCGTCGTCCTGCACAAATCCCCGGACGCGCATCAACCCGTGCAGCGCCCCGGATGGCTCATTGCGATGGCACGAACCAAACTCTGCAATACGCAGGGGCAATTCACGGTAACTCTTGACGCCCTGATTAAAAATCTGCACGTGGCCAGGACAGTTCATCGGCTTCACCGCATAATCGCGTTTCTCCGACTCGGTGGTGAACATGTTCTCGCGGTAATTTTCCCAGTGGCCGGATTTTTCCCACAGCACCCGATCCATCACCATCGGTGTGCGCACTTCGCGGTAACCGGCGTCATTCAGCAAACCACGCATGTACTGCTCGATAATCTGCCACATCGTCCAGCCGTGCGGATGCCAGAACACCATGCCCGGCGCCTCATCCTGCAAGTGAAACAAATCGAGTTGCCGGCCAAGTTTACGGTGGTCACGCTTTTCCGCTTCTTCAAGCCGGTAAAGATACGCCTCCTGATCTTCTTTTTTTGCCCACGCCGTGCCGTACACACGCGTTAACATTTCATTCTTGGAATCGCCGCGCCAGTAGGCGCCCGCGACTTTCATCAACTTGAATACCTTCAGCTTGCCCGTCGATGGAACATGCGGGCCTCGGCAAAGATCAATGAAATTATCCTGCCTATAAAGAGAGATATCCTCGTTTGATGGAATCGACGCGATAATCTCGGCTTTGTATTTCTCGCCCATATCGCTGAAAAACTTTACCGCTTCGTCCCGTGGCATCACTTGCCGCTCGACCTTGACATCGCGCTTGGCTATTTCAGTCATGCGCTTTTCTATGTTCACCAGATCCTCGGGCGTGAATGGACGCTTGTACGAAAAGTCGTAGTAAAAGCCGTCGTCGATCACCGGGCCTATGGTCACTTGCGCCTCCGGGAACAACTCTTTCACCGCGTGCGCCAGCAAATGCGCCGTCGAGTGACGAATCACCTCCAGACCCGCCGCGTCCTTGTCGGTGATGATAGACAATTCCGCATCGGCTTCGATGCGAAACGAGGTATCTACCACCTTGCCGTTGACGTTGCCCGCCAGCGCCGCCTTGGCCAGCCCCGGTCCGATGGAAGCCGCCACCTCCGCGACCGTCACAACCTTGTCGAACGGTCTAATCGTACCATCCGGAAGTTTTATATTGATCATTTTCCAATCTCCATGCCGCCCATAAAAAAATGCGGCCTCGCCGCACCTTTTCAGACCCGATCTACGCTCGTAATTTCACTGTAAGTCTTTATTTTACCACGATTTTCTCGAAAACATTACCGAGTGTCGCAAGGCGCTATTCCAACTCTATTTTCATTGACTTGATCAGCACGCCAGCCGATTGGTAATCCGCGCGAAACAGTTCCATCGCCATGTCCGGGGTACTCCACTCCACCAAGGTTCCCAAGGGCCGGAACCGCGAACGAACCGCGTCCCCTTGCAGCACTGTTTTGGAAGCAACATTCAATTTTTCGACCACGGGTTTAGGTGTCGCCACCGGCGCAAACAACCCGATCAGCGAATGAATCACCAACTGCGGATATCCGGATTCCAAGAACGTCGGCACGTCCGGCGCACCTTCGGGCCGCTGATCGCTGGTAACCGCCAGCACGTTGATCTTGCCGGCCTTGTGCAGCGGCAGCGAGGTGGATACCTGATCGATATGCATGGAGATCGAGCCGCCCATCACATCCACCAAAGCGGGCGCGGATCCTTTGTAGGGCACATCCTGCATCCTGATGCCGAGCGCGGCAGCTATCCGGATTCCGGTCAGATGCGAATTACCGCCACGACCGGTTGTTCCGTAATTCAGTTGCCCCGGTCGCGCCTTGGCATGGACGACGAACTCCTGCAATGTTTTCACTGGAACGGAAAGACTCATGGCCATTGCCAGCGGCCCCTTTGCGAACAAAGTGATGGCATTAAAGTCATCCAACCGGTAGGCCATCTTTTTATACAAGTGCGGGTTGGTGGAAAACGTGGTTGACGTGGCCATGAGCAAGGTATAGCCATCCGGCGTGGATTTCGCCACCCGCTCCGCGCCGATCATGGTACTGGCGCCGCCGACGTTTTCGATCACCACGGGCTTGCCGAGCTGCTCGCCAAGCCGCTGCGCGATCGCGCGCCCGAGCACATCCGTCGCGCCACCAGCGGGAAACGGCACCACCATGCGCAAATTTTTAGACGGGAAGCCTTCAGCCGCGACTGCCGTCAGAACACCGCCACCAAGAAACAATGCAACGGCCATCCATAATGCCGGGAACATGCGCATGATCAATTGTCGTCCTGAAAACTCACTAATGCCCATCTTCGCACCTCACTGCACCTTCAAACCCATCAATCCCGCGATCAGATTGCGCTGCATCTGCGACGTTCCCGCGCCGATGGTGACGCTGCGCGAATCGCGAAACAAGCGCTGCATGTCGAACTCTTTGTTGTAGCCATAGCCGCCAAGAATTTGCATCGCGGCCGATGCGGCTTTCACATAGGTTTCCGATCCCATGAGTTTCGCCATGCTGATTTCACGTAATGCATCTTGCCCCTTTGACAGCATCCACGCCGCGCGCCAGGTAAGCAGCCGCGCCGCATCCACTTCCGTCTGCAAATCGGCGAATGTGTGCGCGATCACCTGATTCGCGCCTATCGGACGCCCAAACTGCTTGCGTTCCTTCGCGTAAGCCAGCGCCATGTCAATCACGGTTTGCGAGCAGCCATAGTATCCAGCGGCCGTGGTAAGCCTTTCATATTGAATGCCGGCGAGCAGACAGCCCCAACCCTGGTTTTCCCCACCGACCATTTGATCGTGCGAGACACGAACATCATCCAGAAATATTTCATAGGTGCCCACGCAACCGCGGCCCAACAAGTCAAGCTTGCGGCATTCAATGCCCGGCGTATTGTTCGGCACGATAAACATCGACATGCCTTCGCGATAATGTACTTGGGAATTCGTCTTTACATACAGACAAATCACGTTGCCCGGGACGCCGGCCTGCGTCGCCCACAGCTTTTGACCCTTGATGATCCAATCGTCACCATCCCGAACAGCGTGCGTGCGTATTGCCCCCACGTCGGATCCCGCATCGGGCTCGGACATGGATGTCGATAGTTTGATGCCTCCATTAAATAACAGCGGCAGCCATTTCTGCTTCTGTTCCTCGGATCCTTTTTGCAGAATGGCATGGGCGGAAAAAACACCTGCGGAATACGAGGCATAGAAATCATAACTCTTGCGCGAAATCTCCTCCGCGATAATCATCATATCGATGGCATTGCCGCCCAGTCCGCCATACGCCTCGGGGAACGGCATGCGAAACAAACCCATCTCCACCCATGCGTTGTAGAGTTCATGGGGGAAAGTTTGCGCCCGATCGTGACGCGTGATGTAAGCCGGCGTAGCGACCTTGTCCATTATCTTTCGGACACTTTCCCGCAGCAGATTCTGTTCTTCGGTGAATTCGAAGTCGATGATTGCCTCTCCCTTGTAATACGCGCCGCCGTACCGGGATTAATACCCCTTGTATTCCGGTTTGCGCTTTTCGAGAAACGCGCGTGCAGCCTCGCCGTGATCATGCGTATTCATCGACAACATTTCGAAGGCTATTGACGCATCCAGAATCGAGTTAAGTTGCTCCTTGATCCATTTATTGACCGACAGTTTGGTCCAGCGTACCGCCCATATCGGCAGGTCCGCCAGCTCCGCCGCCAAGGCCATCGCCTTCGGCAGCACTTCTTCGGCAGGTACGGCGTAGTTCACGAGGTTACGCTGGCACGCCTCCGCGCCGCTGACGATCAACCCCCGCATGAGAAATTCTTTGGCACGAGCCGGCCCCATGAGCAGCGGCCAAATGACTGTGCCGCCGTCCCCCGCCACGAGTCCCACCTTGGTGTGAGTGTCGCCAAACTTTGCGGTCTCTGAAATGACCGCGATATCACCGAACAGCGCCAGCGTCGCACCCAGCCCTACGGCATCGCCGTTTACAGCGGCTATGATCGGCTGCGGCACGTCGAGTATATTTTGTAAAAGACGCTTGGTAGCCGCGGGTATTTTCAGCGTGTATTGCAGCCCTTCAACCGTGCCCGCCCTTTCCACCATGCGTTTGATATCACCCCCGGCGGAAAACGTCTTGCCGGCGCCGGTCAGCACAATGGCGTACACCGCTTCGTCCTGCGCAAGGTCAAGCCAGAGTTGTTCAAGCTCGGCGTGCGCATCCATGTGCAACGCATTCCGGTATTCCGGACGATTCAGCGTAACCACTGCGATGCGGTTTTGTTTTTCGATCTTGATGTATTGATAATTTTCGTATGATTTTTTCATTGTTCATTCTCTTTCAAAAAGCCGGCTTTCTGGCGTGTCCGTCCAATCATCGACCGTGATGCCTTTTTCTGTCAAGGCATGCGCTAAACTATGCATCGCGTGACAATATGAAATAAATCAAGGAGCTTTTCCATGGCAGCGCGCATACTTATCACAGGCGCAACCGGAACCGTGGGTCGCCCGTTGGTGCAGAGTCTCGTTCAAACGCGATCACGTACGCATGGCGATGCCATCGTCGCAGGCATACATACACCAGCCAAACAAAATCAATTCGACGCGCTGGGCATCGAAACGGTTTTACTCGACTATGCCGATCCGAAGAGTATCCGCGCCGCACTGGCCGGCGTAACCCGGCTGTTCCTGGTAACCGGCTACAGCGTGGACATGCTGGTCCATGCCAAAAACGTGTTGGATGCCGCGCACGCGGTGCATGTCGAGCATGTAGTCCATCTCGGCGCAGCGGGTTCCGAGTCTCAACCCTATCCGCATCTGGCCTGGCACGCCTATGTCGAGAGCTACATCCAGACACTCGGATTTAGCTATACGCATCTGCGGCCCCGCACTTACATGACCAATGTGCTGCGCGGACTGCGCCGCGGTTCCACCGTAATTCGCCAGTTTTTCGACAATAGCGCGGTGACGTGGATAGATCCCGGCGACATCGCAGCAGTTGCCGCCGCCGCGCTTTTGAATCCGTCCGCCCACCGCAATGCCGCGTACACGCTGGCGGCTGAAGCGCTCCCGCTATCGGAAGTCGCCTCGACACTGGCGCGCGCCACCAACATACCGTTCACTTACGAACCGCTCGATCCTGCTCGTGCGCTGGAAGCGTTAACTAAGGCAGGGATGGAACCGGTCTATTGCAAGAGCCTCGCGCGACACATCAATGATGTGGCCTTGGGCGTCAATTCAGCTGTGTCCGATGTCAACGACACAATCGAGAAAGTCACGGGCCGACCGCGTGCCCGGTGGAACGACTTCGCGCAACGCCATCGGGACACGATACGACGGATCGTCAATGGAGAATCGTAGCGGCCCGCCGGACTTTGATCACGCCGCACCTATCATGCCTTTTGCTCGCATCGCCTCCATATCCACCGCGCTAAACCCGAGTTCCGTCAGTATCTCCGCCGTATGCTCTCCCAGCGATGGCGGTGGCAGATACGCTGACTGATTGTCGCCATCAAATCGCAAGGCCCGATTAAGCCCGCGCTGCGTGCCGCGCACGGGGTGCTCGATTTGATTAAAAATGCCGAGATGGCGTACCTGGGGATCGTTTTCCAGTTCCGCCAGCGCTTTCTCCGAAGCGAACGGCACATCATTCGCCTCCAGCAGCGGCACCCACTCATCACGTGTGCGCGTCAAAAAGACGCTGGCAAGTTCGCGCGCGAGATCATCATAACGCTCGACTCTCACCTCGCGACTGGGAAAAAGCGTCAGCAAGTCCGGCCGCTCGATGGCCTTGGCCAACCCTTCCCAGAATTTCTGCGGTGACGACATGTGCAATCCGATGCGTTTTCCGTCCTTGCATCGCAACAGGTACGCTTGCGATGCGGCGCCGCGAAAGTAAAACGGCTGTTCTTCACCAAGCACCAGATAATGCGTAATAGGTTCAATTGCGAACGCCATCGCGGCCTCCAGCATATTCACGTCCACGCAACGTCCCTTCCCGGTATGTTGCCTTTCGTGCAATGCGCCCAAAATACCCATGCAGGCAAATATGCCGGTCAGCGAGTCGCTGAGCGCCGGGCCTGCCACGCGCGGATCGTCCGTGTTATGAAACCGCGATAACAAGCCGGAAAGCGTTTGCCCAACACCATCGAACGCGGGACGTTTGGCATACGGGCCATCCTTGCCGTAGCCCGTGATCGAACAATAAATGAGGCGCGGATTCAGCGCCTGCAACGTCGCCGCATCGATTTTCAGCTTTTCCGCCACGCCTGGGCGCACGTTGATCACCAGCACATCGGCCGTTTTGACAAGGCGGTACAACACGTCTCGCCCTTCCAGTGTCGTGTAGTCTAGGCTAATTCCGCGCTTGTTTCGGTTATACGCCAGCAGAAACGGACTGTTGCTGGATGTGGGATGAACACGAAATGGATCAGCCGCATCCGGCCTTTCGACCTTGATGACATCCGCCCCCATTTCCCCCAGCAACATCGCAGCATAGGGCGCTGTAATAAAATTGCCTAAATCCAGTACGCGAACCTTTTCGAGCACCTTTACCATGTGATTCCCTTGTGCGAATGCACAGTTACAAAATATTGATTCGGCAGAGTAAACTTGACAGTCGAAATACTAGGCTTGCCGCCAGTCAATCGACGGCATCAGACACTTACGGAGATTGATATGAAGCTGATCGACATCGGCCCTTACGCAGGCGCCAAGGCGTCCGGCAAAGACGAAAATGGACGGCCCATTGTTCTCGAGCTTGTAGATAATATGAGAAAAAAAGGGCAATTGGAAGGCGTTGAAATAGACACGGATTGCGGCACGACTAGGCCCGGCAAGACAGGCCGCGACGACGAAGTGCTGACGCACATTTCAGTCGGCGTCCTCGAAAAAATTCGCCAGTATTCCGAGATGAATCAGTACGATGCCATCGTTTGCCGCGGCAGTCTTGAACCTGCTTTTTATGCTGGCCGTGAGATATCCAAAATTCCGGTGGCCTTCGCGTTGCACTCTGCAGTTCACGCCGCCTCGTTAATAGGCGACCGGTTTTCAATACTCGAAGTGACCGACCCGATGGCCTATATTGCCCGGCGCAATGTTGAAGCGTACGGCTTGGGACGCAAACTGGTGAGTGTGCGGGCGCTGGGCATTTCGTCCATTGACGCAGGAACGCTCATTTACGCACACAAGAAAGCGGATCGGGCCAAGGATCCTGGCATCCGCGGCATGCTGGACAAGGCCATGGCGCAGTGCCGACTTGCCATCGAAAAGGATGGCGCGGACACGATCATCATCGGCTGCACGCCGCTGCAATATCTAGAAGACGAATTCCGGCAGTGCCTGGACAATGCGGGATTCCGCGAAATCCCGTTAATCTGCGAATTTTCGGCAGCGGTCGAAATGGCCAAAGTCATGGTCAACATGAAACTCAAGCAGGCGGCTCGCGCCTATCCCTGCGACGAATTGATGTCGAAACCGGAATACCGGTAGCCGCCATGACTGGACGCTGGAGGACATCACCATGAGACTGCCCCCGGCGGCGTTCGGACTGGCATTGTTGTGGTGCGTCCCTCTGGCATTCGGCCAATCCTATCCTGATCGGCCCATCCGCATGATCGTTGCCGTGCCACCGGGCGGAACCGCGGATGTCGTGGGACGCATGGCGCAACCCGCGCTGGTGCGGATACTGGGTCAGCAAGTCGTTATGGATAACCGCGGTGGCGCGGGCGGCATGATGGGCGCGGAAACCGCCGCAAAAGCGGCCCCTGATGGCTATACACTGTTTTTCTGCGCACCGGGTCCGCTAACCATTTTGCCCCACCTGCAAAAGAATGCGGGGTACGATCCTCGCAAGGACTTTGCGCCCGTCGGCCTCGTTGCCATAGGCCCGTTCCTGCTGGTCAGCCATCCCGGCGAGTCGTACAAGACCATCAAAGAACTAATTGCCATGGCCAGGGCCGCGCCCGGAAAGATCAAGTACGCGTCCGCGGGAAATGGCAGTTCCAATCATCTGGCCGCGGAATCACTCAAAAGCATGGCGGGCATTAACCTGACGCACGTTCCATACCGCGGCGCGCCGCAAGGTATGACCGATGTGATGGGTGGACACGTCGGCCTCACCTTCAGTTCCATTCCGCCCGCTTTACCGCACGTCAAATCCGGCCGGATGCACCTGCTCGGAATTTCCAGCCCGAAGCGCTCCAACTTGCTGCCGGACGTGCCCACTATCAATGAAGCCGGCATCCCTGGTTATGAGTGGAGCACCTGGCTGGGAATGCTCGCCCCAGCAAAAACCCCGCCACCCATCATCGAAAAACTACACGTCGCACTCGTAAAAGCATTCAACACGCCTGAGATGAAATCACAACTGGAAATAATGGGATACGACGTTATTTTGAACACGCCGGGCGAATTCAGCGCATTTATCGCGACCGAATGGAACAGAAATGCCATAGCCGTAAGGCTTTCTGGTGCAAAGGTGGACTAATCGGCAATTCCGTTTCCGCGTTAACGCAGATAAAATCGAGAACACCTGAATCACGAAAACCGGCTTTATCTACGAGGAGAAATATATGGATCTGAAAATTAAAGGACGCACCGCCGTAGTAACAGGCGCCAGTCAGGGATTAGGCCGCGCCATTGCAATCGCATTGGCACTGGAAGGTGTGAAAGTGGCGGCAGTGGCTCGTCGGTTAAATCTGCTCGAGAGTCTCGCATCGGAAATCGTCGCCGCAGGCGGCGAAAAGCCGGCGCTGATACAAGCCGACTTGTACCCTGAAGATGCAGCGGATCGGATCGCGGAAAGCGCCCTCAACTCGCTAGGCCGAGTCGATATCCTGGCGAATGCCGCTGGCGGTAGTCGTCCGTTGCCTGTGAACGCATCGAAAGCGGACTGGATGGAAGGCCTGACGCTGAATTTCTTTCGCCTACGCGAACTGACTGAAGCATTGATACCCGGCATGCAAAAAAACGGGTACGGACGGGTGATCAATTTGACCGGCACGCGGGAACCGCGCAATCTGAACGCGGCGCACGCCGCCAAGGCAGCTGTGCATGTGTGGTCGAAGGGCTTATCCAAGGTCGTTGCCAAGGATGGCGTCACCGTCAATTGCATCCAACCAGGCAAACTACGCAGCGAGCAGATTGACAAGCGCTGGCCGACCGAAGAATCCCGGCGTGAATGGGCCAAGAAGGAAGTGCCGATGGAACGCATGGGCGAGCCGCATGAGCTTGCCGACCTTGCCGTGTTTCTTGCGTCACCGCGGGCCAGCTACATCACGGGTAATATTATTGCGTTCGACGGTGGTGCGAGATTCTTCGCATTTTAGTATCGGCTGCGCAGATGTTTATCGCTGACGCCTGTTACCGAACCTCAAGTGCGTAAGAAGAGATAAACACCATATCCATCACTATTGTTTTAACGGGCGATATTAATCTGTACGGCGTGTCCGATCCCGCCACACCATTTCTGCACTGCTCCCACAATTTCAGGCGTCAGACGTGGCTTTCGGGAATCTGGAGTGTCGCCTGTATGACGCGCCAGGCGGAGAGCCCCGCCGCAATCCGGCATTTTTTGCGCCCTCAATTGCCGGAGGCGAGGCGCCAAAACTCGGAGGATTTCATGCGGCAGGCATCGCCAAAAATGTCAAATTGGAGGCGCACAAATTGCGCCACCGGATCGTTAACAGCTGAAAACGCTACGGGTTTAGCGCGCTGCGCGCGACGTATCGCCGGGATGAATCCCGGAAACGTCATTTCGAATAATTCGAAACACGCAGGCGAGCACGCAATCGGGCAATTGCCTGGGTGTGCATCTGGCACACGCGGGACTCGGTTACACCCAGCACTTCGCCGATTTCACGCATATTCAATTCCTGCTCGTAGTATAACCCCATCATTTTCTTTTCTCGGTCGGGCAAATCCTCGATGGCCTGCACCAACGTGCGCCGTACGTCCTCGTTCAGTAAGACCTGCAAGGGATCCGGACGGTCATCGGCGTACGAGGCATCAATCGCATTTTCCTCGCCCCGCCGTTCCAGGTCTTCGCTGAATACGAGTTGATGTCCACGTGCATCCTGTAGCAACCGTTGATACTCTTCCAGCGGCATATTGAGTGCGTCGGCAAGCTCCTGTTCCAGCGGCGGGCGGCCGTGCCGTTGCTCCAGTTTGCTGATCATGACATCAACCTGGCGCAGACTTTTGCGCAATGTGCGCGGCAGCCAATCGGATTGCCTCAGCCCATCCAGCATCGCGCCGCGTATGCGCTGGACCGCATAGGTTTCGAACTGGGCCCCATAGGTATTTTTGAAGCGTTTGGCCGCATCAAGCAAACCGAGCATGCCCGACTGGATGACATCGTCGAGTTCCACGCTGGGCGGCAGCGAAGCCATCATGTGCAGCGCGATTCGTTTGACCAATGGCGCAAACTGGACAATACAGTGATCAACCTGTGATTCATACGTAGCGATATCGTTCATTTCAGACTCCAGCGGATGCAAACGCGGGCGGATTACGAGTTAGTAAGCGCTGCATTAGACGTTCCATCAAACCCGGCCGCGCGCGCAGGTGCGGCCAGGCTGAAATGGCTTCGGCAATATCGCGATACCGTGCAGCGGGCGCCGATGCTGGGACGGCGGCCACGGCGGGCGTGTAGCCGCCGCGGGCAATACGCAGACTCTTGTGGCTCGGCATGCTCCCCAACGACAGAAGCGGAAGTTTCAAATTCTCGCGCGCAACACCGATCAGATTTTCCAGCATGACTTGCGCATTGGCCTCACCGACCACGCGATTGAGCATGACGTGAATTCGAAACCGTTCCTCAGTTACACAAACGCGTTTGATTAGCGCGTATGAAGCTGTTATCGATTGGGCGGCAGCGGTGGATACCACGATCATTTCCTGCCCGGAGCCGTAACCCACCGGCAGGGCGCCCTCGCAATCATGCGCCGTGTCGACCAATACAACGTCAAACCGCCCTTGGATATCTTTCAAGTCTTTCCACAATTGATTACGAGCCGCCGGCGGCATCGCGCTCGCCAACGGCAGAACCGTCAATCCATGCGCGGCTGGCAACATTCGGCTGGCGATGGCGGCCTCTTTCAGTGGATACACTATCGGCAATTGCCGCGGCAGACCCAGAGACGACGCGATGTCCGACAGACCATAGTTTTCGTCAATTAACAGCACTCGCAAGCCCGCGGCGGCGATTGCCGCGGCAAGATTGATGGCCACGCTGGTCTTGCCAACGCCCGCACAAGCGGAAGCCAGCACGATGCATCGTG
>DHVE01000031.1:0-127348 GCA_002412495.1 Betaproteobacteria bacterium UBA5216
GCATGATGGGTCTGCGCGACACCGTGCGCAGCATTGAAATATTTCAGGCCGATGGCGACCGCTCGCTGATGCTCATAGACAAGGCGCCCTCCACCGTGGCGCCCGCGCCCTGATGACGGCGCGCCCGCCGCTTGGCCGCGCCGCCCTCGTGAGCGTGGCCGCATGGCTGGTCTTTTTGCTCGTTTGCGGCGTGGTCATTCTGCGCAGCCAGTTCACCACGGATTTATCCGCGTTTCTGCCCCGCAGCCCAACGCCCGCGCAGCAAATGCTGTTGGAGCAACTGCGCGACGGGCTGGCCTCGCGGCTGATTCTGGTGGGCATCGAGGGCGCGGGCGCGCCCGAGCGCGCGCGGATTTCCAAACAGATCGCCCAGCGCCTGCGCGAAGACCCCGCGTTCACCGCCGTCAATAACGGCGAACCGGTCAATGTCGAGCGCGACCGCGCTTTTTTGTTCAACAACCGTTATCTGCTCAGCGACGCCGTGACGCCCGGGCGATTCAGCGTCGAAGGCCTGCACGCCGCCATCAGCGAAAGCATTGACCTGCTGGCCTCGCCCGCCGGCATGCTCACGCGCTCGCTGTTGCCGCGCGACCCCACCGGAGAGATGGTGCAATTGCTCGGACAGATCGACAGTGGATCGCGCCCCAGAATCATCGACGGGGTCTGGGCATCCAAAGACGGCACGCGCGCGCTGCTGCTGATGCAGACGCGCGCCCAAGGCTCCGATACCGACGCGCAGCAACGCGCCATGGCGGCCATACAGCAGGCGTTTGATGCCGCGTCCCCGACGCCAGCAGCCGGCGCGCGTCTGTTAATGACCGGCCCCGGCGTGTTTTCCGTCACCTCGCGCGAGGCCATTCAACGTCAGGTGAGCCGCTTGTCGATCATCGGCTTTGTGCTCATCGCCGCGATGCTGTTGGCGGTGTACCGCTCCATCACGGCACTGGCCCTCGGATTCTTGCCGGTACTGAGCGGCGCGTTGGCGGGCATCTCGGCGGTCAGCCTGGGCTTCGGCTCGGTGCACGGTATCACGCTGGGGTTCGGCACCGCGCTGATCGGCGAGGCCGTGGATTATTCAATTTACCTCTTTGTGCAGAACGAACAAGCCGGCGCGGATCAGCGAGAGTGGGTTAAACGTTTCTGGCCCACGATTCGTCTGGGCGTGCTGACCTCGATATTCGGATTTGCCGCGCTGCTGCTATCCGGTTTTCCGGGCCTCGCGCAACTCGGTCTGTATTCAATTGCCGGCCTGATCGCCGCAGCCACCGTCACCCGCTTCGTGCTGCCACATCTGCTGCCGGCAAACTTTCGCATACACGACGTCACCGCCATCGGACGCGTGCTGCATACTTTTGCGCAACGCGCGCCCGCGCTGCGCTGGGCGGCCGCCGCGGTGTTGCTGGCCGCTTGCGCCGTGGTAGCCGTGCATCGCGATCATTTGTGGAACCGGCAGTTGTCGTCCTTGAGTCCCGTGGCGCAATCCGAGATCGCGCTGGACGGCGCGCTGCGCGCCGATCTGGGCGCGCCCGATGTGCGTTATCTGGTGGTAGTTACCGGCGCGGATCGCGAGGCCGTGTTGCAATCCGCGGAACGGGTCTCCCTGCTGCTGCAAGCTGAAGTCGAGCGCGGCACGCTGGCGGGATTCGAAAGCCCGAGCCGCTATCTGCCGAGCGAGGCCACGCAACGCGCGCGGCAAGCCGCCATTCCCGCGCGCGACGAATTGGAAGCGCGAGTGGCGCAAGCCGTGCGGCAATTGCCCATACAGGCAACGGTGCTCGCGCCGTTTCTTGACGACGCGCAACGCGCGCGCGCACAGCCGCTGCTACAGCCAAACGATCTGGCGCGAACTTCGATGGCCATGGCAACCGATGCGCTGCTCGTTGCCCAGGCGCGGGGCTGGAGCGCGCTGCTGCCGCTCACCGCGCCCGCCAACAAGGACATTGCCGCGGACGCCATACGCGCCGCGCTGCAATCGGCGGGCCTCACCAACGCGCTGCTCGTGGACATGAAAACCGAATCCAATCGTTTGTATTCCGGCTATCTGCACGAAGCGATAGTCTTGTCGCTGGGCGGGCTCGCGGCCATCACGGGCCTGCTGCTGTTCACCCTGCGTTCGCCGCTGCGCCTGGCGCGCGTGCTCGTACCACTGGTGGCGGCGGTGGTTTCCGTCACGGCGGGCCTTGCGCTGCTGGGCCAGCAATTGACGATATTGCATCTGGTGGGCTTATTGCTCGTGGTGGCGGTTGGATCCAACTACGCGCTGTTTTTTGATCAGGCGAGTCAGTCAGATGCGAACGGCAGCGTCTCCCCGCGCACGCTGGCGTCGATGCTGTTTGCCAATCTCACCACGGTGGCGGGGTTCGGCCTGCTCGCTTTTTCCAATGTCTCCGTGCTGCAGGCGATGGGCGTCACGGTGGCGCCGGGCGTGATACTGGCGCTGATCTACGCCACGATCTTTGCGAGGCGCGGCCATGCCTAAGGTAGCTGAAGCACGTAACCAGGCACGCAAAACGCGCTGGCGGCCCACGCCCCTGATCTGGGCCAGCATCGTGCTGCACCTGCTCTGCCTGTTGTCGCTGGTCGTGGCGCCCGTTTATTGGGGCTGGGCGCTCGGCGCGGTGGCGGCCAATCACGCCTTGCTCACGCTGGTGGGCCTGTGGCCGCGCAGCCGTTGGCTGGGCACGAACTACACGCGCCTGCCTGAAACCGCCATCGCGCAAAAGCAATGGGCCTTGACCATTGACGACGGCCCTGATCCCGATGTCACGCCGCGGGTGCTGGATATGCTGGATCGCCATGGCGCGAAAGCCACGTTCTTTTGCATCGGTGAAAAAGCCGCGCGTTGTCCGGCGCTGTGCCGCGACATCGTGCAACGCGGCCATGCCATCGAGAATCACACACAGCATCATCGTCATACCTTTGCGTTTTTCGGGCTGGCCGCGCTTACGCGGGAAATCGAAACAGCGCAGGCCACCTTGACCAGTCTCGCGGGACGCACACCCGCTTTTTTTCGCGCGCCGGCGGGCATACGAAGCCCATTGCTGGATCCGGTATTAACCCGGCTCGGCCTGCGGCTGGTGGCATGGACAACGCGCGGCTTTGACACGCGCATCTCCAACGCCGCCACCGTCAGCCGCCGGTTGACGCGCCATCTCGAACCAGGCGCCATTCTGCTGCTGCATGATGGCAACAGCGCGCGCTCGCCGCAAGGCGTGCCGGTGATCCTTGAGGTGTTGCCGGTTTTGCTGGATACCGCCGCTGCCGCCGGGCTACGCGCAGTTACGCTGGCCGAAGCACTGCCATCACCCCCCGCCTGAGCGCAGGATCGAATGAACAATGCGTTCATCAAAACATTGATTGATCGCGCCGCCGCGCCGTACCGCGCGACCGGCCGTTTCGCGTGGCACTTTGCGCGCGGCAAATTGGGCGGCGATCCGGTGTTCGCCGGTTTGCTGCAACACGGTTTGATCCCCGGCAACGCGCGCATCCTCGACATCGGCTGCGGGCAAGGCCTGCTGGCGTCGTGGTTGCTGTCGGCCAAGGCCCTGCACGATAAGGGTCAATGGCCCGCGCACTGGCCCGCCGCGCCGGCGCCACGGGCTATCCACGGCATTGAACTCATGCCACGCGACGTGGCGCGCGCGCAAACGGCATTGGCTTCGCAAAGCGGCATAGTCACCTTCGCGGCCGGCGACATGTGCCAGGCCCAATTCGGCGAAGCTTGCATGGATGTCGTGGTAATCCTCGACGTGCTGCATTATGTCGGCATCGCGAAACAAAATGATGTGCTGCGTCGCGTACGCGACGCGCTGACACCGGCGGGCACGCTGATTCTGCGCGTTGGCGATGCCAGTGCCGGGGTGCCATTCCACGTGAGTGTGTGGGTGGATCACGTAGTGACTTTCCTGCGCGGACATCGCAACCGCCATTTGCATTGCCGCACGCTGGCCGCGTGGCGAGACGTATTGAGCGGCCTCGGATTTACGGTGAACACACTGCCAATGCATAAAGGCACGCCATTCGCCAATGTGTTGCTGATCGCCAAGCTGGGGCAGAATAGGCCTTCCGAACGCCCGGTCGCCCCAAACGACAATACATAATTATACTTTTATAAACAGATACTTACGATTTACTCGCCTTTCTCGTGCAATCCATCTCAAATCCCCTGTTGCTGTCGCATTTCACCGCCACCAGTTGTATCGGCCGGGGACTCGACGGAACGCTGGCCGCGTTGCGACAGCGGCGTGGCGGACTCACGCCCTGCACCTTTGATACGGTCGATCTCGCCACGTACACCGGCGAGGTCGCGGGCGTGGATGACGTGCAACTGCCCGCGCATCTGGCGGACTTTGACTGCCGCAACAACCGGCTCGCGTTTCTCGGACTGCAGCAAGATCAATTCGCCGATGCCGTGCGCAACGCCATCGAAAAATACGCCGCGCATCGCGTGGGTGTTTTCATCGGTACCAGCACCTCGGGCATTTTGCAAACCGAACTTGCATACCGCCGGCGCGACGCCGCAACCGGCGCACTGCCCGCCGAATTTAATTACGGCAAGACACACAATGCATTTTCCGTGGCTGATTTCACGTGCCGGTATTTTGACTTGCGCGGCCCGGCCGTCGCGGTGTCATCGGCATGTTCTTCGAGCGCCAAGGTATTCAGTTCCGCGCGACGCATGATGGCGGCCGGCCTGATCGACGCGGCGGTGGTGGGCGGCGTGGACACGCTTTGCCTGACTACGCTGTATGGTTTTAACTCGCTGGAACTCACCTCGCCGCAAGCCTGCCGCCCGTTTGATGCGCACCGCAACGGCATCTCCATTGGCGAAGCCGCTGCCTTCGCGCTGCTGGAACGCCTGCCGGACCAACCGCGCGACGATGCGGTGCTGCTGCTCGGCACCGGCGAATCCAGCGATGCGTATCATATGTCGTCGCCGCATCCCGAGGGCCTGGGCGCGCGTATCGCCATGCAAGATGCCCTGCGCATGGCCGGATTACAGCCCGCCGACATTGATTACATCAACCTGCATGGCACCGCCACGCCAACCAACGATGCCGCCGAGGGCAAGGCCGTAAACGCGGTGTTCGGCGCGCGTACCCCGTGCAGTTCCACCAAGGGCGCGACCGGGCACACGCTGGGCGCCGCGGGCGGTGTGGAAGCCGTGATTTGCGCGCTCGCGCTGCAACACGGCCTGATGCCCGCCGGGATCAACATAGCGCAACCCGATCCCGCGATTGAAGTGAACTACCTGCTGGACAATCACGAACAGCCGGTAGCGCGCGTGCTTAGCAATTCATTCGGGTTCGGCGGCACCAATTGCAGCCTGATTTTCGGTCGCGCGGATCGATCATGACCATCACGACAATCAGAGCCTGCATCGATGGCATCGGCCTCTTGGGCCCCGGTTTGAATGGCTGGCCCGGCAGTCTGCCGATACTCAGCGGACAACAGCCTTACCAGCCGCAAAAAACCGTGCTGCCCGCGCCCGCATTGTTACCCCCCGCGGAACGCCGCCGCAGCGGCGACATCGTCAAACTCACGCTGGCCACGGGACTCGAAGCCATCTCCGCCGCCGGACTCGATGCCGCGCGCCTGCCCAGTGTATTCGCCGCGTCGGGTGGCGATGGCGTGAATTGTCACGCCATCTGCGAAATGCTCGCCTCGGACGACCGGCAGATCTCACCGACGCGTTTTCACAACTCGGTGCACAATGCCGCCGCCGGATACTGGAGCATCGCCACGCGCGCGATGACGGCCTCCTCTGTGTTGTGCGCCTATGACGCAAGCTTTGGCGCGGGCCTGCTGGAGGCGCTCGCTCAGGTGATGACGGACAACACGCCCGTGGTTTTGCTTGCCTGCGACACTGCGTATCCGGAGCCGCTGCACAGCGCCCGTCCGTTACCCGACGCGCTGGGCATCGCACTGGTGCTGGCACCCAAACCCGGTCCGGCAACGCTGGTCTCGGTGAGCGTAACCCTGACGGACGCCGTCGCGGATCGCTACGCCCACCCGGTGCTGGAGCAATTGCGCGCCTCCATACCCGCCGCGCGTGGGCTGCCGCTGCTGTGTGCCATTGCGCAGCGGCAACCGCAACAGGTCATCCTGGATTACCTCGACGACACGCGCCTTGCCATAGCGGTCACGCCATGCTGATACCCGCCGGGCTGGACCATGCATGGATCACGCAACACATCCCCCATCAAGGCGCCATGTGCCTGCTCGATCACGTGGCAGCCTGGGATGAACAGCGCATCGAATGCCGCGCCGGCAGCCATCGCGATCCCGGCAATCCCTTGCGCGCCCACGGCAGACTGGGCGCCGCGTGCGGCATCGAATATGCAGCACAAGCGATGGCGGTACATGGCGCGCTGCTGGCGCCGGCCGACGGCGCGCGCGCGAAGGCCGGCTACCTGGTGAGCGTGCGCGGCGCGCGCCTGCATGTCGCCCGCCTCGACGACATCGCAGCCGATTTACAGGTTGAGGCCAGCTGCATCACACGCGGCGAAAACAATGTGCTCTACCAGTTCAGCATCCGCGCCGCGGACCGGTTGTTGCTTGAAGGACGTGCCGCCGTTGTGCTTAACGCGGATTTGCTCACACCCTTTACGGGAGAACCGCTTTGAAAACCGCCCTGGTTACCGGCGGCAGCGGCGGCATTGGCGCGGCGGTCTGCCGTCGTCTGGCCGCCGACGGCTGCCATGTTTACATACACGCGCATCATGGCCTGCCGGCGGCGCAAGCCGTGGCCGACGGCATACTCGCCAGCGGCGGCAGCGCGCAGGTGCTGGCCTTCGATGTCACCGACAATAATGCGGTAACCGCGGCGCTGACGCCCATCGTCGAAACGCAACCGATACAGATTCTGGTCAACAACGCCGGTATCCATGACGACGCCGTGTTTCCCGGCATGCGCGCGGAACAATGGCATCGCGTCATGGACGTATCCGTAAACGGATTTTTCAACGTAACGCAACCGCTGATGATGCCGATGATCCGCAGCCGCTGGGGCCGCATCATCAACGTGTCGTCCATCGCTGCGCTCACCGGCAACCGCGGCCAGGTGAATTATGCCGCTGCCAAAGGCGCGCTGAATTCCGCCACCAAGTCGCTGGCGCGCGAAGTCGCCAGCCGCGGCATCACCGTCAATGCAGTGGCACCCGGCATCATCGACACCACCATGGGCAACGCCGCGTTCAGCAAGGAAGACGTCGCCACCATGGTGCCGATGAAACGTGCCGGCACGCCCGACGAAGTGGCCGACCTGATCGGGTTTCTCGCCTCGCCACGCGCCGCCTATATTACCGGGCAAATCATTTCGATCAACGGCGGACTCATTTAGCGTGATTGAAGACAGGCCATTGCCGGCAGCGGCGCACGCGCCGCATGTTCCGCTCACCGACTATTACCAGACCGAGCAGGAGCGCCGGGCTTACCTGCGCCGGATTTTTGATAATACCGCCGTCGATTACGACCGAATTGAATCCCTGCTCGCGCTGGGTACCGGTTCGCGTTACCGGCGGCTGGCGTTGATTCGCGGCGGGTTAAAAGCCGGCATGAAGGTGCTGGATGTCGGCGTGGGCACCGGCCTGGTGGCGGCGCAAGCGTGCCACCTGACGGGAGACGCCGCCCTGGTGACTGGCGTGGACCCCAGCCCCGGCATGATGGCTGCGAGCAAGCTGCCCGCCGCAATGGTGCTGGTGGAAGGCCGCGCCGAGTCGCTGCCTTTTCCCGACAATCATTTTGATTTCTTGAGCATGGGCTACGCACTGCGTCACATCAGCGATCTGGCCGTCGCCTTTGCGGAATTCGAACGCGTATTAAAACCCGGCGGCCGCTGCTGCATACTCGAAATCACTCAGGCGCAAAGCCGTATTGGCCGATGGCTGCTAAAAAATTATATGCGCGGCGTAATCCCGCTGCTGGCGCGCGTCGTCTCAAAACACAAAGAATCGGAAACGATATGGCGCTACTACTGGGACAGCATCGAAGCCTGTGTGCCGCCCGAACAAGTCATAGCCACGCTCCGCGCGGCGGGCCTGAAGCAGGTCAACCGTTATGTGGAGGTCGGCGTCTTCTCGGAATATCAGGCGGTCAAGACCCTGGGCTCAAATACGAATTGATCGGCGTTGGATGGGTACTATCGTCTGGCTACGGTTATGGTGGGATTCGCATAACCGCCGCATGGCAGCCAGCGCGGTAATCGGCGGATCGGATGAAGTGGCCGGTTCCCGAACGGTCGTTACCGCGGTGTGGTTTGCAGTCTTAAATTGAATCCTTTCGTGGTTGCTTGACGAAGCGCAAGACAAAATAGCCTGCAATGGCGGAAATCATCGACCCGCAAAATACACCGAGCTTTACGTGGTTTCGCAAATCCTCCGACTCGAAGGCCAGACCACCGATAAACAGACTCATGGTAAAGCCGGTGCCGCAGAGTACCGCGACACCGAAAATTTGTCCCGGCGTTGCGCCCGCTGGCCATTCTGCCCATCCCAATTTCACCGCCAGCCATGCGGCGGCCATCACGCCCGCTTGCTTGCCCACGAACAATCCGGCGGCAATGCCAAACGGCACGGGCGCAATCAAGTCGGTCAGCGAAATACCGGCAAGCCGACAACCAGATAAGGCGCAATACGGCGCACACCGAAACGATTGAACGCAAGCAGTAGCGCCAATCCGGCCAGCGCCAGAACCACGGCGGTCCAGGACACCTGCGACGTGTAAAACAAACCGATAATGATAATTGCGCCAAGATCGTCGAGAATTGCCAGGGCCGTGAGGAAAACCTTCAGCGATATCGGGACGCGGCGCCCCAGGATGGCGAGGACACCCAGCGCGAAAGCGATGTCCGTCGCGGCCGGAATCGCCCAACCGCGCAACGCAGGCTGGTTGCCCCAGTTAGCGGCGACATAAATCAAGGCAGGCGCCACCATGCCCCCTATTGCAGCGGCGCCGGGTAAAACCGCACGCTTGATAGAGGACAGTTCCCCCACCAGGAGTTCACGTTTGATTTCCAGCCCGACCAAAAGAAAAAACAGGGCCATCAGGCCATCATTGATCCAGAGCAGAAGCGGCAGGTTGGCACCCGGCGAGCCGATGGGAATGGCCAAGGTCGCGCGATAAAGCGGGGCAGCGGGACTGTTGGCGAGAATTAACGCCACGACGGCCGCGGCCATAAGCAAAAACCCCGCCGCCGTTTCAAGGCGCAGGAAGTCAGCAATAAACGAAAATGGGCGACGAAGCGGATGGGTCATGTGCGCACTTCAAGGCCATCATTTCCGCCTTTTATACACTCGAAGGGATGCATATCGATGTCGCGAACCGTCGCTACTTTGTCTTTATTGTCCATGGCTCCATGCGCTCGATAATTGGAACTTCTACAATCTCCGGGGCAGTTCACGCTGCACTATAATGGCCGCGTAAAGCAACTCGTGATACTCGACGGCTAAAAGCCGACAATCCAATACCCCCATCCACAATACCAGAGCTGAAATGGCCCGACCGCGCGAATTCGACCTTGAACAGGCACTTGAACGCGCGATGCAGAAATTTTGGGCGCAAGGATACGAGGCCACGTCGCTGGATGACTTGTGCGATGCCACGGGTCTGGGGCGTTCAAGTCTTTACGCCGCGTTCGGGGACAAGCGTGGCATCTACCTGCGCGCCCTCGCTCATTACGAAGAGGCCGCGGTGAAACGAATCACCGCGACCCTGCACGCAAGCGCTTCTCCGCTCGATGCCATCCGGGCGTTCGTGAAACGCATCATCGACGATATCGTGGCGGGGCCGGGTCGCCGCGGGGGTTTTTTCGGCAACTGCGCGGCGGAACTCGCGCGTCAGGACCGTGCCGCCGCCTCGCAGGTAAAGGCCGGCATCGAGCGCGTGCAAGCTATCTTTCAGAATGCCCTGCTGAAAGCGCAACGAGCCGGTGAATTGCCGCGAGAGGCGGATACCGGCGCGATCGCCGCGTTCCTCGTGTCCGGCATTCAGGGATTGCGGCTCGTGGGCAAGGCTAACCCGGAACGCAAAACGCTGGAGAACATCGCCAAGGTGATGCTGCGTTGTATTGAACATTAGCGTTTGCCTGTTATGGACTGCATGGTTCATAATTCAGGGAAGGGACGGACCTGCCGTTCCAACCAAACAGAAAGGCAAACCATGTCCAGAATCGATCCCTTGCCGCCCGGCGCGATTCCCGAAGTCGCGGGCATATTCGAGAGCATCAAGGCCACCGGCCACTACGTTCCCAACAGCCAGTTGATCCTGCAGCGCAAGCCGGCCATTCTCAAGGGATTGCGCGCGTTAAGCGCGGCCGTCATGGACCCAGCGGGCGAAGTCTCGCTTGGCCTGAAGCGGCTGCTGGCCTACGTGGTGGCCCGTGTGCATGGTTGCCATTATTGAATGGCGCACAATGCTGGAGGGTCGCTCCAGCAAGGCATCGGCAAGGAAAAACTGGCCGCGGTATGGGAATACAAGACCAGCCCTTATTACAGCGAGGCCGAGCGGGCAGCGCTTGATCTGGCGATCGCTGCCGCGTCACAACCCAACGACGTCACCGATGAATTGTTCGCGCACGTTAAGCAGCATTGGACAGAAGGGCAGATCATCGAGATCGTGGCGCTCGTGTCGTATTTCGGTTTCATGAATCGCTTCAACGACACGATGGCAACGCCGCTCGAGGAAGAGCCCATCGAAACAGCACGGGAACATATCTCGCAGCACGGATGGACGCTGGGCAAGCACGGCCGCTAACGATCCGAACCAGCGCAAGTAAGGATGTGGAAAAATAATAATAAAATCAATCCCTTACAAACGCATATCTCACGGGGCTGATGCGCGCCATGCCTGTGCTACTGCGGCTTGATCCCCGCCGCCTTGACCACGCGCGACCACTTGGCCATCTCGGCACGCAGGAACGCGGCAAATTCATCCGGCGCGTTGCCTCCGGGCTGAAGCCCTTCCGCGGACATCCGCTCTCTTAAGTCCGCCGCGCGCAGCGCCCGCGCTGTTTCCTGATGCAACCGATCCACGATGGCAGGCGGCGTACCGCCCGTGGTGAACAAGCCAAACCATTGTGTCGCTTCGTAACCCTGAACGCCGGACTCGGCGATGGTCGGCACATCCGGCATCGACGGCACGCGCGCCTTGGTGGTGACGCCCAGCGCGCGCATGCGTCCGGTCCGCACGTAAGGCAATGACGACGGCGGCGTGGAAAACTGAAGCGGCACCTCCCCTGACATCAACGCAATCGACCCGGGCCCCGAACCCTTGTAGACGACAATCAAAATGTTCGTGCTGGTCATGAGTTTGAACAGTTCCGCGGCCATATGCGGCGTACCGCTGATACCGGGTGATGCAACGGCCAGCGAACCCGGCTTGGCCCTTGCCAGCGCGATGACATCCTTGACGCCGCGCGCGGGCAACGACGGGTGCGCCACCAGGACGTTTGCGGAGTCCGCAACCAGCGTGATGGGGGCCAGATCGCGCAGCGTGTCATACGGCATGCGCGCGAAGATGCTGGGATTGACCGCAACCGCCGCCGGCGGGATCACCAGCGTATGGCCATCGGGCTGCGATTTCGCGGCAATGTCCGTGCCCAGCATGCTGCTTGCACCGGGGCGGTTCTCCACCACCACCTGCTGCCCCAAATGCTCGGATAGCTTTTGTGCAAGAAAACGGCCCATGATGTCACTGCCGCCTCCGGGGGAACTTGGCACGATCATGCGCAGCGGCTTTTGCGGAAACGTTTGCGCGTGGATCGCGCCGATAAACAGGCACTGAACCATGACCAGGCGGCACAGCCTCACACTTGTCTTCACGGGGGCGAAACAGGCGGATAACGGATTCATTGGTCGAGCGTAATCTTGGCCGCGCGCGCGACTTTCGTATATTCGGCAATTTCGCGCCGCATGCGCTCTGAAAACGCAGCCGGTGTCGTGAGAACGACTTCGGAACCGGTCGATTCAAAGCGATCACGCATCTCCGGCGTGGACTTATAGGCTTTCACGATCTCATCGTAGAGCCGCGCGACGATGGCCCTCGGCGTGCCCGCCGGCGCGAGCAGTGCATACCACCCGCCAAACTCCGCGCCCTGCACGCCCGCCTCGGCCAAGGTCGGCGTGTCCGGCAACACCTTGAGCCGGGTTGCATTGGCCGCCGCAAGCACGCGGGTACGGTTACCCTTGATGAATTGCAACTGGTTCTGCACGGAATCCAGTGAAGCCTGCACCTCGCCCGCGACCAGCGCCGCCGCCGCGGGCGCACCGCCCCTGTACGGCACATGCGTCAGGCGCATGCCGGTGCGCAGGTTGATGAATTCCATGCCGAAATGCGCGATGCTCGCCGGCCCAAACGACGAATACGACATGCCGGGACGACCCTTCGTTAATGCCACCAGCTCGGCAACCGAATGCGCCGCCACATTGGGGTGAACCACGAGCACGAACGGCGACGATACGGCGATGGTTATCGGCGCAAAATCGCGCAGCGCGTCGAACGGCAGTTTGGGAAACACCGCGGAGTTCGCCACCAATTGCCCATTGGTCCCCGCGAGCAATGTGTAGCCATCCGGCGCCGCCTTGGCCACGAGATCGACCCCAATGATGCCGTTGGCGCCGGGGCGGTTGTCGACCACGAACGTCTGCCCGAGTGTCTCGCTCAACTTGTGCGCCACACTGCGCGCCATCACATCGGATGGGCCGCCGGGCTGCGTTGGATTAACGATGCGCACCGGGCGTTCCGGCCACTTTTGCGCATATGCCGGAACACACCATGCCGCCCAACCCGCCGCCAATACAACAACACACCCACTTGCGCCCATGCGTCTCCTCCCCGAAAGCTCGTATTGCAGGCGCGCGCACGACTGAAGCGCCGCCGCCATTTTTAGACTTGTATCATCACTCCAGCTTGATGCCGGCGGCCTTGATGACTTTCCCCCATTTGGCGACCTCGTCACGCACATAGGCGGCCCATTGCCGCGGGCTTCCATGCAAAGGTTCCGCGCCGATGTCGGCGAAGCGGTCGCGCATGGTGGCGGTCTGTACGACGCGATTGATTTCGCTGTTGAGTCGCGACACCGGCTCGGCCGCGATGCCCGCCGGCGCGAACAAGCCTATCCAGTTACGCGCCTCGAACCCGGCAACGCCGGCCTCGATCATCGTCGGCACTTCCGGCACGGACTGATGGCGCTGCATGCTGGTGATAGCCAGCGCGCGTACGCGCCTGGATTGCGCGAGCGGCAGGATGGACGAGGTCGGCGAAAAAATCATGCTGAGCTGGCCACTGGCGACATCGGTATTGGCGTAGGCCGTGCCGCGATACGCAACATGCAGCATGCGTATGCCGGCGCGCAAGCTGAAGAGCTCCCCGGTCAGGTGCGGGCCGCCGCCCGCGCCCGCGGAACCATAGGTCAACTCCCCAGGCCGCCCCTTGGCGAACGCAATCAGTTCGCGCACCGATTTCACGGGCAATGACGGATGCACCGCGAGCAGAAACGGCACCGAACCCATGATCGCGATGGGTTCCAGATCCCGCAGCATGTCATAGGGCAACTTCGTATGCAGGTTGTAAGCCATCGCCATCGACCCCGGCGCGTTTAGCAGCGTATAGCCATCGGGAGCGCTGCGCGCCACCATTTCGGCGCCGATATTGCCGGAAGCACCCGGCCGGTTGTCGACGATAAACTGTTGCCCGAAAGCCCGCGACAGCTCCGACATGACCAGTCGCCCCACGACATCATTGCCGGCACCAGCCGGGTAACCGACGATTACGCGCACCGCCTTGGAAGGATAGCCCTGCGCGCTGGCAAAGGCCGTCACGAGCACCGCGCCTGCGCCCATACTCGATGCGAGAAGATTGCGAAGTCGCGTCCAACAGACGCTTGCGCTGCCATGTGTACCAAACACGATGCGCCGCCGCGCCTGCTCCCGATACACGCCATGTCGTAGATTCACCACCCTGCAACGCTCCCGGTTTTCCGCTTCCCCGACGCGATTCACGATAGCACGTTATGGACTAATTAGTCTATAACATCATTCTCACGAGTGACGTCGTCGCCACTCCAATCCCCGTGCGGGACGAAAGAGATAGGCCTGCATGTACATTGCCCGGCGGCCGCAGGCCACCTGCACGTGGCGTATCGCATTTGGCGCGCGCAAAGTCGCGCTCGTAAACGACACGTGCTCAATGTCATCAATCAAGGGGCCACGTTCTGGCACACGCCCGCTAACAGAAGCGGTCAAGGCAGTCGTTGTCGATTTCCGAGTGTCACCTGGAACGGCTGCGTCTGAACCGGCCATCCCACTCAAAGCCGTTGCGATATCCATTCGACCGGCCGTACCACCCTTCACTTCGGTTTTCCAAACCCGCCTGTTATCCACGCCTCCGCGCTGGCGGTGTTTAATTTGAAGTCTGGCCGGACCGTTACCTGCGCCAGTTGAGCGCCATCCGGGTCATGCGCGCTGAGCAGTGCATGCGGGTCGTCGTCGTGGGGCACAACATCCAGTGCAACACGGATGGGCTGGTCTTTCACCATGATCGTGATTGTCTTGTGCAGCAAGGCCTGCATGTGCTGTTCGTGGCGAAGCACGACTTCAGAGGCTGTCTTGACCAGGGTATTAAAGGCGTTGCCATCGAGCGGCTTCGGATTCTTTTTATCGCGTCCCATGGTCCATGGCCCCACCAGAGCGGGTTCGGGTTGACCATCCCGAATCATTTCCACGGCCCAGCCGTCGTCATCGCCGTTTTTAATGACTCGTGCAGTCCACCCCCTTTGCACCCATAGGCGCGGTTCATTGATGATGGGAGTTTCGTCCGACTCAAGGTCTGTTTGATCGCGGGATGTAGTCATGGCGGTAGTGTAACGTCACTGGCCGCTGCGCGCCGCTCGGCGCGAGACCACCGCGGTATGAAATGGCCACCCCTCATTCAACACCGAAACCAGACCGGTCAAGGCGACGAAGCGCCCTACGCCCACATCAAACCATCAGCGGCGCCACCTGCCCCTTCGCCGCCGCCGCAGCCCCCGCGCCGGCGATGCGCCCGAACACACACCCGGACACCAGCCCGGTACCCGCGGGGTAGTTGAAGTAAAAAATGCCGCCGACCATTTCGCCCGCGGTATACAGCCCCGGAATCGGAAACTGATTCACATCCATCACTTGCCCCGTCTCGGGCGTGATGCGCAAGCCGCCAAAGGTAAACGTCACGCCGCAGGTCACGGCGTACGCTTCGTAGGGCGGCGTGTCGAGCGCCAACGCCCAGTTGGTTTTGGGCGGCTCGATGCCCACGGTACAGCGGCCGTCCTTGATAGCGCGATCAAACGGCACTTCCGTGCGTATCGATGCATTGAATTCGCGCACGGTTTTCAGAAAACCTTGCGGATTCACGCCTTCGAGTTTGCCCGCGAGTTCTTCCAGCGTTTGCGCGACCACCTTGGTAACTTCTTTCTCACTATACGAGGGCCGCAACAGCGGCTTCGCCTTGGCGTCGAACACCTGCCACGCAAACTGGCCCGTTTGCTTTAACACCTCCGCGCCGTACTTGGCGTAGGTGTAGTTGTAAAAATCCACACCTTCATCCACAAAGCGTTTGCCCTCGGCGTTGATCATCAGCGAATACGGATAACTGTGGCGATATGAGCTGTGGCGCGCGTTGATGTTGCCGAACTCCGGCGCGTAACGCTCCCACGACACGGCGTGCCGGCCCGACCAGTTGCCATACGGACACGCGCCAATATCCAGCGCCATCTTTAAACCGTCGCCAACGTTAAAGCGCGTGCCGCGCACCTTGGCGAGTTCCCAGCCCTGCCCCAAATAACGCGTGCGCCATTCAGGATTCGCCTCGAAGCCGCCGCAGGCCAGCACCACGGTGCGTGCGCGAAACGTGGTTTGTTTGCCCTTGCATTTGGCGGTGACACCGAGCACCTGTTCGCCGTCATACAGCAGCGATACTGCGCGCGTGTCGTAAAAAATCTCCACGCCCTTTTTTACCGCGCCGTCGGTCAGGTATTGCACCAGCCCCGGCCCGCCTCCGTTCACTTCGACCGGCATGCGGCCATAAAATTTGCGTTTGCCGTTTTCCTGCACCGCTGAATTGCGATAGTTCAGCACGAAGCGCACGCCCTGCTGGCGCAGCCAAATCAGGGTATCAAGGCTCTGCGTGATCAGCGCCTCGCTCAATTGCGGATCAGTACGGAAATTTGTCACGCGATACAGATCATCGTAGAACAGATCGCGCGTGTTCATCTCCCAATCGGTGTTGCGCACTTCTTCATCGGAGATATCAACGATTTTTTGTAAATCTTCCACCGACTCGAAGGCGAATCGCAGCACGCCGCCGGCAAAGCGGCTGTTGCCGCCGGATTCGTCCACCGATGCCGCTTCGAGCATCGCCACGCGTGCGCCCGCGTCACGCGCGGTCAATGCCGCGCATAGAGCGGCATTACCTTTGCCCACTACCAGTACGTCCCATTGTTGCATTTACAAACCCTTTCGCAGTCAGGTCGCACGGTGCTCATCAATAAGCAGCACGACACTTGGGAACTCCTTCCCCTTCAGGGGGAAGGTTGGGATGGGGGAGGGGCAAACTCACAAAGCACCCCATCCCCGCCCTAACCCTCCCCTTGAAGGGGAGGAAATGAATAGGCAACACCTCGCCAAAGGCGGCTACGTCTGGTCGCGCAAGCGCGACTCACGAATCAGCTTGCCCCATTTTTCCATTTCAAACTTGATCTTGTCGGCGAATTCACGCGGCGTGCTGCCGATCACTTCAACGCCGGCGGCAAACAGGCGATCGGTATACTCGCGCGCATTCAATACAGTCACGATATCGCGATGGAGCCGCGTCACCATCGCCGGCGGCAATTGCGCCGGTGTAAAAAACCCCATCATCGATGCCGATTCAAACCCCGGCAGTTCGGATGCCAGCGTCGGCAATCCCGGCATCAACGCCGAGGGCTTCAGACTGGTCACCGCGAGACCGCGCAGGCGCCCCGATTTCACGTGGCCGGAGACCGATCCCGCGCCGGCGATCATCATGTGCGCCTGCCCCGCCATCAAGCCCGCCAGTGCAGGCCCGGTGCCTTTGTACGGAATGCGCAGAATGTTCACGCCCGCCATCGCCTTGAATAACTCGCCCGACAGATGCGGCGACGCGCCCAGCGTGCCGGCGGCGAAATTCAGCACGCCGGGCTTCGCCTTCGCCAGCGCGATCAGTTCCGCCGTGGTGTTGGCCGCCACCGAAGGGTGCACCAGCAGCACATTCGGCGAACTCACCGCCGACGTAATCGCCACGAAATCACGCACCGGATCCCACGGCAGATTGTCGCGGATGAAGGGCGAGGTCCAAACCGCGCCGCCGTAGAACAACAGCGTATAGCCATCCGCTGGCGCGCGCGCGGCGATCTCGATCCCCACACCGCCGCGATTATCAACAATCACCTGCTTGCCCCACGCCGCCGTCAGCCCCTGCCCCACGATGCGCGACACCAGGTCGTTGGCGCTGCCCGCTTCGGCAGTGATGATGCGCACCGGTTTTACCGGAAACGTTTGTGCCTGCGACAGCGCGGGCGTGGCTGCCACGATCAGGCCGGCCATGACGGCAGTGCGTATGCACGCCTGTGTGAGTACGCCCTTGCGGCTACGTCTGCGCATACGGTTACGCGGCCGCCGCCTGTTCGGCCTGCGTGAGCAACGCCCGCACCCGTTCGGCACCCTCGCGTGCGACTTCATCCGCAGAACGCTCCCACTGCGCCGGATTCGGCGCTTCGTAGCTCATGTAACCCTGATAGTTCATCGCCATCAGGTTTTTGAAAATGTCGACAAACGGCGCGGCCCCCTTGCCCGGCGGCAATCGATCCACCGGCATGCGCGTATCCGATGGCGGCCCCGGCGGCGCATCGCTGAATTGAAAGGTAATGATCTGTTCCACCGGCACGTTTTTGAACGTAGCGGCATTGCCGCCGCTGCAATGCAAATGATAGGTATCGAGCAGCAAGCCGCAGTTTTTCATATTCACTGCGTTGACAAGTTCCATGCCGTTTTCCAGCGTGCGGATCACCGGGTGGCGAGAGTTAAATTCCAGCGCGAGCTTGATGCCGTATTCAGCGGTGATCTCGGCACAGGTTTTCAGATTCTGCTTCGCCAGCGCCATGCCGCCGGGGGCATTCTGGCCCGGCGACACCATGATCACATCACAACCCAGCGCCACGGCTTTTTCGCTGACGTAGCGCAATGAATCGAGCAACCGCTTTAACGCGTCGCCGGTTTCAAACAGCACGCCGCTTTCGGTGCCAATCACCGCCACCTTGATGTTGGCGTCGCGCACCAGCTTGACCATCGCGTCTTCGCTCATGCCTGCCTTGCGGCCGCGCATGAAATCCACGTGGCGCAATTCAACCGCGTTGTAACCCGCCTCGCGTGCGATACGCAGTGCGTCAGCAAGCGGCGTGGTATCCAGCGTCCAGGTGTGCAGCGCAATGCGGTTGTGCAGAATGTTCAAAGGCGCTCCTCGGAAAATAGATTTAACCTATTGTCTTTAATAATTATTTTTAACTCTTCTCAGGCACCCAAAGCCGCTATCGCCGTTTCATAACGCGCGATGGTTTCGCCGCCGTTGCGCACGGTTGTATTGAGATCGTGCAATATGCCGTCCTGTATGCCGTAGATGCAGCCATGCACCGACAACGGCTGATTGCGCTCCCATGCGTCGCGCACAATCGACGTCTCGCACACGTGCGCCACCTGCTCGATCACGTTCAGTTCGCACAGCCGGTCGTGTTGCCCGGTCTTCGCCAGCGCGCTCAGCCGTGCGGCATGTTTGTCTTCCACGTCACGCACGTAACGCAACCAGTTATCGGCCAAGCCAAGCCGGTCACGGTTCAATACCGCCTGCACGCCAGAACACCCGTAATGCCCGCAGACAATAATATGGCGCACGCGCAGCACATCCACCGCGAACTGCAAGACCGACAGGCAGTTCATGTCGCTGTGAACCACGACGTTCGCCACGTTGCGATGCACGAACACATCGCCCGGCAGCAACCCCACCACGGTATTCGCGGGCACACGGCTGTCAGAACAACCGATCCACAAGTACGCGGGCGCCTGCTGCTTCGCAAGCTTGTTGAAAAACTCCGGGTCCTGTGCGCGAACACCGCTTGCCCACGCGCGGTTTTGTTCAAACAGGCCGGCCAGCTCGTCCATCGGCAAGGTCACCTGTGACGCCTATGACACTGCGGCGGCGCTCGCCGCCGTTCCCGTCACGCGGCCAAAAGTGGCTCCCGACATCATGCCCGCGCCCGAGGCATACGCGCCGACGAACAAGCCGCCGACCATCTCGCCCGCCGCATACAGGCCGGGGATCGGTCGGCCCGCCACGTGCTGCACCTGCCCCGTGGTCGCGTTGATTTTTAATCCGCCAAAAGTGAAGGTGATGCCGCAGCGCACCGGCCAGGCCTCGAACGGCCCCTTGTCGATCTCCAGCGCGTAATTGCTTTTCGGCGGAACAATACCCGCCGTGCCCTTGCCATCAAGATTGTGCCGGTCGGGGTTGTAGTTGCCCGGCTGCACCGCCGCGTTGAATGCACGCACCGTCTTGATGAAGTTTTCGACCGGCAGCCCCAGCTCGGTCGCGAGTTGCTCAAGCGTATTGGCCTTGGCGGTGGTGGCCTTGCGATAATTGGCGGTATACATGTCGCGCTCGCGGATTTTTGCATCCATGATCTGTATCGCCACGCCGCCGGGTTGCGCCATGATCGCGCGGCCCATGCTGGCATACGTGCGGCCGCGCGTATCGTACACCTCATCGATAAAGCGTTCGCCCTTCATGTTGACCAGAATGCCGTACGGATACATGTAGCGATTCAGGCTGTCGCCATGCACATGCACCGAGGGCACGGTGAATTTCGGCAGTGCGATATCCTGCGGTGATGCATGGCAGGTGCTCCAACTGCCGTGCGGCAGTGCGCCGATATGCATCGCCATGCGCAGTCCGTCGCCGGTGTTGTACGGCACGCCGCGCACGTGCACCGAATCCCAGCCCGGCCCCAGATAACGCGCGCGCATCTCGGCGTTGGCCTCAAAGCCGCCGCACGCGAGTATCACCGCCTTCGCGTGGAACATCACGTAACCCGCGGGCGTCAGCGCGCGCACGCCTGTGACGCGGCCGGTTTTGTCTTCGATCAGTTCGGTGGCCGACGTTTCGTAATGAAACGTGGCACCCGTGCGTTCGAGAATTTCAAAATTGCGTTTTTGCAAGCCCGCACCGCCGCCGTTCATGGTAAGCACGTTGTCGTTGGTCATGCTCGCCGGCACCCAATCGTGCCCCTTGCTGGCGAGCCATTGCACGGTGTTCAGCGATTCGGTCACATGCACGTGCAGCAATTCTTCATCGGCCTGATTATTGGTGACGCGCATCAACTCGTCCCACACCTCGGCCTCGGTGCGATGCGGCAGGCCGCCTTCGAGCAGCTTGTGCAACTCTGCATCGGACATATTGCGCACCAGCGGCCGCAAATCATCAATGCCGTTGAAAACAAATCGAATGTGCCCGGTCATCGCACTGTTGCCGCCGCGATCACGCTTGGGCGCTTTTTCAATAATGCCCACGCTTTTGGTTTTTTCCAGTGCCGCGTGCGCCGCCGAACACGCGGCATTGCCGCCACCGACAATCAATACTTCGTAATGAAACACGTCATCTGCCATTGCTGTTTCCGTTAAAAATTACCGTTTATAAACATAAACTTATGCCGTTTTCCGCTGTGCCACTTGCGTGCCACTGACTTCCAGCAGGCGCATGAATTCGCGCACCGACGCAACGATTTCAAATCGATCCAGCGCGTCGGCCGCCGCGCTCACTTGCGCCGCCGGCAACACACTCGCCGCGCAATCCACGAACTTGGCCTTGAGTTGCTCTGGCGGAATCGGGTTGGCGGACGTGCGACCCAGCGGACGAATCACCCGCGACGATACCGCGCTGCCGTCTTTTAAGGTCACTTTCACTTCCGCCGCGAATCCCTGTCCCGGCTCGAACTGCCCGTCAAGATGCGGCGTCGCATGCACGCGCGCCAGCAACGTTTGCAGCGCGGGCTCGCGCAGCGCCGGTTCATCAAAATGTTTTAATGACACGCGGCCATCCAGCAACGCGCGCGCCACGCAGTATTGCACGCTGAACTTGGCTTCGAGCCCGGTTTTTGGTTGCGCGCGGTCGGTGTGTGCCAGACGCGGCGCGGCGGTCCATGAATCGACGCGCGCGATCGCATCGGCCTTGAACGTACCGTGCTCGCGCACCAGGTTCAACGCTGCTTCAATCGGCGAATGCGTGCTGTAGCAGCACGGATACAACTTGTACGATGCGCCCGGCTCGACGATGTCCAGCGGCGCGCCCCAGGTTTCGAGCACCCGCTCGGCGTGGAACCGCCCCGCGCCATTGAACAAATTGAAATAGCCCTGCTTGTGCGCAAACGCATCGGCGTTTGCCGTGAAGCCCTTGCGCGCGAGCAGCACCGCCATCAAGCCGTTGCGCGCGCACTGCCCCACGTGCAGCGATTTGGTCATGGTGCCGAAGTTGGCCTTGTTGCCCGCTGCCAGCGACGTGCTCATCGCCAGCGCGGTTTCGGTTTGCTCCACGCTCAAATTCAGCAATCGCGCGCACGCCCCCGCCACCGCGAACACGCCCACGGTGGAGGTCGGATGCCAGCCGGCCTCGGTATGAAACGGATGCACCGCCCGCCCGATCTGCGAGCCGGTTTCGTAACCCGCCACGTGCGCCAGCAGCACATCCGCGCCGCCGCAATCAAAAGCCTCGGCCGCCGCCAGCAGCGCCGGCACCATCACCGCCGAGATGTGTCCGCCCATGTTCGCGGCGGTGTTGTCATAGTCGAGCACATGTGCCGCCACGCCGTTGAGCAAAGCGGCATCCAGCGCGCTCGCGCGCGACGCACCACCCAGCACCAGTGCCTCACCGCCCGTGGCGGAAACGTCAATGATCTGCGCCAGCGTTGCCGGCGCGTCCTCGGTAACGCCCGCGAGCGTGCAGCCCAGGGTATCCATCACCGCAACCTTGCTCCAGTCGAGCGCCGCCCGGGGAACATTGTCCGTGCGCAGCGCGACAATGCGCTCCGCGATTTGCCGTGCCAGTGCCATGGAAAACTCCTTTGAAATTCAGATACGGCGGATGTGCTGCGCGGACATTATGCCGCCAGCCCCGCAAAGTGTCATGCATGTTGCGCATGCCACGCAGCACACTAGCCCTGGTTCCGGGGTTGGCAAAAATCGTCCGCTGGCTTGCCAACACCGGACGGCTCCGCATGAGCTCGATGCTGTTATTGCAAGGCTTGTCGGCGACGCGGCAACCCATTCAGCCTTACCCACCGCCCGGCAGCACGCGGGCACGCCGGCATGCCCGCGTTAAAACGCACGGGCGTTAATCCACACCGTGCGTGTCTGGTCTAGCCGTTTAGCCCCCGAACGGCAAAGGCTTCAACGAGCGCAAATAGGCCGTGAGCGCTTTCATATCGTCGGCGTTGATATTTTTGTACCACGCATACGCCATCGGCGGCTTGAGCGGGCTGCCGTCCTTGCGCACACCCTCCTGAATCGCGCGGGCGATTTCCGCATCGCTCCAGCCCTTGAGGCCGCTCTCATGCGGCGTGAGGTTCCGCGACACCGCCACGCCCCACGGACCTTTGAACGGGTTGCCGCCGGCGCCTAACCGTGTCATGTCGGGTTGCCCCTTCACCCACGGCGTATGGCACTCCACGCAATGACCCATCGGCCCCGCAAGATACGCGCCATACTTCACCGCGTCATTTGCCGACGGCGCGGTGACTTTGGCCTTGATCGGCGGGCCATAATTGGGCGGCAGTTTCATCCGGTACTCGGACTTGGGCACGACGTTCTTCACGGGCGGTTGCGCGCGCAGGTACGCCACTATCGCAGCCAGATCATCGTCCGCAAGATCGCGGTAAAAAGCCATGGGCATCGGCGGACCGATCACCGTACCGTCGGGCCGGATACCTTCGCGAATCGCGCGGGCAAGCTGCACATCGGTCCATTTACCGATGCCGGTTTCGGGATCGGGCGTAATGTTCGGCGCGTAGGCCTTGAACGGTTCTTCGTCGAACACCATGCCGCCCGACAACCCGCGCTCGGGCAGCGGTTTGCCTTTTTCACGCTGCACATGGCAGTTGCCACAGGCAACGATGCCGTTCATGAGATACGTGCCGCGTTCCAGCAGGCGCTTGTTGTCCTGGGCCGTGGCCGAAACGGCCGCAACCGACAGAGTTGCCAGCAGTAGGGTCTTGATCTTGAATATCCGGAACATACGAGTCTCCCTTACCTTATTTTCGGTGGCTTCTTGATTTTCTGTCCGCGCCTGAAAAGCGCAGCGGCATATTATAGAAGTTACTGACTTGACGCAGCAACCGGTGTCAACGGACATTGCTCCATAGCCGCACAGCCATCGGTGTACGCCGTGCCTACGCGCGCGCCCTGACGAGGCGCCGCCCGTACCGAAAACACTACGCCGGATCCAACCCCTTCTCGCGCAGCACCTTGCGCGCGGGTTCCGACTTCAGAAACTTCACAAACGCCTGCGCCGCGTCGCGCTGCGTGGATTTCGGAAACGCCGTGGCGCCGTAGGGAATCGGCTGCTGAAATTCTTTCGGCAACGGCTCAATAATCTGGATGCCCGCCACCGGCAGAAATTCACTGATCTGCTGCACGCCGATATCCGCCGCGCCACGCGCCACCACCGCCCCCACCAGTTCGCCCGGATTCGGCGCCACCCGTTTGGCCGCGATCGCGTCCGCGATGCCAAGTTGCTCAAGTATCCGGACAAACTGGATGCCGCTCGCCCCCGCGCTATACGACACTTTGCCCGCGGCGAGCAAAGCGGTTTTTAATTTTTCCGGCGTGCTGATGTCGGGCTTTGGCGCGCCGGCGCGTACCGCCAGGCCCGCGCGGGACAGCGCGAACACCGTGCGGCTACCCGCCAGCAGGGCACCCTGCTTCATCAGCGCATCGGAGAATTCGTCCGGGCCGATATAGAGGTCACCGCTCAGGCCGCCGAGGATCTGCTTCGCCAGTGCCGAGCCGCCACCATAATTCATTTTGAGCTTGTGACCGCTCGCGTGCTCGAATTCGGGCACCAGCTCGATCAACGCCTCTTTCGCGGAGGTGGTGCTATACACCACGATTTCCGCACTTTGTGCGGTGTTTGCTGCAAGGCTCATACCCATCACTCCCATTGCCATCAGGATTTTCAGAAATCGCATGCCGGCCTCCGTGTCATGAGGCTGCAACGTAACAGGCGCGCGCGGTGAAGTCCAGATGCCGACGGCGACAGCGCGCGCTTATTCGCTATACTGCTCATTCCAAAGGAGACTGCATTGGAACACTTATTTCAATTCTGGCGCCCGGTGCTCGCAGGCGCGGCTTTGATGGCATGCCACGGCGCGGCCACCGCGCAATCCGCAAACTATCCTACAAAACCGATACGCTTTCTGGTGGGCGTTGCACCCGGCGGCGGCACTGATTTCGCCGCACGGTTGATCGGCGCGCGGCTCGCCGAAAAATTCGGCCAGCCGGTGATCACCGACAACCGCACCGGCGCCACCGGCAACATCGCGCTGGAACTCACCGCCAAAGCCGCGCCCGACGGCTATACCTTCGTGGTGTTTAATCTCGGCCACCTCACCTCGGCGCTGCTGTCACGCCATGCGCGCATTGATGCGGCAAAAGACTTTGCCGCGGTGAGCCAGATCGCCACCGGCACGTTAATGCTCGCCTCGCACGCCGGCGTGCCCGCGCGCTCACTCAAGGACTTCATCGCCTATGCCCGCACCAAGCCCGGCCAGATCAACTACGGGTCGGGCGGCCTCGCCAGCACGCAGCATCTGGCGATGGAGTTATTGAAGCGCGAAGCCAAACTCGATTTCGTGCATGTGCCGTACAAGGGCACCGGCCCCATCGCGATTGATCTGGTGTCGGGGCAAATACAGGTTGCCATCTCCAATCTGCTCGGCCTTTATCCGCATGCGAAAGCAGGCCGGCTGGTCGCGCTCGCTGTCACCACGGAGAAACGCAGCGCGCTCGCGCCCGAAGTAGCGACGGTCGGCGAACTCGGCTATCCCAAAGTGCAGATTGATTTATGGCAAGGCATCCTCGCGCCCGCGAAAACTCCGCCCGCGATTATTGAAAAGGTCGCTCGTGCGGTCGCGGAAATTGTTGCAGAACCGGATGTGATCGCCAAACTCGCCTCGCAGGGCGGCGGCCCCGCAGGCACCTCGCCCAAGGCGTTCGACAAATATCTAAAGGATGAAACCGTGAAGTGGCTGACGCTGGCGAAGGAAGTGAATATTACGGCGGACTGACGAGAGACGGTTCTGCATCCAAATGAAGCGCGGGCCATTTCCCAAACTCGTTATTCCGGCGAAAGCCGGAATCCAGTGCGCCCCCCCATGCAAAGTCTGTGATCAGCACCTTAGGCGAACGCTACAACCTGGATTCCAGCCTCCGCTGGAATGACGGCTCTGCGTTTGCCACCGCCGCTGGCAATGGACGCAACCAGTGCCAGTTGTCGCTAACCAGTTTTTTTCACCAATCCCGCCCGCTCCCCCGCCCTACGCCCAAACACCGCCCCACGTAGCACCGAAGTCGCCCCCGGATACTTCCCATAATAAATCCCCACCGTCTCACCCGCCGCGAATAACCCGGGCATTACATCCCCATCCGCATTCAGCACCTGACAATCGGTATTGACCTTCAGCCCGCCGAAGGTAAAGGTGTTGGACGAGATAATCGGGTAGGCGTGAAACGGCGGCTTATCGAGAGGCACGGCGTAGTTGGATTTGTTGGGCGCCAGCCCTTCGGTGGCCAACCCATCCAGCACAAATGGATTGAACGTGCCCGCACGGCAGGCGCGGTTGTATTCGGCGATGGTTTGCTCGGCAACCTTGCCATCGAAGCCCAATTTACGCGCGAGCGTCTGCACATCGGGCGCGGTTTCCGCCGGTTGATCCGTGCGCACGCAGCGCCGCCAGTTTTCGATGGCGTTGATTTTGTCGTCGAGGATGCAAAACGCGATGCCCTGTTTTTGCTCGGCAATGATGCGCGTGGTTGTTTCATAGCTGGCGTCGATGGGCCCCGGCGCTTCGTCGGTAAAACGCTTGCCCTGCTGATTGATCAGGACGCCGTACGGGTAGGCCATCACCAGCGGCTCGGTGGCGCCGGAGCGCGGATCAATCGGCTCGGCGTGGTATTCCGCGAAGTCGCCCGCCGGCGCCGCGCCGATGGCGAGCGCCATGTCGATGCCCTCGCCCTTGTCGTAATAGCCGCCCAGCGCAACCGGACGCAGGTAGCGCCCCTTGGCGCCGATGTAGCGCACCACCATTTCAGCGTTGCCCTGAAAGCCGCCGCAGGCGAGGATCACCGCGCCGCAATCGAGGGTGCGTCTGCCGCCCGCCCGGGCATTCACGCTCAAGCCGCAAATATCGCCTTTCGCGGATTGCAAAAGGCGTCGCGCGGTGGTCTCGTAAAAAAATTGCACGCCGATTTTTTCGGCATGTGCGGTCATAACTTCAATCAGGTGCAGGCCGCCACCGCTGATGGCGATGCGCGGCGAGGCGCGCGGGGTCAGACCATAGAAGCCGATGCCGCCGAATTTGACGCCATGCGCCTTCAGCCATGCAATGGCGGGGGGCGCTTCGTCCGCAAAAAACGAAATCAGGTCCGGATCGGTAAACGACGCTGCACGCACCTGCGCCGGCCAGTTGGCGCGATCCAGCACGGTGGCCGCTATGAAATCCGGCTGCACGTGGTAGCCGCTGTTTCTGGCGAACGCGTCGAGAAAATCATCCGATACGGCCTCTTCGCTTTTCATGCGAATGGCGGCGGTGGTGTAGCGCGTGTTGCCGCCGCGCTCGTCGTAGGTACTGCGTTCCAGCACGGCGACGATCGCGCCCGCTTCGGCCGCGGCGACCGCGGCACTCAGGCCGGCGACGCCACAGCCGACTACGACGACATCGAACTTATTGTTAACTGCTTGCGTCATTGCATAGCGCTCCGCGTTTGTTGCTTATTGAATATTCAAATCAACGTGACAGTAATAGAACACATCTCCGCCTCTCGGCTCCTTCCCCCTTGAAGGGGGAAGGCAGGGATGGGGGTGAAATTATTGAATCGCAGTGACGGTTGCGTCCCCCCATCCTAACCTTCCCCCTCAAGGAGGGAAGGAGATCTTTTTATACGCATGCACCTTGGATCACACCCTACTTCACCAACCCCAACTCCGTCATCACCGCTTTCAATTCCTCGTAGTCCGACTTCAGCTCTTCACGCATGCGCGCGCTGCGCAAAAACTCATTGGTCACACCGTCACGTTCAAGCATTTTTTTCCATTCGTCCGATTCAGCCACGCGTGCGAGCACGTTTTCCCAATACTCGGCCTGCGGCACGGGCAGGCCGCGCGGGCCGACGATGGCGCGCCAGTTCGAGGTGACGGCATTGGCGCCCAATTCCTTCCACACCGGCACGGATGCGAACGCGCCTTCCAGCCGCTTGGGCGCGGCCAGCGCGATAAAACGCAACCGCCCGGCCTGCACATGGGGCAGCACGCTCGCTGCAGGTGCAACCACCATATCGACGTGCCCCCCCAGCGCGGCGGTCAGTGCGTCCGCGCCACTGCTGTAGACCACGATTTTTAATTTTTTTGCATCACTGCCCACCGCGCGCGCCACCATCGACAACGCGATGTGGTTGTGATTGCCCGGGCCGCCGGAGAGCGAAGCACTCAGCGACGCTACGTCGGCCTTCAGACGCGCCAGCACGTCTTTCCCCGACTTCAAAGTGGAATCCGGCTTGACCGCGAAGGCCACATATTCGGTGAACAACTGCGCGATCGGCGTGATGTCCGACGGGCTGATGCTGCTGCGTCCGGAAGCGTAGTCGCCCAGAAACGTGGATGAAATAATCGCGACGTGATGTCCATCGCCCGCGAATTGGTTCAGATACGTCAGCCCCATCACCACGCCCGCGCCGGGTTTGTGCAGCACGTTCACCACCGGCTCGATGAGCTTTTGCTCCTGCGCGATTTTCAGCACCAGGCGTATCAGGCGGTCGTTGCCGCCACCCGGCGCGTTGGGCACCACGACCTCGACGCGCTTCGCGGGTTTCCACTCTGCGGCCTGCGCGGGCATGGCTGCGCCAATCGCAATCATTAAATTTGCAATCAGCATTCCACGCGTCATGTCTGTCTCCTCCGGGCTGTTGATTTGATAATAGCACTGCCGCCCTCTATACTCGATTCTCCCTCATGGAGAACATCATGGACAAGCAAGCCTGCAAGTTGCGCCACATCGCGCTATCGGTGCCGGATGTCGCCGCCGCACAGAAATTTTTCGAAGAGGCCTTCGGCATGACCAAGGCCGGCAATGCGCAAAACGGGGTGCACATGACCGATGGCATCATGAACGTGGCGCTGCTCGCCAAGGGCGGCAAAATAGAAGGAATGCCGGAACCGTTCTATGGCCTGATGCACTTCGGCATGTGGGTGGATAATCTTGAACAAGCCGAATCCCAGGTCAAAGCGGCGGGAGCGACGCATTATCAGGGCCGCCCGCCCAACACGCCGAACAGCTACTACGAAGTGAAGTACCGTGACCCATCAGGCATCGTGTTCGACATCACGGCCAGCGGCTGGCGCGGCGCGGTAAAAAATGTGAAGCCGGAGGAGTAAGGTCAAAGTCATTTTGACCCCAGATACACACACATGAACGCAGATAACGTAAACCACGAAAATATATTTAAAAACAAATACTTATATTCATGAGCACACCTACCCTGCCCATTCAATCCACCGGCCCGCGTGTCTTCATGGATTACGATCAAGCCGCGCTGGATGCCGCTTACAACCAGGCCACCTACGCGCCCCACGCGGGCAATGTGCGCAAGCGCTTTGTCCTCGAAAGCGACGCGGTGCGTAGCCGTATCGGCGAACCGTTGCGCGTGTCGTACGGTCCCACCGATATTGAAAAAGTCGATATCTACAAAACATCCAAGCTCAACGCGCCGATTTTTATTTTTATCCATGGCGGTGCGTGGCATCGCGGCACGGCCAAGGGTAATGCGTTCCCCGCCGAATGGATCGTCAAGGCCGGCGTGCATTTCATCGCGCCCGATTTCGTGGGCGTCAAGGAAGCGCCAGACAGTCTGCGCACCATGGTCGATCAGGTGCGGCGCTCGTTGGCCTGGGTATACAAGAACGCGGCGAGCTTCGGCGGCGACGCCGAGCGTATTTATCTTTGCGGCCACTCGTCGGGTGCGCACCTCGCCGGTTGCGTACTGACTACCGACTGGTCCGCGTACGGCGTGCCGAAGACCATCATCAAGGCAGGACTGTGTTGCAGCGGCATGTATGAGTTGTATCCGGTGAGCCTGTCCGCGCGCCGCGACTACGTGAAATTCGATGATGCGATGATCGAACAGTTGAGCGCCATTCGTCATATCGACAAAATCGCGTGCCCGATCACGCTCGCTTACGGCACGCTGGAAACCCCGGAGTTCCAGCGGCAGACCCCGGCGTTTTACGAGGCCGTAAAAAAAGCCGGCAAGCCGGTGAAGCTGATCGTCGGGCCGGAATACAACCACCACGAAATCAAGGAAACGCTGGGCAATCCCTACGGACTGCTGGGCCGCGCAGCGCTGGAAATGATGGGCATTACATTGGGAGCTGTGTAGTGAACGGCATGACCGCCGTAGAAAAGGTGCTCGCGGCCAAGAGTGGCAAGGCGTCCGTGCGCCCCGGCGACGTGGTGTTCCCCGATCCTGATTACGTAATGATTCACGACGGCGTGGTGATGGGCGCCAAACGCGAACTCGATGCACTGGGCATCAACCGTCTTGCCGCGCCCGACAAAGTGATGATGGTCAGCGATCACGACGTGATTTACGGCAGCGCGCGCGCCGCCGAGCGCGGTGCGTTCAACCGCGCTGCCGCCAGGCAATGGGGCGTCAAGAACTTCTACGATGTCGGACGTGGCGGCCACGGGCATATTTTCCCGATGGAGTCGGGCCTGCTACTGCCCGGCATGTTTTATTTCGACAATGACCGTCATGCCACCAATGCCGGCGCCATCGGCGCGTTCGGTTTTCGCATTGGAGCCGAGATCAGCCGCGTGCTCGCCACCGGCACCAACTGGGTGCAAGTGCCCAAGTCGGTCAAGCTCACGCTGCAAGGCCGCCTGAAACCCGGCGTCTACGCGCGCGACATTGGCTTTCATCTGGCAATGCTGATCAAAAAGAAAATCTTCGACGTGGACATCGATTACAAGGTGCTCGAATACGCGGGCGACCTCGACCAGTTCAGCCTCGCCGCGCGCGCGGCGCTGTGTTCCAGTCCCACGGAGATTCAGGCGTACGGCGTGTTCGTACCGCCCTCGGACGCCATCCTCGCGCACGCGCGCGCAAAGGCACAGCGCCCGTTCACCCCCGTCTATGCGGATGCGAACGCGCACTACGAGGCTGAATTCACGCTGGACGTTAGCCGGCTTGAGCCGCAGATCGCTTTGCCCGGCGGCGTGCAAAACGCGGTCAATCTCTCCGAAGCTGCCGGCACGGCGGTGGATCATGCATTCATCGGCTCGTGCGGCTCGGGCATGTGGGACGATCTGGTACAAGCCGCCACCGTGTTAAAAGGCCGGCGCATCGCCGACGGCGTGCGTTTGTTTATCGCGCCCGGCACCGAAGAATCCACCAAGCGCCTGTCGCGCGAAGGCCTGATGCAGGTGTTCATCGAAGCCGGCGCGATTATGTTGCCCGCCGGCTGCGGCCCGTGCAACGACGCGGTGATCGGCCCGGTACATAACGGCGAAACCTCGATCTCCACCGCCACCAACAATCCGTCCGGGCGCTTTGGCGCGCGCGAGGCAAAACTCTATCTGGGCAGTCCCGCGACGGTCGCCGCCTCCGCTGTCACCGGCAAGATCACCGATCCGCGGGAGTTCATGATGATGGAGACGGCGCTATGACCGCGACGGACAACATCGAGTGGGTGCTCAAGGGCCGCTGTTACAAACTCGGCCACGACGTGCCGCATCCCGGCGGCGTGGTGCCCAACCGGATCATTATCGGACGGCACTTTGATCCGGCCGACATCATTCCGCATCTGTTCGAAGAAACCGATCCGGGCTTTCACACGCGCTGCAAACCGGGCGATATCATTGTCGCCGGACGCAATTTAGGCATGGGCCCGAAGATGAACGGCTACATTGCGATGCAGGCGCTGGGGCTGGGCCTGGTGTGCGAGTCAATGCCGTTTCTGGGCTACCGCGCGGCAGTGGGCTGCGGCTTGCGCGTGATGAGCGATTGCGTGAACGTGCTCGAATTCTGCGAAACCGGCGACGAACTCGAAGTCGATTTTCGCAACGGATTTTTTATCAACCACACACGCGACATCCGCCGCGAGTATCCGCCGCTGCCTGATGGACTACTGGAGATCGTCGCGCTGGGCGGCAACACCGGCTGGCTGAAAAAATGGTGGGCGGATCAGGCAAACGAAAGACAACAAACATGAATTCAAGAATCGCAACGTTATGCTTTGCTCTCGCCGCCGGCGTGGCCCACGCGCAACCCGCGCCGCCAGCCACCGAAGCCGACCTGTGCAGCGACACAAAGAATAATCCCGATCTCGCGATCAAGCATTGCACCGCCGCCATCGAGACGCGCAAGGCCAACAATGAAATGCTGGCGCAGTGGTATGTGCTGCGCGGCGTGCATTGGTCGTACAAGGGCGACTACGACCGGGCGATCGCCGATCACACCACCGCACTGAAGCTGGATGCGAATACCCGCCACGCCTACTACTATCGCGGCACGGCGTGGTCCAACAAAGGGGAATTTGAGCGCGCGATCGCGGATTTTGACGCGGCCATCAAGGCGCGAACCGATGACCCGGTGCTGTTTCATGCGCGCGCCATCGAGCTAGCGATCAAGGGCGAGTATGCACGGGCCATCGCGGACTTTGACAAGGCCTTGCAGCTCGACGCCAAGGCCGAAGGCGTGCATTTCGCGCGCGGGCGCACGCTGTTTTACCAGTCCGAATTCGCGCGTGCGGCAAATGATTTTGAAACCGCCTTTAGCGCGAAGCCGAACCTTTACACAGCGTTGTGGCTGTTCCTTGCGCGCAAGCGCGGCGGCAATCATGACGCGGATGATCTACTCGAACGCGAAACGCGCCGCTTGCGGGCCGGCTGGCCAACGACCGTGATCGCGCTCTACATGGGACGCACGGACGTAAATTCCGTCCTGGCCAGCGCGACTACCAGCGACCCGGCGCGCCGCCGCGAAATGCGCTGCGAAGCAAATTTTTATATCGCGCAGGCGCATCTCATCAAGGGCGAACGCCCAGCCGCACAGAAGCTGCTGCAAAGCGTGCAACGCGAATGCCCGAAAAATCTGCTCGAATACGAAGGGACACTGGCGGAACTGCGGCGCGTGAAATAGCGTCACGCGAACACACTGCAACTATCTGTTTTTAAACATATTTATACACCATGCATTACAACGAACTGGGACAACCGATCGGCGCCCCGCTGCCGCGATGGCAGCCGCCGCCCCATCCCGCGCGCGCGATACATGTAAATTTCGAAGGACGTTACTGTCGTCTGGAGCGCCTGGATGCCGCGCGCCACGCCGCTGATTTGCGCGCCGCGAATGCGCTGGATACCAGTCATGCGGATTGGACGTATCTGAGCTACGGGCCGCTCACCTCGTTGGCGGACTATCACGACTGGATGCGCAAGTCGTGCGGCGGTGATGATCCGCTGTTCTACGCTATCGTGACGGGTATCCATACGCCCGACGAAAAAGCCGTGGGCGTGGCGAGTTACATGCGCATCGATCCCGCGGGCGGCTGCATCGAAGTCGGCGGCATCAAGTATTCGCCACTGCTGCAACGCACGCGCGCGGCCACCGAGGCCATGCACCTGATGATGAAACACGCGTTCCGGCTGGGCTATCGCCGCTACGAGTGGAAGTGCGACACCTTTAACGCGCCGTCACGCGCGGCGGCGCAGCGCTATGGCTTTTCATACGAAGGCGTTTTTCGTCAGGCCACGGTCTACAAGCAGCGCAGCCGCGACACCGCTTGGTACTCGATTATCGACAGCGAATGGCCGGCGATTGACGCGGCGTTCACGCGTTGGCTGGCGCCGGAGAATTTCGATGCGGCCGGCAGGCAAAAGTTGTCGCTGTCGGCATTGACGGCGCCGTTGCTCACGGCGCGCGGGTAAACCAATCTGTCATTCCCGTGCAGGCGGGAATCCATGCGGCGTGTACCGGAGCGACGGGTGTTATGGGTTCCCGCCTTCGCGGGAACGACGCCTGGGTTGTATCGTCGATTTCCGATTGACGTCTTATTTGAACTGTCTCACCCGCTCAAGATGTTTGTCCCACACCTCCGGATTCACAAAATTCACCGGTTTTTCATCACGTAACAGCCGCACCACTTCCTGCGCGGAGCCAATGCTCAGGCGCCGCATGCTCTCTTGTGTGAGTCCGCCGACATGCGCGGTTAGCACCATGTTATCGAGCCCCAGAAACGGATGGTCGCGCCGGAGCGGTTGTTCACTGTAGACATCGCACACCGCACCACCCAGCCGGTCGTCGCGCAGCGCCTCAGCGATCGCCATTTCATCCCAAACCGGGCCGCGCGCGACGTTGATGAGGCAGGCGCCGCGCTTCATCAATGCAAGGCGTTGGGCGCTGATCAGATTGCGCGTCGCTTCGGTCAGCGGACAACACAGCGCGATGAAATCACTTTCGCGGCACAGGGTATCGATATCCACGCCAGTAACAAAATCCGGCAGCGCATCCAGCCGACGCTGGTTGCCCAGCACGCGCATGCGAAATCCGGCATGGCAGATTTCCGCGAGCCGCCGGCCGATATTGCCCACGCCAACGATGCCGATGGTCCGACCGGATATTTCCGTGCCTTGATCCGCGATGGCGCGGCTCGCGTTCCAGTCCACTGTCCGCAGCGCGTGATTCATGCGATGCAGGCGGCGTGACAGCAACGTCAGCGCGTTCACACAATATTCCGCCACCGAGACAGCGTTGACGCCGGGCACGTTGGCCACGGGTATCGACTTCGCGGTGGCCGCTTCCATGGGAATCATGTCGAGGCCCACCGCATAACGCACCACGCCGCGCAACCGCCGCGCCACGTCGAATATGTTCGCCGGCAAATAAGCGCGCACCAGCAGCGCGTCCGCATCGCGCACAAAGTCGAGCAGGGTTTCATGGCGCGTATCCGGCGCGATCACCACCCGGGCCGCTGTCTCGATGATGTCCAGCCCTTCGCGGCCGATAGGGTTGGTGAGCAATACCGTAGGACGTGTCATGGGAGTCTCCGTAGCGGGTGCCGAGTCTGCCATGGAGTTCCGCGGAACGCCATGGATCAACCCGGCGCGCCGGGGTTTGCCGTGGATCAAAAAACCGCGTGCTGATTTTGTCTTGCACGCTGCTTTGATTTATAGTCGGGGTTATACATAGCGCTTGATCGCCGGAACATTACGTATGCTGGACTGGCACGCCGCGCATCGAACCTTCTTTTTGCATGAACCATCCCGGTTAATTCCTTCATTCATTACCCACGCATTCACGGGAGCATATTTCATCCATGATGATCCTTGAACATGAGGCCAAGGCTCTGCTGCGCTCGGTGGGCGTTCCAGTACCCAAGGGCACACTGATCAAACCCGGAACACGGGCGCCGCGCGTGCCGGCGTATCCGGTTGCCGTCAAGGCCCAGGTGCGCAGCGGCGGCCGCGGCAAACAAGGCGGCGTGATACGCGCCGACAACGCTAAGTCGCTGAAAGCCGCCACAAAAAAACTGTTTGCCACTTCGTTCGGCGACGAAAAACCCGAAGTCTTGCTCGCCGATCCGTGGCTGCCGATTGATCGCGAGCTGTATTTGTCGGTCACCATCGACGCGGCGGCCGAAGGTTACATCGTGCTTTATTCACCCAAGGGCGGTGTGGACATCGAATCGGGCGCGCCGCCCGCGCGCTACGCCTTCGGCGCGCCTTGGAAATTCAGAGCGCACGAGCTGCGCGCCGTGCTCGAAAACGTGGAAAAGGATTTTCAGTTGCGCGAGCGCGTCATCACGCTGGCGCATCGCCTGGTGGAAACCGCCGCCGCGCGCGACTGTCACACCATCGAAATCAATCCGCTCGCGCGCCTGAAATCAGACACCGATCGACCCGGCGAACTGATGGCGCTGGATGCGAAAGTCGTCTACGACGACTGGGCGCATTACCGCAACGCCGACATTCTTGCGCAACGTGACGGCGAACGGCGACGCGCGCACAAGCTGCTGCGGGCCAGCATGGAAATGGGGCACATGTATGTAAAGCTCGATGGCGATATTGGCCTGATTTCCGGCGGCGCAGGATTAACCATGGGCGCGATGGACACCATCCATCAATTCGGCGGCAAGCCGGCGTGTTTTCTCGACGCCAGTCCCGGGCCGACATCGACGCGCGGTTACAAACCGGCGTTTGCCCTGCTTGACGGCGACCCGGCGGTCAAAGTCATACTGGTCAGCGTCTTCGGCGGCGGCACGCACATGAACCGCGTCGCCAATTCCTTGAAAGCCAACATGGCGATGCGCAAAAGTAAAAAGCCGGTGGTGTTCAAACTCGACGGCACGTATGTCGATCAGGTGCCCGGCATTTTTGAAACCTTCGGCGCGCACAATCACACCAGCCTTGAGGCTGCGGTGAAAGAGGCGATCAAGCTGGCGAGGGCGGCATGAGCATCCTTTTGGATCAAAGTAACCGCGTGCTGGTGATGGGCATCACAGGCAACTACGGCAAATTTTTCGTCACCGATTCCGGCGGTTACGGCACCACCATCGTGGCGGGCGTGTCCCCCGGACGCGGCGGCGGCAATGTCGATGGCGTGCCGGTGTTTGAAAGCGCGCACGCCGCGTGCAATGCCACCAGCGCCGATACCGCGATGGTGTTCGTTCCGCCGCATCTGGTACGGGCCGCGGCCATCGAAGCCATTGAGGCCGGCTGCAAATTGGTGGTGGCCACCGCCGACGAAATGCCGGTGCGGGACACCATTGAAATCCGCGCAGCCGCCAAGGCCAACGGCGCGCGTCTTGTGGGCCCCAATTCTCCGGGCATCATTTCTCCCGGGAAAGCCAAGATGGGCTTCATGCCTTCATTCTGTTTTATGCGCGGACCGATGGGCGTCATCTCGCGCAGCGGTTCGCTGTCGTATGAAGGCAGCAAACGCCTGACCGTCGCCGGTATCGGCCAAACCACGGTCATCGGTATCGGCGGTGATCCGATCAAAGGCACCACCGCCGCCGAAGCGCTGGCGTTGTTCCATGATGATCCGGAAACCCAGGCGGTCATGTATCTGGGTGAAATCGGCGGTACGGAAGAAGCCGCCGTGGCGGAGTACGCCGCGCGCAAGGACGCCAAGCCGATAGCCGCGCTGGTGGTCGGCAAAACCGCCCCACCCGGCAAGAAAATGGGCCACGCGGCGGCACTGGTCGGCAGCAAGGCCGACAGTCATTCCGCGAAAACCAAAATGCTCGCCAGGAGCGGCGTGCATGTGTGCAAGGGTTTGAGCGATCTCGTGCCGCAGGCACGGGCAGCGCTGGCAGCCGGATAAAAAGGAAGTTTTTGTTTTTCTTCGTTGTATTTATTGCTTGAAGGAGCAACCATGAACAAACCCACCGAACTCAAAATTACCGAAGAGGCGCCCGAAGGTCTCATTAATGAAGCCTCGATGTCCGCCGCGCGCGAACTCATCGGCAGCAAGCTGCGTCCGGAGCAATACTTGCGCGATGCGAGCATGGATGCCATCACGATTTTCGCCAATGGCGTCGGCGATCTGAATCCGCTCTACCGGGATCAGGAGTATGCGCGCTGGACGCGCTTTGGCGGCCTGATCGCGCACCCGTGCTTTCCGTGGACCCACCACTGGCCCGGCCGTTCGTACTGGGGTCTGCCCGGCGTGCATGGTTTCGGCGTGGCGATCGACTGTGAATACATGCGCAACGTGCGCCCCGGCGACCGTATCAGCATCTGGAACCGCGTGATCGACGTACAGGAAAAACAATCCAAGTTCTCTGGCAAGATGGCGATGCAGTATCTGGAATCAACCTACATCAACCAGCGTGACGAAATCATCTGCCGCGCGTTGGGTCTCACCGCGCGCCACGAGCGCAAGGCCTCGCGCGAAAAAGGCAAATACAAGGAAATCAAGACTCACGTCTATACGCCGCAGGAGCGCGACCGCATCGACGAAATGGTGATGACCGAGATCGACCGTATCCGCGGCCAGAAAACGCGCCACTGGGAAGACGTCAATGTCGGCGACTCGATTGATGAAATCGCGCGCGGCCCGCTGTCGGCCTCGGACACCATGGCATTTGTGATTGCCTCCGGACGCGGCTCGGCGCACGGCGTGTTGCTGCGCCATGCGGCCAAACACCCCAATCATTACATCCGCAACAAAAAAACCGGCGGCGGCATCGAATACACCGGGATCGGTCACCATCGCGAGGATTTTGCGAAGGACGTGGGTGTTCCCGGCATGTACGACTATCTGCCGCAACGCGCCTGCTGGTTTGCCACGGCCATCACCAACTGGATGGGCGACGACGCGGTGCTGAAGCGCCTGCGCATGGAAGCGCGCCTCTTCAATTGCCAGGGTGACACCACCTTCATAAGCGGCAAGGTCGTCAAGAAATACGTCAAGGACAAATGTGCATTGGTCGATATCGAAATGAAAGGCATCAACCAGCGCGGTGATTTGTCTTCGCCCGGCTTTGCCACGGTGATGCTGCCGTCGAAAGATCCGACGACCAAGGTGCCGCTGAATGGCGCGGTATGTGATCTGGAATTGCCGATGGTGCGGTAGCAAACCGCAAAAATCCTCGACGCGGATTTACGCAGATTTTCCCGCTGTTAATCCGCGTTCATCTGCGTAAATCCGCGTCAAAAAGTATTTGACCTTTTGATTGGATATCCGTCATGCCCAACACCATGTTCCTCGTTCTCGACATGATTAACGACCTGATTCACGAGAACGGCCCCAACGGCAAAAAGGGTTACGGCCCGATTCTCGAACGGCGCAAGGTGATCGACAACACGGCGCTGGCGATTTCCAAGGCACGCGCGGCTGGCGTGAAGATCGGCTACGTGCGCGTGGGCTTTTCACCAGATTACCGTGAAGTCGCCACCAACAGCGGTTTGTTCATGGGCGTCAAGAAAGCTGGCCTGTTCAAGCTTGGCACCTGGGGCACGGAAGTGCATCCCAAGCTCGCGCCCAAGCCCGACGATTACGACATCATCAAGCATCGCGTGAGCCCGTTTTACGCCACACGGCTGGAGCCGATACTGAGCGCCCATCACATCACCAAGCTGGTGCTGTGCGGCGTATCCACCACTGGCGCGGTATTGTCGGCGGCGAAGGACGGCCATGATCGTGACTACGACATCACGATCCTCGATGATTGCAGCGCGGCGCTCACCGATGATCAGCATAAAGCAACGCTGGAAATGGTGTCGCGCTTCGCGACCATTACTACCGCGGCAGACATCGTTTTCCCGTGATACGCGCTGTCGCACTTGCCGCATGCTTGTTGTTCGGCACACCGGCCTTTGCTCAAACCGATACTTACCCCACTCGCCCCATCCGGCTGATCTGCCCTTTGCCGCCCGGCGGCGGCGCCGACTTGGTGGCGCGCGTGGTCGCCGAGCGGCTTTCCAAACAGTTGAACCAACAAGTGCTGGTGGACAACCGCGCCGGCGGCGGCACGGTGATCGGCGCCGACTTGGCAGCAAAATCGGCGCCTGACGGCTATACGCTGCTGCTCGGCACGGCCACCACGCATGCCATCAATTCGAGCCTGGTGAAAAAACTGCCGTACGATCCAATCAAGGATTTCGCACCGATTTCGCTGGTGGCCGTGCTGCCGCAAATCATCGTCGCGCATCCCTCGCTGCCCGCGAATACCCTTCCCGAATTGATCGCGCTCGCGCGCAAGCGTCCGGGTGAAATTCTTTTCGCCTCGACGGGCAATGGCAGCGCCAACCATCTGGGCGCCGAGATGCTGAAAAGCGTTGCCAAACTCAATATGGTGCACGTGCCGTACAAAGGGGCCGGGCCGTCGGTCACCGATTTGCTTGCGGGACAAACGCAGTACATGTTCAGCACCATACCGCCGGTGCTGCCGCACGTAAAAGCCGGTCGGCTGAAAGCACTGGCGGTCGCGCACTCCAAACGCTCCGCGTTACTGCCGCAACTGCCCACCACCGCGGAAGGCGGCGCCCCCGGCGTGGAAGCGAGCTCGTGGAACGGTGTGCTCACGCGCGCGGGAACGGCGCCCGCCATCATCACGCGGCTGCACACGGAGTTGTCGACCATCATGAATCAACCCGAGCTGCGCGAACGACTCGCCGCCGCGGGCGTGGAACCGATGAACAACACACCCGATGAATTCGCCAAGTACATCGCATCTGAAACCGCGCGCTACGCCAAAGTAATAACCTTCTCTGGCGCGCGCATCGATTGAATTTTAACGCAACTAATTGTTTTTAAAAGAAAACTTATGACACACCAAACCTTGCACGTCGAAAAGTCCGCCGATGGCCTGCTGCAAGTCACGCTGCACCGGCCCGACACGCGCAATGCGCTCAACACGCAAATGGGCATTGAGTTGCGCGAGATATTCGCGCCGCTGGCGTTTCATCCGAGCGACGTGCGCTGCGTGCTGATCACTGGCTCGGGCGACAAGGCATTTTGCGCGGGCGGAGACCTGAAAGAACGCAACGGCATGACCGACGAACAATGGCGCGTACAACACGCGATTTTCGAAGAGGCCTACTACGCCGTGATGAACTGCACCACGCCGGTCATCGCGGCAGTAAACGGTGCGGCGTTCGGTGGCGGCTGCGAATTGGCGCTGGCGTGCGATTTTATTTACGCCGCGAACACCGCGCGCTTCGCGCTGCCAGAAACGGGGCTGGGTATATTGCCCGGCTGCGGCGGCACGCAAAATCTGCCCCGTGCCGTCGGTGAACGCCGCGCCAAAGAATTGATCCTAACCGGCCGTGCCTTCACCGCGCAGGAAGGCTACGAGTGGGGCATGATCAACCGCGTGCTTGAGCCAGCGGCGCTAATGCCCGCCGCACTGGAAACCGCGCGTGCGCTCTGTGCCAGCGCGCCGGTATCGCTGCGCCAGGCCAAGACCGCGATTCGCCGCGGTCTCGATGTCGATCTGCGTACCGGCCTTGCCATTGAAATCGAAGCGTATAACCGCACCGTGGTCACCGAAGACCGTCTCGAAGGCGTGCGCGCGTTCGGCGAGAAACGCAAACCCCTGTTCAAGGGCCGGTAACGCGCGCACGCATGCGTAGACGTAGAACGAGAGTCGAATGGCAACCGTAAAAATCAATGAAGTCGGCACGCGCGACGGCCTGCAAAGCATATCCGCGTTCGTACCCACCGAAATCAAGAAGCAGTGGATCAGCGACGAATACGCCGCTGGCGTACGCGAAATGGAAGTATGTTCCTTCGTGCCGGTGAAGCTGCTGCCGCAATTCGCCGACGCCGCAGAAATAGTGGCTCATGCGCTCACCTTGCCCGGCCTGACAGTCGCCGTACTGGTACCGAATATCAAAGGCGCCGAACGCGCGCTGGAACTTGGCGTGCACAAAATTAACTACGTGATCTCGGTGAGCGAGAGCCACAACCGCGCAAACGTACGCCGTTCCACCGATGAATCCGCCGCCGACTTCGAGCGCGTGGTCGATCTCGTGCGCAATCACTCGGGTCACAATCCCATCGTGGTGGGCGGCCTTTCCACCGCGCTCGGCTGCACCATCGAAGGCGCGGTATCACAAGACGCCGTGCGCAAACTCGCCACGCGGCTGGCGCGGGCCGGCGCGCAGGAAATCATCCTCGCCGACACCGTCGGCTACGCCGATCCCGCCTCGGTAAAAAGATTGTTCACCGCGGTCAAACAGGACTTGGGCGAGATGCCGCTCACGGCGCATTTTCACGACACGCGCGGGCTGGGACTCGCCAACGTTGCCGCGGCGTATGATGCCGGCACGCGTTCGTTTGATGCCTCGCTGGGCGGCCTGGGCGGTTGCCCCTACGCGCCGGGCGCCAGCGGCAACATCGCCACCGAAGACGCGGTATTCATGCTCGAAGCGATGGGCATTGCCACCGGCGTTGATATGCAAGAACTGCTGGCGGTGCGCACCCGTGTTTGCGCCGCGTTGAATACACTGGGTAATCAACCGTTCCACGGCTCGATTGCCAAAGCTGGACTACCCAAAGGGTTTATCGGCGCCAGCGCGACCGCCTAACGCGCGCGCGGACTCAGAGAATTACCCGGCGTATCGCTGCCGCGCCGCCGCCAAGATGCGCTGTATCAAGTCGGGATACGCCACGTCCACAAAACAGCGCTCGCGCCCAAACGTATGCCGCCCCAGATCGGGATTCGGATTGGCCTCGATAAATACCAGCCGGTTATCCGGCGTCAGCCGATAGTCGATGCGTGCGTAGTCGCGCAATTTCAGCGCGTGAAAAATTTGGCGGCTGGCGTGATTGATGCCGCGTAAAACGCTTGCGGGCAATTTCGCCTTGCGATAGCTCACCTGCCAGCGGCGTTTGTAGGCGTCGTCGTGCTTCAAACGCCCGGTGGCAAAACGCGGCGCATCACGTCCCTGCCGCCCCACTACCAGTTCCAGCGGATGCAGCACCTCTGGTTGATTACCGAGCAGCGCGACAAAAAGATCGCGCCCTTCGATATATTCCTCGCACAATGTCGCTCCCTGATTCAGGCCTGCGGTAATGCGCAGGCGCTCGCGCAATTGGGCGGCCGTGCGCACCAGCGCTGACGTGCCAATCGCATCGGAGCCATCGCCGTGGCGCAATTTGACGAACAAGGGATGCGGCAATCGCCGTAGACGCGCGGCATCACCTGCCCGGTATTGCCGGGGCACGGCCACGCCCAGCGCGGCCACACTTTTCTTGGCGCGCACTTTGTCACGCGCCAACTGCAATCCCGCCGCGCCACTGCCGGTATATGGCAGGCGCAGATGATCGAGCAAACGCGTGATTTCATGATCGCGCGCCCGGTCGCCGTCGATCCACTCGGTCAGGTTGAACACTATCCCGGGACGCAGGTCACGCAAGACCTCCAGCGGTGCCGGGGAATATGGATCAAAAGGGACAACCGGCACATCGCCATGCCGGCGCCGCAGCACGTTAAGTACCTGCGCTTCGACGCTGCCCGCGTCCGGCACGAACACGTCCTTGGCGCCGCGCGCGCCGGTTTCGATATCGACCAGTAATGCGACAGCGCAGCGCGCGGCGGGCTTCTTCACGCCACCGAACGCACCTGGCTGCCCGCCGACGCGGCGCCCTGCTCGCTCGCCAGCAACCGGCGCAGGTAATCGATTTGCTCCCGCGCGGCTTCCGCGCCAGCCTCGATGATGTAGGGCATCTTCGCGGTATCAAACAGCCGGATTCGCTGGCTGAATTCCGGCACGATGGTGATCACTTCAGAGTGATGCGCCACGCTGTTGAACGCGAAGCGCGCGCGCAACAGATTGTTCGACAACAGGGAACTGAGCTGAAACGCGAACCGCCCGGCGCTGGTGATGCGCTCCTGCAGCGGACTTTCAAAGCCGATGGCGACAATGACACGAGCGCCATTCTTGATGGCCACGCTGATCGGCAAGGGATCCGATACAAAGCCATCGACCAGTTGGCGTCCTTCGATCTCAAAAGGCGAAAAGGCGAAAGGAATGGCGATACTCGCACGTATGGCTTTCCACACGGGGCCGCGCGTGATTTCAACCAGTTCTCCATTGGAAAAATCAGTCGCCGTGATATGCAAGGGCACCGGCATGTCCTCAATCCGCAGATCGCCATACACATGCCGCAACCGCTGATTGACGAGCTTGTCGCTGCGTAGCCCGAAACTGCCCGCATTGAAGCCCATCAGCTTCGGTGCCATGGCGGACAACAAGGCCTTGTTGTCACGTTTGGAAGTGAGTTCCTTGGTCCAGAGGTTGATGGTCGCATCGCGCGCCTGATCGAGATCGGGACGCTGGGCAATCAACCCCGCGAAGATCGCGCCGGCGCTGCAGCCCACCACGCGATCAATGCCGATGCCGGCCTCGGCCAGGACCTTGGCCACGCCAAGCACCGCCGCGCATTTCACGCTGCCCGAACCGATTACCAGCGTAATGCCGGGGAGCGCGGAGGATTTTTCAGTCATGATGCGTGGAGGCTTCGATATCAGCCGGCGTTGTAACTGGCAAGCGCCGCGGGTACGTCGTCATAAATATTGAAGATGCCGGTAAACCCGGACAGCGACATCACGCGCTGCACCGCCGGACGCATTGCAGCGAGGCGCAAATCACCACCCAGTTTTCGCGCGTCCTTGAGCGTGATGAGCAAGGATCGCAGCCCCGCGCTGCTGGTGTAGTCCACCGCGCCCAGATCAGCAATCAGGCGCGTGCAGCCGCCCTTGATCACATCGTCAAATGCCTCGGCCAGTTGATTGGCCGTGAAACTGTCCACGCTGCCTTCAACAACCACTATTGTGGTGGACTCAATCGCGCTAATGGTGATTTCCATTCATTCTCCAAATTACGCTGGCGACAGCGCGACCGTGCGCAGGATAAATCAAATGCCGCCGATGCGCCATATCCAATATGGGGCACGATGGCGGGCAACCGCTACTTGAAATTCGCCACGGCGCGCGCGCTGCCCGTCAATTCAATGATGTGCAGACCCGTGTGCGCGCGGTCGGTCATATAGGCATAGCCCCGGTCATCTACTTCAACGTTATTAGTGACAATGGCCACTTTGCATTGCGACTTGCCGCCATGTTTGTAACACGACGGGATGGTGTGTTGATTGGTGGCAGGGACATAATGGCCGATTTCCTTCGGGTTATACGGGTCGCGGATATCCACGGCGCGCACGCCGGCATTGAGCCATGCCACAAACACCACCCGCTTGTGGTAAATCGGCGTCAGGTTTTCTTGTGTCTGATGCGGCCCGAAGCGTCCGCCGCGTGTGCAGTAATCACCGCTTTTGTGCGGCACCTGAAAATTCGCCACGCCGAACGGTTGCGCATCGTTGGTGATATCCACCACGTGCATCATTTGGCGCTCTTCCTGACAGTCGTTTTCAATCGGCTCCGGCAACACCAGCAGAAAATCGCGCACCTTACCCTTGGGGCTGTTGGCAAATTCCGCGATTTCCATGCCGATCAGCGGATACACCGAATGCACGGCCTGACCGGTGCCAACGATCTGAAACGACACTTGCGGGTACAGCAGATTTTCCGCCGTGGGTTCCTTGGGGCCTTCAAGCAGTTTTTTGCGATCGACGATTTGAAACGCACCATTGCCGACGTTGCCGTAACCGAAGTACAGCCGATTTCCCTTGGGTCCGGTGGAGAACGGCCCATGCCCGTCATGCAACCGCGGATTCTCGCGTTTGGGCGCACCCGGTTGCTGGCCGGGCAACGCGAAATCACGTATGTGTACCGGCTTGGCAGGGTCGGACAAATCAAACACCTGTGTCATGCGCAGCACCTGCCAGCCGGGTAAACCGGAATTCACATAGGCAATGCCCGTATCGCATTCCCATGCCTGCCGGTGCGTGGAACGCAGATTATCAACAACGATGGAGACCCTGGCTGGTTTCTCTGGCGTGGTCACATCCCAGATCTCATGCGCCTTGCGGCCGTCAGTGCGCAGCATGTAAAACTTCGCCGGATCGCCCTTCGGCAAATCCTTGCCCGCGCAAATTTGCACCATCTGTGCGCCGCCGCCTTCACCGCCCGCCACCACTTCGCCGGAACTCGTGGGCAAGTGATGGATGTACTGCGGGCGGGCGGGATCCGTCACATCCAGAATCGACGTGCCATTGGCCTCTTTCTGCCCGGTAAGACTGTTCACGGCGCTACCGCCATGGTGCCCGACATAGGCGATCCAGCGCTTGCCTTGTTGCACGATGATCGGCTGGAAAGCACTGCGTCCCTGCAAATCGTGCGCGCCCACCAGTCGCATATTGCGGCTATCGGCTTTGTGCCCGCCATCCGGGTTGCTCTGCGCGTGTGCGATACAGAACGCATTCAGCAAAATCAGTATTGGAAACCAGATGTTCTTCAAAATTAAGCTCCTGAAATGAAAAAGCGGAGCACGCGCCCCGCTTTTTCAATGGCCAGCGTGACTATTTAAAGTTTGCCACTTCGCGTGCACTGCCCGTCAGTTCGATAATGTGCATGCCGGTGTTGGCGCGATCGACGATGTAGATATAACCACGGTCATCGACATCAACGTTATTGGTCTGTATCGCCACTTTGCATTGCGCACCCTGCGGCGTGGTAACGCAACGCTTGTCGGTATTGTCGGTTATCGCCGGAATGTAATAAGCGATTTCCTTCGGATTAAACGGATCCCGCATGTCCACCGCGCGCAAGCCGGCGTTGAACCACGCGTAGAACATCACGCGCTTGGCGTACATCGGGGGCTGGTTCTCGTGCGAGGCATGGGCGCCAAAACGGCCGCCGCGTTTGCAGAAGCCGCCCGACGATTCCGGCACCTGATAATTCGACAGATTGAATGGCGCCTTGTCGTTGGTGATATCGACAAAATACGTCATCTGCCGCGCCTCCCCGCACTCGTTGACTATGGCCTCATTGGTCATTGCAATCAGGTCGCGCGTGGAAAACTTGTTGGTTGCGAAGTCCTTGATCTCGACGCCCATGATCGGCAGCGTGGTATGCGCGCCCATGTACGGCGGCGTATACATGATCGACACTTGCGGATACAACAGGTTTTCCGCGGTGGGTTCTTTCGCGCCCTTCAGGAGTTTTTCGCGATCCAGAATTTGCAACACGCCGTTGCTGTTGGTGCCCGAACCAATATAGATGCGGTTACCCTTGACGCCCGTCGATATCGCTCCGTGCATCTGGTAAAGATTGTCCGGTAGCGGCTTCTTCGAACCCGGCTCCTGCCCCACCAAACCGAAGTCACGGATATGCACCGGCTTCGCGGGATCGGAAAGATCAAACACCTGCATCATGCGGCGGGAATTCCAGCCCTTCACGCCGGAAATCAAATAGGCAATGCCGGTGTCGCATTCCCACCAGTTTTTGTGCGTATCGCGCAGACCCCGCACCGGCGTGCTGACAATCACCGGCTTTTCGGGCGTGGTGACATCCCAGATTTCATGCGCGGAATTGCCGAACGAGCGCAGCAGATAAAACTTGCTCTTGTCGCCCTTGGGCAGATCCTTGCCCGCACAGATGCGCACCATCTGCGCACCGCCGCTTTCGGTGCCGCCCTGCTGCCCCGGAATATGCGACAACGCTTTCGGCGCCTTGGGGTCGGTTACATCAATGATCGAGGTACCGTTAAATTCCATCGCGCCCGTCATCGGATTGACCTTCGGGTCGCCGCCATGATGGCCGACATAGGCGATCCAGCGATTGCCTTGCTGCTTGATCTCTGGATGATACGCGCTGCGCGCCTGTAAATCGACATGCCCCAGCAATGCCATGTTGCTGGCCTCGGCCTGGCGCGGATTGTATTCGGCAAGCGAGCGCGGCGCGGTGCCGGCGCAACTGCTCAGCAAACCACCGGTTACCAGCACCGCCCCAAAGTAAACCAATCCCTTGATTCGAACCGCACGCATTGCACTCATTATCGCTCCCTTGAAAAATTCGGTTATTGCACAACCTGCTTTTTAATTATTCGATCACACCGTCTTAGCCTGCATACTCGTCAATGCCAGCTTTACCTGTTGGGCCAGTATCGGCATCGCACGCAACCTTGCACCCGTCAAACGAAACACGGCGTTGGCAATGGCAGGGGCCATCGGCGCTACACCGACCTGACCCGCACCCGACGCCTGCTCCGCCGCACCTTGCAACAATTCAATCTGGATCTCGGGCAGTTCATGCATGCGCGGCACCGGGTAATCGCTGAAATTGGATTGCCGTACCACGCCGTCCTTGATCGTCACGCGCTCGCGCAATGCCGCGGACAGCCCCCAAATAATACCGGTTTCGAGCTGCTGTCGCAGGTGACGCGGCTGGATGGCCACACCGGCATCCGCTACTGCCCACACGCTGTGAACTTTGATTGTGCCATTCTCGCGATCCACCGAGACCTCAACCACTTCCGCCATCTGGCAATAACCATGTCCGCCGTGGTTGTACGCCACGCCGAGCGCCGTGCCCGCGGCCTTGTTCGCGGATGCTCGATCCCATCCCGACAACGCGCGCACGCGTTCAAGCACCGCTTTGCCGCGCGCATCGGTCATCAGGTCGATACGCATTTGCAATGGATCCTTGCCGAGTTTGACCGCGATTTCATCAATAAATGATTCCACGGCGAAGATCGTGTAGCTATTGCCCACCGCATTCCAGTTGCCGACGGGCACGCCGCCCGCCTGATGCACATATTCGTGGTGCCGGTTCGGTATGCCGTAGGGCTGCGCCATGCCCGCCGCCACCGCGCTGTCGATGCCGGGCGCCCTATCCCAATCGACCTTCCGCGTGCGCGCGAGCACCGAATCCCCCACCAGCCGATGACGCCAGCCCGTCACCTTGCCATCAGCGGAAATCGCAGCATCCAGATGCTGTGCCGTGAGCGGGCGGTAGGAACCATGCTTCACGTCATCCTCGCGGCTCCAGATCACCTTAACCGGCTTATCCATGAGCTTGCTGAGCAGCGCCGCCTCGGCGTTGGGCAGTTGCTCGGTCTTCGCGCCGAAACCGCCGCCGAGGAAGGTGGTGAACACGCGTATTTTGTCTTCGGCCAGCCCCGTCACCTTGGCGCACGTCTGTTGCGCCGCGGTTTGACTTTGCGTGGGCGACCACAATTCCATGTCATCGTGCATCATCGACGCGGTGGCGTTAAACGGCTCCATGCAGGCGTGGTGCGCGTGATCGCTAACATAATCCGCGGACAGGGTCAGTGCCGCTGTTTTGAAGGCATCATCGACGCTGCCCGTGTTGTGCAGCGTGCGGCCCCGCTGCGCGGGATCGGCGGCCATCGTGGCCCACGCCTGTTTGCGCGCCTCGCTGTCATAGTGCGACGCGGGCGAGCCGGTGCGCCACTCGACTTTCAGCGCGCGCTTGCCAAGCACCGTGGCCCAGTAATCCGTGCCCACCACCGCCACCGCGTGCGGCAAGGCCACCACCTTGACCACGCCCTCGATTTTCAGCGCGTCGGCATCGTCGATTTTCAGTGGCCCGTGTTCCGCGCCATCGTCAAACAACGGAACCGGCAAGCTCGCCACCGGCGCATGCAGTATCGACGCGTAGTACATGCCCGGAATCTGCACATCGATGCCGTAGCGGGCGGCCCCCGTCACCTTGATCGGCACATCGGGGCGCGGCACATCCTTGCCCGACAAACGCCACTGCGTTGCGGGCTTGAGATTTTTTTCCGTTAGCAGTGGCGCGTCGAGCGTGATCTCGTCGAGCTTGGCAATCTCCATATAGCTCAACCTGCGCCCCGACGCCGCATGCACCACGTTGTTGGGCTCGGTCGTGCATTCCGCCGCCGCAACCTGCCATGCACGCGCGGCATTGGCGATCAGAATCGCGCGCGCCTGCGCACCGGCCAGCCGCGCGATTAGACTGTAGCCTTGCGCCGGGCGGCCGCCGCCCACGCCCTGCGTGTTGAAATTGCCCGGATTGATATAAGCTTTTTCCGCTGGCGCCTGTTCGACACGGATGGTGCGCCAATCCGCATCGAGCTCCTCCGCTATCCATAGCGGTATCGTGGTGTAAATCCCCTGCCCCATCTCGGCCGCGGGGCACTTCACCGTAATGGTGTTCTCGCTGTTGGAAACATGCACCCATGCGTTGAGATCGACATCGCCCTCTTCGCCGCAGGCATGGGCATCCACCACGCGCAGCACGCCGCCAGGCGCGAGGACAAAACCCAGCGCCATGCCGCCACGCCTCAAGAATTCGCGACGATGCATCATGCCGTATCCGCCGCGCGTTCAATTGCCGCAATGATGCGGTTGTACGAGCCGCAACGGCACAGGTTGGTTTTCATGTAATCAATAATCTGCGCGCGCGTGGGTTTCGGCGTCTGCTTCAACAAACCCGCCGCGCGCATGATCTGTCCCGACTGACAATAGCCGCATTGCGGCGTCTGCTCTTCAATCCAGGCTTTTTGCAAGGGATGGTTACCGGTGGGCGACAAGCCTTCAATGGTCACAACGCTTTTGCCGGCCACATCCTTGATCGCGTGCAGGCACGAAAATTCCGGCTTGCCTTCCAAATGCACGGTGCATGCACCGCACTGGCCGATACCGCAACCGTACTTGGTACCGGTAATTTTCAGTTGCTCGCGCAGCACCCATAGCAGCGGAGTGTCCGGATGCGCGGTGACATCACGCTGCGCGCCATTCACGTTCAACACAAACTTCACCATCTGCGACATTCGACTGCAACCCCTTTTCGGCGAAGATTTCGCAGATTAACGCAGATGAAACCTCAACCATTTAATCTGCGTTAATCCGTGTTAATAAAAGTATAAGTATTTGTTTTTAAATTACTTTTACGCAAATCGCTCTTCCCCCTGCAGCAGCGCCGTTTTCACTCGCCCCGCCAGCATCGGCTGTTGACGTAGCCGCACGCCGGTCAACTGAAACACCGCGTTGGATATTGCCGAGGGTATCAGCGGCACCGCCATTTGTCCTGCGCCGGTGGGATGATTTTTCGTTTGCACCAGCTTGACGTGCATCTGTGGCACGTCGCGCATGCGCGGTACGTGGTAATCAAAAAAGTTCGATTGCTCCACCGCGCCGTTCGCGATGCTGATGCGCTCGGTGAGCGCCAGGCCCAGGCCATACACGATGGAGCTTTCGGTTTGCGCGATCACGTTATCGGGATGCACCGCCACGCCGCAATCGATGGCGCACCAGAAGTTATGCACCTTGATCGCGCCGCTGGTTTTATCGACGGTGACATCGGCGATGCCGGCAATTTCGGTGCCGGAGTAATTCACGTACGCGATCCCCAGCCCGTGCCCAGGACGCTTGCGATGCCATTCGGCCATTTTCGCCGCTTCCTCGATGACATGGCGGCCGCGTGGGTCCTTCTTCAGCATGCGCAAGCGAAACTCGACCGGATCGACACCCGCCTTTGCCGCAAGTTCGTCAATGAATACCTCGGTGGCAAAACTGTTCGCAGTAAATCCAATACCGCGCAGCGGATTGGTGCGCATGCCCGTATGCACCAGCACGCCTTCGGCCACCCGATCGGCGATTTCATACGAACCGGCGCCAATGCCGTTTAGCGCAATGCCGTCGCGGCCCTTCACCTGTTTGTAGCGCACCGGGTCCATGAACGCCATCACGTGATCACACACCGCGCGATGATGGTAGCCGATGACATTGCCCGACGCATCCAAACCGGCACGCAAACGGTTTACATACAACGGACGGAAGCGCCCGGAATGAATATCGTCCTCGCGCGTCCACATCACTTTCACCGGCTTCCCCGATGCCTTGGACAGCAGCACGGAGTCGAGCACGAAATCGGCATCGCGATTGCCGCGCCGGCCAAAGCCGCCGCCGAGCAAATGGTGATTAAATTTCACCTTCGATTCGGGTATGCCCAACGCCTGCGCCGCCACCGTCACCGCGATGGTCTGGCTTTGCACACCGCACCAGATTTCCACCGCGTCGCCGGCAGGCGAAACCGCCGCGACGGAATTCAGCGGCTCCATCTGCGCGTGATACGCGTAGTCAGAGCGATACTCGGCCTCGACCACGTTCGCGGCGCTGTTGATTTTTCCGACGGCGTCACCGCGCTTTTCCCAATCGATCACGGGATGCGCCGGGTCCTTCGCCGCCGCGGAGAATTGGGCATATCCGCCGTCCGTGGAAAAGCCTGCGCCCTGCGCCTTGCCGCCCCACGTCACCTTCAGCGCCTTGCGGCCCTGAAAGGCCGCCCACGGATTTTCCGCGAGCACGCCGACGCCGTTTTTCAACGTCACCACATTGATCACGCCGTCGATTGCGCGCGCGGCCTTGTCGTCCACGCTCGCCACGCCCGCGCCTTCCACCGGCTCGCGCAGAATCGCGCCGTAAATCATGCCCGGCACCTGCACGTCGATACTGTATTTGGTGCTGCCGTCCTGCTTGCCGGGAATATCGGCGCGCGGAATATCCTGGCCGATGAGACGAAACTGCGCCTTCGACACCGGCTCGACTTCCACCTGCGGCGCTTCGGCGGGAATTTTCGCGAATGCCGCGATCTCGCCATATGTCAGTTTGCGACCGGACTTCTGATGCAGCACCACACCCGGTTGCGTGGTGAGTTCCGTCAGCGGCACGCCCCAGCGCTGCGCTGCGTTGTCCATCAGCACGTGACGCACCTGCGCACCGAACTGTCGCAGATTATTAAAGTAGCCGGTCACCGTGGCGCTGCCCGCCGTGTATTGATGATAACCGCGGCCCGGGTTGCCAAATACCTTGTCGCCCACCGCTGCCGCGTCGATTTTCACCTTCGACCAGTCGGCGTCCATTTCATCGGCGACAATGCGCGGTAGCGACGTCAGCGAGCCCTGCCCCATCTCGGCCGCGGGCGATTTGATCGCCACCGTCCCATCGGTAAAAATGGTGACCCAGTTGTTGAGTCTGGCGCTGTTGCTCCCGGCCTGCGCCCGCACTTCGCCCGTAAACATCGCCGGGACTCCCGCCGCGACACCAAACGTAAAGCCCGCCGCGCCCACCATGAATTGGCGGCGTTGAGCATTGATCGCTGTTTTCATGCCAGCTCCTTCGCAGCGCGTTCAATCGCGCGGGTGATCCGTGCATAAGTGCCGCAGCGGCAAATATTCGGGCTCATGTATTCGACAATTTGATCGCGCGTGGGACGCGGCGTTTCCTTCAGCAACCCCGCCGCGCGCATGATCTGTCCCGACTGGCAATAGCCGCACTGCGGCACCTGCTCCGCGATCCATGCTTTTTGCAGCGGATGACTCGCGTCTTTCGACAGGCCTTCGATAGTCGTGACACTCTTGCCGGCAACATCCCGCAATGCCTGCAAACACGATTGCACCGGCTGACCATTCAGATGCACCGTGCAGGCGCCGCACTGCCCCACACCGCAACCAAATTTCGTGCCCGTCAGTTTAAGTTGCTCGCGCAATACCCATAGCAGCGGGGTGTCATCCGCCACCGTAACCGTTTGACGCTGGCCGTTGATGGTCAGTGTGGTTGTGATTTTTTGTGCCATTGGGAATCCTCATATGTGGTCGCCCATGCGCATTCTAGGCGTGACATCGATGCGCTACAACGTTCTCCGATACCGCTACAATGCGGCAGGCTCTCGCTGCCCAGCAATCCACGCCGAAATAAATTAAGTTATTGTTTTAAAAGGATTTTTATGGAACTCCTGACCGACCCGCAAGCCTGGATTGCCTTTTTCACACTGACCGTGCTGGAACTGGTGCTTGGCATCGACAACGTAATTTTCATTTCCATCATTGTCGACAAGCTGCCCGCCGCGCGCCGCGAGGTCGCGCGCAAGATTGGGCTGTTTCTCGCGATGTTCATGCGCATCGGGCTGTTGCTGCTGCTGTCGTGGATGGTTGGCCTCACCGCGCCGCTTTTTAGCATTTTCACCAATGAAATTTCCGGTCGTGATCTGATACTGATTGCCGGTGGATTGTTCCTGATCTGGAAAAGCACCGGCGAAATTCACCAGTTGCTCGAGGGCGAAGAAGGCCACGTGTCGTCCGCCGTGGCGCCGGTGTTCTCCGCGGTTATTTTGCAGATCATCATTATCGATCTGGTGTTTTCCCTCGATTCCATCATCACCGCCGTGGGCATGGTCGATCGCGTGGAGATCATGATCGCCGCAGTGATCGCATCGGTTGCGCTGATGATGCTGTTCGCCAGCGCCATTGGGCGCTTTGTCTCGGCGCACCCCACGATCAAAATGCTGGCGTTGAGTTTTCTGCTGTTGATCGGCGTGGTGCTGATCGCCGACGGCTTCAGCCATCATGTGCCCAAGGGCTACATCTATTTCGCCATGGCGTTTTCGGTGTGCGTGGAAATGCTCAACATCCGCATGCGAAAAAAAGCGGCGAAACCGGTGGACCTGCACGAACCGTACGCGCCGGAACGCAAGTAATTTGGTAACCTTCCCCCCCTTCTTTGACAACACGCCAGGATACAAAATGTCGCTCACCATGCTCTTCCCCGACAGCCGTTCCGAACAACTCGATCTCGAAGCCAAGGTGTTTGGCCCCGACGTGACGCTGCTCAATCCGCGCAAGCCGCGCTTCGAAGCTATTGATCTCAAGTCCTGGCAGGAGTGTGACGGCATCGTGGTGGCGCGCATCCAGATGAACAGCACCGTGGCACCGCATTTAAAAAAATGCCGCATCATCGTGCGCAATGGCGTGGGCTACGACAACTGCGATCTCAAACTGCTGGGCGAAGCCGGCATCGCGGTGTGCAACGTGCCCGACTACGGCACCACCGAAGTGGCCGACTCCGCCGTGGCGATGATGCTTGCGTTCGCGCGCGGCACCGCGATCTACGACGCCACGCTGCGCGAGAACCCCACCGCCAACTGGACGCATACGCACAACGTCACCGCGCGCCGCCTGCGCGGCGCGACGTATGGCGTGATCGGCATGGGCCGCATCGGCACTGCCTCCGCGCTGCGCGCAAAAGCGTTCGGCATGAACGTGGTGTTCTACGACCCGCAGTTGTCCATCGGCGCGGAACTCTCATTCGGCTTCACCCGCGCCGCCAAGCTCGAAGACCTGCTCAAGGTGGCGGACGTGATCACTATTCACGCGCCGCTGACCGATGAAACCAACAAGATGATCAACGCCGATGCGGTATCGAAAATGAAACCCGGCGCCTATCTCATCAGCACCGCGCGCGGCCCCATCTGCGACACCGGCGCACTGCTCGAAGGCTTGAAGAGCAACCGCATTCTCGCCGTCGGCCTCGACGTGCTGCCCACCGAACCGGCAACCCTGGACGATCCGCTGGTGAAAGCCTGGCAGGCCAACGAACCATGGATCAAGGGCCGCGTGCTGATGGGGCCGCACTCCGGCTTTTACAGCCCGGATAGCCTCGTCGATCTACGCACGAAGGCCGCCCAGACCGCGTGCCTGTACCTGAAGGAAAACAAACTGATCAACTGTGTGAACGCGGAGTTCCTGAAAAAGCCGCGGTAAGGCGTCCTAAACCTCGACGTTGATCTCGCCGCGCAGGTATTCCACCACCTGCCCCGAGATTTCCACCCGTTCACCGCGAAGCACGCACTGCAAATCACCGCCGCGCGCGGACACCTGCTTCGCGGTGAGTTTATTCTTGCCCAATCGCTCCGCCCAATAGGGCACAAGCGTGCAATGCGACGATCCGGTCACCGGGTCTTCCGGGATGCCCGCGCCAGGTGCAAAAAACCGCGACACAAAATCGACCGTATCGCCCGGCGCCGAGGCAATGACCGCGAACGCCTCAAGCGCTGCCACGCGCGGCATATCCGGGCGCAGGGATCGCACATCGGATTCCGAATCAAAAATCGCCAACAGGTCGCGCGCGAGATACGCCTCGCGAGGCCGGGCGCCCAGCGCGGAAACCAGCACATCCGTCACGGCCACGGGCTTGCCAGGCCGCAAAGGAAAATCCAGCGTGAGCCACGCGCCATTACGCGTCACTGCCAATTCGCCGCTGCGCGTACTGAATGAGAGCCGATCCCGTGTCGGAAAATGGTAACGCAACAGTACGTCCGCCGCCGCAAGCGTCGCATGACCACAAAGATCTACCTCGACAGTTGGCGTGAACCAGCGCAGCGGGCAAACGCCCGCGCCCGGAACGACAAACGCCGTCTCGGCAAGATTATTTTCAGCAGCAATGGCGGCGAGCACGCTATCCGGCAACCATTCGTCGAGTAATACGACCGCAGCCGCATTTCCGCCAAACAGGCGCTTGGTGAAGGCGTCCAGTTGAAAGAGCGGCAGCTTCATTGATCTTACCCTGCAACCGACTCCAACCCGCTCTTGATGACTGCCTCCGCCGCCCCCGCCGAAGCCAGGAAGGCGATCACCGACCGCGCCAGCGCCGCATCCGGCGAGGTCGTGGCCACCCCTGCTGAGAACTCGGAAACCTTTTGCACTTCGGGCGGCAGCGGCGTGATGTGCGCGATGCCCGGCACCGGCAACAGTTCGCTCATCTGCTGAAAGCCGATGTCGAGTTCACCGCGCGCGACCACCGCGCCCACGCGCTCGCCGCCGCCGATGTGTCGGCATTTGGGCAGCACCTGATCGGCGATGCCCAGACGTTGCACCAGTTCCGTCGTGAGATACTGCCCGCTGACGCTGGCGGAATAGCCAATGGATTTGGCTTGCAGCAAGGTACGCTTTAACGCTTCAACGCTGCTGATGTCCGGCTTGGGCGCGCCCGCGCGCACCGCCATGCCAATGACCGAACGCGCCACGGTTTGACAGCCTTCGGCCCGCACCAGCCCTTCGTCAATCAATTGACGCAACAGGGTATCGGCCACGATGACGATATCCGCAATTTCGCCGCGCTTTAGCCGATTGGGAATGGAAGTGTCGCCGGTGCCGACTGAGGTTGTTACCGTGACAATGCTCTTTTTCGTCAGGCGCTCCAATTGCGGAATCAACGCCAGGTGCGCGGCGGTAAACGCGCCGGAGGTCATTACTCTGAATTCATGGGTAGATGCGGACATAACTCGGCTCGCTGAAGGTGTGAAGGTGAGGGGTAATTGCGTGATAACGTGATAACGTAAAAGGGTGACGTAATTGGTGACAACTGCTTCCTGATTCCACGGAAACCGGACTCACGAAGGATCAGGCACTATCGCACAATTTCAAATGGCCGGACAAGCCGGGGTAAGGCAGCAAAGCGCGTGTACGTTATGACGGGTGTTTTGCACCTTTTGGGAAATTTCTGCCATTTCCTGCGTTTTTCAATGAACCGGCGCAAGCGGGTTGGTTGCCCGGGCCGCACGCGCTAGAATAGCTTTATTACAACGTACAATGAGGAGAACCCGAATGAAATCCATCACTTTCAAACTGAATGCCGCAGGTATTGCCACGGCGGTAGCCGCTACCCTCTGCCCGGCGCTCGTTCATGCGCAGGCGTACCCCTCGAAAATCGTGCGCGTGGTCGTGCCATTCGCGCCCGGCGGCGGCAGCGATATCACGGCGCGTCAGGTTTCAGGCAAGCTGACCGACATGTTCAAGCAGCAATTTGTCGTCGATAACCGTGGCGGCGCCGCCGGCATCATTGGCATGGAAATGGTCGCCAAGGCGCCCGCCGATGGCTACACCCTTATGATGATGTCCGGCAGTTTCTCCGCGACCTCGGCCACGCACCGGCCGGCCTTCGATCCCGTCAACAGCATCCCCGGCGTGGCGGAATTCGGCATCACGCCGTTCCTGCTGACCGTGCACCCGTCGCTGCCGCCGAAAACCACCAAGGAACTGATTGCGCTGGCCAAAGCCAAGCCCGGCGCTCTCACGTATGCCACTAGCGGCATGGGCGGCTTGACGCACATGGCAACCGAACTGCTGCTCAGCATGACCGGAACGCAAATGCTGGGGGTACATTACAAGAGCACCGGCGCCGCCATGACCGACCTGTTATCCGGTCAGGCGCCGATTATCGTCGGCAGTTTGTTGCCTATCGTGCCGCACGCCGGTCCGGGCGGCAAGCTCCGCGTGCTCGGCGTCACCACGGCCAAGCGCTGGTATTCGCTGCCGAACGTACCTACGGTCGGCGAATCTGTGCCGGGCTACGAAGTCGAACTGTGGTTTGGCGCCATGGCCCCGCGCGGCACGCCGCAGCCCATCGTCGATGCGCTGAACAGCGCCATCAATAAAATCCTTCAAGAGCCCGAGATGAAGAAAAATCTCGACGCGCAGGGTATGGCTCCCACGGGCGGCACGCCGCAACAATTCAATGACCGCATCCAACGCGAGTACGCACGCTGGACAAAGGTGGTCAAGGAACGCGGCATCAAGATGCAGTAACGCCGTGCGATTCATGCGACAGATCCCCCGCGCCGCGCTGATAGTCGCGGCGGCGCTTGCCGGCGCTGGAACGGCGCAGGGACAAGGATTCCCCTCGAAGCAACTGCGCTTCGTAGTGCCATTTGCGGCGGGGGGCACCATCGACATCATCGGGCGCCTGTTATCGCCCTCGATGAGCAAGGCGCTGGGCCAGCAAATCGTGGTGGAAGACCGCCCCGGCGGCGGCACGGTGATCGCCACGGAACTGGTGGCGCGCGCGCCGGCCGACGCGCATGTGATTTTGCTGATGGGGCCAAGCTATACCATCAATCTCTTTGCACGCAAACTGCCTTACGACACCGAACGGGATTTCGCCGCGATCGCACGGCTGGCCGCCAACCCGTTGCTGTTTTCGGTGCATCCCTCCGTACCGGCGCGCACGATCAAGGAACTGGTGGCGCTGGCGCGCAACAAGCCAGGCGAACTCACCTATGCCACCGCCTCCCCCACGGGCTTTCAGCGGCTGGCGGCCGAGCAGTTCAAGCTGCTGGCGAAAATTGATATCGTCAACGTGCCCTATCAAGGCGGCGGGCCGGCGTCGATTGCCGTGATGGGTGGCCACACCACCATTAATTTCGGCAATGTATCCGAGGCCGCCCCGTATGTAGCCAACGGGCGGCTGCGCGCCATCGCGGTTACCTCGCTCGAACGCAGCGACGTGATGAAAGACGTTCCCACGGTGCACGAATCCGGCTACCCAGGTTATGAGGCCACCAATTGGTTCGGCGCTGTGACGCGCGTTGGCGCGCCGAAAGCGGCCATCGACCGGCTGAGCGCGGAGTTCGCGCGCGCGCTGGATACGCCCGAGGTTAAATCGGGCCTCACAAAAAGCGGGCTCTATAACGCGTATCTGAACCCGGAACGTTACGACGAATTTCTGCGCCAGCAGTTTCGCGCCAACGAAAAAACAGTCAAGGCCACCGGCATGCGCATGGAGTAGCGCCGTCCCCGGATAACCGATTTATTTCGCCGGCTTCCTGCCGCGAAACGCGGGTTTCCGCTTCTCGCGAAACGCGGCACTGGCTTCCTTCGCTTCGTCGGTGTTGTAGTAGAGCTGCACCGCCTGGAAACCCAGCGCCGATATACCGCGTATATTTTCGCTGTCGGCGTTGAAGGTGCGCTTGGCGATGGCAATCGCGGTCGGGCTGCGATCCATGATTTCCGCGCACCAGCGCGCGACTTCGGCATCGAGTTCGGCGTCCGGCACCACCGCATTGACCAGCCCCATCGACAGCGCCTGTTGCGCGGTGTAACGGCGGCACAGATACCACATCTCACGCGCCTTTTTCTCGCCCACCACGCGCGCCAGATACGCTGTGCCGAAGCCCGGATCGACCGACCCCATCTTCGGGCCCACCTGGCCGAAGATGGCGCTCTCGGCGGCGATGGTCATGTCGCACAGCGTGCAGATCACATTGCCGCCGCCGATGGCGTAGCCCCGTACCTTGGCAATCACCGGCTTCGGCACATCGCGTATCGCCGCGTGCATCTGTTCCACCGGCACGCCGATGGTGCCCCGACCCTGGCGCTCAAACTTTTTCTGCGTGCTGTCCCCGCCGACGCCGAAGGCCTTCTCGCCTGCGCCCGTCAGCACAATGACGCCTATCTCCGGATTCCATCCCGCATGATGAATCGCCTCGATCACTTCCTCGTAGGTTCCCATACGAAAGGCATTCAGCCGTTCGGGGCGATTGAACGTGATGGTGGCGACACCGTCGGTTTCATCGTAAAGGATGTCGGTGAATTGCGGGGTGCTCATGCGGGTCTCCTGTTATTCGCTCGGTGAATACCGAATCATCGCAGACATCGGTATTTTTCGCATCCGCGGCCGCGAGCCCATTTGCATTCGTGCCCGTCGTTTCGCGCACGAGGCACGGGGCGCGCGCCGCCCCCGCACCTCAGCGCGCGCGGCCGCCCTGCGCGCTCGGCGTGCTCCCCGCGCCGCGTGGCGTGCGATGCAGTTTCTCGAAGCCCGTTTTCGTCACGCGGATCAACTCCCCCGTCTGAACGCCGGCGCGCTTGCACCCGTCGGTTTCTGCGGTGGTGACATTGGGCTGCACCACCACGGTCATATTCTCTTCTAGCGTCATCTTGGGCAGCGGCCCCGCCGGGCGGCTGCGGCTACCGATGATCGGCTGAAAATAGCCGCCGCCGAAGCCGTGCATCAAGTCGTCGCAGATGGTGAAACCGCTTTGCTCCACCACGTCAGCGGCGGCGAGGATTTCTTCTATCGTCGCGCCGTGCCTCACCACGCGCGTCACGGCGTCAAAAGCCGCTTCGGCGGTGGCCAGCAAATCCCGGTACAGCGGCGTCGGCTCGGACTCAACAAAAAACGTACGCAGCAGTTGCCCGGCGTAGTCCCACCAAAACGCGGAGAGTTCGCAGAACACCACGTCGCCCCGTTGCACGCGCCGCGTGGAAGGATACTGCGCCGGCACAAACCGGTGCGGTTGCGCCATCGATGTGACGCCGATGTAGTGGATCATGTTGGTACCGCCGTGCTTCACATACGCGCCCTCCACCAGCGCGCCAAGCTCGCGTTCATCCAGCCCCGGCCGCGTGCCCGCCAGCAACGCGGCGAACCCCGCGTCGCTCATGGCCGCGCCAATGCGCAGCCAGTCAATCTCCTCTTCGCTCTTGATCATGCGCAGCCGCACGTAGTCGGCATCCAGCGACACCATGTCGAACTGCTGTTCGAGCTTCTTGTATTTGCCAACGACCAGCGGCCCCATGATGCCGACTCGTCTGGCGCCGCGGCGCTTGAGTTCTTCGATGGTTTTGTCGATACCGCGATGTTCGCCCCAATGCGTATCGACATCGCGCGCAAGCTCGCGTCCGAGCGGCACGTGGTTAAACCACTCCATGAACATCGTCATGCGCACGCCGGGCTTGAACACCACGTAAGCCTCGTTGGTGCCGGGCCAGCCGGTGACCCATTGCACCGCGTTGCCCGCGCGATGATCGGTGATTACCAGCAAGTGATCACAGCCGTGCTTTTCCATCGCGGCGCCCAGTGCCGCATGGCGACGCGCATATTCCGCATCCGTAAAACGGGGGTATTCCTGCTGCGTAATCGCCAGCAGGCGCGGCTCCAGATGGAGCGGATTTGCGCTCACCATGACTTACACAACTGTATATTTTTATTGACTATTTTTATATATTTCGTCGAACACCGGGTAGTTGCAGGTGGCACCAAACACGCCGGTGTGCATCGCTGGACGCACCCACGACGGATTTAATTGCTTCAGCGAGGTCACGCCCATCAATCCCAACGTGGTGTGGATTTCCTGCGCCAGCAATTCGAACATGCGCGTGATGCCTTGCTCACCACCGGCAGCGAGCGCCCAGCCTTGCAACTTGCCGACACCCACCGCGCGCGCGCCGAGGGCAATCGCTTTCACCACATCAGTGCCGCGCGTGACACCGCCGTCCCACAACACTTCGGCCTTGCCGTCTACGGCGTCAACCACTTCCGGCAGTGTTTCAATGGTGCCCATTCCGTGATCAAGCTGGCGACCACCGTGATTGGACACATACACCACGTCCGCGCCATGTTCGACGGCGAGCTTGGCGTCTTCCGCGGTGGCAATGCCTTTTAATATCAGTGGCAACTTGGTGTGCTGCTTGATCCACGCGGCGTCTTCCCATGTGAGACTCGCCTGGTGACGTGGATCACCCGAATCCGCGCGCTGCAAATAGCCGTTGATGATGTCGCGCTCGCGCCGGCTGTAATAGGCACGATCCACCGTCACGCAAATCGCGCGGTAACCGGCGGCCTTGGCGCGGTCGAGAAAGCCGCGCATCCACGCACGGTCGCTGCGCACATACAACTGAAACAGCAGCGGATGATCGACGCTCTTCGCCACTTCTTCGATACCGGGTTTCGCCGCCGTGCTGATAAACGCCGTGGTGCCCGCCGCCACCGCGCCGCGCGCCACGGCCACCGCCCCCATTGGATCGGCGATCTGCAAGAAGTTGCCCACCGGTGCGATGAAGACCGGCAGCTTGATTTTTTCGCCCAGCAGCGTGGTCGTCATGTCGATTTTCGACACATCCACCAGCACGCGCTGGCGCAATGCGAGGCTGTCGATGGCCATGCGATTGCGCCGCAAGGTGGTTTCGGAATCCGAGCCGCCGCATAACGTGTCCCACTGAAAGCGCGACAGATTACGACGTGCGTGCATCACCATTTCCTGCAAGGTGTTGAACGGCCGCGCGTGGTCTTCGCGGCTGGCTTCACGGGTCAGTTCGACTTCCTTTTTCTTGCTTGCGGTTTTTTTGGCGCTGGCCATTGGATAATCTCAAATAGAATCAAAACAATTTCTGTTGTTCTTTCCACGCATATCCGCGTAGATGGGAATCCGAATCCACAAGTGCTCCCAAGCGACATTGTGTGATGGGTTCCCGCCTGCGCGGGAACGACACGGCGGCACAGCCCCCATGAGGGCCCGCGACGCCGGCAAACCTCAAATACCCACTCCCTTAAGCGCATTCGGCATGTACCGCTCCCCCGCGCCCGCCCCTATCGCAAACACCTCGCTCAACCGAGCAATATCCTTGGGGCTGATCACCAGATCCACCGCCGCCACGTTCTGATCGACGTTATGCGCATGGCTGGTGCCGGGTATCGGCACGATGCCCTCCCACTGCGCCAATATCCATGCCAGTGAAAGCTGTGCCGGACTGGCGTCATAACGCTTGGCCATCGCCTCAAGCTCGGCCACCAGCTCAATGTTGCGTGCCAGATTTTCCGGCAAAAACCGCGGATGCTTGCGGCGACGGTCGGTCTCGGGAATATCTTCGACGGATTTAATTCTGCCCGTCAGCAAACCGCGGCCGAGCGGCGCATAGGCGATGTAGCCGACGCCCAGTTCCTTGCACGCGGGAATAATGTCTTTCTCGGATTCGCGAAACCACAGCGAGTACTCGGTCTGCAGCGCGGTCAACGGATGCTCGGCGTGCGCACGGCGCAGTGTTTTCGCGGAGGCTTCGCAAATACCGATAAAGCGCACCTTGCCGCGCGATATTAATTCACTCATCGCACCCACGGTATCCTCGATGGGCACGCTCGGATCCACGCGATGCAGAAAATATATATCGATGACGTCGAGCCCCATGCGCTGCAAACTCTCGTCGCAGCACTTGTGCACGTAATCAGGACGGCCATTGGTCGCCTTTTTGCCGTCGGGCAGATCGATGTTGCCGAACTTGGTGGCGATCATCACTTCGTTGCGGCGGCCTTTCAGCGCGCGCGACAGCAACACCTCGTGCCGCGTCCCCCAATAAGCGTCGGAACTGTCAAAAAAATTCACGCCCAGATCCAGCGCGCGATGGATGGACGCGTTGAAATCGTCTACTTGCGGTGTGTCAAATTTAATGGCCGCCGCGCCACGCCCCATGCTGATGGCGGAAACCTGCGGGCCATTTCTACCCAACCGTCTGTATTTCATAACCTGAGCTTCGTAAGTATTTGTTTTGAAACATTAAATAACCGCAACACCCTGAATTTCCAACAACATTCCGGGCCGCGCAAAATGGGCAATCGTGAGCAATGCGCTGGCGGGATATTTTCCATCTTTGAAAAATTCATTGCGGATTTTTACAAACCCATCGCCGTGGCGCGGATCGTTGATGAACACCGTCATCGTCACGAGGTTGGCCAGCGAGCCGCCCGCGCGATGCAGGGTTTTATCGATCAAGGTGAAAATCGTTCGCGCTTGCCCCTCGAAGTCACCCGAAATATCCTTGCCATTTTCATCCACCGTCGCGGTCTGCCCGGCGAGCCATACGGTCTTGCCGCCGTGCGTGATCACCGCGGGCGAAAACGCGCGGCTTTTCTGGAACGCGGTGCCTTCGAGATGTTCGATATGCGCGGTCATCAAGAATCCTACAGCCCGTCACCCACATCAACATTCTCGGACTTCAATTCAACACCGGCCGCCTTGGCCTGCAACAACAGCAACTGCGAAAAATCCTGGTCGTAACCGTGGCCAATCAGCGTTTGCACCTGATCGCGCGCGGCGGACGTGGTGGGCATCGGCACGCCGTAGGTGCGCCCCGACGACAACCCGAGGTCGATGTCCTTGAGTAACAACTGCGGCGTGAACGTTACGTGAAAATCGAGATTCGACAGCGCCGGCGTTTTGTAGGCGGTGAACATCGAACCCATCACGCTCTTGTTCAGAAAATCGAGGAACGCGTGGCGCGGCATGCCGGCTTTCTCCGCCAGCACGGTGATCTCGCAGAGATTCTGTATCACCACGCCAAGCATCACGTTGTGACAAATCTTCGCGATGCGCGACAGCTCGCCCTCGCCCACATACGACGAGCCGCGGCCCACCGCATCGAGATAAGGCGCCACCGCATCAAACGCGTCTTTCGGACCCGATGCCACCACGGTCAACTTGCCGGCCTTGATCACCTTGGCGTTGCCCGACACGGGTGCCGCGAGCATCTTGATATTTTTCTCGGCGAGTTTCTGGCGGATATCGGCGGATTCTTCCAGCGAAATCGAGGTGCTGTCCACCACGATTTTCGGCGCGCCGCCACTTGCACCCTTTGACATCACGCCGTTAGGTCCGAACAGCACTTCCTTGACATCCTTGCCGGTCGAGACCATGGTAAACACGATGTCGCAACCGGCAAGATCGGTGAGGTTGTCCACCACCTTCGCGCCGGATTTCGCCAGCGGCTCGGCCTTGGATCTTGTGCGGTTCCACACCGAAATATCGCAGCCCGCCTTGGCGAGCCGTTCCGCCATGGCGTAGCCCATGCGCCCGATGCCGATCCAGCCGAGTTTGTGTTGTTTGAGATTTGCCATGAATGTGTTCCGATTTCAGGGGTAAGAATGCACAAGCCGCGCGGCGCTGGCGGCATGCAACGCTATAATTGAACTCTGCGTTTTTTGCGAGGCTGGAAGGATACCCTAGATGCGTGTTTTTTGGGCATTTTCGATAGTCGTTTTGACGTGGATTACGGGAATGTCGGCGCTTGCCGTGGCGCAGGAATATCCCTCGAAACCAATACGCTTTATCGTGCCCTACGCACCGGGCGGCGGGCTGGACGTGGTCGGCCGCCCCATCTCCCAAAAACTATTCGAGCAGTGGGGTCAACCCGCGCTGATCGAAAATCGCCCCGGCGCGGGCACCACGCTCGGCACGGCCACGGTGGCCAAGGCGCCGCCGGACGGCTACACCTTGCTGCTCACCCTGAGTGCCCTCACCAGCGGCCCGGGCCTGTATCCCAAGCTGCCGTACGACCCGGCCCGTGATTTTGCGCCGGTGATCTGGATTGCCACCACTTCATATGTGCTGTCGGTGCATCCCTCGGTGCCGGTTAAATCCGTACGCGAATTGATCGCGCTGGCCAAGGCCAAACCGGGCCAGCTCAATTACGCGTCGTCGGGGCAAGGCAGCGATCCGCATCTCACGGCTGAATTGTTCAAACTGATGACCGGCACGCACATGACGCATATACCCTACAGCGGCGGCAACCCTGCCGCGATGGCGGTTATCGGCGGGCAAGTCGATCTGTCGTTCATGCCCACGGTCTCCGGCACGCCCTATATTAAAGCGGGCAAGATTCGCGGTCTTGCCATCAGCACGCCGCAGCGCTCGCCTGTATTTCCCGAACTGCCGACCATCGCCGAATCCGGCGTGCCGGGTTACGCCGCGGAAGCCTGGTCGGGCATCCTCGCGCCAGCACAAACGCCGCGCGAGATCATCACGCGCATCAACAGCGCGGTGGCAAAAATAGTACACACGCCGGAAATCACGGCCTATTTGCTGGCGCGGCAAACCGTGCCCAAGGGCAGCAGCATCGAGGAGTTCACAGCGCGGCTGCACAGTGATATTGAAAAGAAAACGCAATTGATCCGCCGCGCAAATATCCGAGTCGAGTAGCATCACCGCAACGCTTCACAAACCAACAAGGGAGCAAAATCCATCATGTCCGACATCACCATTCTGGCATCAGGGCTGGGCTTTCCGGAAGGCCCCGTCGTCTGCGCCGATGGCTCCATCGTCGTGGTCGAGTTGCGCAATCAGCGCATCTCGCGCGTGTCACCCGACGGCAAGGTGAGCCTGTTTTCCAACGCCGGTGGCGGGCCGAACGGGCTGGCCATCGGGCCAGACGGATTTTTTTATCACACCAACAACGGCGGCAATCGCTATATCGACGGCCACCCGCTGGGCATGGGACCGCATCCGGATTATAAATTCGGCTATATCCAGCGCATCGATCCGAAAACCGGCGAGGCCAAGCTGCTCTATAAAGAGGCCAATGGCCGCACGCTCTCCGCGCCCAACGATCTGGTGTTCGACGCGCAGGGCGGTTTTTATTTCACCGATCTGGGCAAACGCATGCCCACGCACAAGGTGCTGGGCGGCCTGTACTATGCGCTGCCCGACGGTTCGAAAGTTGTTGAAGTGGCCTTCCCGATTTTGAGCCCCAACGGCTGCGGCCTGTCGCCGGATGGCAAAACGGTTTACGTCGCTGAAACCGACACCGCGCGCCTTTGGGCATTCGACATCGTAAGCCCCGGAAAAATCAAGGCCGCGCCGCAGTATTCGCCGCACAGCGGGCGCATCATCGGCGGCCTCGGCGGCAAAGCAAAATTTGACAGCCTGAAAGTGCTGGCGAATGGCAACATCGTGGTGGCCACCTTGATGGAAGGCTGCCTCACCGAATTTAATCCGGCGGGCGAAGTGGTGCGCTCCGTAAAAATGCCGGATAGCCACGTGACCAACCTCTGTTTCGGCGGCGCGGATATGCGCACCGCTTACATCACGCTCTCCAGCACCGGCCAACTCGGCGTGATGCAATGGCCCACGCCGGGGCTGAAACTGAACTACAACTGACAGTTGAGTGTGAGGGGTGAAGCGTTAGGATTAACCCCGCGCATCGCGAATGGACATGACAAGCTACCGTCCCACGCACGTCTAACGCCCAACGCCACACACAGACTAGAACATCCACTGCCCGCCATTCACATGCAGCGTCTGGCCGGTGATGTAACTCGCGCCCGGCCCGCACAAAAACCGCACCGTCGCGGCAATTTCTTCGGATTCACCCCAGCGCTCCAGCGGCACGATGCCCTTGGCGTCGCGGCGCGCCGAGCGATGCGACGGGCGCGTGGTGTTGATCGACCCTGGCGACACACAATTCGCGCGAATGCCGAGCGCCCCGACTTCGCGCGCGAGCGCCCGGATCATGCCTGTCAGTCCGCTCTTGGCAGCGGAGCTATGCACCTTGCCGATGGCGCCGGTGAGCACGCTACTACCAGTTAGCGCAATGATATTACCCCCGCCCGCCGCGATCATCGACGGCAGACACGCCTTGATGCAATGAAACGACCCATCCAGCGAAATCGACAGCGGCACCTTCCATTCATCGAAACTCATATCCACAAAACGCGTCTCGCGGCGCACCGATGCGTTCAATACCAGAATATCGATGCAGCCAAAACGCGCGGTCACGCCATCGGTCATCTGCTTGACTTGCGCCGGATCGGCCACATCGGCCAGGTAACACTCCGCCTGCCCGCCCGCCGCGCGGATTTCCTGCACCACGGATTCAGCGGCCTCGCGCGAGGCGCGCGTGTTGACAGCCACCAACGCACCCGCACGCGCCAGTTCCAGTGCGGTGGCGCGGCCAATGTTGACGCCGGCGCCAGTGACGAGGGCGACTTTGCCGGCGAGTTCTTGCCCAGATTGACTTGAAGTGGTCAAAAGTTATTCCTTATCACGCCGCCAAGAACTTGAATTCAAACGACTCGTTCCGCTTCGCAATATGCCCCGCCGTCGTCCCCGGAAAATGCGTGGGAATCACCAGCGTGTCCGTATTCACATGCTCGCGAAAAAACTTCCAGCGCGTCGCGGCGGATTCCTTTACGTCGTAACAAAAACACGAACTCCAGTCCGGCTGCAACACCTGCGCGCAGTGGTGCATCATATCGCCGGTGAAGAGCGCGCGTTCGCCGCATGATCTGAGATCGACGCACACGTGCCCCGGCGAATGGCCGGGGGTGGGTACCAGTGACAGTTCGTCCGACAACACGAAGGCATCATCCACCAGCAGCGCCTGCCCCGCATCGACGATGGGCTGCACGCAGTCTTCGTGTATCGCCGCGAAGCCCGGATCGGTTTCCTGCTTCCAATGCTCATACTCCTTGCGACTGAATACGTACTTCGCATTGGGGAAGGTCGGCACCAGACGCCCATCGCGCAGGCGCGTGTTCCAGCCGACATGATCGACGTGCAAATGCGTGCAGAACACGTAATCGATGTCCTCGAACTTCAGACCGTGTTGCGCAAAGCCGTCGAGCCAGGGTTTCTTGTCAAACAGCAGCGCCGGCGGACGCCGCTGATGTTCGCCCACGCAGGTATCGATTAACGCGGTGCAACGCGGCGTGCGAACAACAAACGTTTGATACGTAATACACAGCAAATCCTTGACGCGGTCGTACGCGAAGTCCGGCACCTGGGACATCACTTCGACAAGTTTCTCCGGCGTGGCGCTGGGGAACATGATATTGGGTGCACGCCACGGCCCTTCGCGCTCGATAATGCTGGAGATGCGAACGTCACCAATCTTGACGGGTTTCATCGACGGGTTTTCCTCAATATGAAAATGACAGCACCTAGGCCGTCAATTGCTCGCGTATTTTTGCGAAGATCTCCAGTTGCCGCTGATGGTCGCCCGCGATGCGCAGCACGATCGAACGTGCGCCTGCCTCCACAAAACCGTTGAGCCACGCCGCTGCCGCGCCGGCTGGCCCCGCGAAACAGGCTTGATGTTTTTTCATGACATCGGGACGCCTGCCGTAATAACCCGCGAGGAAGTTATTCATGCGCTCGTCCGCCGTGGCCGCGTTTTCGTCCACCGTGAGCGTGAGATACACCGCCGGCTCGACGGCATCCGGCTTGCGTCCTGCCTCGCGCGCAAAGCCTTGCACCTGCCGCCACTGCTCGGCCCACACCTTGGCGTCGGGTCCGTTCGGAAACCAGCCGTCGAAATGTTTTCCAGTACGCTCCAGCGCAGCCGGCACGGAACCGGCACACCAAAACGGCGGCCCGCCCGGCTGATGCGGTGTGGGCCCCAACACGCCCTTCTCGATGTGCCAGCGCCCGTCCCAATCCACCGGCTTGCCGCTCCACAACGCCTTGCACAGCCGCATGCCTTCCATCAGCGTGCCGACGCGCTTTTCAAACGGCACGCCAACCGCACGAAACTCGGCGCGGATATTCGGCACATCGGTGGCAATGCCCACGCCGAGAATAACGCGGCCCGCGCTCACCTGGTCGAGCGTTGCGACCTGATGCGCCAGCAGCACCGGGTTACGTAGCGCGGGTAACAGCACCGCCGTGCCGAGCTTGACGCGTTTGGTGCGCCCCGCCACGCCAGCCAGCAGCGTGATCGGTTCGTGACGCGGACGCGCGAGTACGGAGTCCCCCACCCACACCGAATCGTAGCCGAGTTGTTCGGCCTGCTCGGCCAGGCTCAGCAGCGGCGCGGCCTCGGGACGGCCCTCCATCACGGATTCGCGGGTGGGTAACAGATAACCGATGCGTACGGTCATGGTTTCATCCTTTTTTAAAAATTAAACAAGCCAATTCACGACATCATAACCGGCGCGCCACCCTTGATGACGACGCGGTGCAGATAACGCCGCGCCGCCGGATCAAACGGTTCGCGATGATGCATCACGCAGCGGTTGTCCCACATCAGCAGATCGCCCGGCAACCACGCGTGGCGCCAGGCGAGTTTCGCTTGCGTGGCGTGCGCCCACAGTTCATCGAGCAACGCGTCGGACGCGGCATCATCGAGTTCCACCACGCGCGCCCGCGCACGACGCCCCAAATACAGGCAATCGCGTCCCGTTTCCGGGTGCGTACGCACCAGCGGATGCACCGAGCCGGGCGCGAAACGCAAATCGACATCGCTGTCTTTCGCGAACTGCTTGCGCACATAACCGGCGGCATCAATGGTGGCATCATGCTTGAGGTACAGCGCGCGCACGCGCGCCTTCAAGGCCGGCGCGAGGGTGCCGTAGGCGTCATACATATTCAGAAACCCGGTGCGCCCGCCGCTGGACGGCACTTCGAGTGCGTGCAGCAGGGTTTGATGGGGCGGCGCGGCGAAGCTCGACATGTCAGTATGCCACACCAGTTCCCCGTCGCCCAGCCCGCCCAGCGCGACACCCTTTTCGACAATATTGGACACCACGGTCACTTCGGGATGCGCGTCGTCATGCCCGCCCTGTGCGGCCTTGCCTTCATTGGCCAGCGGACTCGGCAACGGGTTGGACAATTGCAACTCGCCAAAGCGTTTGCCGAACGCGCTGAGCTCGGCATCGCTGAGCGTTTGCGCGCGTATCAACACCACCAGGTGATCGAGCGATGCTTGCCGGATGCGCGCTATCGTTTCTTCGCCCACATAACGCACATCGCCGCACCGAACCTCGGCGCCGAGCGCGGCCTGCATCGGAATGACTTCAATGGCGCTCATGCAATGGCGGGACCGTGTGATTACTCGTTTCCATTCGCAATATCGCCTCGTGGGTTACGCGCGATAAGGCCGGGCTAACCCACCCTGCAAATTCCATTACGTGCTCACGCCTGCAAATCCTGGGTCCACACGCGCGTTTCGATTATCGTTTTCACTTCGCGCAAAAACGCCGCCGAGTAAGCGCCATCGATCGCGCGATGATCGAACGTCTGCGCGAGCACGCCGATCGGACGCACGGCGATGCTGTCGCCCTCCGGCGTTTCAATCACCACCGGCTTTTTACGCACCACGTCCGTGGACAAAATTGCCACTTGCGGCACGTTGATAATCGGCGCGGTGATCACCGTGCCGAACGAGCCATTGTTGCTGATGGTGTAGGTGCCTTCCGTGAGATCATCGGGCCTTAACTTCCCCGCGCGGGCACGCGTCGCCAAATCATTGATTTCACGAGCTATTTGTGGAAGTGATTTATTCGGCACATCCTTCAGAACCGGCACCATCAGGCCGTCGAAATTCAGATCCACAGCGATGCCGATGTTGATGCGCTTTGCCAGCACCAGACTGTCGCCATTAAAGTTTGCATTGATTTTGGGAAACTTGCCCAGCGCGATGGAAATCGCGCGCGTGACAAACGGCATAAACGTAAGCAGAAAACCTTCACGCGCTTTCCACGCCTCGCCATGCTCGCGATGCGCCTGCACCACGCGGGAAAAGTCCGCCTCCACCACTTGGAGCACATGTGGCGCGGCGGCCCAGGATTTCGCCATGTTGGCGGCCACGCGCTTGCGGATGGCGTTGAGCGGCAGCGTGTCGCCGGGTTGTGCGGCGGGCGACGCCGCTATTACAGAGACAGATGGCGTGGCGGGTATCACCGCCGTCGGCGTAACCGTCGCCGAGGGCACTGCGGTTCGCGCAGTCGCCCCCACCGACGCGAGGTAGGCCGTCACGTCGTCACGCGTGACACGACCATCACGGCCCGTGCCGGTAATTTTCGATACATCCAACTCATGTTCGGCAATAAGCCGGCGCACCACGGGTGACAAGCGCTCATCGGCACTGGCACGCGGCGGCGGCGCGGACGCACCGCGCACGGGCGCAGGAATAACCGACGCCGCTGGCGACGCAGCGGCCACGGCCGCCGGCTGCGGCGCCGGCGCAGCACCACTTTCGCGTATCACCGCCAGCGTCACGCCAACCTTCGCCGTGACGCCTTCACCAATGAGTATCTCGTCAATCACGCCGGCCACCGGTGACGGAATCTCGGTGCTGACCTTGTCGGTCTCGATGTCAAACAGCGTCTCATCGGCCTTGACGGAATCGCCGGCCTTTTTGTACCACTTGGTAATGGTGCCCTCGGTAACGGTTTCACCGAGTTGCGGCATGATGATGTTCATACTATTGCTTGGCCTCGTAAACGACGTCGTAAACCACCTTGCCGCCAAGCATGGTCATGACAGGCTTCAAATCCTTGATCGCATCGACGGGCACTGTCAGGTAATCGCGGTCAAGCACCAGCAGATCGGCATACTTGCCTTTTTGCAGCGAGCCAAGATTCCCCTCCTGAAACAGAATAAACGCGTTGCTGCGCGTGTGTGCGATCAGCGCTTCCTCGCGCGTGATGCTCTGGCGATTGACATGGTGGCCACCGACCATCTTGCCGGTCACGGCAAAACCCAGCGTGTAAAACGGATTGGATGTCGTCACTGCCGTGGCGTCCGATCCCAGGCCCCACACGATGCCGCTATCCTGCACGCGCCGAAACGGCGGCATATCCCACGCGGCTTCGCCATGCACCTTGTGCATCAACACGCCCTGTATCAGCGGGCGGCTGTGGATTTGCGCCGTCATGCCCAGGCGCTTCATGCGTTGCAATTGCGGCTCATCGATTTGATCCAGGTGCGAGAAGCTCCAGCGCAGCCCTTTGATCGGCGTAGTCTTGTGGATTTCTTCGTATGCAGTGACGAATTGCTCGATAGGGCCGTTCATCTCCACGTGCGAATTCAAGTACACGCCACGCTGTGCCAGGGCAGTGGCCACGCGCTTCATTTGCACAACCCCCTCGGGGTTCACCGCCTTCTGCACACGCAACAGTTGCGTGGTGATTGGCGAGAAAACGGATTCTCCCCAGCCGATGTGATCCATCAAATCGTTCCCCTGGAAGGGTTTAATCGCCGCAATTTCGGCGAGGACCTTATCCACTTGTTCCGGCGTGGACGGCTGACGGATGGTGGTCCAGAACACGCGCACCGTGAGTTCGCCCTTGTCGGCAAGCTCGCGATACGGCGCATAGTGCGAGGCCGACATGCCGCGCCCGCCTGCGTCACCCCACGCGGTGATGCCCAGCGAATTAAGATACGTCGCGAGCTTGCGCACATTGATCATGCGCGCCTCGGCCTCGAGCTTGGGCACTTTCGCCGCGACGAATGCCACGCCGCCCGCGCCGCGCACCACGCCTGTGAGTTTGCCGTTGGCGTCTTTTTCGATCGTGCCGTTAGGCGGATTCGGCGTGCTCTCGTCGATGCTCGCGGCCTTGAGGCCCGCGGTGTTCAGATAGGTGTGGTTGTAGATCGACTGCACCGCCAACGGCGTGTTGGGCGCTAACTTGTCGAGTTCCGCCAGCGGAAAGCCGCGCGGCTCATCGGTGAACTGTTCTTCGGACCAACCACCGAGTACCGTGACCCATTCGCCGGGTTTGGCCGTACGCACGCGCTCGCCAAGCATCGCGACAGCCTGTTTGCGCGTGGTCACGCCGTCAAAGCGCAACTCGTCATGCTCGGCGGCACGTATCCAGTGCGAGTGATTGTCGATAAGGCCCGGAATCACCGTGCGGCCCTTCACATCAATCACTTTGGTGTTTGCCTCCGCCAGCTTGCGGATGTCGGCGTTGCTGCCGGTGGCAACGATGCGCTGATTCTTTATCGCCAGCGCCTGCACCACCGTGAAACGATCATCGACCGTGATGATCTTGCCGTTCACAACGATGCTATCAACAGCAGCCGCAAACGGAGAAAACAAAAAATATAATAAAAACAAATACTTATGATAGTTTTGGCTCATACACCCTCTCCAAGAATATCCGTCGACGGAAAGCTTTTCATCAATCAATTTTTTCCCGAATCTCGCGCACCACGCGTTCCACCGACGGAATGGTGTTGTCTTCCAACAGATCCGCCGACGGCAGCGGAATATGCGGCGTGGTGATGCGAATGATCGGGCCGTCCAGGTCCCAGAAAATTTCGTCGGCAACGATGGACGCGATCTCCGCCCCCCAGCCACACAGACGCGGATTTTCTTCTATCGTGACGAGCCTGCCCGTCTTGGCCACTTCTGCGAGTATGGTCACCGTATCCAGCGGCACCAGCGAACGCACATCGACCACCGTGCAGGAAATGCCATGTTCACGTTCGAGAATTTCCGCCGCCGCCAACGCGCGATGCACCATCAGCGCGAGCGCGACGATGGTGCAGTCGGTGCCGTGACGCAGCACCTTCGCCTTGCCGATTTCCTCGACATGCTCGCCGTCGGGCACTTCGCCCTTGAACGCATACAGTGATTTCTGCTCGAAGATGATTACCGGATCGGGATCGCGCACCGCCGCCGCGATCAAGCCCTTCACATCGGCGGGAAACGCCGGTGCAATCACCTTGATACCGGGAATCATCATTGCCCAGTTTTCCACCGACTGCGAGTGTTGCGCGCCAAAGCGGCTGCCCGCGCCGTTGGCCGTGCGGATTACCAACGGAAGTGTGATTTGTCCGTCGGTCATGTAACGCGTCTTCGCGATCTCGTTGGCGACGATATCCCAGCATACCGCGAGAAAATCCGAGAACATGATTTCCGCGATGGGCTTTAGACCCGTCATGGCGGCGCCCATCGCGGCGCCCAGAATCGCCTGCTCGGAAATCGGCGTGTCGCGCACACGCTTGGGGCCGAATTCCTCGAACAGTCCCACCGTTGCCTTGAACACCCCGCCCGCCGCGCCGATGTCTTCTCCCAAAAAGACCACGTTCTCATCGCGGCGCATTTCCTGTGCGATGCCCGCCGCCACCGCGTCACGATAGGTTAGTTCCGCCATGCTGCACTCCCGTCTGCCCACACATTGGTCTCGATGTCGTCCACCGACGGCACGGGCGAAGCCTTCGCCGTTTCGGTGGCCACGTCCACTTTACGCATCGATTCTTTTTCCAGATCACTCAGCGTTGCCTCGACAATACCGAGTCCCAGCAATCGTTCGCGATAAATCTTGATGGGATCGCGTTCCAGCCATCGATCCAGTTCGCCCTCGGGCCGATACTTGCCCGGGTCGGCGCGCGAATGTCCACTGTGCCGGTACGTCATGCATTCGATCAATGCCGGCCCGCCGCCCTTGCGGGCACGCTCCATGTATTGCACCGCCGTGCGATACACCTCATCCGCGTCGTTGCCATCGACGACGATTTTTTCCAGGCCATACGCACTCGCGCGATCCGCCGCCGGATGCTCCACCGCGGTCACGCTTGATATCGGCGTGTATTCCATGTAGAGATTGTTTTCGCAGACGAAGATCACGGGCAGTTTCCAGATCACACTGAAGTTCAGCGCCTCGTGAAACGCACCGATATTGGTGGTGCCATCGCCAAAGAAACACACCGCCACCTGTTCCGTGCCGCGATACTGCGCGCTCCACGCCGCGCCCGCCGCCACCGGCAAATGCGCACCGATGATGGCGTAGCTGCCCATCGCGCCCTTGGTCACATCCGTCAAATGCATGGAGCCGCCCTTGCCGCCAAGCAAGCCGCATTGCCGCCCCATCAATTCGCCAAGCACGCCTTCCATCGATGCGCCGCGTGCAAGCGTGTGCGCGTGGCCGCGATAGGTGCAAAACGTCCAGTCATCGGGCCGCATCGCCACGCCAAAGCCCGCAGCAATGGCCTCCTGCCCCAGCGACAAATGGCTGGTGCCTTTGATCAAGTTTTGCAAAAACAAATCGTAGGCGCGTTTTTCACAGTAGCGCAGCTCTAGCTGTTGTCGATACAGTTCGAGGCGGATGTCGTGGCCCAGTGTCATTGGTTTACTTTTGTCCATGGTCATTGGTTCGTGAGACGCGAACTGTGAGGCGCACGGGGTTTGCTGTTACGCCTCCCCCGTAACGCCTAACACCTCACGCAGTTAGTACTTGTTGGCTATCGGCAATTCCTGCGCCGGGAACAACGTAATAATCTTCGCGCCGTTCGGCGTGAGCACCACTTCTTCTTCGATACGCGCCGCCGACACGCCGTCTTTTGCCGGACAGAACGTTTCCACGGCGAACACCATGCCGACCTTCAACTCGTACGGATCTTTGAATGAATTCAGCCGCGAGATCAACGGCCGCTCGTGCAGGCCCATGCCGAGACCATGACAGAAATTCAAACCGAACGCCGACATTTCGGTCTCAAATCCAATCTCGGTACACTTCGGGAATGCCTTTGCCACCTTCTCGGTGGACACGCCGGGCTTCAACATTGCAATGGCACCATCCATCCACGCACGCGCCTTTTTGTAGGCGTCGTGCTGCGCGGGCGTGGCGCTGCCCACCGTGAACGTGCGGTAGTAACACGTCTTGTAACCCATATAGGTTTGGATCAAATCGAAGTAGGCCTGATCGCCGGGGCGGATCAATCGATCGGTGAAGTTGTGCGGATGCGGGCTGCAACGCTCGCCCGCAATGGCATTCACCGCCTCGACGCATTCGGATCCCATTTCATAAAAACGCTTGGTTGCCAGCGCCACGACTTCATTCTCGCGCACACCGGGTTTGAGCGCTTCAAAAATATCCTGATATACGCCGTCGCCCATCGCTGCCGCCATGTTGAGCAGGGTGATTTCGTCGTGGCTTTTGATCTCGCGTGCATCGAGCATCACTTGCTGTCCGTCCACTACGTTCAAGCCCAGCTTTTGCAGCGCAAACATAAACAACGGTTCGCACACGTCGATACCAATGGGCATGTCTGCCACGCCCTCGGCTTTGAGCACGTCGTAAATTTCTTTCGCCGCCTCTTCAAACAAACCGACTTTCGGATTGATCGCGCCGCGCAAACCCACGTTGCCGGCGAGGCAATGATTCTTCGGCAGCCAAGGCGCGTAAATCTTGTGATGGCGCGCGGCGGAACCGAAATCCCATACCCAAGGCTCACCATTGCCGGTGAGCAGACACCAGCGCGTCAGTTTATCGCGCGCCCATTCACCAATGACCGTGCTTGAGATGTAACGGATATTGTATTGATCGAACACCAGCACTGCGCCGAGATCGGATTGCGCCAGTGCATTACGTGTGCGCGCAAGGCGATAGTTATGCAGCCGGCGAAAATCCACGCGCTCTTCGAAATCGACTTGCATGCGGCCCGGCGCTTGCAGTGGCAAATCCCAGCGGTGACCCGGATTCGCCGGGTCATACAAGCCGTCGGGCGCCGACGCCACGCCACGTTTCGGATCGATGCTGGAAGCTGAGATATTCTTCGGTTCGACTTTCTTCGGTTTTCTGGTCATGAAAATTTCTCTTTAAAAACAATTATTTAACACACAACAAACGAAGCATAAAACAACCCGGCGCGTGGACCGCCGTTCGTTATTTGTTTTCATCCTTCATCCTTAAAAAAAACCACTACCCCCCAAAAATCATCCGGCCTTGATCCCCGACGCCTTGATAATCGGGATCCAGCGTTGCAATTCACTTTTTACGAAATCGCCGAGTTCTTCCGGCGTCGTGGGCGCCGCCTCGGCGCCGAGGGTCAGCAGATGCTGCTTTACGTCCGGCTTACGGAGTATCTCGCTGATTTCCTGATTGAGCTTCATCACCACCGCGCGCGGCGATTTGGCCGTGGTGAACAAACCAAACCACAACTGGGCGTCCATGCCGGGGACACCGGCCTCGACCGCGCTCGGAATATCGGGGGTCCCGACAAACCGTGTCTTGCTCGACACCGCCAGTGCCTTGACCCGTCCGGCTTTAAGCTGCGTATGCGCCGTCACCGGCGACAAAAACGAAATCTGCGTTTCCGACGACAACAGCGCGGTCAGCGCCAGCCCCGCGCTTTTGTACGGCACATGCAGCGTTTTCACATCCGCGACGCGATTAAACAACTCGCCCGCCAGATGACTGATGGATCCATTACCCGCGGAGGCGAAACTCACGTTGCCTTTCTGTTTGATATACGCAATGAGTTCCTTCGTGTTCGTAACGGGTATCGACGGATGCGTAACCAGCACCACCACGCCGGTGGTCATACGCGTCACCGGCGCGAAATCCTTCACCGGGTCATAGGGCAAATCCTTGTACAGCGCGACGGCGCTCACCATCGGCCCCGCGTGCCCCATCACCATGTTGTAGCCATCGGGGGCGGCCTTCGCCACCACGTCGGCGGCGAGCGTGCCGCCCGCGCCCGCGCGGCTATCGACTACCACCGGCTGCGCCCATTTTTCATTGAGCTTTTGACCGATATAACGCGACAGATAATCCGCCGTGCTGCCCACGCCACCGCCCATGATGCGTATGGGGCGCGACGGAAAATCTTTCGCGTCCTGCGCATGCGCCGCACCGGCAACCAGTAACACCACCGTTCCCGCCAAGACTTTCATTGTAGTGAATCTCCTCACCTCTTACGCCTCGCGCCTTACTGCGTTTTATATCCCGATTCCTTCACCACCCGCGCCCACTTCACCGCTTCGCTTTTCACATAAGCACCAAATTCTTCCGGCGACGTCGGCGCGACCTCCGCCCCCTGCCCCAGCAGCGTTGCTTTGACTTGCGGCGAATTCAACGCGTCGGCCACTTCCTTGTTCAAGCGCGCAATCAGGTGCTTGGGCGTGCCCGCCGGTGCGAACAAACCGAACCACGCATTCGAATCCAGATCGGGATAACCGGCCTCCACGGAACTGGGCACATCGGGCGTGCCCGAGAAGCGCGTCTTGCGCACCACCACCAGCGGCTTGAGTCGTCCGGCTTTCACGTGTGGCTGCGCGGTCGATGTCGCCAGAAACGAAGAATGCACTTCGCCCGCAATGTTGGCGGTGACGGCAAAACCCGCGCCCTTGTACGGGATGTGGGTCATGCGCGCCTTGGTCACGAGGTTGAACAGTTCGCCCGTGAGGTGCCCGCTGGTACCCGCGCCCGGCGAACCGAAATTGACCTTGCCGCCGCTGGCTTGTGAATACGCAATGAAATCCTTAAGCGTACTGGCCGTTACCGAAGGATGCACCACGAACACAATCGCCACGTTCACCAGATTGGAAATCGGCTCGAAGTCCTTGATCGGATCGTACCCCAGGTTCTTGTGCAGCACCTGCGCGCTGGCATGCGTGCCGACATGACCGACAATAATCGTGTAACCATCCGGCGCCGACCGCGCCCCAATCTCGACGCCAATAATGCCGCCCGCGCCGGGACGATTGTCCACCACCGCCTGTTGGCCCCAGCGCCCGGTCAATTTCTGCGCCACAAAACGCGCGGAGAGATCCGACGTGCTGCCGGGCGACCCCGTAATCACTCGAATCGGGCGGTTCGGATAACTGTCCTTGGGCTGCGCCACCGCCAACAACGGTGTCAGCAAACCGAGTACCCAACACGCCGCATTCATCGTTCGAATCCCTAAATTCACGCCTCACTCCTCACGAACTTCAATTAACCTTCGCCCCCGCGGCGATGATCACCGGCGCGAATTTTTTCACCTCGGCGCGAATGAAGTCATCGAATGCTTCCGGTGTCGTCGGCTTGGGGGTTGCACCCTGCGTCAGCATGCGCTCTTTCATTTCGGGCGTGCTAAGTATGCGCACCACTTCCTTGTTCACGGTATTCACGATCGCGCGCGGCGTTTTGGCGGCGACCAGCAAACCGTACCATTGATCGTATTCGAACCCCGGCAGGCCCGCTTCGGCGATGGTCGGCACGTTCGGGAACAGCGGCGAACGCTCTTTCGTGGATACACCCAGCGCCAGAACCCGCCCAGCCTTGACCTGCCCCGCCGCCACCAGTATCGGCGCAAAGTTGTACTGCACGTTGCCGCCGATCACGTTATTCAAGGCATCGGGCGCCCCCTTGTAGGGCACGTGCGCGACCTTGACGCCCGCCGCAAGGTTGAACATTTCGCCGTTAATTTGCGTGCCGCTACCGATGCCCGCCGAACTGAAATTCATCGTGCCCGGCTTGGCCTTCATGAACGCGATCAATTCTTTTACGCTTTTCGGCCCGAGGGTCGGCGCCACCACCAGCAGATTCGGCACGCTCGCCACCTGCGACACGCCGGCAAAATCCTTGATGGTATCGTAGGGCAGTTTCGAATACAGCGTGGCATTGCCGGCGTGGCCGGTGGACACCATCATCATGGTGTGGCCGTCCGCGTTGGCATCGAGCACAACTTGCGACGCAATCGTGCCGCCAGCGCTGGGGCGGTTATCCACCACCACCTGCTGATGCCAGCTCTTGAGTAACTCTTCGCCGATCCAGCGCGCGAGTATGTCGGTCTGGCTGCCCGCCGCGAACGGCACCAGCATGCGTATGTTTTTGGCGGGAAACTTGTCCTGGGCAATAGCGGCGCTGCTTATCGCCAGCGCGCATAAGACCAAAGTCACCGAAGTTGAATGGCGGATGTTCATCGTTGTCCCTCCGTTATTGGGGTTTCAGTCCCGCGTCCGCGATGATCTTGCGGAACCGCACAAAATCTTTCTTAAGTGTATCCGAGAGCTGTTCGGGCGTGCTCGCGGCGGGGGTCGCGCCCTGACGCAAGACACGCTCGCGGGTGTCGGCGTCCTGCAGCACGGCGGCAATATCACGATTGAGTTGCGTCACCAGTCCGCGCGGCATGCCCGCCGGGCCGGCAATACCGAACCAGGTATCCAGTTGCGCCGCGGGCAAACCAGACTCGTTCATCGTCGGCACTTCCGGCGCGGTGGGCACGCGGGCAGCCGATGTCACCGCCAGCCCGCGCAATTTGCCGTCGCGCGCGTGCGGCAGCACGGCCGTGATTGGCGACACATAAAAATGCACGCGCGCCGAAAACAACTCTCCCAGCGCATCCGAGAACAATTTGAACGGCACATGCACGGCATCGATTCCTGCCGCCGACACAAACAACGCGCCGCCCAGATGAGACAAACTGCCGACGCCCGCCGATCCGTAATTCAGCGCGCCCGGCTTCGCCTTGGCGAGCGCCACCAGATCCTTCACGGTCTTCGCGGGATATTGCGTGGGCACCACCAGCAGATTCGGAAGCGTCGCGATCTGCGAGATCGCGGTGTAATCCTCGATCGGTCGATACTGCGGGTCTTTATGTATCAGCGCGTTCACCAGATGCGGCGGCGCCAGTACCATCAGCGTGTAGCCGTCCGGGTTGGATTTCGCCACGATCGTGCTGCCGACCACGCCGCCCGCACCGGCGCGGTTGTCGTTCACTACCTGCTGGCCGTAACGCTCGCTGAGTTTTTGTCCGATGGTGCGGCCCAGAAAATCACTGGCGGCGCCGGTCGAAAACGGAATCACCAGGCGTATGGGCTTTGTGGGAAACGACTGCGCATGCACGACACCGCCAAGCGCCGCCGCCAATCCACAGAGCGAACGCAAGTATATGTTTTTACGCATTATTCAACTATCTCGCCGAGACATGCAATTGACACGCCATCCAGTCCGCCGACTGTGTGCGCCAGCGGTAACCGCGATTATTCGCCACATGGTTGCCATCGTCGAGCAGTAAAAATTCCACCGGGCCCTGAGCCGCCTTGGCCAGTTTTTCACCATCTTGCCACGGCACGATGCGATCCTGCTTTCCAGCGACGATAAACAGCGGGCATGCGATCTGGTGCGCGCAGTTTTTAAGTGTCAGTGTGTGTGCGAATTGCCGTGCATCGTCCTGCGTTTTTTGCCGCGCGCGCACGCGAAACGTTTCGCGCGTAAGTTCATTGAGCATGTCCCAATTTGCCGCCCAGTCAAACGGGCCCGATAACGATATGCACGCGTGAATGCGTTTCTCGAAGGCCGCTGCGCGCGGCGCGTAGTAACCGCCCATCGACACGCCCCACAGGCCAATGCGCCGCGCATCGAGATCGCCGCGCTGTTCCACCCAATCCACCACGGCGCGCACGGCGACTTCATAGTCACCGCGTATGCCCAATTCGTACTCGGATTCGCCCTGCCCCGGCCCGTCGAACGCGAGTATCGCCATACCGCGCGCGAGAAACGGCTGCTCGTAGGCTTCGGTTTCTTCCTTGGCCGAATCGAGGCCCATGCACATGATGACGACCGGCGGACGGTCAACCCCCACGGGTTTGCGCAGAATGCCGCGAAAGTGCGTGCCTTCGAACGGTATATCCACACGCTCGCCCGGCGGTTGCAGATACGGCAACGCCTGGGCGCGACAATGGACCGCTTTCAGGTGCGCGGCCTTCATTTGCGCCACGTCTTCAACGAACACGAATTTCGCAAAGTGATAACACACCGCCGCGCGCGACCAGTGTTCGCCCGCCGACAATTTGTGTCCCTGCGCAAACACCGAGTCGCCGAGAGCCTCGTGGACGGCGGCACGCGCGCTCCACGCCGCGCACCAGTCGGGCCAATGCTCCAGGCCGTCAGTCACCTCCTGAAAATCCGTCAGTGGCACGCCGTTCGACACGAATCGCGGCGCCCAGTGATGAATCGCGGCTTGCACCCGTGAATCGGGCATGTGTGCTTCCTCCAGTGAGCCGGGTCTACGCCCAGCTTTTACGCGCCCGCTTCCCGCAGATAACTCAAATCCATATATTTTTCCGGGCTGCCTTTTGCCGACGTAAATTTCTCCGACGCCCACACCATCTCGACCACCTGCCGCACGCCGTCTTCGGTGATGCGGGGATAGGGTTGACTGAAAATGCGCGACAACGCGGCGGTGGCGGACTGGGCGTCCAGCTTAAGCGACGACGGAAACAATGCCACGGCGGCGTCCCGGTTGGCTGGATTCTGTAACCAATCGTAGGCGCAGCGGAATCCGCGAATAAAGGCCATCAGTTCGGCCTTGTGTTCACGCGCCCACGCGCGCCGCGCGGCGGCTATCGGCCCTGGGTAAGTTGGAAAATACTCGTTGGAGGTGCCCAAACACTTCAACCCGGCGGCTACCAATATGCGGTCAAAGGGCGGATTGATAAAACACGCGGCACCTTCGCCCCGAATCATGGCATCGCAGCGTTCTTGCGAGCCGCCGACGTTTTTGAAATGCGTGTCACTTTCCCTAAGGCCGTGCTCGGCAAACAGTTTCTTCAACAGCAACGAATAACCCGTGCGAGCGTCATCGACAACGATGGTCTTGCCCTTCAGGTCCACAATGCCGCCGATGTCCCTTGACACCATGAGGGACAGTTCCGGCGCGTGCGACTGCCCCATGAAAATAAACAAATCCGCGCCCAACTCCACGCCGCGCACGATGTGATCGACCTGCTGAAAGCCGATATCAAAGCCGCCTTTTTTCAGCGCATCGAGCTGCTGTATCGATGAACCCGTGATGGTAACGTCCACCTTCACGCCAGCGTCTTTCCAGAAGCCCCGCGATTGCGCGACATAGACTGGCCACGTGTTAACGCCCTCGGAAATTAATGCGAGTTTAATCATTAGATAATTGAAGAATTCAATGAAGCGCGTCCGGCTTCCCAATGAAGCGGGCGCCCTAGGGTGGCGGCAGCGCGGCCAAAATATATAAATTAATGCGAATCAAGCGCCTTTGGATGCTAGGGGCTGCGTATGGGGCTGTCAACGCATTTTCTGAAAATTTTCCAGCAAATCAAGAGGATGCGTTTTCGGTACGGGAAATCAGTACGCTGCGCGCCGGCTCATACCATGGCGCCGTTCAAACGAACTGCGACGCTCCGGGCCACCATAGTGCAGGTCAACAATCCAGCGACGGTCGGTGCCGAGCCGACGCCCTGGAGCCGGCTGACGTCGTTCAAAGGTTTTCATCAATAAACTCATCGAAAAATATGCGAAAAGTGTACCACGTTGCCTTTGATCTGAAGCCCCCCCCCGGCGCCTGTTAACCATAAAATTACAAACAGCCTGCGGAAAAAACCGAGGCGTTACAGCGTATTGGCGCGCAAATCGCATGCGATACCCGCGATATGGCGTGCAGGTTTGATTTGCTGCAAAAATCCGTTAAAAATTTGCGTCACAAATCAAGGAGAAAGCGGCGCCGCCTCAAATGGCAGACGCAACCATCTGTTTTTAAATGATTATTTTTAACACTCATCTGTGTAATGTTATGCACAGTTTCTGTGGATAACTCTGTGCGCAAACCACCCAACGCGGGGGCCAGCACCCGGCGCAACTGCACTTACGCTGGTTCGCTCAAATTTTGATCATCCGCTATCAGGCTGCGCGGTACGTCACGATCAGCGCTTCAGTATGCCCAGCAGATTGTAAAAATCGTCTGTCCACAACGGAAACTTCGAATTCAGCGGCAGCACATCCGCGGCTGATTTGATGGACGCGGCGTCGAGAATGCCGCGGCTCTTGCTGACAATGATTTGATCCGTGGAGGACAGCCAGTAATCCGCTCCCTTCGTGGCACCATTCTCCGGCTCGTCCGTCACCATCAGCGCCGTCATGCCGAACGCGGCGGCCAGTCGCTCCACCACCGGCGCGATGCCGACAAATCGATTGGTGGCCTGAAACACGATCACACCATCCGGCGCGAGATGTTTTACGTAAACCGCCATCGCCTCGCGCGTTAGCAAGTGCATGGGGATGGAGTCGCCGGCAAACGCATCGATCGCCAGCAGGTCGTAACGCTGTGGCGCTTCGCGTTCGAGCGACAAGCGCCCGTCGCCCAGCACCACGTCGATCTGCGCCGGACTGCCCGTGAGATAGGTAAATTCCTTCACCGCCACTGCCGCCACCTGCGGATCAATTTCGTAAAACCGGAACAGATCTCCCTTGCGGGCGTACGCAGCTATCGCCCCCGCGCCCAAGCCAATCACACCGACGCGGCGCGGCGTTTCCGGCAGACTGGCGAACGCCCGGCCATAGCCACTGGTCGGGCCGAAATACGTGGATGGTTTGCGTTCGTCTCCCGGCGCGCGCAGTTGGCCACCGTGATTGATGGCGCCGTGATACATCACACGAAATGGCACCGGGTCGGAATAATCACGCGTGCGCACCACGCCGTAAAAATTTCGCACCATCACGCGCATATCACGCGAATAGTCATTGATGTTGTCCATGACAAACCAGCTTGTCGCGCACACCACGACAAACGCCACCATCGCCATCCATTTCTGAATCGACATGGCGCACCACGCGACCAGCACCGCGCAGGCAATCAAAGTGAATCCCAACTCGTAATATCCCTTGAGCACCAGCGGCGCAATGATCGCAATCAACAACGCGCCCAGCGCGCCGCCGACGGAAATCATCAGGTAAAACGTGGTCAGATAACGCGGCGCGGGCCGCACGCGATACAACTCGCCATGGCAAAACATGCAGCACACGAACATTCCCGCCGCATACAGCGGCGCGGCGACATAAAGCTCCAGCGATTCGGTGAAAAACGCCATTCCCGGCAGCGCCACCGCCACCAGCCCCATGAACAACGGCCGCACATACCAGCGCGGATGATCAAAGCAAATAATGAACGTGATCAAATACAGCGATAAAGGCACCAGCCACAAGAACGGAATCGACGCGATGTTCTGCGTCAAATGATTGGTCACCGCCAGCAACAGGCAGGAACCCATCGCGGAAAATCCCAGCCATGACAACCGGTCGCCCCACGTCGGCGCCGTAGTGTTGGCGTCGGCGTTCGCATCGTCAGCCGCAGGTGCGGCTTGCACACGCGTGCCGTCTGTAGCCTTGGCGCTGGTCCACGCCGTCAACGCGCACAACACCGCAAAGCCCGCATACAGCGCGGACCACGAATACGACTGCACCGCCAGCCGCAAAAACGGCTCGATCACCACCGGATACGACAACAGCGCCAGCAGCGACGCGAAATTCGACAGCGCAAACAAACGATACGGCGCGGCGGTCTTGAAATGCCGCCAGTACCACGATTGCAGCAGCGGGCTGGTGGACGACAGCATGAAATACTGCAAGCCGATGGTGACACCGAGCAATCCCAGAATCGCCAGTGTCGGCGCGCTGCCCGTTTCGCCACCAGGCTTCCAGCGCACGTCGGGAATAATCGGCAACAACAACAGGCTTACCGCCAGCAGCGCGATGTGCAGCTTTGCCTGCGTGCGCGGCGCGATGCGGCGCGTGGTCCAGTCGGCATACGCATAACCGAGCAGCAACGTACTCTGAAAAAACACCAGACAAACCGCCCACACCGAAGCCGCGCCGCCGAACCACGGCAGGATTTGCTTCGCGATGATGGGTTGGACCAGAAAAAGCAGAAACGCGCTGAGAAAGATGGTGCTGGCGTAAAGTAACATGCCGAGTGTCTTAGGGAATTGTTTTTAAATGATTAATTTCGTCAACTTCACAGATACCGCGCAAGCGCCTTCACATCCGCGTTGCCGCCGGAGAATATCACGCCGATTCTTTTGCCCTTGATTTCGTCCGCCCCGAGTTTGCCTTCCAGCAGCGCGGCGGCCCCCAGCGCGCCGGTGGGCTCGACGATGAGTTTCATGCGCTCCCAAATAAAGAACATCGTATGCAGCAATTCGTCGTCGGTGACAGTGAGCATGGCATGCACATGATGCAAGATCAGCGGAAAGGTGATCACGCCGGGGGCCGAGGTGCGCGCGCCATCGGCGATGGTGTCGGGATTGTGCACGCGCTGGATGGTTTTGGTTTGAAATGAGCGCGTCACGTCGTCGCCGGCGGCCGGTTCGACACCAATGCATTTCACGCCGGGGCTTAATTCGCGCGCGGCTATCGAGCAACCGCTGAGTAACCCCCCGCCACCGCACGGCACCAGCAGATAATCGAGCGGGCCGGCATCTTCCACCAGTTCTTTTGCGGCGGTGCCTTGTCCGGCCACGATGTAACGGTCATCGAACGGCGGCACGGGCGTGAGTCCGCGGCTGCGCGCGAGTTCATTCGAGATGGCTTCGCGGTCATCGCGTTCGCGGTCATACAGCGCGACTTCCGCGCCGTAGCCGCGCGTGGCGTCCACCTTGACCGCCGGTGCATCAGCCGGCATCACGATCACCGCCTTGACGCCCAGCAAGCGTCCCGCCAGCGCCACGGCTTGCGCGTGATTTCCCGACGAGTACGCCACCACGCCCGCGCGCTGTTGTGCACGAGTGAGATTCGCCAGCGCGTTGTAGGCGCCGCGAAACTTGAACGCGCCCGCGCGTTGCAGGTTTTCGCATTTGAAAAAAACCCGCGCGCCGGTGCGTTCGTCGATGGTACGCGATGTCGCCACCGGCGTACGCAAGGCCTGGCCTTCAAGCAGCCGCGCGGCCGCCGCCACGTCGGCATAGGTAACCGGCAACGGCATCACGCCACCAGCGCCGCTTGTTTACGCGTCGCGAGCAAACCGATCACCAGCGCGCCCGCCAGCCAGCACGCCACCGGCGCCATGGCGAGCAACGGCGCGTAATCCGGCTCTTTCGGGATGCCCGCCAGCACGGTGGCGATGCGGCTCAAGGTCGCGAACGCCAGCGCAGCAAACAGCAGGCCCAACGCCAGACCTTCGCGCCCGGTACGCCCCGCATTCATGGCCGCTGTGAATCCGCACATCAGCATGCTGCCCCAGGCGCCGCCGGCAACCAGTTGCGCGGCGATCAACGTATCGAGCGACACCGCGCTCGCCGCCAGATAGGCACCCGCCGCGCCGATGACGGCGGAAACCCCCATCACCTCCAGCGTCCCGAAGCGTTTGCACAGTGAACTGCCGGGCATCATCAACACGCTGAAGCCCACCCAGAACAGGGGCATCAGCCACTCCAGATCGGCGGGCTTGGCGAATTTCAGAAATTGCCCGGCGGTGTTGATTGAAAAATGAATCTGAAATCCGGCCGCCAGCAACAACAGGCCCAGCAAGAACGGCCAGGTGCGCCCGACCAGTTCCGGCGGATCGGGCGCAACGGCAGGCGGTGCGATGGGGCTGAGTTTCAACTGCTTTTCAATATAGACAATACCCGCCGTCGCCGCCAGCAGCGTGAGACTCGACAAGACAAACGGCACGCGCGGATCCACGTTTTTCAGCATCACACCCAGATACGGCGCGATCGCCCCGCCCGCCGCGAGGCCGCACAGCAGCAAGGTATTCAATCGTGGCACGCTCGGCGCCGCCGCATATTTGGAAAGCAGCACCCACGGCGGCGCGCGCAAGGCCGACGACGTCACCACCCAGATCAGCATCAGGCTCAGCGCCACCGTGGCGCCCAAATGCGCCATAAACGGAATCAGCAGAAACGCCACGCACGACACCGCCGTCATCACCATCATCAGCGGGCCGATTTTGCCAAGCGTGCGTTGCGCGCGATCCGCCGCCACACCAACGTAGATGTCCATCACCATGAACACCAGTTGATCGGCAATCAGAATTTTCGGTGTGTAGCTAGCAGGTAGCCCTGCCGATTCCAGCAGCTTCGGCAGAAAAATGACGTAGAGGGTCCAGGTGGTAACGAATAAAAACTGCACCACCGCCATATAAAGCGCGATGCCTGCGGGCACCGCGGCCTTGCCATCAAGTCTTGTATCGCTCATGCCGTTACCGTGACAAATATCACGGGCTCAAAAATTGAAACGTCGAAAGATTGTCGGACATTGCGCGCAGCGTCAAATTTCCATCACTGGGGTGCCGCGAATGTGTCAACACGTCTCCTGGAAACCCTTGCGTACGGCGGTTTTCGCCTGCTGGGCACAAAAATTAAAAACATTTAAAAACAATTAGTTACAGTGATTCCGGTAATACCACACAACCCTATTTTGCACTGGCATGAATGCTGCAACAGGCAGGGCGTGGGACAACAAAATGGAGATGACAATGATTTACAGCATGGATGATTATCGCAGGATCGACAACGAATATGACTCCGGCGCCGATTCGGATCGCCGCCGCCAGTACGAGCGTTTCGGCAACGCAGTGCCCAAGTTGCGGCGGGCAATGGTGGAACCGGAACTGCAGGACAGTCCGGATCTGCCGGTCGATTTCGACGACTTCGACGCCCGGGAATTTATCGAGCAGGCGTACTCGCTGGCAACTCAGATTTAGCGCGCCGCGGCGCTGGTTTCTCCGGTTGCACTCTCCCCATCGCGGGCCGCTTCCCCTCCATTTTGCGGCCCGCGTTTTTTTCCCGCCAGTTACGCTATTGCCGCGATCAAGCGGTCGCGCGTGAACGGTATATCGCGCAACCGCACATTCGCTGCGTTAAATAACGCGTTGCCTATCGCCGCCGACACCGGCCCCTGCGTGCCCTCGCCCGCACCCACCGGTGGCAACTCCGGCCGGTTGATCAAAGCCACTTCGACCTCGGGCACCTCGGTAAACGACAGTATGGGATAGTCATCCCAGCTTTTCTGCGTAATATGTTCGCGGTCGTATTTCACCGCTTCTTTCAGCGTGAAGCTCACCGCTTGAATGATGCCACCTTCCATCTGGTTGATGACGCCATCGGTATGAATCGCCTGCCCGACGTCGAATGCGCACCATAACTTGGGCACGCGCACGTCTTCGGCCAGCTCGACTTCCGCGATGATCGCCACGTAGGCCGCCGCGTTTTTGTAGCGCGCAAACCCGATGCCGCGCCCGCGCACCCCGTCGCCTTTCTGGTTGGCTTTCCAGCCAGCCATCGCCGCCACTTTCTCGATCACTGCGCGCGCGCGCGCATCCTTCAGATGGCGCAGCCGAAATTCAATCGGATCGACGTTGGCCGCGAGCGCCAGCTCATCCATGAACGATTCAATGGCAAACACATTGGTCTGACTGCCCAGCCCGCGCAGCGACGAGGTGCGGATAGGCGGATTCGCAATCAGGTGATTGGTCACGCGCTGGTTCGGATAGTCATAAATCGGAATCGCGTTGCGATGGCTGCCGCCGCCGGGCAACGGCGGATTGCCGGTCTGCGCGCGCTGCATGGGTTTTTCCAGATACCACGACGACATCAAATTGCTGCCCGGCCCGCGCCCCGGCCGCGAACTGTGGCCGTGACTCCACACGTCGAAGTGCCAAGACGCGATGTTGCCATCCTTGCCGAGCGTGGCACGGGTTTTCACCACCATCGCGGAACTCACCGGCTCCCACATGAACTCCTCGTCGCGCATCCACTGCACGCGCACCGGCCGGCCCGGCGCCGCGCGCGCCAGCAAGGCCGCGTCCAGTGCCACATCATCAGCGCCGTTGTGGCCGTAGCAGCCCGCGCTTTCCATGTGATGAATCACCACGTCCTCCAGCGCCACGCCCAGCGCCGGCGCCATTTCGTCGCGCAGCAGATAAATGCCCTGGCTGTGCGACCACACGGTAAATTTTCCGCCGTTGCAAACCGCCACCGCGCACGACGGCGCCAGCGCGGCATGCGCGAGAAAATGGCGCGAGTATTCAGCCTCCAGCGTAGCCCCGCTCGCAGTAGTGTTGGCATCTTTCTTTTCGCTGATCACCTCCGTCTTCGCCGGCAGTTTCAGCAAATAGCGCGGATCGAATTCCGGCAGCTGCGCCACCGTCCGCCACTTCGCACTGCGCGCGAGACGGCGCTGCGCGCGGATCGCCTGTTCCTCTCGCTCGGCCACCACGCCGAGGTAGCTGCCGTCGCGTAGCACCGCCACCACACCCGGCATGGCACGCACCTCGTCCAGATCGACGTTGAGCAATTGTGCACCCGCGCTAGGCGGGCGTGACACGCGGCCATGCAACAGACCCGGCAAATCCATATCCTGCACGTAGCTCGGCACGCCGGTGACCTTGCGCGGAATATCCGCGCGCGGCGCGCTGCCGCCGACAATTTTGTGCAGCGTATGCGATTTCGGCGCGGTCTCGGCGGTAGCTTCGCGTTGCAACAGCGACTCGTCGGTGATGTCCCAGTAAGTGACGCTGCCGCCGCCGCGTGAGGTAATCGTGCCATCACTGACACTCAGTTGCTCCAGTGAAACGCCGAGTTTCGCGCCGGCGCGCGCCAACAGCAGCTCGCGGGCCTCGGCCGCGGCGTAACGAAACGCCATGCCGGATTCTTCAATGGAACGGCTGCCGGACGTGGTGCCTTCATTGGGACTTTGTGCGGTGTCCGCGGTCACCACGCGGATGCGTTCCAGATTGACATCGAGTTCTTCGGCGACAATTTGCGTCAGCGCGCTCAATATGCCCTGGCCGATTTCAATTTTGCCGGGACGCATATCGACAGTGCCGTCGCGATTGATACTGAGCCAAGTCGCGAGCGAACGGTTGGTATCGAGGCTGCCAGGCAGTCTGCGCGGAGTGGTGGTTGCGTTGGCCATGGTTATTTCCTCATCTCGATGGCGGCGCGTTTCACCGCGCGCAGTATGCGCTGATGGGTGCCGCAACGGCACAGGTTCTTGGACAGCGCACCGCGAATATCGGCGTCGTTGGCGTTCGGATTGGCATCGAGCAGGGCCTTGGCGGACATGATGATGCCGGTGGCGCAATAGCCACACTGTGCAGCCTGCTCTTCGACAAACGCGCGCTGTAACGGATGCGGATGATCGGCCGAACCGATGCCTTCAATGGTGGTAATCGATTTGCCCGCCACCGCCGACACCGGCACGTCGCACGACTGCACCGGCTTGCCATCGATGATCACCATGCAGGTGCCGCACTGCCCCGCGCCACAGCCATAGCGCACGCCCTTGCAGCCGGCATCGTTGCGCAGCACATACAGTAACGGCGTTTCGTCGCTCGCCGTAACGGCGTGCGGGCGGCCGTTAATCGTGATACTTATGCCCATAACTCACCTCGTAAATTATTATAAAAAACAAATGCTTGGATAGACACAGCCGCATCGGCGCACGCGCGGCCCGCTCGTGTTTTTGGATGCAGCGCCGTATACTACCCCTCCTTGAAAAACGTGCGGAGGAATACCTCATGAGCCAGCCCGCCGACGTTGATGCGTTGAAAAACCGGATTGAACAACTTTCTCTCGAACACCGCGATCTGGATGATGTGATTGCCCGCCTGCTGGAGATCACGCCGCACGATCAGTTGCAAGTGCAGCGCCTGAAAAAACGCAAACTGTTTATCAAGGATCAGATCAGCGTGCTGGAACGGCAACTCACGCCGGACATACTGGCCTGATTTTTACGGTCTGCGGTCCCTGGTCAACTTTCTACTGCGCGCGGCTTGCGCAGCGCCAGGTACAACGCAAACAGTCCCAGCGCCACCAACCATAGCAACGACCAGCCGGCGATCGTCAGCCCCAAAAATTTCCAGCCCGCCTCGGCGCATTCGCCCGAGCCCACCAGCACTTTGGTCAACACGTCGGCCAGCGGGAATTTTTTCAGCATGTACTCCAACCCCGGTCCGCACGCCGGCACCTGATCCGCCGGCAGCAGTTGCAGCCATACGTGCCGCGCCGCCACCGCCGCGCCCAGTGCCGCCACCACGAACGCGGTGATGCCGTAGACCATCGTGCCGCGCCGCGCCGGACCGTGCAGCGCCGCCAGCAGAAACACCGTTGCCAGCACATAAAACGCCACACGCTGCACCATGCACAGCGGGCACGGGTTCTGCAATTCGACGTATTGCAGGTAATACGCGTATCCCAGCAAGCCGGCGCACAGCGCGAAGCCCGCCGCAAAACCTGTTCGAGCGGTAAGTGTCATGACTGGCAGTTTACCGTAAACTGTTGGCGTCATGATTCGCATAACCCGCGCCATCGCGTTGCAGGATTCGGAAATCGAAGAAACCTTCGTGCGCGCATCGGGTCCCGGCGGGCAGAACGTAAACAAGGTTTCCACCGCCGTGCAACTTAAGTTCGACGCCGCGCACTCGCCTTCGCTACCGGACGATGTGCGCGCACGGCTACTTGCGGCGGCAGGTAGCCGCGCGTCGGCCGATGGCGTCATTTTGATCACCGCGCAACGTTTCCGGGTGCAAAGCCGCAACCGCGCCGACGCGCTGGAGCGACTGGTCGAGATGATCCGCGACGCCGCCCACAAGCCCAAGCCGCGCAAGGCGACGCGCCCATCGCGCGCCGCCAAGCGGCGCCGCCTAGAAGGCAAAAAACACCGCGGCGAGGTAAAGCGCGCGCGCAGCGGCAAGCCGGATTTTTCCTGAGCGGCACCAACGAATTGACGCTGCGCAGGATCGTCGTCTAGACTGGCTCGAAGATACGCAATACGCATGACGGGAATCAGCAGACTTTCAGGGAATAATCGCCTGTCGAGCGCTGTTTACCGTCGAGTTAAGCGTATGGCACAGAACCACCCGAAAACCAATAGCAGGCTGCCAGAGGGTTTGCACACGGTTATAATGTGCGGTCGCAATAACTGTCGCATCATAGCAATATTTTCAAAAAAACGTTTTATTTCAATATATTAGGAGAACCGCATGACGACAAAACTGGTTATTAGTGGTCTGGCGTTGCTGGTAGGCACCGGGTATGGCGCAGCCGCTTTGGCACAACAGAAGCCCGAAGTTCTGGTCAAACAACGCCAGTCCGCGATGACGCTGGTGGGCAAGTACTGGGGCCCGATCGCTGGCATGCCTTCCGGCAAAGCGCCGTACAACGCTGAAACCGTCACGCGTAACGCGGGCTATCTTGAAGTGCTGAGCAAAATGCCGTGGGACGGCTTTGCGGACAGCACCAAGGATGTGAAATCCGCAGCGCTGCCGGCCGTGTTTACCGATACCGCGAAGTTCAAGGAAGCCGGTGACCGCATGCAGAGCACGATCGCCCAGTTGGCCAAAGTGTCCAAGGGCGGCGACGAAGCGTCCGTCAAGGCAGCAATTGCCGATGTGGGCAAGACCTGCGCCGGTTGCCACGACAACTTCCGTCAAAAACAGTAAGTCAATCCCGGTTGAACGAAAACCCCGCCACGGCGGGGTTTTCTCATTGGCGAGGAGCAAAGGCATGACCAAGACCCTGAAATGCGTGATTCACGCCCGATTACTGGCGCTGGTGTTGTCGAGCTTGGCCACTTGCGCCGCCGCGCAGGGCAACACGCAGGCAGCGGCGTCAACCGCTGTCAAGCGCGGAGAATATCTCTCCAAGGCAGCCGGCTGCCTCGGCTGCCATACCGAAGAGAAGAAAGGCGCGGTGCCATACGCCGGTGGACGCGGGTTGAAAACGCCGTTCGGCACGTTTTACGGCCCGAATATCACACCGCATCCCACGGCCGGCATCGGCAAGTGGACAGAGGCCCACTTCGCGCGCGCGCTGCGTCACGGCGAGCGTCCGGATGGCGCCAATTATTTTCCGGCGTTCCCCTACCCGTCGTTCACCGGCATGACCGATGCCGACGTACGCGACTTGTGGGCTTATATGCGCACGCTACCTGCCAGCGCACAGCCCAGCCGCCCGCATGATGTGGGGTTTCCGTACAACCTGCGCTTTACGGTGACCGTCTGGAAGTGGCTGTTCTTTACGCCCGGCGCGTTCACGCCCGATCCCAAGGCCACGGCCATCGTTAATCGCGGCGCGTATCTCACCACCGCACTGGGCCATTGCGGTGAGTGCCACACGCCGCGCAATTTCATCGGCGGTACGCGCAAGGATCGTTTCCTCGCCGGCGGCAAAGGCCCCGAAGGCAAGGACATTCCCAACCTCACGCCAACACGTCTGAAAAAACAATGGGGCGACAAGGACCTTGCGGATTTTCTGTCGACCGGACTCACGCCCGACGGCGATGTGCCCGCCGAAGCGATGGGCGAAGTCATCCGCAATACCACCGGGCAACTGACGGCGGCCGACCTCGCGGCCATGATTGCGTATCTGCGTTCACTGCCCGCGATTGCGGACGAGAAGAAAAAATAACCTGCGAGCGGCACGTGCCGCTCGCGCGAAACAGCACCACTACACCACGTAGTCTTCGGCGCGCAAGCGCAGCGTCACGTAGTCGATTTTGCCGGGTCCCGTCAGCGGCAATTGATCCACCTTGATGATATGCCGCAAAATCGCGATTTCTGGCGCTTGCATTTCCCTGGCGGCGCGGACCAGCGCCATACGATCCAATCCACGGTCGGTGGTATACAGCACCGTGTCTTCGCCGTATCCCGCCGACTGTCTCAAGGTCACGGCATGCTCATGATCGGGGGAAGCATACGCGGCGATGCGTTCCATCAGATCCAGAGACACCATTTCACCAGCGACTTTCGCGAACCGCCGCGTGCGTCCGATGATGGTCATGAATCCGTCCTCGTCGATTTCCACCACGTCCCCGGTGGAATGCCAGCCCGCGCCGCAAGACGACGCTGGCGGCTCAATCACACCGGGATTTTCAAAACGCAAATAGCCGGTCATCAGATTCGGACTACGTACATGCAGCACACGGCCTGTATTCAATCCAGGCACTGGCGTTAGCTGGATTTCGATGCCCGGCAGCAAACGGCCGACACTCCCATGGCGAAACGCCAATGGCGTATTGAGCGCCATCGCGGGGCCACATTCAGTCGCACCATACCCCTCCAATATCCGCAGGCCGAAGCGATCAAACCATAAACGCGCTACCTCCTTGCCCAACTTCTCACCACCACAAATTACCTTACGTACCGATTGAAAATCATAGGCATGTGCATTTCTGGCGTAGTGGCCTAGAAACGTACTGGTGCCAAAAATATAGGTTGCGTCGCTCTGATAGACGAGATCAGGAACACGGTGAAAATGCAGAGGCGACACGTACAGAAAAAGCCGCGTGCCCGTCATTAGCGGCATCAAGGCGCACGCAATCAGCCCAAAGCTGTGATAAAGCGGCAACGCGCTAAAAAACTTGTCGTTGGGCCCAAAGTCAATCACCGCCCGCAGTTGCTCCATGCTGGACAGCACTGCCGCGTGCGATAGTACAACACCCTTGGGCTGTTCCTCGGATCCCGAAGTAAACAGCACCAGGGCCGGCTGCCGCGGATCCGTGCGCGGCATGGCGAGTCTGGGCAAATGCAACGCAAAGCCCATAAGCCAGATTTTGTCTGCCAGATTCATCATGTCCCGCAGATCTTCCAGATAGATCAGGCGCATTCCCGGCAACGCCGCGCCAGCATCATGCATCTTGATACGCTCGAGAAACTGACGTGAGGTGACCACGGTTTTTACACATGCCGCCACGCACGCACTGCGCATCGACTCTGACCCGGCGGTGAAATTCAGCATGGCGGGAACACGGCCTCGCGCGGACAACCCGAGTATGGCCGCGAGACTGGTGGATAAATTCGGCAACACCACCCCGACCTTTTCGCCGGCTACCGTGAGTCTTGCCAATAATCTGGACAGTGCCAGCGTCTCTTTCAGCAACTGCCTATAGCTTACGGGCCGCCGGCGCGCGTCCTCCATGATGTCTGTGTTGCATCCATACCGTGTTACCGCATCCAGCAAGGCCCCGAACAGGTCATGAGGGACGCTCGGCACGCTCATCATGCGTTGAATGATTACCAACAAATTCGCCGAACGTTCCTGGCGGCGCAACTTGCCAAGCCCCTTTGCATCCGGCAGATGCGGCTCAGGCGCATGAATTTCCAGCGTCACGCGTGGAAACCAGCGCTTCGGCCAGTATCCGGATAGAAGCGAATAACGGGAACACAATGTGCCGTGTATCCGCACGGGTACGATCCGGTTTCCGCACCGCGAAGCCATCACACCCGCGGAATCCATGATCTTCATGGTACTTCCGGTTGACGTGATACGCCCCTGCGGAAATATGACCGCGATGCCTCCCGCTTTGACATGGTGAACCACAGTCTTGATGGCAAATGGATGGGAAGGATCCAACGCAAGACAGTGAATAAAAGAACTTAGAAAATGCAACCACGCGCCTCCCTGCATTTCAGGCGTTGTCATCACCAGCGGTTCCCCAGGCAAAAACAAACCCAGCAATATGCCGTCCAACGTGGAGTCGCAATTTGCCACAACCAGTCCACCGCTTTTCCGCAGGTAGGTGGCATCTCCTGTTACGCGCACGCGAAACGCAATCTGCAATATCCATCGAATCATCGTTCGCACAACTAGCGTAATCACGAATCTAATACCTTTGTATCTGATTAATTAGCATCGAAATGCATTATTGCGGCACCACACCTAAAGCGAGATGCACGGCTATTCAATCGGCTTCTGGCCGATATTCAAGCGGAAAAAATGCCCCCCAATGTGTGACATATGTCCGGATTCTAATGGGCCTCATATCAAGGTTCGTGACAATTGCCACAGAAGTGATGCGATTTTTGTGGACATCAACAGTAGATTTGCTCACCCTAATCCTCGAATTATCATCATAACATATTGTTTTATAAGTTCTATTAAAAATCTACCACATTGATAGATTTGATTTTTAAAAATTCCATTCGTTAAATGTTAAAGCGCGTCTGTTTGAACAAGGGGCGCAGAGATACTCGCCTACAACCATCTTCATAGGGGAATAAACATGGAAATGCAGGTTCCGGCAGCAGTACGTGAAGCACATCAGCAACCCGTTGCACATCATGAAGCATCCGCGATCCGCTTTGAATTTTCACCGCAGTTGGGCGTGCATTTTGACAAGAACACCAACGCATTATGGTCACGGTGGTCCGCCGATCCTCGGCCCTGTTTTAACCCTCGGCTGCTCGCCGATATTCGCGCGTACTACGATTTCCTGGCACGCACCGAAGGCTCGCTGCGATGCAGCGAAGCGACCTTTCCCATTGAATATGTTGTGCTGGCATCCGGAATGCCCGGCGTATTTAATTTGGGCGGCGACCTCGATCTATTCAAACAACTGATCGCCGCCAAGGATAAACAAGGCTTGCTCCGTTATGGCCGCGCTTGCATCGACGTCCTGTACCGCAATTACATCGGGCACGATCTTCATATTACAACGATCTCGCTGGTGCAGGGCGAATGTCTGGGCGGCGGCTTTGAAGCAGCACTCTCGGGCGATGTAATCATCGCGGAGAAAAGCGCCCGCTTTGGATTTCCGGAAATTCTGTTTAACCTGTTTCCGGGCATGGGCGCATACAGTTTTCTTGACCGGAAGATCGGCAGCAAGCGAGCCGAAGAACTTATCAGCAGCGGACGCGTTTACAGCGCAGAAGAAATGTTGACTTTGGGCGTGGTCGATATTCTCGCCGACGATGGCGCCGGCGAAGATGAAGTCAACGAATTGATCAAGCGCCGCAGCCGCAGCCGCAATGGCCTTGCGGCCTTGGCGGCCGCACGCCGCCGCGTGCATGACATTACTTTTGACGAATTGATGGACGTCGTGCAAATATGGGTCGATTCGGCGCTGCAACTGAACGTGCGCGATCTGAAGTTGATGCACCGGCTGGTGTCGCGTCAAAATGGCTTGGGAGGCGCCACGCAAGTTCACTGATAGGAACCGGGTGTTTCTGCGGGGCGCGGAAAACCATCTCCGCGCCACTCCGCTAAACCAGCTAACAATGCCAGAATTGCGCGACATACTCGGCGCGCGCGGCAATTACAACAAGGAGAATCTGTCATGCCGAACAACGAATACAGCATTCAGGAAACGGCAGAACTGTTGGGGGTTCCGATTCCCAAACTTCGACGGTGGGACGAGCAAGGCATACTGGTGGCAGTCCGCACCGCGGGCGGTCATCGGCGCTATCCCAAGGATCTCGTGGATCAGATCGCGCGCACCGGCGTCGAGGACAGCGCAATTTCCCGGGAGTTGGCAACGGTTAAACGATCACTGGCCGAAAAGCACCGCATCATTCAGTTGCTCGCGGAAAGCGAAGGCCGTTACCGGGACCTCGTGGAGACATCACACGATCTGATTTGGGCAACCGATGCCCAAGGCAGCTTTACTTACCTCAATAGCGCGGCGCACGAAGTTTTTGGAATGGCGCCCAAGGATCTGCTCGGACGCTGCTTTTTTGATTTTGAGGTCAATGAATCTCACATCGGCAATCGACGCTTTCTGGCACTGCTCAAGCGTCACGGCGAAGTGAAGCATCACGTCACGCATCTGCGTACTCGGGACAACGAGGATCGCTGGATCGGCATAAACGCAAGGGTCACCACCAACGAACGCGGCGAAATTCGCGGCATACGCGGCACGGCGCGCGACATTACGGAAGAGCAGCGCGCCCTGAAACGCATTGAGCATCTCGCGCTGCATGACACGTTGACCGAGTTGCCAAATCGGCATGCCATGCAACGCGCCATCGAAATGGCCATGGAATCCGGTGCGATGGGGGCGCTGCTTTTTCTCGACATCGACCATTTCAAATACATCAACGACAACTTTGGTCATCGTACGGGTGACGACATTATTATCGGAGTTGGCAGCGTTCTGCGGGAAGCCGTTCGAACCACTAACGGCGATCTTTACCGTATCGGTGGCGATGAATTCGCGATTCATCTGCCCAATGCACTGCGCATGGAGGCGATTCAAACGGCCGAGCACGTATTGTCGGCCATTCGCCACTATCGGCTCATGGTGGAGAGCGACAGGGTCATCGCGAACCTTTCAGCGTCCATTGGCATTGCCCTGTATCCGTTTCATGGGAGCAGCCTGCCCACGCTCCTGTCGAACGTGGATATCGCGATGTATCAGGCGAAGGACCTTGGGCGCAATCGCCATGCGCTATTCGATCAGGATTCCGGAGCGCTTCGCAATACACACAAGCGCGTGCATTGGGCCAAGAAACTGCGCGATGCGATGGACGGAGACCAGCTGGTTTTATATGCGCAACCGGTGGTGCGCCTGAGCGACCGGAAGGTCATGCACCACGAAGTTCTGCTGCGCATTCGGGACGATAGCGGCGCCATCATTGAACCCAGCAGCTTCATTGAGATTGCGGAAACACTGGGGAGCATTCAGGAAATCGATCTGTGTGTCGTAGACAAAGTGCTAAAACACATTGACCGCAATGGCCTCGCCGGAAAGAAAATCAGATATTTTGTAAACCTGTCCCGGATATCGATCTCCAATCAGGACTGGGTGGACCGGTTCATGAAGTTGCTGGCAAACAGCCAGGCACAACCCAATCAACTGGTGCTAGAGATCACGGAAACCGCCGCGTTATCCGAAATTGACGTGACGCTAAAATTTATTCGCCGACTCAAGGAACTGGGCTGCCGCTTTGCACTGGACGATTTTGGCGCCGGATTTAGCTCCTTCTATTACCTTAAGCAGTTTGATGTTGACTATCTGAAGATCGACGGCAGTTTCGTTCGAGACCTTGCCAGCGACAATGGAAGCCGCCTTTTCGTCAAGGCGTTGAATGATGTGGCCCAGGGATTAAACAAGCAGGTCATTGCGGAGTGGGTCGAGGAACCCGAGGTCTGCGATTTGCTGATGCAAATGGGTACGCGGTACGGCCAGGGATACCTGTTTCAAAAACCCCAGCCACTGGTCGATGGTTACCGGGGAATGTCCCGTGGTCTTCGCGCAAACACTTCGTAACCGCACCGCAATCCAAGGCTGGATCTTTTTCGGCCCCTCACCACTCGCCGCGCAACAATTTGTCTGCCCACAGCAAGCCGGTAACGGCCTTCGCTTCCGTAATTTGTCCGTCGCGCACCCATGTCAGCGCCTCTTGCACCGACACATGCAGCACGTCAAGGAATTCACCTTCGTCGAGTTGACGCCCAACGTTGACGAGGTCGCGCGCCAGATAAAGCTCGATGCGCTCGTTCGCATAACCAATGCAGGGATGCAAGGTGGTCAAGTGACGCCAGGAACGAGCTTCGTATCCGCACTCTTCGCGTAATTCGCGTTTCGCGGTATCCAGCGGGTCCTCACCCGGATCGATCTTTCCAGCCGGCAACTCGATGAAATGACGATCGAGCGGATAACGATATTGCCGCTCCAGCACGAGGGTGTTGTCATCGGTCATCGCGATGATCATCGCAGCGCCGGGGTGCTGGATGTATTCCCGCACTGTTTCATGTCCGTTGGACAGCCGCACGGTATCGCATACCACGTGCAGCAGCTTGCCTTTGAAAACGGTGCGCGACGCGAGCTTTTTTTCACTCATGTCGCGGCCGGGTTTATCCGCATCGGCCACGGGCGACTCCTGGTGTGAACAGCAGGTTGGTACGAATCTACAGCGACGCGAGGATGGAACTCGCGCATAGCGTCATCAGCGGCTGGGGAAACACGCCAAACGCCAGCACCGCGATGCCGTTCAACGACATCAGCAAACCCGCGTCGGTGCGGGGCGCCAGGATTGCAGTATCTGCGGGCTCGTCAAAGTAAATGAGCTTGACGATGCGCAAATAGTAAAACGCACCGATCAGCGAAAATACCACGGCAATCACGGCCAGCCAGACATGCCCGGCCTCGACAATGGCCTGCAATACGGCGAACTTGGCGTAGAAACCCACGGTCGGCGGCACGCCCGCCATCGAGAACATCAACAACAGCATCAGGAACGCATACCACGGACTGCGCTGGTTCAGCCCCTTGAAATCCTCCAGATTCTCGGCCTCGAAGCCCTGACGCGACAGCAACATGATCATGCCGAACGCGCCGAGATTCATCAGCACATAGACGACGACATAAAACATGCTGGAAGCGTAGCCATTGAGGCCGCCCGCCACGATACCGATCAACAGGAATCCCATGTGGGATATCGTTGAATACGCCAGCATGCGCTTCAGGTTGGTCTGGGCTATTGCCGTGATGTTACCGACAATTAATGACAGCACCGCCATCACGGCCAGCATCTGCTGCCAATGGCCCTGAATTTCCTCGGTGCCTAGGCCCTGCACCAACAAACGGATAACAAACGCAAACGCGGCCAGCTTGGGCACCGAGCCAATAAACAGCGTGACCGCCGTCGGAGCGCCGTGATACACGTCCGGCAACCACATGTGAAACGGCACTGCCCCAAGCTTGAAGCCGATACCGGCCACCAGGAACACCAAGCCGAACACCAGCACAAGATTTTTCGCGCCGTCGTCGGCGATCACCGAGGCGATGCGCGTGATTTCAAGCGAACCGGTCGCGCCGTAAATCATCGACATGCCATACAACAACATGCCAGAAGCCAGTGCCCCCAATACAAAATACTTCATCGCGGCTTCGGTGGCCGTGCCGGAATCACGCTGCAACGCCACCATTGCATACAGCGACAGGCTTAACAGCTCCAGCCCCAGGTACAGCGTGAGCAGATGGTTGGCGGAGATCATCACCATCATGCCCAGCGCGGCAAACAACACCAGCGCGAAAAACTCGCCGCGGAACATGCCGCGGGCTGCAAGGTAATCGCGCGCATACACCAGGATGGACATCACGCCGAAGCAAGTGATCAGTTTCAGAACGTCGGACATCATGTCGGCGACGTACATGCCGCTAAACGTGTGCATGGTCTCGCCGGTATTCAGATAGATCGCGGTCATCCAGATCACCACCGCGCATCCCGCCAGCGACAGTTGCGTGAGCATATAGGTGATGCCGCGATGTTCATCGCGCACAAACAGATCCGCGAGCAGTATCACGCACGCCATCGCGAGCATGAATATCTCGGGGTAAGCAGGCCAGAGGGGGTCTATGTATTGCATTATTGCACCGGCAGCTTGCTATGCATGACGTGGGACAACAGATCCGCCACGGAGGTGTGGATGACCTCGGCGAAAGGCGCCGGCCATATGCCCATGGCCAGCACTGCCACCGCAAGCAATCCCAGCACCAGGAATTCGCGCAGATTGATGTCCTTGAGTTCGGCCACATGAGCATTCGCCACCGCGCCGAACACCACGCGCTTGTACATCCAGAGCGTATAGGCCGCGCCGAAAATCAGCGTGGTCGCCGCCGCAAACGCGTACCAGAAACTGGCCTGCATCGCGCCGAGAATCACGGTGAACTCGCCAACGAAACCACTGGTCCCCGGCAGTCCGGCGTTTGCCATGGCAAACAACATGAAAAACGCCGCGAACACCGGCATGGTATTTACCACGCCGCCATAGTCGCCGATTTGCCGGGAATGCATGCGGTCGTACAGGACGCCCACGCACAGGAACAACGCCCCCGACACAAAGCCGTGCGAAATCATCTGAATCACCGCACCTTCCATGCCCTGCGCATTGAAGATGAACAACCCCAGTGTGACAAAGCCCATGTGCGAAATCGACGAGTAAGCAATGAGTTTTTTCATGTCGGTCTGCACCAGTGCCACCAGCCCGATATACACCACCGCCACCAGCGACAGGAAAATCATGAAGCCAGACAGTGCATGACTCGCGTCCGGCACGATGGGCAGCGACAACCGCAAAAAACCGTACCCCCCCAGTTTCAGCATGATTGCCGCCAGCACCACCGAACCGCCCGTAGGCGCTTCAACGTGCGCATCGGGCAACCAGGTATGCACCGGCCACATCGGCACCTTCACCGCAAACGCCATGAAAAACGCGAAGAAAATAAACGTCTGCGCGCCGATGGCCAGCGGCGTGTCGTAAAAATCAAGCAGCGAAAAACTGCCGCCGGATGCGAAGTAAAGGTAGATCAGCGCAACCAGCGAGAGCAGCGAGCCCAGCAGGGTATACAGGAAGAACTTGATGGAGGCATACACGCGGTTCGGACCGCCCCAGATACCGATAATGATGAACATCGGTATCAACGTGGCCTCGAAGAAAACATAAAACAGCAGCGCATCCAGCGCACAAAACACGCCATTCATCAGGCCCGACAGCATCAGGAACGCTGCCATATATTGCGCGACGCGTTTCTGAATAATCTCCCAGCCCGCAAGGACCACAATGACCGTGGTGAAGCTGTTGAGCAACAACAACAACAGCGAAACACCATCGATGCCGAGGTGATAGTGCGCGTTGAACGCTTCAATCCAGCCGACCTTTTGCACGTACTGGAAGCCGCCCATCTGCGGACTAAACCCGGCATACAGCGGCAACGTCACCACGAAACCCAGCACCGCGCCGACGAGCGCGATAATGCGCGCAAGCGGCGCATTGCGGTCGGATCCGGTGGCGAGCACCAGTACACCGAACACTATCGGTATCCAGATCGCAAGACTCAGTAACGGGAGTGCGTACATTTATATAACTATTTGTTTTTAAAGTATTGTTATGGAATCAGTGTCCACAGCGTAATGGTCAACAGCAAGACAATGCCGAAGATCATGGCGAACGCGTAGTTGTAAATGTAGCCGGATTGCAGTTTGCGAATAACCGTCGAGAACCAGCCGACCGCGCGCGCGGAGCCGTTCACCAGCACGCCGTCGATTACCGCGATATCGCCGCCCTTCCATAAACCCGTGCCCAGACAGCGCGCGCCGCCCGCGAAGAACCAGTCGTTAAAGCGATCGAAGCCGTATTTCTCCATCAGAATGGTCACCACCACGCCCCACCTCTTACGCAGCACGGCCGGCAGATCGGGACGCAGCACATAAATGTAATACGCGGTGCCCGCCCCGGCCACCGCCAGCCAGAACGGCACGCTGATGAACCCATGGGTAATCATGCCCATCACACCGTGAAACTCGTGCTTCAACGTGGCGATCGCCGGATGCGCCTGCGACACGGTGATGGCATTGCCAAAATAATCGCCAAACACAAACTGCCCGATGATCCAACCCGCGCAGACCGATGGAATGGCCAGCATGATCAGCGGGAAGGTCACCACCCACGGCGATTCGTGCGGCTTTGCGTGATGGCTTTCGTTGTGTTCGTGATGTTCATCGTGGGCGTGGTCATGGGCCGCCGCGCGCTCGGCATCACATGCCATGACAGCCGGATCATGCGGATCGGCGAACCGCTCCTTGCCGTGAAACGCGTAGAACACCAGCCGGAAAGAATAGAAGCCGCCCACCAGCACGCCCGCGGTCGCCAGCACATAGGCGAACCCCGCGCCCGCCAGCGGCGACGCATGCAAGGCCTCGATAATGGTGTCCTTGGAGAAAAACCCCGCGAACGGAGGCAAACCCGCGTTGGCCAGCGCGCCGATCAGCATGGTGACGTAGGTAATCGGCAGATATTTCCGCAAACCGCCCATCTTGCGCATGTCCTGCTCGTGGTGCATCGCGATAATCACTGAACCCGCGCCGAGGAAGAGCACTGCTTTGAAAAACGCGTGTGTGAACAAATGGAATATCGCCGCCGAGTAGGCCGAGGCACCCAGCGCCATGGTCATATACCCCAGTTGCGACAGCGTCGAGTACGCCACCACGCGCTTGATGTCGTATTGCACCGTGGCGATCAGCGCCATGAAAAACGCAGTGATGGCACCGATGGTCATAACGAAGGTGAGCGCGGTGTCGGACAACTCGAACAACGGCGACATGCGCGCCACCATGAAAATACCCGCAGTCACCATGGTGGCCGCGTGGATCAGGGCGGAAATCGGCGTCGGACCTTCCATTGAATCGGGCAGCCACACATGCAGCGGAAACTGTGCCGACTTGCCCATGGCGCCGATGAACAGCAGGATACAAATCACGGTCATCAGCGACCACGCCGCACCCGGAAAAATTTCGACGGTATTAGAGGACAGACTCTTCGCATTGGCAAAAACTGCCGCGTAATCCAGAGTGCCGAAATACATCAAGACCAGCGCGATACCGAGCAGGAAGCCGAAGTCGCCAACTCGGTTGACCAGGAACGCCTTCAGATTGGCGTAGATCGCTGTCGGTCGCGTGTACCAGAAACCGATCAGCAGATACGACACCAGCCCCACCGCCTCCCAGCCGAAGAATAACTGGAGAAAGTTGTTGCTCATCACCAGCATCAGCATCGAAAAGGTAAACAGCGAGATGTAGCTGAAGAAACGCTTGTAGCCCGGATCATCTGCCATATAACCGATGGTGTACACGTGCACCATCAGCGAGACAAACGACACCACCACCATCATCGTCGCCGACAGCGGATCAATCAGGAAACCAATCTCGAATTTGGCATTGCCAGATACCATCCAAGTATACAGCGCACCGTTAAATACATTGCCCTGCATCACGTCCTGGTACACCGCCAGCGATCCGGCGACACACACCAGCATGCCGATAATGGTGATCCATTGCGCGGCACGCCGGGAGAGCGCCCAGCCGCACAAGCCCGCGGCCACGGCGCCGAACAGCGGCGCAAGCGGCACGAGCAGATAGATTTTTTGCATCGCAGTCATTCGTGACCCCGGAAAAGCGAGAGACGTGAGGCGTGAGGCGCTGCCAGGCGCGACTTCACCGGCTGCAGCCTACTCAACACTGAAAACTCAACACGATTCACTTCTTTCCCTATCCTTTTAATTTGTCGAGGTCTTCAACATTGATGGTATTGAGATTGCGGAACAGCACCACCAGAATTGCCAATCCGATGGCCGACTCCGCCGCCGCAACGGTCAAAATGAAAAACACGAATATTTGTCCGGCCGGATCGTTCAGGTAATGCGAAAACGCGACAAAATTCATGTTCACCGCCAGCAACATCAATTCAATCGCCATCAGCAAGACAATAATGTTCTTGCGATTAAGGAAAATGCCCACCACCGAAATGGCAAACAGGACCGCGCCCAGCACCAGATAATGGGATAGCGGAATCATGCGCTCTTGCCCTCCCCGTCCGCCTTGCCGCTCTCCTTGGTGTCCTGACGGTCTTCGCTGGCCATGGTGACGATGCGCACACGATCCTTGCGCCGAATGCCGATTTGCGCCGAGGGATCCATATACTTGGAGAGCTTGCGCTTGCGCAAGGTCAACGCGATCGCCGCGACTATCGCCACCAGCAGGATCACCGCGGCAATCTCGAACGGATAAACGTATTCCGTATAAATCAGCAGACCGAGTTCCTTCGTATTGCTGTAGCCAGCCGGCAGCGATGGTGGCATCGGCACGTCGCCGAACCCGCCCGAACGATGCATGAGTATCATGCTCATCTCCACCACCAGCACCAGCGCCACGACGCTCCCGAGGGGCAGATAGCGCCAGAACCCCTCGCGTAGCTTAGCGATGTTGATGTCCAGCATCATCACCACGAACAGGAACAACACCATTACCGCGCCGACATACACCAACACCAGTGCAATCGCGAGGAATTCCGCCTGCAATAACAGCCAGATACCGGATGACGTAAAAAACGCCAGCACCAGCAGCAACGCCGCGTGTATCGGGTTGCGGGCGGTGATTACGCCCAGCGCCGCTACCACCAACACGGTGGAAAGGAAGTAGAAAATGAATGTCTGAAAGGTCATTCGTGTATTACCGGTACCGCGCATCGGCCGCGCGGTCTTTCGCTATTTGTTCTTCGTACGCATCGCCGATCGACAGCAGCATCGGCTTGGTATAAATCAGGTCGCCGCGCTTTTCGCCGTGATACTCGAATATGCGCGTCTCGACGATGGAATCCACCGGACACGATTCCTCGCAAAATCCGCAGAATATGCACTTGGTCAAATCAATGTCGTAGCGCGAGGTACGACGCGTGCCGTCATCGCGTTGCTCGGATTCGATGGTGATCGCCAGCGCCGGACAGACCGCTTCGCACAGTTTGCATGCGATGCAGCGCTCTTCACCATTGGGATAACGGCGCAACGCATGCAGGCCGCGGAAGCGATGGCTCTGCGGCGTTTTTTCCTCCGGAAACTGCACTGTAATCTTGCGCTTGAACATGTAGCGCCCGGTGAGCATCATGCCTTTCACCAGTTCAAACAGCAGAAATGTGCGGAAGAAACCGCTGATCTTGTCAATCATGATCTCGGCCTCATGACTTCCACCATATCCAAAGCGGTGTCTGCATCCACGCCCCCAGCACGAGTATCCACACCAGCGTCACCGGGATGAACACCTTCCAGCCGAGGCGCATGATCTGGTCGTAGCGGTAGCGCGGGAATGTGGCGCGGAACCAGAGAAAGCTCGACACCACCAGAAAAGCCTTGACCAGCAGCCACAAAAAGCTTGATGCGCCCAGCACGCCCCAAGACGCAGGAAACGGCGACAGCCAGCCGCCGAGGAACATCAGCGCGCACAGGAACGACACCAGAATCATGTTCGCGTATTCGGCAAGGAAAAACACCGCGAACGTCATCCCCGAATACTCAACGTGGAAACCCGCAACGATTTCGGATTCGCCCTCGGCCACATCAAACGGCGCGCGATTGGTTTCCGCCACGCCGGCAATCAGGTAGGTAAGGAACAGTGGAAACAACGGTATCCAGAACCAGCCGAACACGCCGAATTCGCTCTGCTGACCCCTGACGATCTCCACCAGGTTCAGACTCTGCGCCGCCATCAGCACGCCCACCAGCGCAAAACCCATGGCGATTTCGTAAGACACGATCTGCGCCGCCGACCGCATGGCGCCTAGAAAGGCGTACTTGGAGTTTGATGCCCAGCCCGCGATGATCACGCCGTAAACGCCCATCGAAGTAATCGCCATGATGTACAGCAGACTCGCATCGATATTGGCAAGTACCATCTCGGGATCAAACGGCACCACCGCCCAAGCAGCCAGTGCCGGCATGATCGCCAGTATGGGCGCCACCACGAACAGTAATTTATTGGCGCCGGAGGGAACAATGATTTCCTTCACCATCAACTTTACGCCGTCCGCAATCGGCTGCAACAAGCCCATCGGCCCGACGCGATTGGGGCCGATCCGCAGTTGTATCCAGCCGATCACCTTGCGTTCCCACAACGTCAAATAGGCCACGCTCAGCATCAGTGGCGCAACGATGCACACAATCAACAGCAGAATATTCACCCCATACAACACATAGGGCGCAATTTCATTACCGAATATCGCAACGGTAACGGTCGTGAGCAGGCCCCAAAGCCAATAGCCTAAATTCACAATGGGCTGAAACACGGCGCTCACACAGCCACCTTTTCGACCTGTTCCATCTTTTGCGGCGTGGCGATGCGTTCAATCGCAAGCTCGGCATCGGGCGATCCCAATCCAGCGGTCTCATCGCGAGCGACCGCAAGTCGCACGCACCCGGCAGGCAATTTGTCATCTATGACAAATGCCACCACGGCCTCGCCGCTGCCCTGACGCACGCGCACGCTATCGCCATCCTGCAATCCGAACTGGCTCGCCAATGCACGATTCATGCTCGCCAGCGGTGGCTGTCCATCGCGCGTTTTTTGCAGTGAAGGCGCACGGCGCGCAATCGCGTCCGCCGCGTATATCGGTGTTTCGGCAATGCGCTGCAACCCTGTGGCCTTGCCGAGTGGTCCAGCGGAAATTGCACTCAAGAAATTGTTTTTATTGATATTTTTTCCACCCTCGCCGAGCGCCTCAATGCGCACATCGTCGGCGCTTTGGTGGTCAAAACCCGCGAGACCCAACAAATTTCCCAACACGCGCAACACCTTCCATGCCGGACGTGTTTCGCCCAGCGGCTGCACCACGCCCTGAAAACTTTGCGCGCGCCCCTCAGTGTTGATGAATGTGCCCGCTGTTTCGGTGAACGGCGCTATGGGCAGCAACACCTGCGCATAGTCGGTGGCACGGGTTTGATAGGCGCTCAACGCCACCACCAGTTCGGCTTGCTTCATTGCCTCCACCGCCGCACGCGGGTCATGCATGTCGAGTTCCGGCTCGACGCCGAGCAGCACGTAGGCCTTCAGCGGCTTTGCAATCATTTGCAAGGCATTCGCGCCCGTGTTCGACGGAACCGCGTTCGCGACATATCCCCCCACGCTGTTCGCCGCCTCGCCCAAAAAACCGAAGCGTGCGCCTGTGATTTCCGCCAGCGCCTGTGCCAGCATGTGCAATTGCGCCGCCCGTGCATGATGCTGCGCAAAGTTGCCCAGAAAAATAGCGACGTTCTTGCCATCGGCGAGACTGGCCGCGATGCGCTGCGCGCTCTCGGACACCTTCACGTTCGGCAGCTGAGCACTCACCGCTTGAGGTACGGCAACGGACTTCTCCGTTGCCACGGCTTTAACCACTTGCGCCAGTGCATCCACCAACGCACCGGGCGCAACGATGGTTTTATTCGCCACCCGCATCAGCAGATCGTCATCTACTGAGTGCAATATATTGATTTTTAATGATTTTTTTGCAGCCTGGCGCAGACGATGCGCGATCAGCGGATGATCCTTGCGCAGCGTCGAACCCACCACCAGCACACGATCCAGTTGCGACACGTCGGCAATACTCATGCCCAGCCACGGCGCTCCGGCGCATTGGCCATCGGCGCTGAAATCGGATTGCCGCAGACGGAAATCCACGTTGTTCGATCCCAGTCCACGCACTATTTTTTGCAGCAGATGCAGCTCTTCGACGGTTTGATGCGGCGTCGCCAGGGCGCCGATGGATGACGCGCCGTGGGCAGTGGCGATGCGTTTCAGTTCGCTCGCGACAAAATCCAGCGCGGTCTGCCAATCCACTTCTTTCCATGCGCCATCCTTGCCCCCCTGCTTCAGCATCGGGCGCGCAAGCCGCTGGTCGGAATTCAAGGCCTCATACGAAAAACGATCCTTGTCCGAAATCCAGCATTCATTGATGGATTCATTTTCGCGCGGCAGCGCGCGCATCACGCGATTTTGCTTGACCTGCAAGGTCAGATTCGAACCCAGGCCGCAGTGCGGACTGACGGAAGGCTTGCGGGTCAGTTCCCACGTGCGTGCGCTGTAGCGGAAAGGCTTCGAGGTCAGCGCGCCCACCGGGCACAGATCAATCACGTTGCCCGACAATTCCGAATCCACCGTCTTACCGACAAACGTGATGATCTCGGAATGTTCGCCGCGGCCGATCATGCCGAGTTCCATCACGCCAGCGATTTCCTGCCCGAAACGCACGCAGCGTGTGCAATGGATGCAGCGCGTCATGTCGGTGGAAATCAGCGGACCGAGATTCTTGTTCAGCACCACGCGCTTGTCTTCTTCGTACCGGGATTCACTGCCGCCGTAACCCACCGCAAGGTCTTGCAACTGGCATTCCCCGCCCTGATCGCAGATCGGGCAATCCAGCGGGTGATTGATCAGCAGAAATTCCATCACGCCTTTTTGCGCGTTGACGGCCTGATCGGAATGCGTCATCACCTTCATGCCATTGGTCACGGGTGTCGCGCACGCCGGCATCGGCTTGGGCGCTTTTTCGACCTGCACCAGGCACATGCGGCAATTGGCGGCAATCGACAGCTTGCGGTGATAGCAGAAATGCGGCACGTAAATGCCCGCCAGGCGCGCGGCATCCATCACCGTGCTGCCGTCGGGCACTTCCAGTTTACTGCCGTCGATTTCGATTTCTAGTGGCATATATATCAAATATCAAACATCAAATGTAAGGCGCCACTAGACACTTCTTGTGGTCGATGTGATACTGAAATTCGTCGCGATAGTGCTTGATGAAGGCGCGCACCGGCATCGCGGCCGCATCACCCAGCGCGCAAATGGTGCGCCCCTGAATGTTGCCCGCCACCCGATTCAACTGATCGAGGTCGTCGTTGCGCCCTTTGCCGTGTTCAATACGGTCAACCATGCGATAGAGCCAGCCCGTGCCTTCTCGGCACGGCGTGCATTGCCCGCACGACTCTTCATAATAAAAATACGACAGCCGCAGCAGTGATTTCACCATGCAGCGCGTTTCGTTCATCACGATCACTGCGCCGGAGCCCAACATCGAGCCGGCCTTGGCAATCGAGTCATAATCCATATCGGTAGCCATCATGATGTCGGCAGGCAGCACCGGCATCGACGAGCCGCCGGGAATCACCGCTTTCAGCTTGACCCCATCGCGCATGCCGCCGGCCATTTCCAGCAGTTTGGCAAACGGCGTGCCAAGCTTGATTTCGTAATTGCCGGGCCGAGCCACGTCGCCCGACACCGAAAAGAGCTTGGTGCCACCGTTATTGGGCTTGCCCATGTTGAGAAACGCTTCGCCGCCATTTACGATAATCCACGGCACCGCGGCAAACGTTTCGGTGTTGTTAATCGTGGTCGGTTTGCCGTACAAACCAAAGCTCGCCGGAAACGGCGGCTTGAAACGCGGCTGGCCTTTCTTGCCCTCTAGCGACTCTAGCAAGCCGGTTTCTTCGCCACAGATATAGGCGCCGAACCCATGGTGAGCATGCAACTGAAAGTTGAACTCGGAACCCAGAATCTGGTTGCCGAGGAATCCCGCTGCACGGGCCTCGTCCAGCGCCTCTTCAAAACGCTCGTACACCTCGAAGATTTCACCATGGATATAGTTGTAGCCCACGGGAATTCCCATCGCATACGCGGCGATAGTCATGCCTTCGATCACGCTGTGCGGGTTGTACCGCAGAATGTCGCGATCCTTGAACGTACCCGGTTCGCCTTCGTCGGAATTGCAAACCAGATACTTCGGCCCCGGAAACTGTCGCGGCATGAAGCTCCACTTCAGTCCTGCGGGAAACCCCGCGCCGCCACGACCGCGCAACGCCGACTTTTTGACTTCGGCGATCACATTTTCGGGCGTGATTTTCTCACTGATAATTTTTCGCAACGCCTGATAACCGCCACGCGCCTCGTAGTCCTTGATGCGCCAGTTAGTGCCGTCGATGTCCTTCATGATTAGGGCATCGGGGCCATAAATCCCTTTGGCAAACGGAGTAGCCGGCAATCCGATGGAAGCCATTATTTCAACTCCTCGATCAGCTTGTCGATTTTCTCGTTCGACATGGCGCACAGCATGTGTTTGTTATTGCGTATCAGCACCGGAGCGTCGCCGCACGCGCCCATGCATTCGCCTTCCTTGAGCGTGAAGCGCCCATCGACCGTGGTTTCGCCAAAACCGATGCCGAGTTTTTGTTTGAGATATTCGGCCGTTTTGCTCGCGCCCTGAAGCGCACACGGCAGGTTGGTGCAGATCGTCAGCTTGTGGCGGCCAACCGGCTTCAAGTCGTACATCGTATAAAACGATGCCACTTCATAAACCGCAACCGGCGGCATGTCGAGATATCGCGCAACAAAATCCATGGTCTCGGTCGCGAGCCAGCCTTTTTCATCCTGCGCGATAGTGAGCGCCGCCATTACCGCCGATTGTTTTTCTTCGGGCGGGTACTTCGCCACGGCCTTGTCAATCTTGGCAAGCGCTGCGGGCGACAACATGGGCGACTGCGCCGAGGAGGCGTTCATCGATCCACCTCGCCAAACACGATGTCCTGCGTGCCGATTATCGCCACCACGTCCGCGATCATGTGGCCGCGAGACATTTCATCCAGCGCTGACAGATGTGCAAAACCCGGCGCGCGTATTTTCAGGCGATACGGCTTGTTCGCCCCATCAGACACCAGGTAAATACCGAACTCACCCTTGGGATGCTCCACGGCAGCGTACGCCTCGCCCGCCGGCACGTGCATACCTTCGGTGAACAACTTGAAGTGGTGAATCAACTCTTCCATGTTTTGCTTCATGCCCACGCGCGACGGCGGAGCCACCTTGTGACTGTCGATCATCACCGGCCCGGGATTCTTGCGCAACCAATCAACACACTGCTTGACGATCTTGTTCGACTGGCGCATTTCTTCGACCCGCACGAGATAGCGGTCGTAACAATCGCCGTTCACGCCCACGGGAATATCAAAATCGAGCTTGTCGTAAACTTCGTAGGGCTGCTTCTTGCGCAGATCCCATTCAATGCCCGAACCGCGCAACATGGGACCGGTGAATCCCAACGCCTTGGCGCGCTCCGGCGTAACCACACCTATGCCGACCGTGCGTTGCTTCCAGATACGATTGTCGGTCAGCAGCGTTTCGTATTCGTCCACATAGGCTGGAAAACGCTTGGTGAAATCTTCGACAAAATCGAGCAATGAACCCTGACGGTTGGCGTTCAAGTCCTTGATCGCAGCGGCATTGTGAATCTTCGATGCCGTGTATTGCGGCATCACGTCCGGCAGATCGCGATACACGCCGCCCGGCCGGAAATACGCCGCGTGCATGCGCGCACCAGACACCGCCTCGTAGGTATCGAACAAGTCCTCGCGTTCGCGGAAGCAATACAGAAACACGGTCATCGCGCCCACGTCGAGCGCATGACACCCCAGCCACAACAGGTGATTCAGCAGACGTGTGATTTCGTCGAACATGACGCGAATGTATTGCGCGCGCAGCGGCACCTGAATGCCCGCCAGCTTTTCGATGGCCATCACGTACGCGTGTTCGTTGACCATCATCGATACATAATCGAGACGATCCATGTAAGGCACGGATTGGATGAATGTTTTGTGTTCCGCCAGCTTTTCGGTCGCGCGATGCAGCAAGCCAATGTGCGGATCGGCGCGCTCGATCACTTCGCCATCGAGTTCCAGCACCAGACGCAGCACGCCGTGCGCCGCCGGATGCTGCGGACCAAAATTCATCGTGTAATTGCGAATTTCCGCCATGATCAGCCCTTGCGGAACCCTTCGCTGTTGCCGTACTGCGCTTCACGAATGATGCGCGGCGTGATCTCGCGGGGTTCTATCGTCACCGGCTGGTAAATCACACGCTGTTTGTCGGGGTCATAGCGCATTTCGACGTTGCCTGACAGCGGGAAATCCTTGCGGAACGGATGGCCGATAAAGCCGTAATCGGTGAGCAAGCGCCGCAGATCAGGATGCCCGGTGAACATAATGCCGTAAAGATCAAACGCCTCGCGCTCGTACCAATTGGCCGAGGGCCACACGCCGATCACTGAATCGATCACCGGAAAATCATTATCGGCGGCGAACACACGCAAGCGCAAACGGCAGTTGTAACTGATACTGAGCAGGTGGTAGACCACGGCGTAGCGCTGGCCCTCCCCCGCGCCTAGACTGGCGTCACCGCCATTCGCAACGCCGTAGGCACTGTAATCCATGCCGCAGAGATCCAGCAATTGCTCGAATTTCAGTTCCGGCGAATCTCGCAGCTTTTCCGCTACCATTAGCAAATTTTCGGCCTTGACCACAACGGTCACTTCACCCAGCGCGGTCGTCGCGCTCACCAGCAAATCGCCAAGCGACGCTTGCAGCACGGTGGTCAACGTTTCGAGACGGGAGGCCATGGAGTTGTGATCGGGTTACTCAGACGCGCGCAATGGTGTTCGTACGCTTGATCTTGTTCTGCAACTGGATAATGCCGTAGAGCAGCGCCTCAGCCGTCGGCGGGCAGCCCGGCACGTAAATATCGACGGGCACGATGCGATCACAGCCGCGCACCACGGAATAGGAATAGTGGTAATAACCGCCGCCGTTCGCGCACGACCCCATCGAGATTACCCAACGCGGCTCGGCCATCTGGTCATATACCTTGCGCAGCGCAGGCGCCATCTTGTTGCACAACGTTCCGGCCACGATCATCACGTCCGACTGGCGCGGACTGGGGCGAAACACGATGCCGAAACGATCTAGATCATAACGCGAAGCGCCGGCATGCATCATTTCCACCGCGCAACACGCCAGGCCAAACGTCATGGGCCACAGCGAACCGGTGCGCGTCCAGTTGATCAGCGCGTCGGCCGTGGTGGTCATGAAACCTTTTTCATTCAGGTTTTCATTCAGCGTTTCGATGGCGCCCATGTTCAATACCTCATTCCCAATCCAGCGCGCCCTTCATCCACTCGTAGATAAAACCCACGACGAGGATGCCGAGAAACACCACCATGGCAACATAACGGAACCAACTATCACTTTGTTCGCCCAGCACGATCGCCCAGGGAAACAGAAACGCAATTTCCAGATCGAACAGAATAAACAGGATCGCAACAAGGTAGTAGCGAACGTCGAATTTCATGCGCGCGTCTTCGAAGGCCTCGAAGCCGCATTCGTACGGAGAAAGTTTTTCATCGGTCGGCTTGTGCGAACCCACCAGCCGGGACAGGCCGCCCCCCAGCATTATCGGTGCGATGCCCACTGCCAAGCCTACGCCGATGAACATCAGAATGGGGAAGTAGTTCTCAAGCATGTGGTTTCAACGAAAACAATTATTTCCAAGCTGTTGTTTTAATTAATTTTTCAAACCAACCCCAAACTATTCCCAGTCCCTGTCCAGCGTATCAAGCGTATCCAACCTACTGCTGGTGCCGACGGAGAGACTCGAACTCTCACGGCTTTCGCCACCGCCCCCTCAAGACGGCGTGTCTACCAATTCCACCACGACGGCATTACTGCTAACTTACTGTACTTCCGATTGCTGCTGAGGCCTTGGTTACTGCTTTGGCGCATCACCCGCTTTGGAGCCTTCCACTGGCACCGCCTTTTCCGACTTGTCTGTTTTTTCTGCCTTGTCTGCCGTATTCGCCTTCGCCGCAGGCGCGGCCGGCGCCGCAGGCACATCCGACGCGCCGGGTGCTTTTTGCGTCGCGGCCGGCGTGGCCATTACGCCCTTATCAATGCCCCGTTTATTAGCCAGCCAGGTAAGCCCCATGCTGGTCAGAAAAAACACCACGGCCAGTATGCCGGTCAGGCGGCTCATGAAATTGGCGGACCCCGCCGAGCCGAACACGCTACCCGCGGAACCGCTGCCAAACGCCGCGCCGACGTCGGCCCCCTTGCCGTGCTGTATCAGCACCAGGCCTACAATGCCTGCCGCCACAAAAATATGCACGATCAACACTATCATTTCCATTACGCTATCCCGCCCTGTTCGCTATACCACTGCCAGCATCGCCAACGCTTCGACATCGCTTCAACACCGCGCCGCCGCCAAGCGCAAAAGCGCAACACCACTCATCGAGCTACTTGCCACCGAGAGACTACTGTTGCGCCGCCTTGCAAATTGCCGCAAATTCTTCGGCCACCAGTGACGCGCCGCCAATCAATCCGCCGTCTATATCCGCCATCGCAAACAACTGTTTCGCATTCGACGCCTTGACGCTGCCGCCGTACAACAAAAGCAGCGAATCCGCCACTCGCATATCCTGCTCGGCAATGCGGCCACGCATGAACGCATGTACGGCCTGCGCTTCATCGGGTGATGCAGTCTTGCCGGTACCGATCGCCCACACCGGCTCATAAGCCACCACCGCCTGCCCCAGCGCCGCCACGCCCGACTGCGCGATGACGGCATCGATTTGTCGCGCCACCACCTGCTCGGTCACGCCGGACTCGCGCTCCGCCAGCGTTTCGCCAACGCACAACACCGGCGTCAATCCCGCCTTGAGCACGGCGGCAAACTTGAGCGCCACGGTTTTATCGGAATCACCAAACAACGCGCGTCGCTCCGAATGCCCCACCAGCACGTAGCGGCATCCGAAATCCGCCAGCATCCCGGCTGACACGCCCCCCGTATACGCGCCGTGATCATATTCGCAAACATCCTGAGCACCCCAGGAAATGCCACTGCCACGCAACAACTGCTCGGTTTGATACAAGTACGGGTATGGCACACATACGGCACAGCGCGTGCCGGAAATCGGTTTCAGCAATGGAATCAATGCCTTCAGCAATGACTGGTTCGAGGCCAGATTGCCATTCATCTTCCAGTTACCCGTGACCAGCTTGCCTCGCATTACGATTCCGTGTTTCCAAAACTATTAGATTTTACAGGGGCGGCGACAGTGGGTCAACGAAACAAACACGCGCTGCGTCAGCGAATTACGTTGATTTCATGGAGTTTTTATGCGCCATCGCCAACCCGTTGCAATTACTCCACCTTGATCCCGGCAGCCTTTACCACGCGACTCCACTTGGCGGTTTCATCGCGAATAAAGGCTGCAAATTCTGCTGGTGACGTCGCGGCAATATCCACGCCTTCCGACGCCAGGCGCGAAACCACCTCTTGCGCGCGCAATCCGCGCACCACCGCGCCGTTAATGCGCGTTATCAACTCATGCGGTACGCCCGCCGGCGCAAACATCCCCCACCACACGCCCGCTTCGTAACCTGGCAACCCCGATTCATGCAAGGTCGGCAGTTCCGGCAGCAGGGGCGAACGCTTTGTGCTGGTGATCGCCAATGCGCGCAATCGCTGCGCGCGCACCTGAGGCAGGATTGACGGTATGGACATCATCAGGATGTCCAGCCGTCCCGCCACCAGATCGATTACTGCAGGCGCGGCGCCTTTGTAACTCACGCCCAGCAAATCCACTTTCGCCATCATGCGGAATAACTCTGCCGACAACATAGGCGTGCTGCCCATGCCAGACGAGCCGTAAGTCAATTTGCGCGGGCTTGAAGCCGCCAGCGCAATCAAATCCTTGACACTGCCCGCTTTGAGCGCCACCGGCACCGCCAGCAGATTGGGGCCGAATGCCACCTGCGTGACCGGCGCGAGGTCTTTACGTGGATCGAACGCGAGGTTTACCCCCATGGCGGGATTAATGGCGACCGGCCCCGGGCTGCTTAGCAGCAGCGTGTAACCATCCGGCGCGGCCTTCGACACAATTTCGGCAGCCGTGTTGCCGCCGGCCCCCGCACGATTATCAACCACCACTTGCTGGCCCCAGCTTTCGTACAATTTTTGCGCCGCAAGCCGCGCCGCAGTATCCGCGCCACCGCCCGGCACAAAACCCACGACGAGACGGACTGGTTTGCCGGGGAACGCAGACTGCGCCAGCGCTTCCATGGCGCAATGCCCAAGCAAACAACCTGCCGCCAGTTGAATATGAATACGCACGGGTGGCCGTGCCCTCACGCGCCGCATGGAACAAGCGGCACGCCGGGATGCGGCGTACTGTCTGGATTGCAATGCAACAGCCCCACAACCTGAAACATTACCGCACCGCAGTTTGAATTCATGATGGGTGAAATTTTACGTCATAACCTTTGCCGCGCCTTGTGAAATCCCGTGTACCGTCACGGATTCCCTGTAATATCAATTATCGCTTAAGAACAGCGTGTCACCCCCTAACCCCATGCGCGAGTTCCTCTACCCCTTCCTGACCTTCGCGGCCTTCGCGACCCTCTCTATCGCCACGAACGCACAGACCTATCCCACTCGCCCTATTCGCCTCATTCACGGATTCGCCACCGGCAGCGCCATAGACGTGATGGGCCGGCCTCTTGCGGCTAAGTTATCCGATCTGCTGGGACAGCAAGTCATTGTCGATAGCCGCCCCGGCGCGACGGGCGGCATCGCCAACGAGGCTGTCGCCAAGAGTGCGCCGGATGGTTACACGCTGCTCGCGGCACCTGGCTCCTCACTCACCGCCGTGCCGCATCTGCAAGCGGTCCGTTTTGACCCGCTGCGTGATTTCTCCGCCGTGGTACAAACCACGGCGTTTTCGTACATGCTGGTGGCGCATCCTTCCACGCCCGTGCAGGCGGCACGCGATCTTGTCGCACTCGCCCAGACGCGGCCCGGCTATTTGACCTATGGATCCACGGGCGTGGGCAGCGGCTTTCATCTCGCGGGAGAAATGTTTTGCTACCTCGCGAAGGTCAAAATGCTGCACGTGCCCTACCGCGGGGGCGGCACCGCGGCGATCACCGATCTGGTGGGCGGCCGCGTCGATTTAATGTGGGATGCGCTTGCGGTGGTACGCCCGCAACTGCAATCGGGCAAGCTCAAGGCGATCGGCGTCACCGGAACGCGCCGCGCGGCGGTATTGCCGAAGGTACCGACCATCGCCGAAAGCGGATTGCCCGGTTACGAAATGCTCGGCTGGCATGGCGTGCTGGCACCCGCCGCAACACCGCGTGACGTGATTGAACGCGTGAATACCGCCGTCGCCAAGGCGCTGACCATGCCCGACATTCGTGACTTGTGGGCCGTGCAAAACATGGAAATCGTGCCGACCACGCCCGCGCAATTCGGCGACTTGATCCGCCGCGAACACGAACGCTATGGCACGCTGATCAAGAGCGCTGGCATCAAGCTAAACTAAATTACCGAGCCGGACGCTGCACGTTGCGCCGCACATCAACCTGCGCGTCCTTGAGCGTCACCTGTGCGGGCGAAACCGCGGCTATCGTCAGTTCATAGTCCCCCGCGCTCTGCACATCGACGTAGAACAGCGTATGAATGGCGCCGGTGGGCGCCGGCGGAGAACTATCCGGGTTCGACCAAGGGTGATTGACATTGAAATTGCGAGTGGCAACCATGGCGCCGTCCTTGCTCAAGATCGCCCGATAAGTCGTCCACTTGCCCGCCTCGGTGACGTTCATGGTGAAATCCGCACGAAAGTTGAACGCCACCGGATTCATCTCCGGATTCAGCGCAATTTTTACCGGCGCATAGTTCCCAGCCGGCGCGCCTTCGGCAATTTGCAGAGGCACCCGCGCGATTTCCGTTCCGCTGACCACGCCCTCGCAGCCATGCAAAAACGCAGCGATCAACAACCACCCCGCCACACGACGCCACCCCTGCCACCCGCGCAATGCATGCCATCCCACCATACCCGCTCGCGCCGTGTTATTGAGCTTCCGATGCGCGGCAATGCAATCCATCAACCAGCAGCCTTCACCGCAACGGCAATCGCTTTCGCCCAACGGCTCGCCTTCGTGCGCGACTTGGCTTCGACCATGACGCGTATCACCGGCTCCGTTCCCGACGGACGCAGCAGCACACGCCCCTGATCCGCGAGGTCGCCCTGCGCCTTTTTCACGGCAACGGCGACGCCCGCATGCGCCTGAAAATCCGCGCGTCGTTTCACCGGCACATTGATCATCACCTGCGGGTACAGCGCCACCGGCGCACACGCCCGCGCCAATGTCAAATTGGATTCCACCAGTGCACGCAGCACCTGCAACGCGGCGACGATGGCATCCCCCGTCGTATGCTGATCCAGACACAGAATGTGTCCGGAATTTTCACCGCCGAATTTCCAGCCACGCTCCACCATGGCTTCCAGCACGTAACGGTCACCGACTTTCGCGCGCGCGAACGGAATGTTCAGCTTTCCCAGCGCCAGCTCGAACGCGAGATTACTCATCAGCGTGCCCACCACGCCGCCCGCGAGCTGGCCGCGGCGCTGTGCGTCGCGCGCAATCACAAACAACAATTGATCGCCGTCGTACGCCACACCGCGCGCGTCCACCATCACAAGGCGGTCGCCATCACCATCGAGCGCGATGCCCAGATTGGCACGATGCACCTTCACCGCCTGTTGCAAGGCCTGCGGGCTGGTGGCGCCCACCTTGTCATTGATATTGAAGCCGTTGGGCGCGTCGCCGATGGCGATCACCTCGGCGCCCAGTTCATGAAACACTTTTGCCGCAACGTGGTAACCCGCCCCGTTCGCGCTATCGACCACGATTTTCAGGCCATGCAGATTCAGATGGGACGGAAACGTGCTCTTGCAGAATTCAATATAACGGCCCGGCGCGTCATCAATGCGCCGCACCTTGCCGACGCGCGACGACACCGCGCACAGCAAGGGCTTGTCGAGTTGCGCCTCGATGGCCGATTCGACGTGATCTGGCAGCTTGGCGCCATCGCCGTTAAAAAACTTGATGCCATTGTCGTCATACGGATTATGCGAGGCGCTGATTACCACGCCCGCCGCGAGCCGCAACGCGCGCGCAAGGTACGCCACCGCTGGCGTCGGCATCGGCCCCACCAGCAGCACATCCACGCCCGCCGCCGCGAAGCCCGCCTCCAACGCGGACTCCAGCATGTAACCCGACACACGCGTGTCCTTGCCGATCAACACCGTCGGCCGCTCCGCGCCTTCGCGGCCCGCAAGCACCTTGCCCGCAGCATAGCCCAAGCGCATCACGAAATCCGGCGTAATCGGCGCCACGCCCACCTTGCCGCGCACGCCGTCAGTGCCAAAATATTTTCTGCTCATTTTATCCGGATTGAAAAGTAAAGAGCGCCAAGCAAGGCGGCGGGGGAGCCGAGGATTGAGCATACCCCATGGGTTACGCATTTCTCAATCCCGAGTCATTATCTACCGCGGCTAACACCGCCAGCGCATCACGTGTCGCTGCGACATCGTGTACCCGCACGATCTGCGCGCCATTTTGCACCGCGATCAGCGCCGCGGCCACGCTGGCAAACACGCGCTCGGCCGGGTCGCGGCCCGTCAGCTTGCCCAGCATGGTTTTGCGTGACAAGCCCGCCAATAACGCGCCGCCGAGATTTCTGAATTTTTTCAGTTGGCGCAACAACGCCAGATTGTGTTCCAGCGTCTTGCCGAAACCAAAACCCGGATCCACAACGATCCGCTGGCGCGTAATCCCGACATTTTCCGCGGCGCGCACCCGTTCAGCGAGATAGTCGTGAACCTCGCCGGCTACGTCGCCGTACTCCGGATCGTGCTGCATGGTGCGCGGTTCGCCGCGCATGTGCATAATGCAAATCGCGGCTTTGCTCGCCGCCACGGCATCAAACGCGCCTGGCGCACGAAACCCATAAACATCGTTCACCATCGCGGCACCCGCCGCAACCGCTTCGCGCATCAGTTCGGGCTTTTGCGTATCCACCGAGACCGGCACGGAACCGCCCGCCAGGGCCTCGATTACGGGCAGCACGCGCCGCCGCTCGTCGTCTAGGCTGACCGGCATAGACCCCGGCCGCGTCGATTCGCCACCGATGTCGAGCAGATCCGCACCTTCAGCCACCAAGGCTCTGGCGTGCGCAAGCGCATGGTTTAATTCAATATATTTCCCGCCATCCGAAAATGAATCCGGCGTGACATTCACCACGCCCATGATCAGGGGACGATTTAGCGGAAGGGAATATTTACCGCAATGCAGGAACATCGTGAACCGGTGAACCCGTTAACGAAGAGCCACACCGTTGCGGCATCACTCGTTCACCGGCTCACAAAATGGAAACGCTACGTCTCGGCCGCAGGCGCCGTGGGCGCCGCCGCGCTGGGCGGCGTGTTATCGCTAGGTGGCGGCACCGATGATTGCAGCGGCTTGGGCGAACGCGGCGCGCGGCCTTCCATGATGTCCTTGATCTGATCCGCGTCGATGGTTTCCCACTCCATCAAGGCCTTGGTCATCGCCTCGACCTTGTCGCGGCTGTCTTCGATAATCTTGCGCGCCACAGCGTATTGCTGGTCGATGATGCGGCGGATTTCCGTATCGACTTTCTGCAGCGTCGATTCCGACATGTTCTTATGCGTGGTCACCGAACGGCCCAGAAACACCTCGCCGTCGTTCTCGCCGTACACCATCGGCCCCATCGAATCGGACATGCCGAAGCGCGTCACCATGTCGCGCGCGAGTTGCGTGGCGCGCTCAAAGTCGTTTGAAGCGCCGGTGGAAATATCATGCACAAACAGTTCTTCGGCAATTCGCCCGCCGAACAGGAAGCTGATCTGCGCCAGCATCTGGTTCTTATATTGGCTGATGCGGTCGCGCTCCGGCAACACCCAGGTCAGCCCCAGCGCGCGTCCACGCGGAATAATCGTCACCTTATGCACCGGATCAATGCCCGGCAGCGACATGCCCACGATCGCGTGCCCCGACTCGTGATAGGCCGTGGCGCGTTTTTCTTCCTCGGTAATCACCATGGACTTGCGTTCCGCGCCCATGAAAATCTTGTCCTTGGCGCGCTCGAAATCGTCCATGTCCACCAGCCGCTTGTTGCCGCGCGCGGCAAACAGCGCCGCCTCGTTCACCAAGTTGGCCAAATCAGCGCCCGACATGCCCGGCGATCCGCGCGCAATCACATCCGCCTTGACGTCCGGCGCGATCGGCACCTTGCGCATGTGCACCAGCAAAATCTGCTCTCGGCCGCGGATATCCGGCAGAGGCACCACCACCTGACGATCAAAGCGGCCGGGGCGCAACAGCGCCGGATCCAGCACATCGGGCCGGTTGGTCGCGGCGATCACGATCACGCCCGCATTGGCCTCAAAGCCGTCCATCTCGACCAGCAACTGGTTAAGCGTTTGTTCACGCTCGTCGTTACCGCCACCCAAGCCCGCGCCGCGCTGGCGGCCCACGGCATCAATCTCGTCAATAAACACAATGCACGGCGCGTGCTTTTTGGCGTTCTCGAACATGTCGCGCACGCGCGCCGCGCCTACGCCGACGAACATTTCCACGAAGTCAGAACCCGAGATCGAGAAAAACGGCACTTTGGCCTCGCCAGCAATCGCGCGCGCCAGCAACGTTTTACCGGTACCGGGGCTCCCCACCATCAGCACGCCGCGCGGAATACGCCCACCCAGTTTCTGGAACTTCGACGGATCGCGCAAAAATTCCACCAACTCCGCAACTTCTTCCTTGGCCTCTTCGCATCCCGCGACATCGGCAAAGGTCACCGTATTGTTGGATTCGTCGAGCATGCGCGCCTTGCTCTTGCCGAACGAGAACGCACCGCCGCGACCACCGCCCTGCATCTGCCGCATGAAAAATATCCACACGCCTATCAAGAGCAGCATCGGGAACCACGAGATAAAGACTTGCGCGAGGAAGCTCTGCTCCTCTTCGGCCTTGGCTTCGACAATCACGCCCGCCTTGAGCAAATCGCTCACCAGCCAGATGTCGGAAGGCGCAAACGTGGTGAATTTTTCGCCTGTCTGTTTGACGCCTTTAACCACGCGCCCTTCGATCATGACCTTCGCAATGCGTCCCTGCTTCACCTCGTCGATGAACTGGGAGTACTCCATCGGCTTTTGCGCCGCTTTCTGCCCGCCGACCTGATTGAATACCGTCATCAACACCAGCGCGATGACCAGCCAAATTGCCACGGTTTTTACCAAATTATTCAACGCTGCTCCTCGCCACGCCTGCGCATGGCATTTTAAAATTCGCATGACCATCCCAAATCCACCGACACCATCCGTGTCGCCGGAATTCGCTAGGTCATTCAATTCTAAACGTTTTTCTGCATCGCCGCAGCCAGAAAAGCCACGCTAACCGGCGCTTTTCAGCCCCTTGCCCAATAAATACACCTCGCGCGACCCCTTGCGTGACGCATCCGGCTTGCGCGTCTGCACCTGGACGAACACATTGCGCATGGCTCGCACAAAATCATCAAAGCCCGCGCCGTGAAACACTTTGACCAGAAAATTCCCCTGTGGTTTCAAATGCTTTGCCGCGAAATCCAGAGCCAGTTCCACCAAACCGATCAATCGCGCCTGATCCACCTGCGCGATACCACTGATATTGGGGGCCATATCCGAAAGCACAAGGTCAACGCGCGCGCCGGCCAGCGCCTGCTCCACCGCCGCCAACCCCAAATCGCCGGAAAAATCGCCATGTATAAAGGTGACGCCGTGCAAGGCCGTCATTTCCAGCAAGTCGATGGCGATCACCCGGCCAGACGGCGACACCAGCCGGGACGCCACCTGCGACCAGCCGCCCGGCGACGCGCCCAGATCCACCACCACCATGCCCGGCTTGAGGAGATGGTCTTTTTCGTTGATCTGCTGGAGTTTATAGGCTGCGCGCGAACGCATGCCTTCCGCGGCCGCACGCTTCACGTACGGGTCGTTGACGTGCTGCATCATCCACGCTTTACTGGTTCGTGTTCTGGCCATCCGGCACGCCTGTTCCTGACACGTTGTGTCGCATGATCTGGGTTACACTCCGCGCATGACAGAATCCACCCCATCCAACATTCCTGCCCTCAGCCCCGCCCGCCGCACCGAACTCAGGTCGCGCGCGCATCATCTGGATCCCGTGGTGATTATCGGCGACGCCGGCTTGACGCCCGCCGTACTGCGCGAAATCAATGTGCATCTCAAAAGCCATGAGTTGATCAAGATCAAGGTAGCGGGCGATGACCGCGATGCCCGGGCCGCGGCCTATGACACCATTTGCAAAGAACTCGATGCAAGCCCGGTGCAGCATATCGGAAAGACACTGATCGTGTATCGGCCCAAACCGCCGGAATCCGCCAAGAAGAAAAACAGCGGACGCACGGAGATGCCGTCAAAACGCAAACACGCCGCCCGCAAAGGACCGCGTCGCACCAAGCGCAGTTATCAAGGATCGAAGTAGGCCGCGGTTTGGCGTTTGGCACGTGGAGTCAATCGAAAAAGGTAACACCGACTGCCCAACCCCCGGCACTACAAGTACTTAACTTCCAGTATTTCGTATTCGCGCACGCCGCCCGGCGCCTGCACCTCGGCGACATCGCCGGCAGACTTGCCGATCAAGGCGCGCGCAATCGGCGAGGCAATCGAAATTTTGCCCTGCTTGATGTCGGCCTCGTCCTCGCCGACGATTTGGTACGTCACTTTCACGCCCTTGTCGACGTCTTCCAGTTCGACCGTCGCGCCAAAAACGCAGCGTCCGTCGGCATCCAGCGTCTTGGGATCGATAATTTCCGCATTGGAAAGCTTGCCATCCAGATCCGCGATCCGCCCCTCGATAAAACTCTGGCGCTCCTTGGCGGCATGATATTCCGCGTTTTCCGACAAATCACCATGCGCGCGCGCTTCCGCGATGGCGGCAATGATGGCCGGACGCTGCACCGTTTTCAAATCCTGCAGTTCAGCGCGCATTCTCTCCGCGCCATGCACGGTTATGGGTACCTTACTCATAATTTCCTCCGAAGGCTATGCCGCGGCCAATCGCTTATGCAGATTTTGTACCGCGTACGCATTCAATTCCCGCGCTTCCGCCATGCCCGCGCAAGCGGCACGCGCGCCTGCAATCGTGGTGTACACCGGCACGCGATGCTGCAAGGCGGCGCGCCGGATGGCGTAGGAATCCCGAATCGCCTTGCGCGATTCTTCCACCGTGTTTACTACCAGCACGATCTCGGCGTTCTTGATCATATCGACAATGTGCGGGCGGCCTTCGGCTACCTTGTTGATTGGCATGCATTTCAGACCCGCCGCCGTGAGCGCATTCGCCGTGCCACGTGTCGCCACCAACGCAAACCCCAACGCATCCAGCGCGCGGCCGATTTCCACCGCGCGCGGCTTGTCGCCATCGCGCACGCTGATGAACACCTTGCCCGACGCCGGCAATTTTTCACCCGCCGCCATTTGCGATTTTACAAACGCTTCGCCGAAGGTTTCGCCAACGCCCATCACTTCGCCGGTGGATTTCATTTCCGGCCCAAGTATCGTGTCCGCGCCGGGGAATTTGATGAACGGAAACACCGCCTCTTTCACGGAGAAATACGGCGGCACCACCTCATGCGTAACACCTTGTTCCATAAGGGTTTTACCGGCCTGGCAACGCGCGGCTATTTTTGCCAGCGGCAGGCCCGTGGCTTTCGATACAAACGGCACGGTGCGCGACGCGCGAGGATTCACCTCCAGCACATACACCACGTCGTCATCGCCATTTTTCTGAATGGCGAACTGCACGTTCATCAGCCCCACCACGTTCAGGCCCTTGGCCATTGCCACGGTCTGACGGCGCATTTCCGCCTGTAACGCGGGTGACAACGAGAACGGCGGCAGTGAACACGCCGAGTCTCCCGAATGCACACCCGCCTGTTCAATATGCTCCATCACCCCACCGATGATCACCTGCTTGCCATCGGAGACCGCGTCAACGTCAACCTCGATCGCGTCATTCAAAAAACGATCCAACAACACCGGCGAATCATTCGACACCTTCACCGCCTCGCGCATATAACGTTCGAGGTCTTCTTTCTGATGCACGATTTCCATCGCGCGGCCACCGAGCACATACGACGGGCGCACTACCAGCGGATAACCAATTTCTTCGGCGGCCTGCAAGGCCTTGGCGGCGCTGCGCACCGTGCGGTTGGGCGGCTGCTTCAGCTTCAGTTTATTCAACAGCTTCTGGAAGCGCTCGCGGTCTTCCGCGACATCAATTGAATCCGGCGTGGTGCCGATAATCGGCACGCCGTTTGCCTCCAGGGCGCGCGCGAGTTTCAGCGGTGTCTGTCCTCCGAACTGCACGATCACGCCGAATGGTTTTTCGATGTGCACGATTTCCAGCACGTCTTCGAGCGTCAACGGCTCGAAGTACAACCGATCCGACGTGTCGTAATCCGTTGACACTGTCTCCGGATTGCAGTTGACCATGATAGTTTCAAAACCATCCTCGCGCAGCGCAAGCGCCGCATGCACGCAGCAATAGTCGAACTCGATGCCCTGTCCGATGCGATTCGGCCCGCCGCCCAGCACCATGATTTTCTTGCGATCCGTCGGCTGCGACTCGCATTCTTCCTCATAGGTCGAATACATGTACGCGGTATTGGTCGAAAACTCCGCTGCGCAGGTGTCCACCCGTTTGTAAACCGGACGTACGCCGAGATTATGCCGGCGTTGACGAACGTCGGTCTCGGTGGATTTAAGCAAATGCGCGAGCCGCCGGTCCGAGAAACCCTTGCGCTTCAAGCGCCGCATCGCGTCCGCGTCGAGATTCACCAACTGCTGATCGTCGAGCACCATTTCGATGTCGACGAGGTCCTTGATCTGCGCGAGAAACCACGGATCGATATGCGTCAGCGCATGCACCTCGTCGAGCGTGAAGCCGCACTCAAAGGCATCACCCACGTACCAGATGCGATCCGGCCCCGGACGACCGAGTTCGGCCTCGATCACTTCTCGGTCGCGCGTGCGCTGGTTAAACCCATCGACGCCCACTTCCAGTCCGCGCAACGCTTTTTGCATGGACTCCTGGAACGTGCGGCCCATCGCCATGACTTCGCCCACGGATTTCATCTGCGTGGTCAAACGGTCATCGGCCGAGGGGAATTTCTCGAATGCGAAACGCGGTATTTTGGTGACCACGTAATCAATCGTCGGCTCGAACGATGCTGGCGTTGCACCGCCGGTGATCTCGTTACGCAACTCGTCGAGCGTGTAACCCACGGCGAGTTTGGCAGCCACCTTGGCAATCGGGAAACCCGTCGCCTTCGACGCCAGTGCACTGGAACGCGACACGCGCGGGTTCATCTCGATAATGACCATGCGTCCGTTCTTGGGGTTAATACCAAACTGTACGTTCGATCCGCCCGTCTCGACGCCAATCTCGCGCAAACACGCGATCGAGGCGTCGCGCATGATCTGGTATTC
>DHVE01000031.1:127637-153344 GCA_002412495.1 Betaproteobacteria bacterium UBA5216
TGGTATTCCTTGTCGGTCAGCGTTTGCGCCGGCGCGACGGTGATCGAATCCCCGGTATGCACACCCATCGCATCCAGGTTCTCGATGGAGCAGATGATGATGCAGTTATCCTTGCGGTCCCGCACCACCTCCATCTCGTATTCTTTCCAGCCGATTACCGATTCTTCGATCAGGATTTCGTGCGTGGGGCTGGCATCGATACCGCGCTCCACGATGGAAACGAACTCTTCCTTGTTGTAGGCAATGCCGCCGCCGGTGCCGCCCAAGGTAAACGAGGGCCGGATAATCGTCGGATAACCCACCATCGCCTGCACTTGCAGCGCTTCTTCCATCGAGTGCGCCAGCGCCGAGCGCGGGCTGTCGAGCCCGATCTTGGCCATCGCCTTCTTGAACTTTTCGCGATCCTCGGCCTTGTCGATGGCTTCCTTCGACGCACCGATCATCTCGACGCCGTATTTTTCCAGCACGCCGTGCTTGGCAAGATCCAGCGCACAATTCAATGCCGTCTGGCCCCCCATCGTCGGCAGCAGCGCATCAGGCTTTTCGATGGCAATGATTTTTTCGACCATCTGCCAAGTAATCGGCTCGATGTAGGTCGCATCCGCCATGTTCGGATCGGTCATGATGGTCGCTGGATTCGAATTCACCAGCACCACGCGATAGCCCTCCTCGCGCAACGCCTTGCATGCCTGCGCGCCAGAGTAATCAAACTCGCACGCCTGACCGATGATGATCGGACCTGCGCCGATGATCAGAATGGACTTGATGTCGGTTCTTTTGGGCATGGTTAAATAAGGATGAAGGATGAAGGATGAAGGATGAAAACCTTCAACAGCGTGGTCTGGCTAACGTTTGTTTTCATCCTTCATCCTTCCGCCTTCATCCTTTTTCCATCAACTTCACGAACTTGTCGAATAGGTAACTCACATCATGCGGCCCCGGACTCGCTTCCGGATGCCCCTGAAAACAAAATGCCGGCTTGTCGGTGCGCGCAAAACCTTGCAGGCTGCCGTCGAACAACGACACATGCGTGACGCGGCAATTGGCGGGCAGCGTTTTTGCATCCACCGCGAAGCCGTGGTTCTGGCTGGTGATCATTACGCGGCCCGTATCCAGATCCTGTACCGGGTGATTCGCGCCGTGATGGCCGAATTTCATCTTGATGGTTTGAGCGCCGCTGGCAAGGCCCATTAACTGGTGGCCCAGGCAAATACCGAACAGCGGCACGCTTTTTTCCAGAAGCTCACGAATGGCGCGTATCGCATAGTCGCAAGGCTCCGGATCACCAGGGCCATTCGACAGAAACACGCCATCGGGTTTTAACGCCAGCACCTCGTTCGCCGGCGTTTGCGCCGGCACCACGGTCAGCTTGCAGCCGCGCGCAGCCAGCATGCGCAGGATATTGCGCTTCACGCCAAAATCATAGGCCACGACATTGAATTTCGCGTCAGCGCATTTGCCGTAGCCTTTGCCCAGCGCCCAGGTCGTTTCATCCCATTCGTAATTTTTGCCGCAACTGACCACCTTGGCAAGGTCCATGCCCTTCAATCCGGGAAAATCCTGCGCCGCCTTGAGCGCGACTTTTTCGTCTACCTTGCCGGCGATAATGCAGCCCTCCTGCGCGCCCTTGTCCCGCAGAATGCGCGTGAGTTTGCGCGTATCGATGTCGGCAATCGCCACGACGTTCTCGCGCCGGAGATATTCATCAAGTGTCCACTTCATACGGAAATTCGACGCCAGCAACGGCAAATCGCGTATCACCAACCCGGCGGCGTAGACGCAATCCGACTCCACGTCTTCTTCATTCGCACCGGTATTGCCGATGTGCGGATACGTCAGGGTCACGATCTGCCGGCAATACGACGGGTCGGTGAGAATTTCCTGGTAACCAGTCATCGACGTGTTAAAAACCACCTCGCCAGCAGACAAGCCGTCGGCGCCGATAGACGTGCCACGAAATACCGTCCCGTCCTTGAGCACGAGGATCGCGGGCGTACGTGGTGACACGGCAACCTCCTGATTTACAAGTGTATTTTCAACACCAGATATGAAAAGCGGGACAGCCATAAATACTTAGGCCCGTCCCGCGACTTGAGGTTCGGATTATACGCGAAGGCGGGATGGCCTTCAAACCAATCAAATGCGATGGGTGCTATTGGCCCGCTCAATCTCGCGCGTTCAAGACCGCTCGACGACACCACGCAACACCATACGAGACTGCCTGCCTATGCGTCCGCGATGAAACCCTTCACAGCCGCGACCAATTCGCCCGGCGCGTACCACGGAATATCGTGCATGGAATTCGCCGTGGCCCACACAATGGCTGGAAATTCCTTCCCGAGCCGCGTCACGATGTCGGGTGTAAAGCGGTTGGATTTGATCCCGCGCACGAAATACATGGGAACCTTAACCTTCGCCAGCTCTTCCCACACATCGAGTTCGCGGCGCGCCCGCGTGCCCGCGGCCACGCCGACCGGCACCGCATTCGCGTAGTCGGGATCGCGCTTCAGACGATAGCCCTCCGCAACCTTGACCAGCGCCTGTTCCGCCCGCGCCCGGTCTTGCGCGATGCGCGGCGGATTCGCAAGCTTCGCGAAGCGTGCCATGGCCGCTTCGATGGTCGGGAACACCGTCGGCGAATTACCCGTCCCTTGCGGCGCGGGCTCGCCGCGCCCGAAAGCGCTGTCCACGACAATCAGCTTCGCAAGCTCGTCCGGGAAACTCGCGGCAAACGACACCGCAAGCCGCCCCGAAAACGAATGCCCCAGCACAATTGGCTTTTTCCAGCCCAGATGCCGAATCAGCGCGCGCATATCACCCATCAGCGCGTCCACCGAATAATTCTTGGATGCGCTCCACGACGATTCACCAAAGCCGCGCATGTCAAAGGCAACCACTTCGCGGTCGGTAGCGAGCTTCGCGGCAACGTCGATCCAGTCGAACGAATCGAAGTAGTTCGCGCCATGCATAAGCACCATCGGTGTCTTGCCAGGACGGCCAAACGAACGATAGAAAATCGATACGTCGCCGGAATTGAATCGCCCGTCAGCGCGCGCGGCGGTGGATACGGTGTACAGAACAACCCCTGCCGTGGAGGCGAGCATGAAATCGCGGCGATTGATCAAGGGTTAATTTCCAAGTGAAAGGTTGCAACCACTGCATTGTACAGGCCGTTAGCTGCATGCGCACCCAAAAGTAAAATGTATACGCAGCCCGCCCCCATCAAAGCGTGGTTACCGGTTCCGCCGTCCGCTTTTGTACCCAGAATTCATACATGCCCGTGAAAGGCGTTGCCGCTTCAAAACGGTCCCAGTTATCAAGGTTCGTTCTTGCCGCATCGTCGGGAAAGCGCTCGTCATACAATTTGGCAATAGCCGGATCTATCGTAAAGCCCAGGAATTCCAGCTCCAATTCCGTCAGATAGACTTTGAGTTGTGCCGGGGTATAACGGTGCTCCTGAAAATGAAAGATCAAATCCCGGCACGCGCTCATGCCATAGAAATCCGGCGACATACTCAATATTCTGAATTGCGCCATATTCTCCGAGGACATCAATTCCTGCCGGCAACGTCGCATACTCTCCGCGCTCGGTGCATAGCCTTTCGCGGCTATGAAGTTTCGCGCAGCCACCACCTCGGCGCGCCCGCGTTCACTGTAAAAACCCAGGCACATCACGCCACCGGGCCGCAACAATGAAAGCAATATTTTCCATCCGGAAAGCGGATCAGCCATGTGATGCAGCACACCAACCGACTCAATAAGATCGAATGATCTATTGAGCGCCCCCAAGCCCATAATGTCAGCCTGGACAAACTCCAGATTACCCAGACGCATTTCTCGTACCTTGCGTTTGGCGTAGGCGAGACTGCTCAGACTGAGATCCACTGCCAACACACGGGCACCGCGAAATTGCTGTGCCGTTCCTATGGGGTGCTGTCCTGTTCCGCATCCAGCGATCAGGACCTCCAGCGCGTCACGCTTTGCCAAGGGTTGAATGGGCGCCCGAGGAAATTGTGTGTGAAGAAAATCATCTACGTCCATGGCCCGCTCCATGCGCGGTGACCGCACCCACCGTGGATAAGGATTCTCTTCATATTGTTGCTGAACCAAGCAGGAGACATCGTCTTCTATGGTGGTCAGGCGCGGAATATCCTCGCGCAACCGGCGTTCTTCCATCGGCTCGCGTATCTGTTGTGCCAGCAGTGCATTGACGAACTCGGGCCACGGTCGTTCCAGCAGCAACTCGGTCCCCGGCAGCGAAAACAGCGGAAAATAGGCCGCGACCGCGATCAGATGCATGGCCGAAACCGGGCAACCGGATTTAAGGGCAAGAACGAGGTCATCCCGTAATCCGGAGGCTTGCCGATACTCCGCATCGCCATGATCAAACACGTATTCAACGATAAAACACTGCTGGGCAACCGCACAGTAAAATTCTACCGCGTCCGCCGCGTTGGAAACGTCCGAAGCGTCCGTTGTCTGAAAGCCCTTCTCGTCTTCCGTGGCGTGAGCCAGCATAACCGACCGGCATTGCGATAGAAAGCGCTCCATATCCAGGTAGCGGTTGTGCGTGTTAAGCAACAGGCATTTCAGCAATCCGTCACCCGCGACGGCTCGAAGCCCAGCATGCCCAAACAATTCCGTCGCATTCAATCGGGCAGGCCACGCATGCACTGCGCGCTCGATACAACCATTGATTTCCGGATTCAGCTTAATCAAGGAGCAAACTGCGCCCATGATTTCAGCGGGCGTTCCCCAAGGCTCCGTCAGGGCGCGGATTACGAACGGCCGCCTTTCAGGTACGTCACTGGTAAACGTTACTCTTGCAAGGCATTGGAAAAATCTGCGTCGGTATTCGTACTTGTCCGTCAGTTCCAATGCACGTTGGCAACTGCTCAGCGCCTCATCCCAACGTCCCTGCGCGTAGAGCGCGCCACTGTAGTTGTAATGCGCATCGGCATTGCCGGGCGAAAGATACAACGCCTCATCAAAGCATAATCCGGCAGCCTCCGGATTGCCTCGCGCCATGCAGACCGTGCCCAGATTGAAATGCGCATCCGCCCAGTCCGGATTGACGCGAAGCGCCGCCCGGTAGGCATCCGCCGCCGCTTCCAGCGCGCCTTGCTTCTGCAGCGCCTGCCCAAATTCACAGTGCAAGGCAGGATTAGCCGGATCGAGCACGAGTGCTTGCTGAAAACAATCTGCCGCGTCTGTCAGCAGGCCCTTTGCCTGATACATTCGGCCCAGATTGATCCGCACTTCAGCGTAGTCCGGCTGGATCGACAACGCCCTTTCATAAGAAGCGATGGCTTTGTCGAAATCCGCTTCGTGGTTGTGCAGGTTACCCTGGTAGAAGTGAAACCGCGCGTAGTTCGCGTTGAGGGCAATACCCTCCGCAATCACTTGTCGTGCCGCATCAAGACGCCCCGCTTGAAAAAGCGCATGGCAAAGGTCACAGTAGATGATTTCGGCATTGGGCTGCAGTTCGCGAGCCTGTTCCAATATCGCGATGGCCTCCTCGCCCCTGACTTGCTCGAGCAGTAACGCAGCCAGATTACACGCGATGCTCGACAAAGCCGGTTTTAGCAACAGCGCCTGCCGGTAGCAGCGCTCCGCGCGGTCTGCCTGCCCCTGCGCCCGGTAAGCATCACCGAGACTGGCGTGTACTTCGGCATGGGATGGATTGACGGACAGCGCCTTCTCATAGCAGGCAACCGCCGCCTCCCGATTTCCCGCCTCGAGATAGCGATCTCCCCGTTCCTGATGATTGGCGCTTGAACGGGAAGGTGCGGCTGCCTGGGCAGCGGACGCAACTGCCGATTGCTCTGTCGGGGCAGGCTTGCGCTTGAACCAAGAAAACATCTATTCGACGCGATGGTTGAAATATATTTCGCTATTGTCCGGCGAAATAACACCCGTATTTATCGCAGCCCCAACACATCAAACATATCAAACAACCCCGATTTCTTGTCCGCTAAAAACCGCGCGGCACGCAACGCGCCTTCGGCATAGGTTGAACGGCTACCGGAACGCACGGTAACCTCTACGCGCTCGCCTTCTCCCGCGAACATCACGGTGTGTTCTCCGACGATATCGCCGCCCCTTATGGCATGAAAGGCAATTGTTTTTGCATCGCGCTCGCCGGTTACACCCTCGCGTCCGTGCGCGGCCACTTGCGACAAATCGCGGCCCAGCGCCTTGGCCACCACTTCGCCAAATTTGAGCGCGGTGCCCGATGGCGCATCGACCTTGTGCCGGTGATGTGCTTCGATGATTTCCACGTCGTAGCCGTCGCCAAGTATTTTTGCCGCGATCTCCGCCAGCTTGAAAGTGACATTGACGCCCACCGCCATGTTGGGCGCGAACACGATACCGATGCCGCGCGCGGCTTCGCTGATGGACTGTTTTTGCACATCGCTAAACCCGGTGGTGCCGATCACCATCCGCACGCCGTGCTGGCGGCACGCCGCCATGTGGTCGAGCGTGCCTTCCGGACGCGTAAAATCAATCAGCACGTCGCAGCCTTTGAGCGCCGCTTGATAATCAGCGGTCACGGTAACGCCGGTTGTCACGCCCGCAAATTCACCGGCATCGCGGCCAATGTGCGGGCTGGCCGGAATTTCCAGCGCAGCCGCTAGTTTTAATGCCGGCTGGCGCAGCACACCTTCAATCAGTGTGCGCCCCATGCGGCCGCTCGCACCTGCTATGGCTATGTTCAGAGTCATCGATTTTTCCAACGCGTTTTTACAAGCCGATTTTTTCGAGCATGCGCCCGAAAAATCCACGCTCTTCCCCCGGTTTTTCCGCAGGCTTATCCGCTGTTTTTTCGCTGGATTTCGCCTCGGACTTCACCTCGGGTTTCGCCACTGCAGACTGGCCAGAGGGGGTATTGGCCGCATTGCTCAGCGATGAGCCAACGGCAGCGCCGTCACTGGTAGTCAGCGTTGCCGCGGGTACCGTTGCGGCGGACGTGGCCGGAGCCGCGGTCGCGGAGGCCGGCTTGGCAGACTGCGGCTTCACTTCCAATTTGGCGGCATCGGGTTTTACATCCGCGGCAACGGGCTTGACCGGCTCGCCTTTCGGATTGTTCTCGCCCAACGCCTTGTCCGGCGATTTCTCCGCCCCCGGCTTGGCGGCAATCACGTCGCCTTCGATGCGATCCAGCTTGTCATCCTTGAAAAACACCGCGAGCCGGCGCTGCTCGATCACATCGCCGCGCTGCATGTAGCTGTAAAAATAATCCCAGCGATCGGCACGAAACGGATCCACCAGCAACGGCGTGCCGAGCGCAAACCGCACCTGACTGCGCGTCATGCCGGGCTGCAATTTGGCCACCATTTCCTGCGTAACCGCGTTACCCTGCTGGATATCGATTTTGTACGCCGTGAGGCCCGGCATCATCGGCACCTGCTTGCAGCCGGATATCAGCATCAACAGGCTCGCCAACAGGCAGATGGATTTTAAGTGTTTGTTTTTAATATACATTTTCAATGGTCACGGCGCATGGCAGAAAATATCGGGAGAATTGCTCTTTCTTGTAGACCACGCCGACCGCGCGTGGTTTCCACCATGAATAATTACTAATATCATAGCCCAGCAGGCCCACCCTCCGATAGAGACATCGTTGAACTCCACCGAAAATCTGAAAACCAGCGGGCTGAAAGCGACGATGCCGCGGCTGCGCATACTCGAACTGTTCGAGAAAAGCACGGTGCGCCATCTGTCCGCCGAAGACGTTTACAAGCTGCTGCAAAAAGAAGGCACCGACACGGGACTTGCAACCGTGTATCGCGTACTCACGCAGTTCGAGCAGGCAGGACTGCTGATACGCCATCACTTTGAATCCGACAAGGCGGTGTTTGAACTCAACCACGGCACGCATCACGATCACCTGGTGTGCCTGCAATGCGGCCATGTCGAAGAATTTTACGACTCCGAAATCGAAAAACGCCAATCACAAGTGGCCGAAGCGCGCGGCTTCCGGATTAATGATCACTCGCTGCACATCTACGCCGACTGCACGCGCGAGAATTGTTCGCGATTGAGCCGAAAACCGTAATTACGGCAGCCAGCGGCTATTTGAGCCCTTTGATCTTGACGCCTTCCCGCGTCATCGCGTCGATCAAATCATTGATGTGGTGAAAGGCCGTGTTCGCCGCCGGCACACCGCAATAAATGCCCTGCTGAATCAACACTTCCTCGATGTCCTTGATCGACATACCGGCCTCCAGCGCCGCGCGCGCGTGCATCACAAACTCTTCCCAGCGGCCTATCGCCACCATGGTGCCGAGCACCAGTAACCGGCGCGTACGGTCGTCGAGCCCCGGACGCGTCCACACCTGCCACGCGCTGCGCACCACGTAGTCCTGAAAATCGCGCGTATGCGGACGAATTTTTTTCACCGCGCGATCGACATATTTGTCGCCGAGTATGCGGCGCCGCGCCTTCATGCCAGCGTCGTACACCGGATCTTTTTCTGTTTTTCTGGCCATGATATTTCCTTGACAATAAAACCGGCAAAACGAATCGGCCCTTCAACCCTTCGCCTCCTTCAACCTTTCAACCTTTCAACATTTCCGCCGCGTGCTTGCGCGTGGTATCCGTGATTTTCACGCCGCCCAACATGCGCGCAATTTCTTCCACGCGCTGTGTTTTGTCCAGCACAGTCACCTTGCTAGCCACCTTGCCGTTGTTGCCACTGCCCGCGCTCTTCGCCACCTGCCATTGCTGATCACCGCACGCAGCCACCTGCGGCAAATGCGTGATGCACATCACTTGATGTTTTTTTCCCAGATCCTTCAGCAGCTTGCCGACGATCTCGGCGACGCGTCCGCCGATGCCCGCATCCACTTCGTCGAATATCAGCGTCGGCACCTGCGCCACCTGGCTGGTAATGGTTTGTATCGATAGGCTGATGCGCGACAGCTCCCCGCCCGAGGCCACTTTCGCCAGCGGCTGCGGTGTCATGCCCTTGTGCGCGGACACCAGAAACTCAATGTTCTCCAACCCATGCGCCGCAGGCTCGTCAAGCGCGTGCAGTGCGACATCAAACACACCGCCAGTCATCGCCAGCGTTTGCATGGCGGCGGTGACTTTTTCCGTAAGCTGTTTGGCAGCCTTGCGTCGCGCCATGGAGAGTTTCTTTGCCTCGGCCACACACGCTTCGCGCGCGGCTTCCTCATGCCTTTTGAGCGCCGCCGCGTCGCCCGCGAGCGACAGCTCATCGAGCCGCGCGCGCGCCTTCGCCAGCATCTCCGGCAACTGCTCCGGCTCGATGCGGTATTTGCTCGCGACACTGTGAATGGCATCCAGGCGATGCTCGGCTTCACGCAACCGCTTCGGATCCAGATCGAGCTTCTGCTGATAGTGGCGCAAGCTGTAAACCGCCTCCTGCAACTGCAGCTGCGCGGGTTCCAGCACCTCAAGCACGTCTTTCAATTTGGGATCGTAATCCAGCAAATTTTTCAGCCGTGAAATCACGCTGTTGACCTGCGCAAGACTCGCGCCCTCACCTTCGGATAAAGTCTCCATGCCGAACTCGGCGGCTTCGATCAGGCTCGCCGCGTGCGCTAGACGCGAATGTTCCGCCGTCAGTTCCGGCCATTCGTCCGCCTTGAAGTCCAGTTGCGCGAGATCGTTGACCTGCCATTCGAGACGCTCGCGCTCGGCCACGTACGCAGCCGCATTGGTCTCGAACGCGCGCCGACGCTCGGCCTTGTCGCGCCAATCGCGATGCAGTTCCGCCACTTTCGCGGCCTGCGCTTCAAGCTTACCGTAGGCATCGATCAACTCGCGCTGCGCCGACGCGCGCGCCAGCGACTGATGCTGATGCTGCCCGTGAATATCCACCAGCATCTCGCCCAGCTCGCGCAGTTGCGTGGCAGTCGCCGCCGTGCCGTTGATAAAAGCGCGCGAACGGCCACCAGCGTCGATCACGCGGCGCACGAGGCAGGCATCACCCTCGTCCGTAAGCTCATGTTTTTGAATGTATTTTTTTACATTCTTAAGCGTAGAAACATCAAACTCCGCACTCACCTCCGCGCGCTCTGCGCCCTGGCGCACCACCAGCGCATCCGCGCGCGCGCCCAGCACCAAGGCGAGTGCATCGATCAAGATGGATTTACCCGCGCCCGTTTCACCGGTCAGTACGGTAAAGCCGGCGTCGAACTCCAGTTCCATCTTTTCGACGATGACGAAATCACGAATGGTCAGCGAACGCAGCATGCCGCTAATCACTCCTCACGCCTGTCGCCTCACACCTCACGCTTCACCTATTCCCTGTTCCAATTCAGCTTCTCCCGCAACATCCGGTAATAACTATGCCCCACCGGATGCAGCAGGCTGATGGTGTGTGGATAACGCTTGACGATCACGCGGTCGCCCTTGCGCAGCGCGTAGTGCGAATGGCTGTCGAAGTGCGCACGCGCGTCGTTGTCGCTGCTCATGATGATCTCGATGGCGCTGTCGCTGCCCACCACGATGGGCCGGTTGGACAGTGTATGCGGCGACACCGGCACCAGCGAAATCACGCGCAAGCTGGGATGCACGATTGGCCCGCCCGCCGACATGGCATAGGCCGTCGAGCCGGTGGGCGTGGCGATGATCAGTCCATCGGAGCGCTGATGGTAAATAAATTCATCGTCGATGCGCACTTCGCACTCGACCATGTTGCCTTCGATGCCTTTGCTCACCACCACGTCGTTGAACGCGAGAACATCCAGCACCTGCCTGCCGCCGCGATGAATTTCGCCTTGCAGCAACATGCGATCCTCGGTTACACACTGGCCGTCGAGTATGGCGGAAATCGTCTCGTACATGGTATCGAGCGAGATGTCGGTGAGAAAACCCAGCCGACCCTGATTAACCCCCACCAATGCCACATCAAACGGTGCCAGCGTGCGGGCGATGTTGAGCATCGTACCGTCGCCGCCCAGCACGATCGCCAGCTCGGCGTCGCGCCCGAGGTCTTCCAGTTCGTGTATCGGGTACGGCGAATTACGAATGTGCGCCCCGGTCAGCTTGTCAATCAGAACCTTAATGCCACGCCTTGCCAGAAAATCCGCCAGCTTTAACAGCGGCTCGGCGATCTCCGGGCTGTTGTACTTGCCGATCAGTGCTATGGTTTTAAAGGATTTTTCCATATCGGCATTTAACCACAACCGGCGCATATCGTGAACGCGGGGAAAAGGCCGGCGAACGCAGGCAAGCGCTTACGAAAGGATGCGCACGCCGGTCAAGTGGCGCCAGCGCGCGCGAACGCTTTACCATTTTGCGCGCACTCTGTATAAAATAGCCCACATGTCCACGCCCATGAACGAGCGAGCGCAGCTCTTGCTGAAAACGCTGGTCGAGCGTTACATCGCCGACGGCCAGCCGGTCGGCTCGCGCGCGCTATCCAAGGTGGCANCGCTGGATTTGTCGCCCGCGAGCATCCGCAACGTCATGGCGGATCTCGAAGACATGGGCTTCATCGCCAGCCCGCATACTTCCGCCGGCCGCGTGCCCACCGCGCGCGGCTACCGCTTTTTTGTCGATACGTTGCTCACCATCAAACCGCTCGACACCCTCGAAATCAATCAGCTCGAAGGCCAACTGCACCCGGACAACACGCAAAAGCTGGTGGCGTCGGCCTCGCAAATGTTGTCAGAACTTACGCGCTTTGCCGGCGTGGTGGTAACGCCGCGACGTAGCGCGGGCTTTCGACATATCGAATTTTTGCGGCTCGCTGAAAAACGCATTCTGCTGATCATCGTCACGCCCGAAGGCGATGTGCAGAACCGCATCATTCTCACCGAAAAGGCCTACTCTCCGACCGAGCTTATCGAAGCGGCCAATTTCCTGAATCAGCATTTCGCCGGATTGACCTTCGTCGAAATCCGCAACCGCATTCAGCAAGAGCTGCGTGAATTGCGCGAACACATGACGCAACTGATGACTGCGGCGCTCGATGCCGGCAGCCGCGTTGAAACCGAGGCGGAAACCGAAGTCGTGATCTCCGGCGAAAACAAACTCCTCAACGTTGACGATTTATCTTCGAACATGGCACGGTTGCGCAATCTGTTTGATTTGTTCGAGCGCAAGACCGGATTGCTGCAGCTGCTGGACATCTCCAGCCGCGCGCAGGGGGTGCAGTTGTTCATCGGTGGCGAGGCAGGCTTGCAGCCGCTGGACGAATGCAGTGTCGTCACCGCACCCTATGAGGTCGACGGCAAGGTCGTCGGCACTGTTGGCGTCATCGGCCCCACGCGCATGGCTTACGAGCGCGTGATTCCAATCGTGGATATCACCGCGAAGCTGCTGTCGAGCGCGTTGTCTCAACACTAAGCCCGACACCATTGACCACCGGCATCCTCCTCATCAATCTCGGCACCCCCGCCGAGCCTACACCCTCCGCGGTACGCAAGTATCTGAAGGAATTTCTGTCAGACCCTTACGTGGTCGAAATTCCGCGTGCGTTGTGGTGGGTGATACTCAACTTTTTTATTCTGCCCAAGCGCAGCAAGGAATCCGCCAAGCGCTACGCATCGGTCTGGACGCGCGAAGGCTCGCCGCTACGCGCGCACACCGTTGCGCAATCCAAATTTGTCGGCGGCTACCTCGGCGAACGCGGACACCGCGACATCATCGTGGATTACGCCATGCGTTACGGCGAACCCTCCATAAAGTCACAACTATCTGTTTTTAAAGAAAAAAATATTCGTGAACTTGTATTGCTGCCGCTCTACCCGCAATACGCGCGCAGCAGCACGGCCACCGCGCTCGGTGCCGCCACGACCGCCATGAAAGCCCTCGACTATCACCCCGACGTGCACACCGTCGCAGACTTTCATGATCATCCCGGCTACATCGAAGCCCTCGCCAACAGCGTGCGCGATTACCAGATGCGCACTGCCAGCCGCCCCGACAAACTGGTGATGAGCTTTCACGGGGTGCCGCAATACACCATAGATCGCGGCGAGCCGTATCAACAGCATTGCCTCACCACCGGCAAGCTGCTTGCCGAAAAGCTCAAGCTGGGCGAGCACCAATACCAGATTTGCTTTCAGTCGCGCTTCGGCCGCGCCGAGTGGATCAAGCCCTACACCGCTGACGTGCTCACCGAACTCGGCAAACAAAAAACCGCTCGCGTGGATATGATCTGCCCCGGCTTCGTCGGCGATTGCCTCGAAACCCTCGAAGAAATCGCCATCGAGGGCAAACAGATATTCAAGGACGCGGGTGGCGGCGAATACAATTACATTCCGTGTCTGAACGAGCGTCATGACTGGTTGCAGGCGCTCACCGATATCGCGCTGCAATCGCTGGATAAAAAATGATAAAACTGCTCCTGGTCTGGCTCGTCAACGCAGCCGCCCTGTTCGCGTTGCCGTACCTCTTCGACTCGATAAAAATCGAGTCCTTTTACACCGCGCTGATCGTCGCGCTGATCCTGAGCATTCTCAATACCATCATCCGCCCTATCTTGTTTGTGCTCACCCTGCCAATTACCGTCATCACGCTGGGGCTGTTCATCTTTGTTTTGAACGGACTGCTGCTGTGGTTCGTCGCCTCGTTCGTCAAAGGCTTCACCATCGCCGGATTCTGGCCGGCGGTATTCGGCGCGATTGTTTACAGCTTTATCAGCTGGGCAGCCACGTCGTTTATTCTGGGCGAGAAGAAGTAGCCGCCCCCTCTCTCTGCTACTGCGCCTTAACCCCCGCCTCTTTCAGCAATTTGCTCCAGCGCTCGGTTTCTTTTTTGAGAAACGCACCGAACTCCGCCGGTGACGAGGGCGCGGGCTCCGCCCCTATGCCGAGCATGCGTTCACGCACGTCGGGCATGCCCAACACTTTAGCGAATTCTCGGTTAAGCCGGGTGACAATTTCCGTCGGCGTGCCGGGCGGCGCGAGCATGCCGTACCAGCCAAGGAGTTCGTAGCCCGGCAGCGCTTCTGCGATGGTGGGTATGCCGGGCGCAAGCGGCGTGACCGCGCGCGTGGTGACGCCGAGTACGCGCACTTTCTGTCCACCGCTGACCATCGACAGCGTGGGCGCGGCGAAGCAGGTGCTGTGCATCTGACCACCCATCACTTCGGTCAACGCCGCCATGCTGCCCTTGTACGGCACATGCACGAGCTTCAAACCCGCCATCGACTGAAACAATTCCATGCACAAATGCCCGCTGGTGCCGGTACCGCTCGAACCGTACATCACAAAACCCGGTTTGGCCTTGGCGAAAGCGATGAACTCTGCGGTGGTTTTTACCGGCAGCGACGTGCTGGTCGCGATCACGAACGGCGTCCCGCCGATAAATCCGATGGGCGCATACCCCTTCGCCAAGTGATAGCGGTCATACACCGTGGTACTGATGAGCTGCGTCATGGTGACGATCCAGATCGTGTAGCCATCGGGCGCCGATCGCGCCACCAACTCCGCGGCGATCAGCCCGCTCGCGCCTGAACGATTGTCCACGACGATCTGCTGTCCCAGTACCTCCGATAGCTTGGGCGACAGCACGCGGGCCACAATGTCCGAACCGGACCCGACCGCATTGGACGTCACCAGACGAATCGGGCGCGCCGGATAGGCTTGCGTGCCCGCTACCGCCGGTTGCGTGCTCTGCGCGAAAGCAACCGTGGTGACCGTCGCTGCCATGCTCACCAACAGCGCCAGCGCTGACCACCATGGCCACATCAATTTTTCACGAGCAGTTTTCATTGTGGTTTGATCCCCGCCTCTCGCATCACCTTGCTCCACTGCTGCGTTTCGCGGCGCAGAAAATCGCCAAACCCGGCGGGCGTGGAACTCAGCGCTTCCGCACCCACGCCCAGTAGACGTTCCTGCACTTCCGGCATTTTCAGCACCTGCACAAATGCGCTGTTAAGCTTGGCGATGATGTCCTGCGGCGTGGCGAGCGGCGCGATGATGCCGTACCAGCCATCCATGTCGTAACCCGGCACCGAGGACGCAACCGTCGGCACGCCGGGCGCGAGTTTGCTGGGTTCACGCGAGGTCACGCCGAGCGCGCGCGCCTTGCCGCTTTGCAGGGTGGCGTGCAGCGTGGGCACGGCCGAGCAAAGGATATGCACCTGGCCGCTGCCCAGATCGGTGGCGGCAAGGATGCTGCTTTTGTACGGCACATGCAGCATATCCACGCCCGTCATGCTTTTGAACATTTCCGTGCACAGATGCGGCGTGGAGCCTTGCCCGCCAGAGGCATACAGCACTTGCCCCGGCCGCGCCTTGGCATACGCAATCAATTCAGGAATGGTTTTTACCGGCAACTGCGGACTCGCGACGATCACAAACGGCGTCGAACCGACGCGCGACACCGGCAGAAAATCGCGGTCCATCAAATAGCGCTGATACAGCACGGTGGACATCAATTGCGTCAACGTCACCATGCCGAGGGTGTAGCCGTCGGGCGCCGCCTTGGCGACGATTTCCGCCGCCAGCAGTCCCGCGACACCCGAACGGTTGTCGACCACGATCTGCTTGCCCAGCGCCTCGGTGAGCTTGCCACTGATGATGCGAGCCACGACATCCGAACCGGAACCGGCCGCGGTCGGCGTCAACAAACGGATGGGGCGCACCGGGTAGCCCGGCCCCGTGGCAATCGCGGATTGCGCTAACACGGCCTGCGAAGACAAGACGGCGGCGGCAATCCCCGCGCCCAATAACAACGCTTTCTCACGAGACGCCATGAAGATCATGCAATACATACAGTAACCTTTCCGATTACGGTGACGGCGTGATGCCCGCCTCCTTCAACACCTTGCTCCAACGCATGTTTTCGCGCTGCAAAAACGCGCCGAAATCCGCTGGCGAGGTGTGCGCGGGTTCCGCGCCCACGGCAATCAGGCGCTCCTGCATTTCCGGTATCTTGAGCACCTTCGCCAGCTCCAGATTGAAGCGATCAATAATACCCTTCGGCGTGGCCAGCGGCGCGAGCACGCCGTACCAACCCACCAGTTCGTAGCCCGGCACACTGTCGCTAATTGGCACCGCCCCCGGCGCGAGTTTCGTCGGCGTGCGCGTGGTGACGCCCAGCACGCGCACCTTGCCGCCCTGTACGAATGGTGTGATCGATGGCGCGGCGGTGCACGTGCTGTGCATCTGCCCACCCATCATGTCGGCCATGGCAACCACGCTGCTCTTGTACGGCACGTGCGTGAGATTGGCGCCGGTCATCGATTTGAACAACTCCATGCACAAATGCGGCGTGGTGCCTTGCCCGCCAGAGCCATACAGCAGTTGTCCCGGACGCGACTTGCTGTAGGCGATGAACTCGGTTATCGATTTGATCGGCAGCCCGCCGCTCACCGCGATCACAAACGGCGTTGAAGCCACCTGCCCCACCGGCGCGAACTCTTTCGACATCAAAAAGCGCTGATACAGCGTGGTGCTGATAAGCTGCGTCATCGTCGCCATCCACAGCGTATGGCCGTCCGGCGCGGCGCGCGCCACCAGTTCCGCGCCAATCAAACCCGAAGCGCCCGCGCGATTGTCCACCACGATTTGTTGGCCCAAGGCCTCGGTCAGCCGCGCCGCGAGCAGGCGCGCGATTACGTCGGAGCCGGAACCAACAACAGTTGCCGTAATCATGCGAATGGGGCGCGAGGGATAGGCCTGACCAGCGGTTTGCCCCATGGCGCCTGTAGCCACCACGGCTGCCACGGCCGCCAGCACCGCCCCTGTTAGCCGCCATTTCATGCGAACTTGCATCGAAACCTTTTGTTTGCTTTATCTATTACGGCGCAGGCTTGATACCGGCGTCTTTCAACACCTTGCTCCAGCGCATGTTTTCGCGCTGCAAAAATGCGCCGAATTCAGCAGGCGAACTGTGCGCGGCTTCCGCGCCCACGCCAATCAGGCGTTCCTGCAAATCCGGCGTTCTTAGCGCCTTGGCCATCTCCTGATTGATACGCTCCACGATCGCCGCCGGTGTATTCAGCGGTGCCAGCAGGCCATACCACCCGGTAAGTTCATAGCCCGGCACGGTTTCAATGATCGGCCGCACACCCGGCGCAAGATTTGTCGGCGTGCGCGTGGTCACCCCCAGCACACGCACCTTGCCGCTTTGGATGAAAGACGATGCTGTCGGCGCCGCCGCGCAGGTGCTGTGCATCTGCCCGCCCATCATGTCGGTCAAGGCAATCACGCTGCCTTTGTACGGCACGTGGCCCAGGTCGGCGCCGGTCATCGATTTAAACAACTCCATGCACAGATGCGGCGTAGTGCCCTGCCCGCCCGAACCATACAACAATTGCCCCGGACGCGACTTGCTGTAAGCCACCAGTTCCGCGATGGTTTTGATCGGCAAGCCCGCGCTCACCGCAATCACAAACGGCGTGGATGCAACCTGCCCCACCGGCGCGAATTCCTTCGACATCAAAAAGCGCTGATACAGCGTGGTGCTGATGAGCTGCGTCATGGTCGCCATCCACAGCGTATGGCCGTCGGGTGCGGCGCGCGCCACCAGTTCGGCGCCGATGAGTCCGCTGGCCCCCGCACGATTATCGACCACAATCTGCTGGCCCAAGGCCTCGGTCAAGCGAGCCGCGAGCAAGCGCGCGATCACATCCGGGCCGGAGCCGACAGTGGTGGCCGTGATCATGCGAATCGGGCGCGACGGAAAATTTTGTGCGGCGGCGGGTGTAGCCAGCGCGGCGCACAGCGCCGCGCCCGCGACTTGAATCAGATGACGCAACATCATTAAATGCCCTCTAAGAACAATTCGTTACAAAACAACTATTCGCGCCCGATATTGGCGTCTTTTATCACCCGCGCCCACTTGTTGATTTCATTATCAATCTGTCTGCGCAATCCATCAGGAACGCTGCCGTCCGGCTCCACGCCTTCCTTCTGGGCTTGCGCGCGCAACGCGGGTTGCCGCAATGCCGCGACCGACGCCGAGCTCAACATTTTGACCACCGCTTCCGGCGTGCGGGCGGGGGCAAGCAAACCAAACAAGCCCACCGATTCGAGTTGCGGCATGCCCAGTTCTGCAGTGGTCGGCACAAAGGGCAACACTGACGCGCGTTTTTGCGAAGTAACCGCCAGTATCTTGAGTTTGCCCGCGTTGACCAGCGGCACATACACCGGCACGTTGTCGAAGGCCAGCGTGATGCGGCCCGAGACCAATTCCGGCAAAAACGCTGTCGAGCCTTTGTACGCCACGTGCAGCACGTCCACACCGGCGGATTTCTTGAACAGTTTACACGTCAGATGCAACAAACCGCCCACGCCCGACGACGCGCACGTTAATTTGCCCGGCTGCGCCTTAGCTTCTTTGACCAGCGCCTGCAACGAATCGCCGGTAAACACGGGCGTGACAAAAAACCCATTGGGTATCTGCGCCACGGTGGAGATTGGTGCAAAGTCGCGGCGCAGATCGTAAGGCAGCGTGCCCCCGCCAGAGTTACCCAAATTACCATAGGTCATCTGAATCGCCAACGACGCGGTGGAACTGAACAGCAGCAGGTAACCATCCGCTGGCGCCTTGGCGACTGCCACGGCGGCGATGTTGCCGCCGTCCCCGGGGCGATTGTCCACCAGTACTTTTTGGTTCACGCGCGGCGACAGTGCATCGGCGAACTGGCGCGCCAGCCGGTCCCCGGCGGAACCCGCCGACAGCGAATTCACCAGCCGTATCGGACGCGCGGGATAGACCTCGCCAGCATTTTGCGGCGCCTGCGCGAACGCGCCACCCCCGTACAACGCCAATACTGCCGCCATAAAAATCCGCCGCCCCATCACTATCCCCTCGATAAAATAATTATTTAAAAACAATAACTTATTAAATATCTACGCCACTTTTTTCGCGGCGCCCTCGGCGGCAATCGCCTTATTCACGCGCGGCATCACTTCAGTCGCCATCAACTCCATCGAACGCTTCGCGAGCTTGGGATCAACCCAATCCATGCCGGCGTAAACGATCTCGCCAAAATCACCTGTCAGTTCGCGCAGCTTGAGTATCTGATCCACCACGCCGTTCACCGTGCCGTAAATCACCAGGTTGTCTAGCACGCGGTCTTCGGTAATCGCCGAGTCGGCTTCGGATGGATCATTCTTGAAAATGACCTGACGCTTCGCCTTCATCATTTTGTACGTAAGTTGCTTCCAGTAATAACGATACGGGCTGTTCGGATCGTCGCGGCCATAACGTTTGGCCGTCGCTTCGTCGTCAGCGACAAAAATAGTACGCGCGATGCGCCAGTCGGCAGGGTCGGCAACCTGCCCGGCGTTCTTTTTACCTTCGCTGTAATTCGCCCAGTGGCTCGGCAGCCATTTCGAAAACAAAAAGTTCGCCGACAGCGGATGAAAATCGCGCTGCCCCATGTGAATCACGCCCTTGGAAAACGGCGCCACCACCGTGCCGACGATTTCGGGCCGCGGCTTTTGAAACGGCTTGTACAGATGCCCGCGGCCGATGTTGGCATCCTGCATTTTTTCCACCGTCACCTTGAAGCGGTTATTCGGAAAATCGATGTTATACGGCGGATCGCGCTCCCAGATCGCCAGTATCACGTCGATGCTTTCAGCGAACATCTTGTTGCGGTCTTCATGCAGATTGCCCAGCGCCTCGGCGTCGCACGGCAACGCGCCGGCGCTGATGCCGAAAATAAACCGGCCCTTGGCGATGTGATCGAACATCGCCGCGTGCGAGGCAAAAATCACCGGGTGCTGTTGCGACAGGTTGCACGTGCCGGTACCGAGTTTAATAGTTTTGGTGTCGCTAATGAGTGTCGCCAGAAACAACAGACTGCTGGTGACGTTTTCGGTTTTCTCGGTGAGATGCTCGCCGACGAATGCGTCGTAAAAACCGAGCTTGTCGGCAAAAATAATCGCCTCGCGGTCTTCCGCCAGTGTCTCCGTGCAGTTCCGCTCTTCCGGATGCATCGGCATGGTGAAGTAACCCAATCGCATGCTGTTCCCCTTAAATTCAAATAGCGCGCCATGATACGCAACTGTGACGCGCGAAATAATCCACCAATACTACAAACACTTTATCCGTTATTTCCGCAAACGCGGCGGCGGAGCGGCCCCCTCCGGCACGCGCGTGATTTCCACCAGAAAATCGATCATCACGCGCAGCTTGCGCGGCACATGCCGCGTGGGCGGGTACACCACGCTGATCGGTTGGCCGGCCACGGCGTACGGCTTTAACACCTCGATCAGGCTGCCATCCGCCAGATCATGGCGCACCGTCCACCAGTTTGATTGCGCCACGCCGAGCCCCAGCCGCGCCGCCTCCCGCACTGCGTCGCCACCCGTCAGCACCAGTGGTCCGCGCACGGCGATTTCAACGCGTTTGCCTTTCACGCTATAGGGCCACACCGGGAACAACGCGCTCGCAATGCAGCGGTGCTGCGCCAGATCTTCCGGCACTTGCAGTTCGCGGTGCACCTTGAGATACGCCGGCGATGCGCAGGTGACGCGCTGCCCGCGATTCAACACGCGCGCCACGTAGCGCGGATTATTGATTTCGCCCACCTGCACCGCGAGGTCCAGTCCACGCTCGATCAAATCGACCTGACGGTCTTCCATGCTGATGTTCAGCACGATATCGGGGTAGCGCTCATGAAACTCCGCTGCGCGCGGCAAAAACGTCAACCGCCCGAATAACGCCGGGAACGACACCTTCAACTGCCCCTTCGGCGTTTCACCCGCGCTTTTCAGCGAGGCCTCGGCATCCTCGATGTCGTTGAGTATCTGCAAACAGCGCGCGTAGTAATCGCGGCCATCGTCATTCAAAGCCAGCTTGCGCGTGGAGCGCACCAGCAACTGAATGCCCAACTCTTCTTCCAGCCGCGCCACGGCTTTCGCCACAGCGGATACCGATACGCCGAGTTGCGTCGCGGCTGACGTAAAGCTGCCGCTCTCGGCAACCCGTACAAAAGCCAGCATGCCCAGCAGTTTGTTCACGATGGATTTATCTTGGCCGGAATGGAAAAACACATTTTACGATTTTGTCCGTTTACTACGCAATCACCGATTCATCCGGCGGCTTGCGTTATCATCGGCGGCGCGGAATCGCAACGGTTTTCATCCCGGTTTACCTCTGCGTTTGTAATTCCCTTTCCGTACTCAGCAACTTCAGGAGAAAGTTCCATGGTTCCGGATTTAACGAAGCAGTCTCCGCTCGGCAGGTACCTCGAGCACTGCAAGAAAGGCGAACTCGCCTACCAGGTTTGCACCGACGACAACAAAGCGTTTTTCTATCCGCGCGTGGCCGCACCGGGCAGCGGCAGTACCAATATTGAATGGCGCGTATCCAAAGGCCTAGGCACGGTCTACGCCACCACTGCCACGCATTACAAGGGCGAAGCGCCGCTGAATATCGCGCTGATCGATCTCGATGAAGGCTTTCGCATGATGAGCCGTGTTGAAGGCATAGCCGCCATGGACGTGAAGATCGGCATGCGCGTCAAGGTCAAAATTCTGCCGGGCGATGATAAACAACTGCCCTATCCTGTATTCACGCCGCTGGAGGGGAAATAATGAGCACCCTTAAGAGAGGCAGCATCGCGGTAGTCGGCGCCGCCGAATCCGATCTCGGACAAGTAGCGCCCCACACCAACCCGATGGACCTGATCGCGCAGGCCACACTTGCCGCGCTCGACGATTGCGGTCTGAAATTACAGGATATCGACGGCGTATTCAGCGCCATGTCGCAGGCGCGCGTGGCGCCGATGGCCGTGGCCGAATACCTCGGCATCAAGCCCGATTATTTCGACGGCACCATCATCGGCGGTTCGTCGTTCATGACACACATCGCCCACGCGCAAGCCGCGCTCGAAGCGGGCCTGTGCAAAGTGGCGCTGATCTGCTACGGCAGCACGCAGCGTTCGGTGAGCCGCGCCGCCGCTGCGCGTCCCGAATACAATTATTACGAAACGCCTTATCGTCCGTTCAATCCGCCGACGGCTTACGCGATGGCGGCCTCGCGCCACATGTACCAATACGGCACCACGCGCGAACAACTCGCCGAAGTCGCCGTGTCGGCGCGCAAATGGGCGTTGATGAACCCGAAGGCCTGGGAAAAAGAGCCGCTCACGATCGAGCAAGTGCTCAACGCGCGCATGGTGAGCTATCCGTTCACCGTACGTGACTGCTGCCTTGTCACTGACGGCGGCGGCGCGATCATCCTCACCCTGGCAGATAAAGCCCAAACCCTGACGAAAAAACCCGTCTACGTGCTCGGCACTGGTGAGGCGCTGAGCCACGCCAATATTTCCAGCATGAAAGACCTGACCGTGACAGCCGCGGCCGAGTCAGGCCCGAAAGCTTTCAAGATGGCGGGCATGAAACCCAGCGACATGAACATGCTGTCGCTGTACGACGCGTTCACCATCACGCCGATTCTGTTTCTTGAAGACCTGGGCTACTGCCCCAAAGGCGAAGGCGGCCGTTTCGTGCAGGGCGGCACCATCGCCCCCGGCGGCAAACTGGCGGTCAACACCAGCGGCGGCGGTTTGTCGTATTGTCACCCCGGCATGTACGGCCTGCTGGTGCTGATCGAAGCGATACGCCAGGTGCGTGGCGAGTGCGGCCAGTGGCAGGTGAAAAACTGCGACGTGGCCTTGGCGCACGGCAACGGCGGTGTGCTCAGCAGTCAGTGCACCGTGATTCTCGGGAGCGCAGCGACGCTGTAGTCGTTCACTTCATCCTCGCAAAAACGCCCTATACTCGGGGCGTTTTTATTTGGAAGCAGCACAGAGGACTCAGTGAGCACCGCCAGCATCCAGCATCGCCTTGAGCTCTGGATCAAAGCATCCGTCGATCAAGACATACAACATGCGGCAAACCTTGTCCGAGCGATTGCTCCATGAATGATTGTTGCCGCGCTGAACCACCACATCGCCCGTTTTCAGCACGATGTCCTGATCATCGAGTACCAGCGTAATCTCGCCGTCGAGCACAACAGCGTAATCGATGGTTTCCGTGCGGTGCATCAGCGGATGGCGCGCGCCCGGCTTGTAGGTCGAAGCCGATGGCGCGCCGGAGCCTTCAAACACCGAACGCACTTTGTCCGCGCTCATATTGCGCAGCTCGGGCGATTCTGGCGCGAGTTCCGTGATGCGTATGGTCGTGCCATTGGGCGCCGGCAACAGGGGCCGCGGCCCGAGCGTTGGGTCCGCCTCGTCTGCGGTAATCGGCGCAGGCATGGCAAAGGTTTTCCACACATCCGTGCCCCGGTAGCCGGGCCGCGCCGGATCGGTTTTCACCACCGGCGTGTAGCCGTCGGAAATCACAATCGCCTTCCCGCTCTTGTCGTGGCCGGTCACGATACGTCTGACAAATCCCGTCATCACTTTTTCCCCATTGGTTTGGTTGCGCGCGGCAGTCTAGCGGCTGGGGATGTGGCGGTCAAAAGCGCGGAACGTGGCATCGCGATCTACTCCGCCTTCAACCCAATAACCTTAATCAGCTTCGCATTCTCCGCGATCTCGCCCTGAATAAACGCGCCGAATCGCGGCGGCGTTTGGGTTTGTGGCTCCAGCCCCTGATTGTTCAAGATCGTTTTCATCTCGGATGTGTTGACCACAGCAACCATCGCGCTGTTTAAGCGCGCGATCACCTCGACCGGCGTGCCCAGCGGCGTGAGTACGCCGTACCAGCCGTAGCGGTCGTAGCCAGGCACGCCGGCTTCGTTTAGTGTGGGCACGTCCGCCATCATCGGCACGCGCTTCAGGCTGGTGACGCCAAGCGCGCGGATTTTGTTGGCGTGCAAAAACGGCAGTGCGCCGGGCACACCTGGAAAACTCACTTCGACTTTGCCGGAGGCGGTGGCGCGGGCCGCGTCGGCGGAGCTTTTGTAGGGCACGTGCAACATTTTGAAGCCCGCTTTCACGTTCAACAGTTCGCCGGCCAAGTGCACCGAGCTACCGACGCCCGACGAGGCAAACGTGAGTTTGCCCGTGTTGCCGCGCGCCTTGCCCAGTGCAATCAGTTCCTTGACGCTACGTGCCGGCACGGAGGGATGTATCACCAGCACGTACGCACCGGTCGCCGCCATCGAAACCGGAGCGAAACCCAACTCGAGATCGCGCGGCGTTTTCGCCAGCAACGGCTGCACGATGGCGTCGCCGCTCGACATCACCAACAGGGTGTAACCATCCGCCGGTGACGTGGCGACGCGCTCCTTGCCCAGCGTGCCGCTGGCGCCGGCGCGGTTTTCAACCACGAACGGCTGCCCCAGGTTTTCGAACAGCTATTGCGCCACCAGACGCGCCGTGACATCGGTCGGTCCGCCAGCGGCATAGCCCACCACCAGCCGCACCGGCTTGGAGGGATACGGCTACGCCCCGGCATCCTTGGCTCCCATACACGCCGCGATACCCGCTGCAATACCGGTTGTAACGCCTGCGGTCAGCCAACGACGCCGCTGGGTCGCCCTTTCCCGTGAATCAAGCCATTGGTGTTCTTTCACGCGACGCTCCCCCGCGCTTGCGCCCAACCGGCGCGCGCATCAACCGTGGAAGCTTACCGTTTTTTGCCCGAAGCACAATCTCACAATTATTCATTAAAAAACAAATACTTACAATTTTTCACAAATTTTTTCGCTGGCGCTTGAATTGGAAATCACCGCCCCAATGTGATTATGGTTAATCGGAGACCCCAGCATGACCGACGCATCGCAAAACGAACAAACCGCACAACCGGAACAAACGCAACAGGCACAGCCGGCCGAGCCCGCGCCGGCACCTACACCGCCCACGCTGGAAGAGCTGCTACAAAAAGCCGAGGCCGCCGTACAAGAACATCGTGACGCCTTTTTGCGCGCCAAGGCCGAAACCGAAAACGTGCGCAAGCGCGCGCAAAGCGATGTCGCCGCCGCGCACAAGTACGCGGTGGAAAATTTCGCCACCGAACTGGTCGCCGTAAAAGACAGCTTGGAGGCCGCGCTCGCGACGGAAAATGCCACTGCGGAGAATTTCAAGAGTGGCGTCGAACTCACCTTGAAACAACTCAAATCCGCGTTCGAGAAATTCAATGTCGCCGAGGAAAACCCGGTGAATCAGAAATTCGATCCGCATCGCCATCAGGCGATCAGCATGATCGAATCCGACGCCGAGCCCAACACCGTCGTGGCCGTGCTGCAAAAAGGCTACAAGCTGAACGATCGTGTGATCCGGCCCGCGCTGGTCACGGTGGCCAAGGCCAAGACAGTGGCGTGATTGAAACCGCCATTGATGTCCCCATATAAAACACATCGAAACTTTGCAGACTGAGGCAATAAAATGAGCAAAATCATAGGAATAGACCTGGGCACCACCAACTCCTGCGTAGCCGTGATGGAAAATGGCACGCCCAAGGTGATTGAAAACTCCGAAGGCGCGCGCACCACGCCGTCGATCGTGGCGTATATGGACGACGGCGAAATCCTCACCGGCGCGCCCGGCAAACGTCAGGCCGTCACTAATCCGAAAAACACGCTCTATGCGGTGAAGCGCCTGATCGGCCGCCGCTTTGAAGAAAAAGAGGTGCAGAAAGACCTCGACCTGATGCCGTACAAAATCGTCAAGGCCGACAACGGTGATGCGTGGGTGGAAGTGCGCGGCAAAAAAATTGCCTCGCAGGAAGTCTCCGCGCAAGTGCTGATCAAAATGAAAAAAACCGCCGAGGATTATCTCGGCGAGCCGGTCACCGAGGCCGTGATCACGGTGCCCGCTTATTTCAACGATTCGCAGCGTCAGGCCACCAAGGACGCCGGCCGCATCGC
>DHVE01000042.1 GCA_002412495.1 Betaproteobacteria bacterium UBA5216
ACCGGCAGCACGGATGAATTACGCAGCGCCTTCGGCAATCTGGTAAGCAATGCGGTGCGCTACACGCCGCCCGAGGGCAAGGTCACCCTCGCGTGGCGCACGAACGAACAAGGCTGCGGCGTATTCAGTGTCGCCGACACCGGCATTGGCATCGCCGCGGAACATATTCCGCGTTTGACTGAACGCTTCTATCGCGTTGATCGCGGGCGCTCGCGCGAGACGGGCGGCACCGGCCTGGGCCTGGCGATCGTCAAACATGTGCTGCTGCGGCATCAGGCAACGCTGGAAATTCAATCGGAGCCCGGCGCGGGCAGTGAATTTCGCGTGGTCTTCCCGGCATGGCGCAACGTGGCGGATGCCGCCAGACCGGCGGAAGCGGACGCGGCCTGAGGCGAGGAATTTCATAACCAATTGTTTTTAAATAGTTTATTGATCATCCGCGATGCTTAATATTTTGTTCCTTTGCACCGGCAACAGCGCCCGTTCGATACTCGGCGAGGCACTGGCAACCACACTGTCCCATGGCCGCCTGCGCGGCTACTCAGCCGGTTCACATCCCGGCGGCAAGGTAAATCCGTTTGCCGCCGAGTTGTGCGCGCGGATGAATTACCCGAGCGAAAACCTGCGCTCAAAATCGTGGGACGAATTCGGTTTACCCGGCGCGCCGGTGATGGATTTGATCGTTACCGTGTGCGACAGCGCGGCCGGTGAAGCCTGCCCGGTCTGGCTGGGGCATCCTGCCACCGCGCATTGGGGACTGCCTGATCCTGCTGCGGTCACCGGCAATGACGACCACAAGCACGCTGCGTTTCGCGCGATACACGATGCCATGCGAACGCGCATCGAGATGTTGTTGGCGCTGCCGATTGAAAACATGACCCTCGATGAGCGCCGCTCGGAGATGCGTCGTATCGGCGGGACGGTCGTGCTCGATCCGGTGACGGAAAAATGGTTTCCGGCGCGATAAACCGGGAAGTACCCATCAACGTTGCACATAAACCGTAGCGCTTCGCCATTGCCGTTCCCGCGCGGAGCCTGTCCTCGAATAAACTGAAAACTGAAATGAACGTACCTATCGCGCAACGTATCGCCGCCGAATTCGCGGGCACCGCACTGCTGCTCGCGATCGTCGTCGGCTCCGGCATCATGGGTGAATCGCTCGCCCAAGGCAACGCGGCCATCGCACTGCTCGGCAACTCCATCGCCACCGGCGCGGGACTGTATGTGCTGATCACCGTGCTCGGCCCGGTTTCGGGCGCGCATTTTAATCCGGCGGTGTCGATTACATTCTGGCGCACGGGCGAACTCACACTCGGCCTGTTGGCGGCGTACACGGTGGCGCAAATCAGCGGCGGGATACTTGGCGTGTGGCTCACGCACGCGATGTTCGATCTGCCGATCGTGCAGTTCTCCGGCAAGGTGCGCAGCGGCGTGCCGCAATGGATTTCCGAATGCCTCGCCACCGGCATACTGCTCGCCACCATTCACCTTGGGCTGCGCAACGCTCGTGATCGCGTGCCGCTGCTGGTGGCGTTGATCGTTACCGCAGGTTACTGGTTTACCGCAAGCACGTTTTTCTCCAATCCGGCGGTAACTATAGCGCGCGCGTTCAGCAACACGTTTGCCGGCATACAGCCGGCGGATGTTGCGGGATTCATCGCGGCGCAGATGATGGCGTGCGTGGCTGCGTGCCTGATACTGCGTAGGCGAGCTGCGTCATCCTGATCGGGACCGCATTTTCAGGCCAACACGCACTGGCAAGCAGATTGTTATATCGTGGAAATCACTCCGCGCGCACACCCGCGGCGCGTATGACCTTGTCCCATTTCGCGATTTCACTGTAGAGGTACGCGTCCAGTTCGGCGGGCGTTGTTACGTAAGTCTCCATGCCGAGCGAGACGAAACGATCGTGCGTCTTTGAATGCCGGATGAGCGCGGCAAGGTCGCTCCCTATATGCTGGATGATCGCCTTCGGCGTGCCGGCGGGGACGAGCATTGCATACCACGTTGAATACTCGAATCCCTCGACACCACTCTCCGCCACAGTCGGCAGCGTGGGCGCCAGCGCAGAACGTTTTGATTCGCTGATACCCAGCGCTTTGATGCGGCCGGATTTCAGGTGCGGCATCACGCTGGCCATGTTTGTCAGCACGACTTGTGCCTCTCCGGAAAGCAGCGCCGAGGTTGCAAGCCCGGCGCTTTTGTAAGGCACATGGATAAGGTCGACCCCGGTCGAATACTTGAACAGTTCAGCGCCCAGATGTGTTGCACTCCCCGATCCAGCGGATGCGTAAGCGAGCTTTCCGGGTTGCGCCCGCGCCAAAGTAATCAATTCCTTGACGGTAGCCGCCGGGACGGACGCATGTACAGCCAGAATGCTTGGCTGCCGTCCGATCAACGTGACACCAGCGAAATCGCGCTTCACGTCAAAATCCAGATTCTTGTAGATACCGTTATAGCTGTCAAGCGTTATGCAAGCCAGTGTCAAAGGGTTTGCCTGATTTTAGGATGGCCTGAGCGATGGCAACGAGCTTTCGCATGAGGGCCACGATAATCACCTTGGGTGGTTTGCCGGAGGCCTTGAGTCTTTGTACGAAGGGGGCAAAGGCTTTGCAGCGGCTATAAGCCACCATCGCCGGCATAAATAGCACGTGGCGCATGTCGGCATGCCCCGTCTTGGCGATATGCGCCTTGCCGCGCACGCTGGTGCCCGACTGATGCGGCTTCGGGCACAGCCCAAAGAACGCCGCCGCACGCTTGGCGCCGCCGAAGCGCCCGCCATCGCTCAAATAGGCAATTAACCAGGGAATGGTGTTCTCGCCCAGCCCCGGCACGCTATCGAGCAGATCGCGTCTGCCGCGCAGGTTGTCGTTTTGATCGATGTGTTGCGCGATGGCCTTTTTCACCTGCCCGATCTCATGGGCGAGAAACGCCAAATGGCGCTCAATGCGTTCACGCACCAACGCATGTGCCGTGGCCAGCCGATAGGATTCGGCTTGCTGCATTGCCTGCAAGTTCTGTAGGTCGCGCAGTAGTGCCAATAACAAACGCTCCTCGGCGGGCGGCGGCGCCCATGGATCGGGACATTCGCGCTCGCAGAAACGCGCTATCAACCGCGCGTCCAAGGCGTCGGTCTTGGCGCGAGACAGATGCGCTTGGGCATAGGCTGATATCCGAGCCGGGTTAACCACGCTCACCACATGCCCGCGTTCATGCAGAAATACGGCAATAGCCTCGCTGTATGTGGTGGCCTCGCAGCAGGCGTGAACACGGCTGACGCCGTGCTTGGCGAGCCAAGCCAAGAGGTTATTGAAGCCTTCGGGGTTATTGGCAAAGACCTTTGATTTCACTTTGTTTTTCAGCAGCAAAGCGCAATCGATTTTGGCCTTGGCAACATCCAAGCCGAGAGACGTTATCATCACTGAGTCCATAGGGATCAACCTTGTCAATGCGGGCTAGCGGAAGTATCCGCGCCCAAGATACCGTTCGATCTTAAGTTTATGGAGTGGCGACCCGGCACCTATCTACAGAACGGGTTTTACCCAAGGGCGGGAGCGGCGTCCGGATCGCCGGCTTGCATGCCTGCAAGCCGACCGTATATCGGTCGCGGATACAATACAAGGGCGGGAGAAATGGCGATGGACGAACTGGTTACCAGCAGCGTGTATCCATCGGCGGCGGCTTTTGCCGCGATGGCGGTGCCCACCGTACTGCCAGCGCCCGGCCGGTTGTCAACCACGACGGATTGACCCCAGTGATCAACCAATACAGATGAGATGATGCGTGCAACGATATCGCTGCCGCCACCGGGTGCGAGCGGAACGATCACCCGAACGGACTTGGACGGATAGCCGTTCGCGCGCGTGCGGCCATCGCCTTGAGCATGTGCAAGGCTTGCCGCCATCAGCACTTGCAACGCAAGAATGCCCATGGACAACCGATGTTTGATGGTGAATGCGGTGCACATCGTTCTATCTCCGTGGCTAGGTGCCGATTACCCCGCCATCGTTCTTGCGTATCAAGACAGTCGCCGAGCGCGGTCGACCGCCCCTCGCGCCGTCGGGCCAGGTGCTCACGGCGTGGGGGGCACTGGGGTCGCTGCGTTCACTGGCAGTTTCACCCGGATGCTGAATGTTCACGAACAGCGTGCGGCCATCCGGCGTGGCGGTGATGCCGGTGATTTCGCAGCCACTGGGACCCGTGAGAAAGCGCCGGATTTCTCCGGTGGTGATATCGGCGGCGAGCATCTGGTTATTGCCCATGTGTTCGTAATCGCCCTTGTGCATTGCGCTGGTTGATACGTCAGTTTGTATCCACAGAATGCCGCCTTCGTCGAACCATAAGCCATCGGGGCAACCGAAGGTGTCGCCCTTGATATTGCCGCGCTTGGCGACATCCGCGTTTTTCGGGTCGCCCGCCAACACAAAAATGTCCCATGTGAATTTCAACGCCGAGGGATTGTTGCCTTCCTCGCGCCAGCGAATGATGTGGCCAAATGTATTGTTGAGCCTCGGATTGGAGGCGTTCGTGCCGGGGTCTTTGCCCACACCGCGACGACTGTTATTGGTCAGGGTGCAATACACTTCCCGGGTTTCCGGATGCACGGCAATCCATTCGGGGCGATCCATCGGCGTGGCGCCCGCTACCTGGGCGGCCACGCGCGTGCGGATCAACACATCAGCCTGATCCTTGAATCCGGCGGCCGGCGTGATGCCGTTTTGGCCGAGCGCGAGTTCAATCCATCCGCCGCTACCGTCGTCGTTGAATTTCGCCGCGTAGAGCGTGCCGTTATCGAGCAGGTTACGGTTCGCTTCGCGTTCATTCGGTTTCCACGCGTCGCGCGTGACGAACTTGTAGATGTATTCAAACTGTCGGTCATCGCCCATGTACAGGGTAAGGCGCCCGTCGCTGCCCACCGAGGGCCAAGCGCCCTCGTGGCTGAAGCGCCCCAGCGCGGTACGCTTGACCGGCTTGGATTGCGGATCGTACGGATCCATTTCGACCACCCACCCAAATCGATGCGGTTCGTTGGGATGCTTGCCCGCGTCAAAACGCTCGTCGAATTCATGCCAACGGTAGCCGCGCCCCGCCGCCGTGATGCCGTTGCGTACATGGTCGGGCGTGAGTTTGCCGGTGTTGGCGAAGTAGGCGTCCCAGTTCTCCTCACAGGTGAGGTACGTGCCCCACGGCGTGTAGCCATGCGCGCAGTTGTTCACGGTGCCGAGCACTTCGCGACCCGTGGCATCGGCGGCAGTCACCATGTACGGCGTGCCGGCGGCGGGACCGGCGATCGTCATCGGCGTGCGCGCGGTAATACGCCGCGCGTAGTGCGACGGCCGCACCACTTCCCATTGGCCGTCCTTCGCACGCACTTCAACGATGGTGACGCCGTGTGCGTTCTGCGATTTGCGTACTTTCTCCGCGCTCCAGTTGGCAAAACCGCCCACCTGCAGCAGCCCGTCGTCGCTGTATTCGTTGTTGATCGCGAGCAGCGCGCGGGTGGAATTCTCCTGCCCATGCGGCAACGAAAAATACTGGATGCCATCATGGTGCATGCCGGCCTGCAACGCCTGCTCGTCGGCGGTGTTGCTGGCGTCTGGCTTGAACGCGGGGGAACCGCTCGGGTGGCCGATCGGATCGCCCCACGCCAGCAGCACGCTTGCAGTGTAGCCCTCGGGTACCCGAACGGTGTCGTCCTTGGACAACGGCACGCTCTTGAAACCGATCGAACCGGTGCGTTTCAGACCGCCGGTGGCGCATGCAGCGAGAGATAACGGCAAGCTGCCCAGCACCGCCCACGAGGCCGCACCCTGCAACCAATCGCGTCGCGATAGCCGGGCGCTAAGCACTTCGTCAAACGAGAGATTCGTGGCGGGATTGATGACTTTCTGATCGCTATAGCTATGACTCATGGGGGTACCGATGGCTCCGGCGACGCTGTTGATAACACGGCCAATGCTAACGATGCCGTGTTACGGGTTAGTGACACGCCGCGATGTAACGTCGCCGTCACATGCGTCCGGCACACTGTCGGCTTTTAGAGGCGGCGCGGGGATTTCTGATTTATGGGCGCCGCATCAACACGAGGTCACGCATGATCCAAACTGACTACGCCAGCAATCGCCCTGCCGCACTGCACACCCGTAACCTCGAAGTAACGTATGAGACCAAGGACAGCGCTATCCGGGCATTGCGGCGTAATTCACTAACCCTTGCGCAAGGCGCATTCGTGGTGCTGCTGGGCGCGTCCGGCGCCGGCAAGTCAACATTGCTGCGCACACTGAACGGGCTCGTACGGCCCACCTCGGGTAGCGTCATCGCCGAGGGCATCGGTGATCTGGCCGAGCGCGACGCGCTTAGGCGTCACCGCCGGCAGACCGGCATGGTGTTCCAGCAGCATCACCTGATCGGACGGCTGAGCGTACTGGATAACGTGCTGATGGGACGGCTGGGCTATCACAGCGGCTGCGGCACGCTGATGCCGTGGTCGCGGCCCGAGAAAGAACTGGCGCTAGCCGCCATCGAGCGCGTGGGCCTGCTGGATCGCGCGCTTCAGCGCGCCGACCAATTGTCTGGTGGACAGCAACAGCGTGTCGGCGTGGCACGCGCGCTGGTGCAGAAGCCGCGCACGCTGCTGGCTGACGAGCCGGTGGCGAGCCTCGACCCCGCGACGGCGGAACGCCTGCTCGGTCTGATGCACGATATCTGCAAAACCGATGGGCTGACGGCCGTGGTGAGTCTGCATCAAGTGGAATTCGCGCGCCGTTTTGCCGATCGCATTATCGGACTAAAGGGCGGGGCCATTGTGTTCGACGGCACGCCCGATGAACTGACCGGCGAGCAGGCAACCGCCCTCTATGGCGGCACATCGCTTGCCGCCGTACAACCCGACGACCCGCTTTCATTTCCCTTCACCCGCTTGCAAACCGCCGGAGCCCGTATATGAGTATGAACAGGTATCGCCGAACACTACTTGCCGCCGCCGCTTTCGGAATATGGGGAACGGCATTTTCCGGATTCACTTTTGCGCAAGGACGAGACCCCGCGACACTGCGCGTCGCGCTGCTGCCGGACGAAAACGCTACCACGCTAATTCAGAACGCGCAGCCTTTGAAAACCTACCTTGAGCAAACGCTGAAGAAAAACATCGAGATCATCGTCACCACCGATTATTCGTCGATGATCGAAGCCATGCGATTTGGCCGCATCGAGGTCGCTTACTTTGGCCCGTTTTCCTATGTGCTCGCCAAGTCGCGCGCGCCGGAAATCGAGCCGTTCGCGGTGGGTGTCGAGCGCGGCGCGCCGACTTACAACTCGATACTGATCGCCACCGCTGGCGGGCCGGTCAAGACGCTGGCCGACATCCGCGGCAAGCCGTTTGGGTTCGGCGATCAGGCGTCCACCTCCAGCCACCTTGCGCCGCGCGCGCACCTGCTGAAAAAAGCCGGCCTTGATGGTGACAAGGATTACAAGCCAGTGCACTTGGGTACGCACGACGCCGTGGCGCGCGCAGTGCAGGCGGGGCAAGTGCCGGCCGGCGCGCTGTCGAAGGCGATTTACGACAATCTGGTAAGCCGCAATACCATTGACCCGGCCAAGCTGGTGCAACTGGATTTGTCCGACGCGATTCCGAATTATCCGATCGTGATGCAGGGCAATCTTGCCCCGCAACTCAAACAGGCGATCCGGGACGCGTTTCTTAACGTCAAAGACAAGGAGGTGCTGAAGTCCTTCCGTGTCGAGGGTTTTGCCGCCACCAATGACAAGGCTTACGACGTGCTGCGTGATACGGCGCGCGTGCTCAGGCTCGACATCGCGAAGATGAAATGATGGCGATAGCCCTGGATTGCGCGCGCTACGACACGATACTTTCCGCCGCGCGCCGCGAGAGCAAACGGCGGGTCGTGCTGGCGGCGGCGGTCATCGCGGCATGCGTGATTGCGCTGGCGATCACTGGATTATTCGACGCCCGGCGTTTTATCGAGGGCGGCCCGGCCATTGCGCAGCTGGCTTCTGAAATGGTGCCGCCGAATTTCACGCGCTGGCAACAGTGGATGCGACCGCTGATGGATACGCTGGCGATGTCGATCGCCGGCACGGTGCTGGCGGTAATCCTGTCACTGCCGTTGAGCTTGCTCGCCGCGCCGAATACCTCGCCCCATCCGCTGCTGTATCGCGCAGTGCGCATGCTGCTTGCGGCGTTTCGCTCGGTACCCGAAATCATTCTGGGTATTTTGTTTGTTGCCGCTGTCGGCTTTGGCGCGTTGCCTGGCGTGCTGGCGCTGGCGCTGCATTCGGTGGGCATGGTCGGCAAGTTTTACGCCGAGGCCGTCGAGCATGTCGATCCCAAGCCACTGGAAGCCGCGCGCGCGGCGGGTGCGAACCGCTTTCAAGTGATCACGCATGCGGTGCTGCCGCAAGTGTTGCCGCAATTGGCCGACATCACCATCTACCGCTGGGAGTATCACTTTCGCGCTTCTGCGGTGTTGGGCATTGTTGGCGCCGGCGGCATCGGCTTTGAACTGATGGCGGCGTTGCGGCTGATTAAATACGACGAAGTGGCGGCGATACTGCTCACCATATTGGCGTGCGTGGTGGTGGTGGACGGCATTGGTGCGCGTCTGCGCAAAACACTAAAATAAACAATAAAAACAAATGGTTACGATAATAGTCAGCAACCGCATTCACGACGAGGTGCGCGAGCGCTTGGCGCAGTACGGCACGGTGGATATGAATCCCGCGCTGGAGCCGTGGAGTGCGAAGGAACTCGCCGCGCACGCCGCCAACGCCGACGCGATGATGGGCTTCATGACCGATTGCGTGGATGCCGCGCTGCTCAACGCCGCGCCGAAGCTGCGCATCGTGGCGTGCGCGTTGAAGGGCTTTGACAGCTACGATGTTAACGCCTGCACGCGCGCCGGCGTGTGGGTGAGTATCGTGCCCGACTTGTTGACCGAACCGACGGCGGAGTTGGCGCTGGGCCTCGGCATCTCGTTGGCACGCCACGTGATGCAGGGCGACGCAACTATCCGCCGTGAACCGTTCAAGGGCTGGCGGGCGCAGTTTTACGGCACGGGGCTGCACGGCTCGGTGGCCGCGGTGATCGGCTTGGGACACGTGGGCCGTGCCATTGTGGACAGGCTGCGGGGTTTCGGCTGCGCGCGCATCCTCGGCGTAGACACGGTCGTCGCGCCGCCGGGTGTGGAAGCCGTTGCGCTGAACGACGCAATGGCGCAGGCGGATTACGTTTTTGTCGCGGTGCCGCTAACATCGCAATCACTGCATCTGATCGGCGCGGCGCAATTGGCGCTGGCCAAGCCGGGACAGTTGATGATTAACGTGGGGCGCGGCTCGGTGGTGAACGAAGATGCCGTGGCGGATGCGCTGCACACCGGCAAACTCTCAGGCTATGCCGCCGATGTTTTTGCCTGCGAGGATTGGGCGCTGCCGGATCGCCCAACGGCCATACCGCAACGATTGCTGGCGCATCCCGCCACGCTATTCACGCCGCACATCGGCTCGGCGGTGCGCCGCGTGCGCATGGCCATTGAACACCGCGCCGCCGACAACATCATCGCCGTGCTGGAAGGGCGCGAACCGGCCGACGCTATTAATGTGCCTTCCAGGGTTGCTGCGGCGGCCATTGCAGCCATGGCGCCCACGATCACTTTGTCACGCGACTGAAATCCTTTCATAATCAACAGGTCACACTGCGCCGCTATGCTCCGATGGTAACTACTTTCGGAGGCATAAAAGATGCTGCAACAGCACCCGGCGGTTTCCAGTCGTTCTGCCCACGCGTTTACCGTGTCACTGGCTCGGGATGAGCATGAAGTGTACGAAGCGCAGCGCCTGCGCTACAAAGTCTTTGCCGAGGAAATGGGCGCTCGATTAAGCAGCAGGGAACCCGGTATTGACGCGGATATTTTTGATCCCTTCTGCGATCATCTCATCGTGCGGGATTCGGTGACGGATCGCGTGGTTGGCACCTATCGCATCCTGAACGGCGCAAATGCGCGCCGCATCGGTGGCTTTTACTCGGATGAAGAATTTGACCTTACGCGCCTCGATCACCTGCGTAATGAAATTGTCGAGATAGGGCGCACCTGCGTTCACCGGGACTACCGCACCGGTGCCGTCATCACGCTGTTGTGGAGCGGCATTGCGGATTACATGGCGCGCCGGAATTATCGTTTCTTGATGGGTTGCGCAAGCCTGAGCATGGTCGACGGTGGCGCTACGGCTTCGGACGTTTACTATGCGCTGAATCGCGCCTGTGCATGCCCGGCGGAGTACCGCGTCTTTCCACGGCTGGACCTGCCGCTTCGACGTGCCCGGCCCACGGATGACGTGGTGATTCCTCCCCTGTTGAAGGGATACGCGCGCATTGGCGCCTACGTGTGCGGCGCGCCTGCGTGGGATCCAGATTTCAATACTGCAGACTTGTTGATGTTATTGCCGATGTCCCGCATGGCACCACGCTATGCGCGCCATTTTTCGCGATAGTTGAATCCAAACACGGAGGAGATCAAATGCAGATTATCGACGTGATGCGTCGCCTGAACACCGAGCATGAAATAAAATTTTTGCTGACTGCGTATATCGAATCGCTTCAGTTTTATAACGCGGCAAAGCGGCTTCCGCCGGGTGTCGGTGCGTTACCGCTGCGGGATATCGAAGATATAGAAGAACGCTTTACGGAGTTGCTCGGCGCGGAATTGTGCGGTCTTGCGCGGTCTCATTGCGACACGCAAGGGGCCATCGCACGCGAGGCAACGGAAATCTTCGGTGCGGCCTTTACGCGCATTCGGGCTTTGCGGAACGCTTCCCAGGTGACTGAACCACGCCCCGAGCCTTCATTGCATTTCGCCACGGCATAGGGCAGGCCCAGTCTCCTCGCGAGACCACAAAGATCGGTTCTGCCCTTCTTCTGTTCCTATCCCGGTATCTCGGCCGTGAGCAGCCCCGCCGCATGGCGGTTTGATGCACGCGACGGCACTGCAACGCCATGAATATACGGAATAAATTGCGCTGGCCCCCGGTGGCGCGACGTGCGGTACTTTGTTATACTTCGCGCCCTTGCACAGTAGTAATTGATCCAATTCGGGGACGTAGCTCAGCTGGGAGAGCGTCGCGTTCGCAATGCGAAGGTCGGGAGTTCGATCCTCCTCGTCTCCACCAAATTGAAAAAGCCACCCTCGCGGTGGCTTTTTTGTTGGTCACCGAAAAGCAGTCGCGACCGCCACCGCCCATTGTGCTGCGTCGAGCAGTTCACTAACATGCCCGCTGGATCGTTGGGCAAGGGGAATTTCGGCACGCCTCTTGCGCAATCAAGTATCTCCGTTTTTCAGGCGCAATCCGGCGCGCCCTTTTCGGCAAGGCGGCGAACATGGTCAAACTTCAGCGCGCGTTGTGGGCATGCCTGCTCGTGATATTCGTGGGAGCAGGCAGTTTATTAAGCGTTGCGCAGGATGCGCTTGCGCAACCGTATCCGGTCAAACCGATACGGATTATCGTGCCTGCGGGCGCAGGCGGCATTACGGATCTGCTGGCGCGCATTGTCGCGCAGAAGCTCGGCGAGAACCTTGGCCAGCAAGTGGTGGTCGATAACCGGGCGGGGGCGAGCGGCATTGTGGGTTCCGAGATCGTAGCGAAGGCGCCGCCCGATGGCTATCTGCTGCTGATGGTGTATCCGTCGCATGCGGCGAACCCCGGGTTGTTCGCGAAAATTCCGTACGACACGGTGAACGATTTCGCGCCGGTTACCATGGTGAGTGGCGTTCATCTGGTGCTCACGGTGACGAATTCATTGCCGGCGAAATCGGTGAAGGAAATCATCGCGCTCGCAAAAAACAAACCGGGCGCGCTCAATTACGGATCGACCGGCACCGGCAGCCTTGGGCATCTGGCGGCGGAGCTGTTTCGCTCGATGTCGGGCGCGCAGATCACGCATGTGCCGTACAAGGGCGCACCGCAGGTGATCACGGCGCTGATCTCGGGGGAGGTCGGTCTGTTTTTCGATCCGCCGATTACTTCGGTGCCTCAGGTCAAGGCGGGCAAGACGCGCGCGCTCGGCGTTACAACAACGAAGCGCCTCGCAGTTCTGCCCGACGTGCCAACGATCGCCGAAGCCGGTGTGCCGGGATTCGAGGTGATTGGATGGAACGGCATACTCGCGCCGGCCGCCACGCCGAAACCGATTATCGACAAGCTGAATACCGAGATCGTGAAGGTGCTGCGTTCGCCGGACATCATCGAGCGCTTCACCCAAAACGGCGCGGTGATCATCGGCAACACGCCCGCTGAATTTGCCGCCATCGTCAAAGCCGACGTCGCCAAATGGACGAAGGTGATCCAGAGCGCCGGCATCCGGCCCGAGTAAATTTCGCCCAGCCTGTTACGGACAAACGTCTTATGCCTACCGCCTGCGTCGCGCCCGATCTGGAGATGTATTACCAGACCGATGACTATACCGATCCCTGGACCACGCCTGACACCATCGTGCTGCTGCATGGCAATTCCGAAAACAGCGATGTGTGGTACGGCTGGATTCCGCATCTCGCACGCCACTACCGCGTGGTACGCCCCGACATGCGCGGCTTTGGGCGCTCAACGCCGATGCCACGCAACTATGCGTGGTCGCTTGACGGCATCATCGATGATTACGTAGCGTTACTGTCGGGACTGGGCGTGAAAACGTTTCATCTGGTCGGCGCAAAAATTGGCGCCACTATCTCGCTGCGCTTTGCGGCGCGCCATCCGGAAATGGTGAAGACGTTGACGGTGCTCGGCGGACTCGCTTCAGGCCAGGATGCGCTCGGTGATCGTGCGCAGTCGTGGTTCGAGCACCTTGAACAAAAGGGCGTCGAGAGTTGGGCGCGGTGGACCATGCCTGGCCGTCTGGGCGCAAAATTTCCAGCGGCAGGTGCGGAGTGGTGGGCGCAACTCATGGGTAAAACGCCGCTGTCGAGCCAATTGGGTTTTATTCCGATGGTGCCAACCATTGATCTCGCCGCGGATTTGCCACGCATCGCTTGCCCCACGCTGGTGATCGCCTCGGAAGGCAGCGGTCTCGCATCGGTGGCCGATACGCGCGCATGGCAGGTGCGCATACCCCGTTCGGAATTGTTGCCGATAGCCGGCGATTCGTATCACGTGGCGGCGACGGAACCGGATCGCTGCGCACAGGCCACGCTGGCGTTTATCCGGCGCGCCGGCACATAGGCTCGCCTATGCCCGTCAATCATCGATTGCTGCTCATGGCGCGGCCGGAGGGCATGCCGGGACCGGAGCATTTCACTGCCGATGCCGAAGCGGCGCGCTCGCCGAGGGAAGGCGAGGTTTTGCTGGCGACGGTTTATCTCTCCATCGATCCGGCCATGCGCTCGTGGATGAGCGAGGGCACGTCGTATCAACAGCACATACCGCTCGGCGAAGTGATGCGTGGCGGCGGCATCGCACGTGTGCTGGAAAGCCGCGCCGAGGGTTTTGTGGCCGGTGATTGGGTGCAGGCGCGATTGGGCTGGCAAACGCACCCGACGATCCACGCGCGATATTTGCAAAAACTGGATCTCGGGTTGGGCACGGTGGAAGACTGGATCGGTCCGTTGGGCCTGAGTGCGGTTACCGCATATTTCGGTTTGCGTGATATCGGCGGCTTGCGGCCGAACGATCGCGTGCTGGTGTCGGCGGCCGCCGGTGGGGTAGGACAGATTGCCGTGCAAATCGCGCGTTTCGAAGGTTGCCGCGTCGCGGGCATCGCGGGCGGGGCGGCAAAGTGCGCGTTTGTTGCGGGCGAACTCGGCGCGGACGCGGTAATTGATTACAAGGCCGAGCCAAATTTGTCCGCGGCGATTGGCCGCGCCTGTCCGGACGGCGTGGATGTTTATTTTGACAACGTCGGCGGCGCCACGCTGGACGCGGCGCTCGAACATCTGCGCCACGGCGCGCGCGTTGTGTTGTGTGGGCGTATTTCGCAGACACATGCCGCGGAACCGTACGGCATACGCAATCTCGGTCGCCTGGCGGCGGCGCGTGGACGCATGCAGGGTTTTCTGGTGTTCAACTATCACGACCGTTACGACGAAGCGCGCACTTGGCTGGCGGCGCGGCGGCGCGATGGCAGCCTGCGTCAACGGCTGCATGTGCTGGAGGGGCTGACGCAAGCGCCTATCGGGCTCGGCATGCTGTTTCGCGGCGAAAATGCCGGTAAGCTGGTGGTTCGTGTAAAAGCCGTATAAACGGTGATGGCAAAATCGAGGAGACCGTGATGAATCGTGTGTGCTTGTTATTGACATCGGCACTGTCGTGCGCCACTTCCGGCGTTACCGCGGCGGACGCTGTTGCGGATTACCCCAATCGTCCGATACGTTTTATCGCACCATTTGTGGCCGGCGGGCCGAGCGACATGTTGTCGCGGCTGCTGGGTCAAAAACTCACGGAAAGTTGGGGCCAGACGGTCGTCGTCGACAATCGCGGCAGCGCGGGCGGCATCGTCGGTTTTGATTTGGGTGCGAAGGCAGCGCCAGACGGTTACACGCTGCTGCTCGCCACCGGCGCCGGGCTTACCATCAACCCCAGCGTGTACCTCAAGTTGCCTTATGACCCGGTGCGCGATTACCTGCCCATCACGCAGGTCACCGCTGGCGCTTATATGATGGTGATTACTCCCTCGGTGCCGGCAAAGTCACTGCCGGAATTTATCGCGCTGGCCAAGGCCAAACCGGCGCAGTTCAACTATGCAACGACGGGAACCAATAACCTGCTCGCGGTGGAGCTATTCAATCACATGGCGGGGGTCAAGACCGTCGCTATTAGTTACAAAGGTACCGGGCAGGCGGTCAATGCCGTTATCGGCGGCGAGGTGCAGATGTTCGTAATCAGCCCGCTGGTGGGATTGCCGCAAGTTCAAGCGGGCAAGTTGCGCGCGCTGGGCGTGACAGGCTTAAAACGCAGCCCGGCCATGCCCGACATCCCGGCGATCGCCGAAACCCTGCCCGGTTACGAGCAGATCGTCTGGCACAGCATCGTGGTGCCCGCGAAAACGCCCGGCCCGCTCGCCGGTAAGATCACCAAGGAGCTGGTGCGTATCATCAAACTGCCCGAGGTCAAGGAGCGCTTCGCCAGCCAGGGGCTGGACGCCGTGGGATCAACGCCGGAAGAACTCGCCGTGCTGATCAAAAACGAGTTGGTCATGTACGCGAAGCTGGCCAAGCAGATCGGGCTGAAGCCGCAGTAAGTTGCGCTGCTTGCTTTCGGCGCGGCAACGAAAAACTACTCCACCGTCACGGACTTGGCGAGATTGCGTGGCTTATCGACATCGGTTCCTCGAAGCAGCGCCACGTGATAGGCCAGCAATTGCAGCGGGATAACGTGAAGTATTGGCGATAGCGGTCCCGCGTGATCCATCAGCGCGATGGTGCGCAGCCGATCGGCACTGGCGATTTTTGCGTCACGGTCCGCGAATACATACAACTCGCCACCACGCGCGCGCACTTCCTGCATATTGGATTTAAGTTTTTCCAGCAACTGGTCATTCGGTGCAACCGTGATGACTGGCATGCCGGCATCCACCAGCGCGAGCGGGCCGTGTTTTAATTCGCCGGCGGCGTAGGCTTCGGCGTGGATGTAGGAAATCTCCTTGAGCTTCAGCGCGCCTTCCATGGCAATCGGAAAATGCACGCCGCGCCCCAGAAACAAGGCATGTTGTTTATTCTTGAAATGCTTCGCCCATGCTGCCACTTGCGGCTCCAGCGTCAGCACGGATTCCATCGCGCGCGGCAAGTGCCGCAGGGCCGCCAACAGCTCGCGCTCCTGTTTGGCGTTGAGCCGCTTGCGCATTTTGGCCAGCACCAACGTCAGCACAAATAATGCGGCCAATTGGGTTGTAAAAGCCTTGGTGGACGCCACGCCGATTTCCGGCCCGGCGCGCGTGAGAAATCGCAGCTTCGATTGGCGGATCAAGGCCGATTCCGGTACGTTGCAGATGGTCAGCGTGTCTTTCAGGCCCAGCAATTGCGCATACTTCAGTGCCGCCAGTGTATCGGCGGTTTCACCCGATTGCGATATGGTAACCACCAGCGTGTTTTTGACGGCGACCGGATCGCGATAGCGGTATTCACTGGCAATTTCCACCGCAGCCGGTATGCCGGCGATGGATTCCAGCCAGTAACGGGCCACCATCCCAGCGTGATAGCTGGTACCGCACGCAAGTATCAATATATTATTGATTTTATTGAATATTTTTTCGGCGGCCACACCGAACAAATTGGGCTGAAGTGAGCGGGCACTCATCACCATTTCCAGTGTGTTGGCAATGGCGCCGGGCTGCTCGAATATTTCCTTTTGCATGTAGTGCCGGTAGCGGCCGATATCTGCGGCTTTTGCGCTGAGCGTGCTGCGCGTCACCGGTCGGCGCGCAGCGCGGCCACTGGCATCACAAATCGACACACCGTCCGGACGAACCTCGACCACATCGCCTTCTTCGAGATAAACCATGTCGCGCGTACGTGCAATCAGCGCGCTGGCATCCGAGGCGAGAAAATTTTCATTTTTGCCGCGGCCCACCAGCAAAGGCGACCCCTTGCGCGCGCCCACGACCACTTGCGGCTCGCGGCTGGAGACAAATCCCACGGCGTAGGCGCCTTCCCAGGCGCGGCTCGCCTTTTGCACCGCCTTGAACAGCGACAACCCGCCGGCAACCAGCGAATGCACATGATGCACCATCACCTCGGTGTCGGTCTCCGAGGAAAACCGGTAGCCCTTGGCCTTCATGCGCGCGCGCAACGCTTCGTGATTTTCGACGATGCCGTTATGCACGATGCCAATGCTCAGCCCACCACGTTCTGCAAAATGTGGATGCGCATTGGCCTCCGAAGGCACGCCGTGCGTGGCCCACCGCGTGTGTGCGAGCCCGGTGAAAGCGGATATTTTTCGCGTGCGTGCCAGCTGCTCGAGATGCGCCACGCGGCCGGTGGAGCGCAAGCGGCGCAAATGGCCACCGTCGGCAATGTAAGCGATTCCCGTTGAATCGTAGCCGCGGTATTCGAGTTTCTGGATGCCGCCGATTAATACATCAACGATATTTCGCGACGATGCCGCGCCCACAATGCCACACATATTATTTTTTTGCCTTTTTTACCGGGCGTTTCCAGCCCTGAATGGATACCTGCTTCGCGCGCGAAATTGCCAACTCGCCAGCGGCGACATCCTTGGTAATTGTCGCGCCCGCGCCGATGGTCGCGCCACGATGCACCGTAACCGGCGCCACCAGTTGCGTATCCGAGCCGATAAACACATCATCTTCGATCACGGTACGATGTTTGTTGGCGCCATCGTAATTGCAGGTGATAGTGCCGGCGCCGACATTAACGTTGGCGCCGATGCTGCTGTCGCCTATATAAGTCAGATGATTGGCCTTGGATCCCAGCCCGATGTCACTCGCCTTGACTTCGACAAAGTTGCCGATGTGCACGTCGTCGGCCAGCGTGGTACCAGGGCGTATGCGCGCGTAAGGACCAATGCGGCAATTGGCGCCGATGACGGCATCAACAAGGTGGGAATACGGCTCGATGCGAGTGCCCGCCTTGACGGCGATATTCCGCAACACGCAGTGGGCGCCCACGAACACATCATCGGCCAGCGTGACGTTGCCTTCGAAAATGCAACCGATATCGATGGTGACATCGCGGCCGCAAGTAATTTCGCCACGCACATCGATGCGCGCAGGGTCGGACAACGTTACGCCCTGTTCCAGCAACTGATCCGCTTTACGTTGTTGCAGATGGCGCTCGAGTTGCGCGAGTTGCGTTTTGCTGTTGACACCCAAGGTTTCCCACGTATCGCCAGCCACCGTTCCGCTCACGGCTATCCGGTCGGCCAGGGCGAGCGGCACGATGTCCGTCAGGTAGTATTCTTTTTGGGCATTTTGCGGCGTGAGTTTGCCGAGCCACTTCGCGAGGCGCGCGGTGGGCAGCGCCATGATGCCGGTGTTGATTTCGTGGATTTTCTTCTGCGCGGCGGTGGCGTCTTTCTCTTCGACGATTGCGCGCACCTGTTTGTTTTTGCGCACGATACGGCCATAGCCCTTCGGATCGTCCAGCATTGCGGTCAGGATCCGCGCGCCCCGGCCCTTGTTTTGCTGCATAAGGCCACGCAAGGTTACTGCCTGGATCAGCGGCACGTCGCCAAATAAAACGAGGGTGGTTTCCGCGTTCGACAAGTAAGGCAATGCCTGTTGCAGCGCGTGGCCGGTGCCGCGTTGTTCGGCTTGCGTGGCGAATTCTATGTCGGGTGCGACAACCGCTTTCTTAACCTGTCCGCCGCCATGCCCCACGACCACCACGATTTTCTCCGGCTCAAGCGCACGCGCCGCGGCAATTACGTGCGTGAGCAAGGGTTCACCAGCGAGGGGATGCAATACCTTGGGCAATTGCGAGTTCATACGTTTGCCCTGACCGGCCGCCAGGATGACGATGTTCGGTTTCATCGCGAAATTATCTCACAGCTCGTTCTGCACGACGCGAGAGGTACTCGGTAAGCGATTGTTTTTGCGCGTTATTTAAACTCAGTCCGGCTTTGGTTCTACGCCACAGCACATCGTCAGCCGTGATCGCCCATTCATGATCCATAAAATAATCGACCTCGCGCGCAAAAAGCTGATCGCCAAAATGCTCGCCGAGTGCGGCGGGCGTTTCGGCATTGGCCAATACCGCGCGTAACGCGCTGCCGTGCCGATTTGCGAGCTGCCGTATCAGTTCCGGCGGCAGCGCGGCATAACGGCGTTGCAGCGCGGCGACGAAGGCGTCGCGGGTGGGATGGCCTAAATCACCGCCGGGCAGCAGGGCTTGTTCTGTCCACGCGGGTTTCATTTGCGGAAACCACGGCGCGATTTTTTCCAGCGCGTGTTCAGCAAGCTTGCGGTAGGTAGTGATTTTGCCGCCGAAGACCGATAGCAGCGGCGCGGTTTGGGCATCACCATCCACTCGCAAGGTGTAGTCGCGGGTGATCTTTGACACGTTTTCGGCGCCATCGTCGAATAGCGGGCGGATGCCGCTGTAGCGCCACACCACGTCGGCGGGCGTGAGCGTGCGCGCAAAGTATCGATTCGCGGCACGGCACAGGTAGGCGATTTCATCCGCGCTGGCTTCGCATACACCGGGGGCACCATGGTGTTCCACATCGGTTGTGCCGATCAGTGTATAGCGCCCTTGATAGGGATAGACAAACACCACGCGCCGATCGTCGTTTTGTAAAATGAACGCGTGCTCGCCATCATAAAGACGGGGTACGATGATGTGGCTGCCCTTCACCAGCTTCAGTCCAAACGGCGTGTCGAGGCGCAGGCTTTGGTTGATGAAGACTTTTGCCCATGGTCCCGTGACATTGACCAAGCCCGCGCAGGTAACATCGCAGGTGGATCCGCCGGCACGTTGCAGTGTCACATGCCAGCGCGCACCGTCGCGCCGCGCCGCCGTGCAAACCGTACGCGTGAGGATGGTCGCGCCCAAATCGGACGCTGCACGTGCGTTGGCGATTACCAGACGTGCATCATCCACCCAGCAGTCAGAATAGATAAATCCCTTGGTTAGCCCTGCTTTGAGACCGGCGTTATACGGCGGCGCGCGCAGATCGATTCCATGCGAGTCCGGCAACGTATCGCGCCGCGCCATATAGTCGTACAAAAACAATCCCGCGCGGATCATCCACGTCGGTCGCAGCTCGGGCACGTGCGGCATGACAAAACGCATCGGATGCACAATGTGCGGTGCGGCGTGTAGCAGCACTTCGCGCTCGGCCAACGATTCGCGTACCAGCCGGAATTCATATTGTTCGAGGTACCGCAAGCCGCCGTGAATCAATTTGCTGCTGGCGGAAGAGGTGTGCTGGGCCAGATCGTGTTGTTCGCACAGCAGGACCTTCAAACCGCGGCCCGCGGCGTCGCGCGCAATGCCGGCGCCGTTAATACCGCCGCCTACAACGAGCAGATCTACTTCCGTGGGAACGCGGGTCATACCATTAGCGTAGCGGTTTTACGGTCTGACTGCACCAAAAGCAAAAAGGCAGCCACAAGCTGCCTTTTTTGGGTCGACGGCGCGGGCCGCGGGATCAACGTCTCCCGCGTAGTTTGCGTATGGCCGCCAGTTGCGCGGCCAACATCGCCATTTCCGCTTCGACGGTGGCCACTTCTTGTTTGTCTTGCGCGGTCTTGCGGGACTCTTCGGCTTGCTTCAACGCCGCGGTCGCCTTGGCTTCGTCGAGGTCTTTGCCACGGATCGCGGTATCCGCCAGCACGGTAACCCGTTTTGGCTGCACTTCCAGTATGCCGCCGGCGACGAACACAAATTCTTCGTCCGATTGTCCTGGCACCTTGATGCGTACCGCGCCCGGCTTAATACGCGTTATCAGCGGCGTGTGGCGCGGATAAATGCCCAGCTCGCCCGCCTCGCCGGGAAGCACGACGAACTCCGCTTCGCCGGAGTAAATCTGCTCCTCGGCGCTGACGACGTCTACGTGCAGGGTGTGTACGGCTTCGGCCATGATGATGTTTACTTTTCTGTTCCGCGCTTAGTTCATGGTTTTGGCTTTTTCGAAAGCTTCTTCGATACCGCCGACCATGTAGAATGCCTGTTCCGGCAAGGCATCACATTCGCCGCTGACGATCATCTTGAAACCTTTGATGGTGTCTTTGAGCGACACGTATTTGCCCGGCGAGCCGGTAAACACTTCGGCCACGCTGAACGGCTGCGACAGGAAGCGCTGAATTTTACGCGCGCGGGACACCGCGAGTTTGTCTTCGGGCGAGAGTTCGTCCATGCCCAGAATCGCAATAATGTCGCGCAATTCTTTATAACGTTGCAGCGTGGCCTGCACGCCGCGCGCGGTGTTGTAGTGCTCTTCGCCCACCACGTGCGGGTCGAGCTGCCGGCTGCTGGAATCCAACGGATCGACCGCCGGATAAATGCCCAGCGAAGCGATGTCGCGTGACAACACCACGGTCGAATCCAAATGGCCGAAGGTGGTAGCGGGCGAGGGGTCGGTCAGATCGTCGGCGGGCACATACACCGCTTGAATCGAGGTGATCGAGCCTACCTTGGTGGAAGTAATACGCTCTTGCAGGCGGCCCATTTCTTCGGCCAGTGTCGGCTGGTAGCCCACGGCGGAGGGCATACGGCCGAGCAACGCGGACACTTCGGTACCAGCCAGAGTATAACGATAGATGTTGTCGACGAAGAACAGCACGTCGCGGCCTTCGTCACGGAAGGCTTCGGCCATGGTCAGGCCGGTCAGCGCCACGCGCAGGCGGTTGCCCGGCGGTTCGTTCATCTGGCCGTAAACCATCGCGACTTTGGATTTTGAGAGATCCTTGGCATCGACGACGCCGGCTTCCATCATTTCGTGATAGAAGTCGTTGCCTTCGCGTGTGCGCTCACCCACGCCGGCAAATACCGACAAGCCCGAGTGCGCCTTGGCGATGTTGTTGATGAGTTCCATCATGTTCACGGTTTTGCCCACGCCTGCGCCGCCGAACAGGCCGACTTTACCGCCCTTGGCGAACGGACACACCAGGTCAATCACCTTGATGCCGGTTTCCAGCAGGTCGGTCGAGGGGGACAGTTCCTCGAAAGTCGGTGCCTTGCGGTGAATCGACATCGTCTTTTTGGAATCGACCGTGCCACGCTCGTCAATCGGACGGCCCAGCACATCCATGATGCGCCCGAGGGTGCCCGGACCGACCGGCACCATGATCGGGCCGCCGCTGTTGGTCACCATCATGCCGCGGCGCAGGCCGTCAGAAGAACCCAGCGCGATGGTGCGCACAACGCCGTCGCCCAATTGCTGCTGTACTTCGAGCGTCAACTCGGTGCCGTCCATTTTGAGCGCGTCATAAATATGCGGCATTTCATCGCGCGCGAACTCAACGTCGATCACCGCGCCGATACACTGAACGATTTTTCCCTGGGCCATATTGGTTCCTAACTAAAATCTGGTTTCTACTGCGATTTGTTCTCGAGCTTGCGTTTAGACGGCTGCCGCACCGGCAACGATTTCGGACAATTCCTTGGTAATGCCGGCCTGACGCGTCTTGTTGTAGATCAGCGTCAGTTCGTCTATCACCGTGGCCGCGTTATCCGAGGCGGCTTTCATCGCCACCATGCGCGCGGATTGTTCGGAGGCCATGTTCTCGGTAACCGCTTGATAAATCAGTGCTTCAATGTAGCGTGTTAGCACTTGCTCCAGCACCACTTTGGCATCCGGTTCGTAGATGTAGTCCCAAGTGCCTTCGGGTGCGCCGAGGGCTTCGCCCGATAGCGGTAGCAACTGCTCCACCGTCGGTTCCTGCTTCATGGTGTTGACGAAGCGGGTGTTGAAGATCATCAGCCGATCGAAGCGATCCTGCGTGTAACCGTCGAGCATGATCTTTACCGCGCCGATCATTTTTTCCATTTGCGGGCGATCACCCAGACCCGTGACATTGGACACAATATTGGCGCCGAGGCGCTGCATAAAGCCCAAGCCTTTATTGCCAATGGCACACACTTCGATTTCTTCGCCTTCGGCTTCCCATTCCTTCATCTTATTCATTGCCAGACGCAGGATGTTGGTATTCAAACCGCCGCAAAGACCTTTGTCCGTGGTGATAACGATAATGCCGATGCGCTTGACCGAATCGCGCGCCACCAGAAACGGGTGCCGGTACTCCGGATTGGCCTGGCTGATGTGCGCAGCAACGTTGCGGATTTTTTCCGCATACGGACGCGCGGTGCGCATGCGATCCTGCGCCTTGCGCATCTTGGATGCCGCAACCATTTCCATAGCCTTGGTGATCTTGCGCGTGTTTTGCACGCTCTTGATCTTGGTGCGGATTTCCTTGGAGCCAGCCATAGTCTACTTATCGTAAGTAATTGTTTTTAAACAATAATTTAATGCCGATTAGCATCAATCTTAGTATGAGCCGTTGGCTTTCCAGTCTTTGATTGCTTCGGTGAGCTTGGCTTCGTCGTCCTTGCTCAAATCCTTGGTTTCTTCAATGCGGTTCACCAAGTCGCCAAATTTGCTCTTGATGTATGCCCGCATGGAGCTTTCCGCAGCCAGCGCTTTTTTCACATCAATGTCGTCGAAGTAACCGCCGCTCACGCCGAACAGGGTCAGTGACATTTCCCATACTTGCAGTGGCTCGTACTGCGGCTGCTTCATCAACTCGGTGACCATGCGACCACGCTCCAATTGCTTGCGCGTGGTTTCGTCGAGGTCGGAGGCGAACTGCGCAAACGCCGCGAGTTCACGATATTGCGCGAGCGCGAGACGCACGCCGCCACCGAGTTTTTTGACGATCTTGGTTTGGGCGGCGCCACCGACACGCGACACCGAAATACCGGCGTTAATCGCGGGGCGGATACCAGCGTTGAACAAGTCGGTCTCCAAAAAGATCTGGCCGTCGGTGATTGAAATTACGTTGGTCGGCACGAATGCGGTCACGTCGCCGGCCTGGGTTTCAATCACGGGCAGGGCGGTCAATGAACCGGTTTTGCCTTTGACGGAGCCCTTGGTGAATTTTTCCACGTATTCTTCGTTGACGCGGGCAGCGCGTTCAAGCAAACGCGAGTGCAAATAAAACACGTCGCCGGGATAGGCTTCGCGGCCTGGAGGGCGGCGCAACAGCAGCGACACTTGACGATAGGCCCAAGCCTGCTTGGTCAAGTCATCATAAATAATCAGCGCGTCCTGACCGCGATCACGGAAATATTCGCCCATTGTGCAGCCGGAGTAGGGCGCAATAAATTGCATTGCGGCAGACTCGGATGCCGTGGCAGCCACCACGATGGTGTAGCCCATGGCGCCATGTTCTTCGAGCTTGCGAATGACGTTTTTGATCGACGAGGCCTTTTGACCGATGGCGACGTAAATGCAAATCAGGTCTTTGCCTTTTTGATTGATGATGGTGTCAATCGCCACTGCGGTCTTGCCGGTTTGACGGTCGCCGATGATCAGCTCGCGCTGACCGCGGCCGACGGGCACCATGGCGTCAATCGACTTCAAGCCCGTTTGCACTGGTTGCGACACCGATTTACGCTCGATCACGCCCGGCGCGACTTTTTCGATCACGTCAGTCAGTTTGGCATTGACCGGGCCTTTGCCGTCGATGGGCTGTCCCAGCGAATTCACCACGCGGCCGATCAACTCGGGGCCCACCGGCACTTCAAGAATGCGGCCCGTGGTTTTGACGGTGTCGCCTTCGGAAATGTGTTCGTATTCACCCAGAATCACCGCGCCCACCGAATCACGCTCAAGGTTCAATGCGAGACCGAACGTATTTTTCGGAAACTCCAGCATCTCGCCCTGCATCACGTCGGCAAGGCCGTGTATGCGGCAGATTCCGTCGGTCACCGAGATCACGGTGCCCTGGGTGCGCGCTTCGGTCGTGCCGGCGAGATTCTGGATGCGGCTCTTGATGAGTTCGCTGATTTCAGAAGGATTGAGTTGCATGGTGATTGCTCCGAGTACTACGTATTCGTATCTTAGTGTGTAACTTAATTGACCAATGAGGCGGCCATGGCGTCGAGCTTGCCGCGCACGGTTCCATCAATAACTTTATCGCCGACCACGATTTTCACGCCGCCTATCAGCGACGCGTCGGTTTCGACTTGCGCGGTGACTCTGCGCTGGTATTTCGCTTCGATCCGCGCGACGAGTTGCTTAACCTGCTCATCGTTCATTTTCAGCGCGGAAATAATCTTCGCTTCCAGTACGCCTTCTTTTTCGCGCTTCAATGCTTCAAAGTGCGAGCGGATCAACGGCATCAAATCGAGGCGATTGTTCTGCACTAACACCTGAACAAAATTGCGCGCGTCACCGGATAGTTTGTCGCCAACGACGCCCAGCACCAAGCCTTCGAGCTGTTGTGCGCTGACCTTGGGATCGCTGATACAGGCTTGCACACGCGAGTCCGCAACGACGCCGTCGATATTGGCGAGGGCGTCAGACCACGCCGCGAGCGCATTGCCTTCGGCGGCCAGTTTGAACACTGCTTCGGCGTAGGGGCGGGCTATGGTTACGGGTTCAGCCATGATTTCTCAAATGACAAATAACAACAGCCTGATTAAAGCTGCTTCTGCACATCGGCAAGAATATCGGCGTGCGCCTTGGCGTCGACTTCGCGCTTGAGGATTTTTTCCGCACCCGCAACCGCCAGCGTGGCAACTTGCGTGCGCAGCGTTTCCTTGGCGCGCGACACTTCCTGCTCGATTTCGGATTTGGCGGCTGCTTTTTCGCGGTCACCTTCGGCCTTGGCGGCGTTCTTCGCTTCTTCAATCATCTGGCTGACGCGTTTTTCAGCCTGGGCGACGATTTCCGTGGCCCGTGCTCGCGCTTGCGCTATGGCGGCCTCCGCTTGCTTGGAGGCGCTATCGAGCGACTTCTTGCCTTCTTCAGCGGCGGTCAATCCGTCGGCAATTTGTTTCTGGCGGGCCTCGATGGCTTTCACCATCGGCGGCCACACGAACTTGGCGCAGAAAAAAATGAAGACGAAGAACGTGACCGCCTGAGCGATCATCGTAACGTTTAGGTTCATGGGCTTCCCCTGCGGGAACGGTTATTACGACGGGCCAAAGACTACTTCAGGCTGGCGAGCAGCGGATTGCCTGTGGCAAACCACAGCGCCAGACCCACGCCGATAATGAACGACGCGTCAATCAGGCCGAGGAGCAGGAACACTTTGGCTTGCAGTTGCGGCATCAGTTCGGGCTGACGCGCGGCGCCTTCCAGAAAGCGGCTGCACATAATACCCACGCCGATACACGCGCCGGCAGCGCCCAAGCCGATCATCAAGCCGATACCGATGCCGGTATATGCCTGAACCATCGCGATCAATTGCATCTTGTCCATCACTCGCTCCTTTAAGAAAATACCAAGAAAAACAAACCGTTATTAAGATCAGTGCGATTCGTGCGCCATCGCCATGTAAACAATGGTGAGCATCATGAATATGTACGCCTGCAGCGCCACGATCAGGATGTGAAAAATGGCCCAGCCCAGCGCCAACACGCCGCCGGCCACCGAACCAATCAGACCGGTCGCGGCCCACATCCATAGCAGCATGAAAATGATTTCGCCCGCGTAGATGTTGCCGTAAAGCCGCAGCGAATGCGACAGCGGTTTGGACACATACTCGACCACGTTGAACAGGAAATTCAGCGGCATCAACAAAATGTTACTGCCGAAAGGCGTGCAGAACAGTTCGTGGGTCCAGCCGCCGACGCCTTTGACCTTGACGTTATAAAACAGCATCAACGCCCATACTGATAACGCCAGCGCAAAGGTTGTGTTTACGTCGGAGGTGGGCACCGGCTTCCACTCGTGTTGATGCAGGCCGTGCTCGGTAAACAGCGCGGCGAGATCGACGGGAATGAAATCCATGGCGTTCATCAGGAACACCCATACAAACACCGTCAAGGCGAGTGGCGCGACGAACGCGCGGTTGCCGTGGAAAATGCCTTTTACCTGATCGTCTACAAAATCGAACAACATTTCGACGAAAGCTTGCCGTTTGTTCGGCACACCGGCGGTTGCACCACGCGCGATCCACCACAAAAATCCGAAACCCACGACGCCCAACACCACCGCCGTAAGCCAGGTATCCAGATGCAATGTCCAGAACGGGCTATCACCCAGCGAAACCGTGCGATTGGTGAGATGGTGACCGATATAACTGGTCGGGGTGAGTTCTTGTCCTTCGGCGGCCATCGTGCGGTCTCGCGGTCTCGTTAAACGCTTCTTGAATTATTCTTTAACCAGGATCGCCGCACGGAATACCAGCACCGATACGACGAACGACAAAAATAACGCCGGGTGTATGACTTCTTTATAAGTCGTCAACACCCCTCCCAACAACAACACGATCAGAAGGATACGCGCCCCCTCCGCCCGGAAAAGCGTGCGCAGGGTGTTCCCTGCTGTTCTTATACCGCCGCCCGAAATCAACAGGGCATAAGCCAAGTCCGCGATCTGGTTAATACTACCGCCAAGAACCGCAGATACCGCGCCGTGCCAGCCGCTCCAGAATCCGGCACCTGCCGCGATTACCACTGTGGCGATGATTTGCCAGCGGAGCACAGTGCGTATGGGTTTGCTCGTTATCTTAACCAGCATCGTGGTTCAACATCTGGAAAGTCATCGAGCGAACTCTTTGATTGTACTTGCTTTTGTAGTACCGGGTCAAACCTTGTGCGGTGCAATATTGTTATTACCGCTTGAGTTTTTCGATCAGCACATCGAGTTGCTCAAGGTTGCGGTACTCCATGATCAGAATGCCGCGTCCCTTGCCCTTTTGTTTAATCCTTACTGACGTACCGAGCTTTTGCGCGAGTTCTTCCTGCAAGCGTTCGACGTCGCGGTCCACGGTGCGGGGTGTGCGTGGCTTTGGCCGGGACACCAATTCACCGACGCGTTTTTCGACGTCGCGCACCGACATGCCCTTGGCAGCTATCTCGTTCGCCAGTTCCACCTGACGCAGCGCTGGCAAGGCGAGTAACGCACGCGCGTGCCCCATGTCGATCGCGCCGCCCGCGAGCAGATCCCGCACCGGGGGGGCCAGCTCCAGGAGCCTGAGCAAATTTGTGACGGCAGTGCGTGAGCGGCCGAGGGCTTCGGCGGCGCTTTGGTGTGTCAATCCGAATTCGTTGGTCAGCCGCTGGATGCCGATCGCCTGTTCCAGCGGGTTCAGGTCTTCACGCTGGATGTTTTCGATAAGCGCCACCGATAGCGCCTGATGGTCGGGAATATCCCGTATAACCACTGGCACGCTTTGCAAGCCCGCCATGCGTGACGCGCGCCAGCGGCGTTCGCCAGCGATGATTTCGTATTGGTTTTCGCCCACCGGGCGGACGAGTATCGGCTGGATTACGCCTTGCGATTTGATGGACTCGGCGAGCTCCTTCAGTGCGTCCTGTTCCATGCGCGTGCGCGGTTGATATTTGCCCGGCTGCAGTTGATCCACCGGCAATTCGCGCGGTGTCTCGTTGGTCGCGGCCGCGGGTATTACGGCGGGTTCATCTCCGCCGAGCAGCGCGTCAAGGCCGCGCCCCAGTCCTTTAAGTTTTGCCATGATTTCTACAACACTGCAGCGGCGACGGGGTGATGTCGGTTGAGCATTTCGCCGGCAAGCGCGATATACGCCTGCGCGCCCTTGGAGGCACGGTCAAAATGCATGACAGGCAATCCGTGGCTGGGCGCTTCCGCCAGACGAATATTGCGCGGAATAACCGTTCGATAGACCTTGTCGCCGAAATGATCGACCAACTGCTGCGACACCTGCTGCGCCAGGGTATTGCGCGGGTCGAACATGGTGCGCAACAAGCCTTCGATTTCCAAAGCGGGATTCAGGTGCGCGCGAACCTTTTTTACGGTTTGCACCAGATCCGAAAGCCCCTCCAACGCATAGTATTCGCACTGCATCGGGATCATCACCGCGTGTGCCGCGGTCAAGCCATTGACCGTCAGCAAATTGAGGGCGGGCGGGCAATCAATCAGCACAAAGTCGTATTCATCCGCGTGTAGGGCAAGTGCGTCTTTCAAGCGTGTCTCGCGCTGCGCCATGTCGACCATTTCTACTTCGGCGCCCGCCAGTTCGCGATTCGCGGGCACGACGTCATACGCGGCGTTACCGGAAGGCACGCGGACGTCCGCGAGTTTTTTTTCGCCGAGCAAGATTTGGTACACGGTGGCCGTCAGCGAGCGTTTGTCGATGCCGCTACCCATGGTCGCGTTGCCTTGCGGATCGAGGTCGACCAGCAGCACGCGTTGTTTGGCCTCGGCGAGACTTGCCGCAAGATTCACGCCGGTGGTCGTTTTGCCGACGCCGCCCTTTTGGTTGGTAATTGCCAGTATGCGCGCCATGATGGTTACGCCGCCTTCAGAAAAACGAGGTGCCGCTCGGCATCCAGGCCGGGCACGGCAAGCGGCGTCACGCCGCTGAGTTTGAAACCGCCTTTAAGCTTCGCGATTTCGCCAACAGGATGCACGCCTTTCATCGCAATCATCACACCCTCGGGTGCGACCAGCCGGCCAGCTTGTTCTACAAATGTCGGCAAATCCGAAAAGGCCCGCGAAATAACAATACTGAATAATTGATTGGATGCAAATTTTTCGACGCGCTCGCAAATAACCGTGGTGTTGCCCAAGTGAAGCTCGATGATGGCCTGATGCAGGAAAGCCGCTTTCTTTTGATTGCTGTCCAGTAAAGTCACTTGCATGTCCGGCAAGGCGAGGGCCAGTGGGATACCCGGTAACCCGGCGCCGCTACCCACATCGAGGAGCGTTTTGGCGCTGGCGACATGGGGCACGACCGCCAAGCTATCGAGCAAATGGTGCGTGAGCATTTTGTCGGCATCACGCAAGGCAGTGAGATTGTAGACCTTGTTCCATTTTTGCACCAAGGCCACGTAATCGAGCAGCTTTTCCTGCATTTCAGGCGGCAATTCCAGATTCAGCCGTGCGAGACCAGCGGCCAGGGTTTGCGCGTTCATGCGGTTTTGCGTTGTCCGCTGAAGCCACGTTTGGCGTAAACCATTAAAACCGAAATGGTTGCCGGCGTAATGCCGGAAATGCGCGCGGCTTGCCCCAAAGTTTCCGGTTGTTGTCTGGCGAGCTTCTGGCGTGCCTCGATCGACAACCCTGAAATCTTGCTGTAGTCGAGGTCGTGCGGCAGCTTCAGATTTTCTTGCTCCGCGTTGCGATCGATCTCTTCCTGTTGGCGTTCGATGTAGCCTTGATACTTGGCTTGGATCTCGACTTGCTCCGCAACCTGAACGTTGTCCACGCCGGGGCCGGCGCCAAGCAAAGTCATCAAAGTATCGTAGGTCACGTCGGGCCGACGCAAAAGATCCATCAATGGATACTCGCGTTCCATCGTTTGTCCCAGAACGCGCTGGGCTTCGGCCGCATCCACCATGCGTGGGTTTACCCAAGTGACTCTCAGGCGCTCCTGTTCACGTGCGATGGCTTCGCGCTTTTTCTCGAACGCGGCCCAGCGGATGTCATCCACCACGCCGAGCCGACGCCCGATGTCTGTGAGGCGTAAATCGGCATTGTCCTCGCGCAGCGACAAACGATATTCGGCGCGACTGGTAAACATGCGATAGGGCTCGGAAACGCCTCGCGTGATCAAATCATCAACCAGCACGCCGAGATACGCTTCATTGCGCCTAGGACTCCAGGCGTCGCGTTCCTTGACCCGCAGGGCTGCGTTCAGGCCTGCGAGCAGGCCTTGCGCTGCGGCCTCTTCGTAGCCCGTGGTGCCATTGATTTGCCCGGCAAAAAACAAACCTGAAATGGCTTTGGTTTCCAGCGAGCTTTTCAGGCCTCGCGGGTCGAAGTAATCGTATTCAATCGCGTACCCGGGTCGTGTGATGTGCGCGTTCTCCATGCCTTTGATGGAGCGGACCAGCGCATATTGAACGTCGTAGGGCAAACTCGTTGATATGCCGTTCGGGTAGAACTCATGCACCGTCAGACCCTCGGGTTCGAGAAATATCTGGTGCGAATTTTTATCGGCGAAACGCGTGATCTTGTCTTCGATGGACGGACAGTAACGCGGCCCGATGCCTTCGATCACTCCGGTAAATAGCGGCGAGCGATCCAGCCCCGCGCGGATTATGTCATGCGTGCCTTCGTGGGTATGCGTAATCCAACATGGCAATTGCCGGGGATGTTGTTCGCGCGAGCCGAGAAACGAAAACACCGGCAGGGGATCATCCCCCGGCTGTTTGATCATCACCGAGAAATCAATGCTGCGGCCATCGATACGTGGCGGCGTGCCGGTCTTGAGCCGTCCCACGCCAAGATTCCCGTGCTTCAACTCGCGCAGGCGTTGTGCCAGCATCAACGCCGGCGGGTCACCCGCGCGGCCCGCCTGATAATTTTCCAGACCCACATGAACGCGGCCCGCAAGAAAAGTCCCCGCGGTTAAGACCACGGCTCGCGCTTTGAACCGTACACCGATTTGCGTTATTACGCCGGCAACGTTTTCGCCTTCGAGAATCAGATCGTCCACGGCCTGCTGAAAAATACGCAGGTTCGGTTGGTTTTCCAGGCGCGAACGCATGGCGCCGCGATAAAGCACGCGATCGGCTTGCGCCCGTGTAGCGCGCACCGCCGGGCCTTTGCGTGAATTCAGAATGCGAAACTGGATGCCGGCTTCGTCGGTCACGGCCGCCATCGCGCCGCCCAGAGCATCCACTTCCTTAACCAGGTGTCCCTTGCCGATGCCACCGATGGATGGGTTGCAGGACATCTGTCCGAGCGTTTCAACGCTGTGGGTCAACAACAGTGTTTGGCAACCCATGCGCGCGGCCGCCAGCGCGGCCTCGGCACCCGCATGCCCGCCACCGACTACTATTATATCATATGAATCAATATGTTGCATTATTTTATTTGCTGCGCAATGGTACGCATTATAACCAAATCGCAGATATAGCGATAGCATCCATTTTGCGATGTTTCACGTGAAACCTGTCCGTGCAAAACCGGTTTGCTGCATTGGGTAAGGGACGCCCAGCAGGCTACTTACCGATGCAAAATCGCGAGAATATTTCGCCCAGAAGATCGTCCGAGCTTACTTCGCCGGTAATTGACATCAGCGCTTCATGCGCGTGGCGCAAGGTATCAGCGAATAGCTCTTGTTGGAGAATTTCGTTTTCTGCCTGTATCAGGTTAGCTTGCGCCCGTCGCAGCGCCTCGATATGGCGTGCTCGCGCCATGAAAACACCCTCTCCCTCGCCTCGCCAGCCGATAGCTTCTGCCATTGCGTGACGTAGCGCCTCGATCCCATCGCCGGTTTTGGCAGAAAGAGAGACTGTGGCCGAGCTTCCAGCCACTGATTGCTCAATCGGCATTCTGGCTAAGTCAGTCTTGTTATAGACCTGTAACCGCGGCACTGCCTTGGGCAATTTAGCCAGAATCGCCCGATCCGCGTCGGTTTCGCCTTTTGTCGCATCAATCACCAGCACCGCCAAATCAGCTTTTTCTATCGCCGCCCAAGAACGGGCGACACCAACGCGTTCGACCGGATCGTCTGTTGCGCGCAGACCTGCCGTATCGATCACATGGATGGGAACACCGTAAAGATTGATGCTTTGCCTAATCGCGTCCCGTGTCGTACCCGGTATTTCCGTTACGATCGCCACATCCTCGCCCGCCAACCGGTTTAGCAGACTCGACTTTCCTGCATTCGGCAAGCCGGCCAGAACCACCATCGCCCCCTCCCTCAACAAGCTGCCCTGATCGGACTTCTCCAATAAATTTGCCAATTGCGTTTGTGTTGCGATTAGCCGGCGCTGTTGGTCGTTTCGTGTCCCGGCGTCGATGTCCTCCTCTGGGAAGTCCAGCGCCGCCTCCGTTAAGGCACGCAATTCCGTTATTTGCCGGCCCAGCGTTTGAATCTCGGCTGAATATTCGCCATAGATGGACCGATTGGCGCAACGAGCCGCCTGCTCGGTAGCGGCGTCAATCAAATCCGCCACGCCTTCTGCCTGTGCTAGATCCATCTTGCCGTTGAGATAAGCGCGCTTGCTGAATTCCCCCGGCTCCGCCACCCGCGACCCTAACACCAAACAACGTTTCAGCAGTCGTTGCAAAACTACCGGACCGCCGTGGCCTTGCAGTTCAAGCACGTCCTCACCGGTATAGGAATGCGGGGCGGGAAAGTAAAGCACCAACCCCCGGTCAATCAGACTTCCATCTCCATCACGAAAATCGCTGAGCGTCGCGACGCGGGGTGTCGGTAGCCGACCACACAGTGCTTGGGCCAAGCCAATCAGTACAGTGCCTGAAACCCGCACCACGCCGATACCACCGCGACCGTGCGCCGTCGCTATTGCCGCTATGGTGTCCCGCGAGGCCACGGCCGATGTTTCACGTGAAACGTTCAGTTAATCCTTGGTGGCGCCGGGCTTATGGATTCCGCTCTCCAGCATACGATTAATGTGCCATTGCTGAGCAATCGAGAGAACATTGTTTACCAACCAGTACAGCACCAGTCCCGCCGGGAAGAAAAAGAAAAACACACTGAACGCAATCGGCATGATCTTCATGACTTTCGCCTGCACCGGATCAGGCGGCTCGGGGTTAAGCTTGGTCTGAATGATCATGGATGCACCCATCAACACCGGCAGGATGTACCAAGGATCTATAGCTGAAAGATCCGTAATCCACCCGTAAAAAGGCGCGTGACGAAGCTCTACCGCCGCCAATATAACCCAATAAAGTGCTATAAATACCGGCATTTGCACAATTATCGGCAAACAGCCCGCCATGGGATTGACCTTTTCTTTCTGGTAGAGCTCCATCATGGCCTTTTGCAAACGCTGACGATCATCGCCATAACGTTCTTTCAGTTGCTGCATTTTTGGCGCAATGAGTTTCATCTTCGCCATCGCCTTATAGCTCGCTTGCTGCAATGGGAAGAACACCGCCTTGAGAATCACCGTAAGCAGAATAATGGCGATGCCCCAATTTCCAACCCAACTCTGGATCCAAGTCAAAACCATAAACAAGGGCACCGCAATCACCGTCAAAATCCCGAAATCCACGACGAGATCCAACCCAGGCGCCAGTTTTTCCAGCGTCTTGGTATCTTGCGGACCGGCATATAAAGACGTACCGATCGTCGCCGTTTTTCCTGCCGGTATTGCGCTGCCGGTCACCACAACACCTGCTGTATAAAGATCGCCCGTTGTTTTCTTGGTATAGAACTCGCGCGGCATTTTATCCTTGGGCAAAAATGCGCTCAGGAAATAATGCTGAATAATGGCAACCCAACCCTCATCCTGACTGGTCTTGCCATACGGCATCTTGCCCTTATCGATATCATCCCACGTCACCTTCTGGAATTTTTCCCCTTTGGTATAGACGGCCGCGCCCGTGAACGTGGGCAACATCGCGGAGTCGCCATCGGGCGGTTTGCGATCACGCACCAACTGAAAATATCCGTGCGATTGCAGCGTTGTGTCACTGCCATTGGCAATGTCATACGACACGTCAATCACGTAACTGCCGCGCGTGAATTTATAGACTTGGGCCACTTTAATGCCATTGACATCGGGCGCTTCCAGGCGGACTTCCGTGGTTTGCGCGCCATCGGCCAGCGTGTATTCGCGACTGGCGACCGTATATTTCGTATGATGGTTCGGCAGACCCTGCCCTATCAAACCGGACTGAGCGATATAGGTGTTGTCAGACGTACTCTGGAACAATACAAAATTCCGGGTCTTGTCGAGCGTCCCTTTATGGTGTTTCAACTCCAGTCGCCGAATGTCGCCTCCAATCGAGTTGATCTCCGCGCGCAGCACGTCGGTTTCCACCTTGATAACTTGTCCCCCTGCCACGATGCCAGCCGGCGCGCCATTTCCCGGCCCGGCTTGAGGCCCTGCCGGGACTCCCGGTACGCCCGTACCTGCGGATGGTGCTGTTGGTGCGGTGGGCACCGGTATACCACCCGCATCCCCTTTCTTGGACACCGCCTGACTTACGATCGCCGGCGGCTTTTGATCCCGCTGCCACGCATCAACCAGCATGAACGTCGAAAACGTGAATACAAAAAACAAGATGAGCCGTTGGGTATCCATCATTACTGCCTTATCGGTCTTTTGCGTTGTTTTACGGTTTAGTTGATTGCACTGAAAAAGGCGGGGTTGGCCGAAGCGCGTCTTTCCGCCGATCGCGGTAACGGCGGCTACCGCACCGCCTGCGAAGACCGCTCGACGAGAAAAATGCCATTATGCTTGCTATTGCTTACCGTTGCCGCCAAAACGGGCGGCAACATCCCGCAATAAACGGTTCAGCTCCAAGCGTATGGCTGAGTTACCTTCCTTACGCAAATTGTTTTTAGGCTGAAAAACGATATCCACTGGTGGCAATTCTGCGCGAACGCTCCGAAAAGCTTCCCGAGCAATCCGCTTACACCGGTTTCTATCGACCGCACGCGGTGCTGTTTTTCGGCTAGCGATAAAGCCCAGCCTCGCCGCCGGCCAATGATTGACCTGAGCACGCACCACGAAATTCTTCCCGGACAACCGGCACGGGGCAGCTAATACGGCCCGATATTCCTCTGGCCGCGACAGCTTATGCGGTTTGCCCAGCTTACCCAGCATTGCCGATGATGCGCTTCCGGGTAGCGGAAACACAAATATTATGGTTTATCAGCAGGTTATCTACTTGAACGCACCGGACAGACATTTCATCTCCCCGGAAAAGGATGTCCGGCTGGTACCTGACGTATTAATGTAAATCCCGCAAATACACAGTGTTAGCCTAGGATCAGGCCGACAAGACCGCCCGCCCTTTAGCCCGGCGGGCGCGGATAACCGCCCGCCCGCCGCGTGTTTTCATGCGTGCGCGAAACCCATGCGTACGGGCACGGCTGATTTTCGACGGCTGAAACGTTCTTTTCATGACAATACCTTCCTGGACAGATACTCAACAATATAGAGAGCCCACGCGCCGGCCATAAGTTACCCTCTTTCGAACAGCACAAAGATTAATCAAATACCGGCGGAGGCGTAACCTATCATTACACCGTACAATCGTCCGCTTTGTCAATCAAACCATTGGCTTGCCTGTCCCGATTCCTGCCGTTACCAAACATTTTTAGGTACCCGAACTGCTTCCGAAAGATGTGCGCGCAGATTGTTCGCTTGTGGATAAGTCTTGTGGATAACTCTTGCCAAAGCACGTAAAATCCTGCCCACGCCGCATGTTCGCCTAGGGCTATCTGGCGATGCCGCTATAGTAACGTCCGGCTTGTGAGTTCTGTCATAGGCTATGTTATTGTCTTGATTGTATTGCCTGTGGCAACTACTGTCGTATTTTTGTTAAGGTGCCACGGCAACATGCTGCTTCCGTTGCCCCTGTTCGCCATGGCAAACACTCGCTTGGCATGAATAGACACTATCGCACTCCGCAAGCCTGACGGGATACCCCTCTACCTTCCCTTAGAACCACAGCAACGACGATACCGGCCAACAATACTCGCCGTCCACCGCGCCCACCGCTCGCTAATTGATCATCGCCATTTAGTTATCCCTTACATGAACACTTTTTGGAGTCACTGTCTTTCTCAATTTGAGAAAGAGCTACCAAACCAGCAGTTTATTACCTGGATAAAACCACTCTCGGTCAAGCAAAACGGTAGTACTGGATTAACCGTCATTGCGCCCAATCGATTCGTCTTGCAGTGGATACGTGACAAATTTTTTAGCCGCCTTCAGTCTCTGGCCGACGAGCATTTCGGCGTGCCGATTAGCATTGATCTCCTCCTGATGGATCAGGCTGCCGCGACAAACGCCAGGAACGTGCTAGCTCCCCTTACACCTGCGGTTTCTAATCCTCCGGCAACCGAGCCCACGATCCCCGCGGCCGCATCTGTTTCACGTCCGCAACTGCCACGCGATTTATCACGGCTCAATCCTGCTTTTACATTTGACAGTTTTGTTACCGGCAAAGCCAACGAACTAGCTCGCGCCGCCGCCGCACAAGTTGCCGAAAAATCCGGCACCGCTTACAACCCGCTATTTATCTACGGCGGCGTAGGTTTGGGTAAGACCCATCTAGCACACGCCATCGGCAATTATTTCCGCGCACACACGCCTCACGGAAAAGTTCGCTACATCCATGCCGAGCAATACGTCTCGGATGTCGTGCGTGCGTACCAGCACAAAGCGTTCGATGATTTCAAACGCTATTATCATTCACTGGATATGTTGCTGATCGACGACATCCAGTTTTTCAGTGGCAAGAGCCGTACTCAGGAAGAGTTCTTTTATGCTTTCAATGCCCTTATAGAATCCCACAAACAAGTGGTCATTACCTGCGATACCTACCCCAAAGAAATCGCCGGCATGGAAAATCGTCTGATATCCCGCTTTGGCTGGGGACTTACCGTAGCCGTGGAACCACCCGAACTAGAAATGCGTGTCGCCATCCTGATCAAGAAGGCCGAACAGGAAGCCATCTTATTACCGGAAGATGTTGCCTTCTTCCTCGCGCGGCACATTCAATCCAACGTTCGGGAACTGGAAGGCGGATTGAAACGCATCCTGGCCTACGCCCGGTTTACCGGACATGCCATTTCCGTTGATCTTTGCCGCGAAGCTTTACGTGATTTACTAGCGGTACAAAACCGCCAGATTTCCATCGAGAATATTCAAAAGACCGTTGCTGATTACTATAAGATCAAGGTCTCTGAAATGTATTCGAAAAAACGCACCCGCAATATCGCGCGACCCCGGCAAATCGCCATGGCACTAGCCAAGGAATTGACGCAGCTTAGTCTGCCTGACATCGGTGAAGCTTTTGGTGGGCGTGATCACACTACTGTCCTCCATGCCTGCCGCAAAGTAACCGACCTGAAAACCACGCATGGCGAAATTAGTCGCGATATTTCATCCCTGCTGAAAGTACTCCGCTGTTAGTTTCGATCCCTATCCTCGTCCCCTTAATATGACTCTAAGCCCTTGGTATCCATTGCTTATAACCCTGTGGATAACATCCGAACAATATATTAATAAGTCGTTCAAAACCCTCTGCCCCAATTTTACTAAACATTTGCTTCACCGGTTCAAACCTACTTATACCGAACGATTGGTGTATCATAACCGTATGATATAAAAGCGTTTTTAAAGTTATCCACAGAAAACCTTCAGCCTTATTAGTACTACTATAGAGTTATTTTATGAAACTACTACAAATAGATCGCGATGCCTTGCTCACGCCATTACAAGCGGTTACTGGCATCGTTGAAAAGCGTCATACCTTGCCAATTCTTTCCAACGTATTGATTGAAAGAAAGAAAGACGCCTTGAACCTGGTGGCGACTGATCTGGAAATTCAAATCACGACCCGTTGTGAAGCCACTGGTAAAGCGGGTGAAGACCAACGGCTAACCGTCTCGGCTCGAAAACTACAAGACATCCTGCGATCCTTACCCGATGGCACGGAAACCACGCTGGATCTTCAAGCCAACAAACTTCAAGTCAAAGCCGGCAAGAGCCGCTTTAACCTTCAAACCATGCCGGCGGATGACTTTCCCAAAATGGCGGATGCCGGAGAAGTGCAAGGAAAGTTCTCCGTATCGCAAAAATTACTGCAGGAGCTGCTGCTGCTGGTGCAATACGCGATGGCACAGCAGGACATTCGTTACTACCTGAATGGGCTCTTGCTCGTGCTGGACGGCAACAAAATCAAGGTCGTAGCTACCGACGGTCACCGCTTGAGCTACGCCGAAGGCACCCTGTCAGAGTCGCATGAAAAACGCGAAGTTATCCTGCCGCGAAAAGCCGTGGTGGAACTTTCCAAGCAATTGAGTTCGGACGATGCGCTATTGCATGTTGAACTTTATGTGGCTCAGGTCAGATTCAAATATGGCAATAGCGAACTGGTAACTAAAATCATAGACGGAAAATTTCCTGATTACACACGGGTAATACCGGTTAACTACAACAAGAAAATAACCCTGGAACGACAAGGATTGCTGCATTCGCTGCAGCGGGCGGCCATACTTTCAAATGAAAAATTCCGTGGTGTTCGGTGGTTGATCGCCGGTGACAGCCTGCGTATTTCCTGCACCAACAGTGAACAGGAAGAAGCGCAGGAAGAAATGGAAGTGAACTACAACGGAGATGCGCTCGATGTCGGGTTCAATATTACCTATTTGCTGGATGTTCTGACCAATGTTCATAGTGAAAAAATAGATTGTGCCTTTGGCGATGCCAACAGTAGCATGCTGATTACCATACCCGAACGTGATGATTTCCGTTATGTTGTCATGCCGATGCGTATTTAATCGTTACGATATCTATTCCTGGCAGCAGCCGATAACAGCAATATAAAAAGAAAGTCGAAACCCGTAAAAATGGCAGAGAACAAGGATTCAAAAGATATCAAGGACGCAAGTGATTATGACTCGTCCAGCATCAAAATGCTCAAGGGACTGGAGGCCGTCAGAAAGCGTCCCGGCATGTATATTGGAGACACCAGCGACGGTTCCGGGCTGCACCATATGGTGTTCGAGGTGGTTGACAATGCCATCGATGAAGCGCTTGCCGGTTATTGCAATGAAATAACCATTACCATCCATACTGATAATTCCATTAGCGTGGCCGATAATGGACGCGGTATACCCACGGGCATCCATCCGGAGGATGAATTAAAGCGTTCTACCGCCGAAGTCGTCATGACAGAACTGCATGCAGGCGGCAAATTCGACAGCAATTCCTATAAGATATCAGGTGGCTTGCACGGCGTTGGTGTTTCAGTGGTTAACGCCTTATCCGAATGGTTACGGCTGACAATACGTCGTGACGGCAAAATGCACCAGATGGAATTTCGTGATGGCGTTGCAGTAGCACCGCTCAAATCGACCGGGAAAAGCGAACGTCGCGGTACCGAAGTGCATTTCATGGCGAGCACCGAAGTCTTCGGTAAAATTGAATATCACCACGACATACTGGCAAAACGCCTGAGAGAATTGTCGTTTTTGAATCATGGCGTAAAAATCGTTTTGCTGGATCAGCGTACCGGCAAGGAAGAAAACTTCGCCTTCAGTGGTGGTATCCGCGGTTTTGTCGAATACATGAACCGCAGCAAGAGCGTGCTGCATCAGACCATATTTCATGCGACCGGCGAGAAAGACGGCATCATTGTTGAAGTGGCCATGCAATGGAACGATTCCTATCAGGAATCGATGCAGTGTTTTACCAATAATATTCCGCAGCGCGATGGTGGTACACATCTGACAGGCCTGCGCGCCGCCATGACACGCACGCTCAATAACTACATCGTCAACACCGAGCTCGCCAAAAAGGCCAAGGTGGAAACCACCGGCGATGACATGAAAGAGGGCTTGACCTGCGTTCTGTCGGTCAAAGTGCCGGAACCGAAATTCTCTTCGCAGACCAAGGAAAAACTGGTGTCTTCCGAAGTGCGACCGGCGGTCGAAGAAGTGGTAGCCGCCAAGTTGATGGAATTCCTGCTGGAAAAACCGAACGACGCCAAAGTCATCTGCGGCAAAATCGTCGATGCTGCGCGCGCCCGGGAAGCTGCGCGCAAGGCGCGTGAACTAACCCGGCGCAAAGGCGTACTCGATTCCTTCGGGCTCTCCGGAAAACTGGCGGATTGCCAGGAGCGGGACCCGAAACTGTGCGAGCTGTATCTGGTAGAGGGTGATTCCGCCGGCGGCTCCGCCAAGCAAGGCCGTGACCGCAAGTTTCAGGCTATTTTGCCCTTACGCGGCAAGATACTAAACGTAGAGAAGGCCCGCTTCGACAAATTGTTGTCCTCCACCGAAATCACCACGCTGATCAGCGTGCTGGGTACCGGCATTGGCAAGGACGAATACTCTGCCGACAAGTTGCGTTATCACCGCATAATCATCATGACGGACGCCGACGTCGACGGTGCGCATATCCGCACGTTGCTGCTGACTTTTTTCTATCGGCAGATGCCTGAACTGGTCGAGCGTGGTCATATTTATATTGCGCAGCCGCCGCTCTATCGTCTAAAGCACGGCAAGACCGAGCGCTATCTGAAGGATGAACACGAGCACAAACAATATCTGCTCAAGCTCGCGCTGGCGGGTGCCCAGCTTTATCCTTCAGCAACCGCAGCGCCGCTTAGCAAAGAAGCGCTGGAAGCGGTGGCTAAGGATTACCTGCTGGCCGAAGCGGTCATTGATCGTGCCAGCCGGCTCGCAGACGAAGCCGTGTTGCATGTTTTGCTGCAACAACCGGTGGAGCTCGATTTGTCCAACGAGGCCGCTGCCACGCGCAGCGCAAAGTTGATCGCTGGATTGGTGAAATCCGACAAAATTAAAATAGCTGCCACCTACGATGAAAAGATCGAACAATTCATCATACAAATCAATAAGATACAGCACGGCGTCGAGCACCGTACGCGCATCGATGCTGATTTTGTTCACAGCGGCGACTATGCTCAAATCAAAAAGACGGCAGCCGTGTTACAGGGTTTGTTGAGCGAAGGCGCGCACGTGAAATTTGGTGAGCACCAGCAGCCGGTTAAGGAATTCCGGGACGCCATTGATTGGATTCTCGCCGAAGCGCAGCGCGGCGTTACCGTACAGCGTTACAAAGGTCTGGGCGAAATGAATCCCGAGCAGTTGTGGGAAACTACCATGGATCCGAAAGTGCGGCGCTTGCTGCGCGCGCAAATCGAAGATGCCATCGGCGCCGACGAGATTTTCAGCACGCTCATGGGTGACGCCGTGGAGCCGCGCCGCGCCTTTATAGAAACCAATGCCTTAGGCGTCCGCAACCTCGACGTTTAGCATGTTAACGGCCCTCGAATAACGCGGTACTGCGGGTCAATCAAGCGTGATGCGATTCCGCAGGTAATTCCGCGAGTTCAATCAGGCAACCTTCCGTGCCTGCCGGATCCAGAAACGCGATACGGCTATTGGCGTGACCATGGCGGGGCACTTGGTCCAGAAGCGGTACGCCCTTGGCTTTTAATTCCGCAAGGGCTTCGTCTATGTTTTCGACTTCAAAACAGATGTGATTGATGCCGCCCTTACCTTCGGCAATCATTTGCGCGTGCTTGCTGTCGGGCGTGGTGCCGGCGATCAACTCCACCATTGACTCGCCGATGGGATACAGGGCCAGCTTGACTGGTCGGACGGGATTCGTTTCCACCCCACCCAGCTTGATGCCGAAACAATCCTCCCACAGCGCGCGGCTTTTATCCACGTCCTTGACCAGAATGCCCACGTGCTCAATGCGTTTAATTTTCATGCTGTTCTCCGTTATTGGAACCGGCAGTGTAGCCTGTTAAAAAGAAAGCGCCACGCGTTGAAGTGCAGTAGTGACCCCGTTACGACTCAATTACGGATGTCCTGTAAAAACCATTCCGTCGGTAGTTCATGTCCCAGCCCCGCGGCCTTGGCCTTGCGATAAACCAGTGAACCCACTGACGAAAACTGCACCCCCCAGTTACCAATGGTGCGGTAATGCGTGATCTGATCGCGGGATGTGCGACCGGGAGATTTGCCTGACAGCACGTCCGTGTAAACCGGCCACTCACCCAACTTCAGATTTTTGGTCGCGCGAGGCAGGCGTTTTCGTTGTTCCTCGGTACCCATTACGAAAGCCCCCAGACTGCCGCCGATACCCTGCTTGAACATCTCGCTTTCGGGGATGGGCAAACCTTCTTTGCCTTGCTGGACCTTGACGTCGAAGCGCGCGGCTACGTCAGCTGAAATTTCATGCGGGCCTAAATTCACCACATGCATGCCTGGTTCCAGCCAAGCCGGATCGATGGTGGGCGTGATACTGTCGGTACAGGTCGAGAGTATGTCCACGCCGCGTACAGCCTCGCGCGCGGAATCCACCGCCACTACCTCAAGACTCAGCGCCTTTGACATTTCTGCCGCGTAACGAGCGCGGTTTTCCGGATTGCGGCTGAACACCTTGACGCTCTTGAGCTTGCGCACTACGGCATAGGCCTCGAGGAACGTGCGCGCCATGCCGCCGGAGCCGATCATGCCCACCGTGCAGGCATCTTCGCGCGCCAATAAGCGCGTGCCGATGCCCGCCGCAGCGCCCACGCGCATATGCTGCAAGTGACCGTCATTCATGATCGCCAGCGGTTCGCCATTGCCCGCGCTGTAAAGAATTACCAGCCCGCAAAAAGTACCGGGTTGCATGCAATACTTGCTTTCCGAGACACTGCCGTCCTCGCCTTTCGGCCAATGCACGATGTCCGATTTCAAGCGCACAGCATAATAGCCACCGCTGGATCCTTCGACGGTCCCAAAACGGTAATAGCCATCTTCGCGATCACACGGCACATAGGTGTCGATACGCGGCCGAAATATCGCCTTGCCGTGCAACAGTCCCGCGAAAGCCTCTTCTTGCACCTCGATGCACTCGCGCATGTTCAGCGTTTGGGCAACGACATCATTGTTGATCATTAGCATAGCTATCCCAACCGCAACAGGTAATCGAAGCTTACAACGCCCGGGGTCAAACCCGCGTCACGCAGCCTTGCGTGCCTTGGCTGGCGCCTTCTTTTTGACGGCCGGCTTCTCGGCTACTTTTGTGTCGGCGGTGCCTTTCGTACCCGCCTTGGTGCTGGCACCAGCGCCTGCCTTGGCCTCACGCGGCGCAAACTCAAACGACACCTTGCCATCCGACCCACGCACCAGAAACGCCGAGAACGGCCGGCCCTTTTTGCTGATGAATTTATGTAGCAAGTCCGTCTTGCCGTCTTTCAGGAGCTTGGTGACCTGCTCGGGCTCAATGTTGCGCTGAAGAATGATTTTGCCCGTGCGGAAATCGCAGGTGCGCGGCTGCGCAGCGGCTTTTTCACACAGATACGCCATGCCGTGCGAGTAGACCTTGCCGCCACACTTGGGGCAGGCCCCGACGGATTCCTGACCGGTGAAATCCACCGGCTCGGCATCTTCATTGGCTTGGCCGAAATCGAATTCCAGTTTGTTTTCGGCATTGAGCTTGATATTGGCGGCGAACGGACGTCCCAGCCGTGAACGAAACCCTTGCAGCGGGCCGATGCTTCTCCTGGCGATGAGTTCGTCGATTTCAGTCGATTCGAACTGCCGGCCTGCGAGGATGCGCCACAGCGAAAAATCACATTTCTCGCACTGGAATTTCTTATAGTTTTCGGTAATCTTGCCGCCACAACTGGGGCACTTGGCTTTCAGCGTGACGTAGTCACCGGGCACGGATTCACTGTCATGCGCCTTGGCGCGCTCGACGATATGACGAGTCATTTTGCCGATTTCGCGCATGAAGGTGTCGCGCTTCAGCTTGCCGTGCTCCATCTCCTTCAGCTTGAATTCCCATTCGCCGGTCATTTCGGGCGACGCCAGCTCCGGTATATCCAGCCCGCGCAACAGCGTCAGCAATGCAAAGGCCTTGGGCGTCGCTTGCAATTCCCGGCCGAGTCGCACGACATACTCCTCGGCGATCAATTTTTCGATGGTAACAGCGCGCGTCGCGGGCGTGCCGAGACCCCGTTCTTTCATCGCGTCGCGCAGTTCCTCGTCTTCCACCAGTTTACCTGCGCCCTCCATCGCCGACAGCAGCGTGGCTTCGTTAAACCGCGCGGGCGGCTTGGTCTGCGTGGCGAGCACATCGATTCTTTCGGTCTTGGCTTTTTCGCCTTTTTTCACTGCCACCAGATTAGGTGCATCGCCATCTTCTGCGGCCGCCTTGCCATGGACCTCCAGCCAGCCGGCGTTGACCAGCACCTTGCCTTCGCTCTTGAACGCTTCTTTTTCAACACGCGTGATGCGCGTGGTGACGAGATATTCCGCGCTTGGATAAAACACCGCGAGGAACTGGCGCACCACCAGGTCATATAACTTGGTTTCGATTTCGTTCAACGCTTTCGGCGGCTGGCCGGTGGGGATAATGGCGAAGTGGTCGGAAATTTTTGCGTTGTTGAATATGCGCTTGGTGGGTTTGACCCAGCCTTGCTTTAAAATCTTTTTCGCGAACGGCGCGTATTCCGAGTCCGAAAGCACTTTCAGGGTTTCTTTCACCGTGTCGACATAGTCTTCCGGCAGCGCGCGCGCGTCGGTACGCGGATAGGTTAGCACCTTGTGTTTTTCGTACAGCGACTGCGCCAGCGAAAGCGTGGTGCGCGCGCTGAAACCAAAACGCCCATTCGCTGCGCGTTGCAAGCTGGTCAGATCGAACAACAGCGGGGACGCTTGCGTGGTGGGCTTGCTTTCTTCCTCGATGATGCCGGGTTTGCCTTCGCACTTGGTCTTGACGGCTTCTGCGGTTTTTGCGTCCCAGATGCGTTCGGCTCTGAGGTCCGGATTAACAGCGTCGCCTTCGCCATCCTTGGCGTCCTTTTTAGCCTTGGCGAAATTCTCGTCTATCCAGCGACCCGTGTACGAGCCATCGGAAACGCCAAAAGTACCGTGTACTTCCCAGTAATCCTTGGGTACAAAGCGTTTGATCTTTTCCTCTCGCTCGACCAGGATGGCTAGTGTCGGCGTTTGCACGCGGCCGACCGGCGTCTTGTGAAAACCACCGCTTTTGGAATTGAACGCCGTCATCGCGCGCGTGCCGTTAATGCCCACCAGCCAGTCCGCCTCGGAACGGCAGATCGCCGCGTCAGCCAGTGGTTGCATTTCGGCGTCGCTGCGCAAATTCTTGAAGCCTTCCTTGATCGAACCCGCTGTCATCGATTGCAGCCACAAACGCTTCACGGGTTTCTTGCAGCCGGCATGACTGGCGATATAGCGAAAGATCAGTTCGCCCTCGCGGCCCGCGTCGCATGCGTTGATCACGCCGGTGATGTCTTTGCGTTTGAGCAGTTTGGTCAGCAGTTTCAGTCGTGCCTCGGATTTCTCGATCGGCAGCAGATCAAAATGCGGCGGGATTACCGGCAGGTTGGCAAACGACCACTTGCCGCGCTTGACTTCGAATTCTTCCGGCACGGCGATTTGCACCAGATGCCCTACGGCGGACGACAAAACATACTCATCGCTCTCAAAATAGTCATCGTGGCGCTTGAAGCCGCCCAGTACGCGCGCGATATCGCTGGCCACAGACGGCTTCTCAGCGATAATTAGTTGTTTTGACATGGTTTTTTCGGGGTGCTCGCGCAATAAAGCTGGATTCGCCGCCTGCGGGATGTTAGCGGGCGGCGCTAAAAGAGCGGCAGATAATAAGAACAAACAGGGCGGGAGCGCAAGCGCAGCACGTCACGAGCGGCACAACACGGGTAAACAATTACTACATTATAAGCAATAAAAACAAACAGTTACGATATCCTCTGCCATAGCCCTCCGAGCAGGCCGGCAACCACGCCGTCCACTTCAAGCTGAACTAATGCCGCGCTGACCTCGTGTACCGGCAATCCGGCGCGCCCGGCCAGCGTGTCGATATCGCATGGATCAAAGGCCATGTGTGCCAGCAACGGGTGCTCTGAAGCCGCGGTTGCTTTGGCGGCCCCGCCCGCAGGCGTCGGCAGGCGCAACTCGCCAAGGATATCCGCCGCGTCGTCCACCAGCTTGGCGCCCTGTTTAATCAGTACGTGGCAGCCCTTGGACAGGGTAGAGTGGATCGAGCCGGGAATAGAAAACACGTCTTTGCCAAGCTCATTGGCGATGCGGGCGGTGATCAGCGAGCCACTCGATAATGCGGCTTCCACCACCACGCAGCCGCGCGTCATGCCGCTGATCAACCGGTTACGGCGCGGGAAATTTGCCGCCAATGGCGGTGTGCCCAACGCAAACTCGGAAATAATGGCGCCGTTTTCCGCGATCGCGTGCGCCAGTTCGCGATTGCGTGCTGGATACACCTTGTCGAGCCCAGTGCCGATAATGGCAATGGTGGAAGACAATCCCGCCAAGCCGCCCCGATGCGCAGCGGCATCTATGCCCAGCGCTAGTCCGCTGACCACGCACAGGCCCGCATTGCTCAACGCCGTCGCAAACAATTCGGCAGTAAGCTTGCCCTGCGCCGTAGCGTTACGGCTGCCGACAATCGCAATCGCCGGTTGGTTAAGCAGTTCGCGACGGCCTTTGACGTAAATCAGTGGTGGAGGGTCCGGCGTTTGCAGCAGCGCCTGGGGATATTCCGTGTCCGCGAAAGTCACGACATGATTGTGTGCATCGGCCAGCCAGGTTTCCACCGCGGCCAACTCGCCATACAGTCGGCCTTCGAGTATGGCATCGGCGATCTTGCCGTTTACAATGGTGGTGAGCGAGGTGTGGCTGGCGCCGAGAATTTGCTCCGGTCCGCCGAAAGCGGAGAGCAACTTGCGGAACGCCTCACCGCCTAGTCCCTCGGTGAGGCCCAGCCGCAGCCAAGCCTCGATATCGGGCGCCAGCGGCATGCTCGGGAAAATGCGCGGCCGCGTTCAGTCGCTGGGCGGCCGCACAATAATCAAGGCGTGGTGACGATGTCCGAAATCGCGACCGGTCGTTTGGAATCCATTACCAACGCGAACGATGCTCGGTCAAACGTGCGGAAAACCATCACGAGGCCATAGGTCTCGTCCGGTAAGTTCGCGAGCTCGGAGTCATCAAGGGGAGAGGTAACCGGATATACCGGTCCATCGCGAGGCGTCAGGCGGCTTTCGTAGTAGGTGCGCCGTGTTTCGTCTCCGGTCGGGCCCGCCCGGCCATAAAGCGGGCTAGTGCGCAGGTTATAACGAGCAGCGTTCTGGCTACGATGCAACGCTAATACGTGGCCGACTTCCAAACCGTCCTTTGCCCCTTTGGATAATGAAACAACGAAATATTTACCGGTTTCCCAAATATTGTGGTTCAAGGCAATTACGCGCCCTTGAATTTTCGTAGTGGGCGCCCTAGGAACGTAGGCGAACTGAGGTACTTCTTTCCCAACGGGCAACAGCCGATCGTCGGTGTAGATTTCCTGCGTGGAAGACATTATCTCAAGGCGGCTAACCTCTCCAAATTGACGTACACGCGCCTCACCCAAATACAGCGCCAAGTAGCCTAACGTTTCGCCCGTATCCGGATTAACCAGCTTTTCGCCACGGCGATAAATTTGCCACGCGACGCCCTTTTCTTTGCTCAAGCCCTTGGCAAATGCCATATTACCCGCACCGACAGCCACCCGGTTTTCCTCGGTGGCCATGATACGCGGCGAGTTCTCCAGTTCGGTTTCGCTGACCACCATCGGTCGCGATACAAACGCACTGATCGCACCCGGTTCTATCGTAGGCACCGCCTGCGAGATATCTTCACGGCGCACGCCGGGTGAAAGCTTGACACTATCGACACGCAACTGGCCTGTGGTGCGATCCAGCACCAGCACGTCGCCGGGGTAAATACGATGCGGGTTACGCACTTGTTCGCGATTCATGTCCCACAGCTTGGGCCAGTTCCAAGGCTTCTCGAGATAGCGTCCGGAGATGCCCCACAGCGTGTCGCCGCGTTGCACGGTGTAGCGGTCCGGCGCATCCGCCTTAATAGTAGTATCGCTACTACTCTGACCCTGTGCCGCCGCCATACCCGTACAAGCCACCCAAAGGGCGGCGGAGGCAACAACCAGCAGCGATATAATCTTGTTTTTCATAAAAGCACCCCGATGAAAATCCCGTCTCGCATCATTCCTGCATGCAGAACGAGAACGATGGTATATCTGATCACGAATCACATGTGGAACACGCAAGCGCTATGATGACGCAACGCGTTGTTGTACGCACGCAACATGATAATTTGGATTAAATTCTGCATCTAGTTTGTTATATTGGCAAGGCTTTTTGTGGCGACGCTCCCTATTTTATTGTATCCAGACCCGCGTTTGCACACCGTAGCGGCACGTGTGACACAAGTCGATGACAAAATTCGTAGATTAATCAAAGACATGGGGGAAACCATGTACGCGGCACCCGGTGTTGGTCTCGCCGCAACACAGGTCGACGTCCATTTGCGAATTATCGTCATTGATCAATCACCTACGCGTGATCAATTACAGGTTTTCATCAACCCGGAACTCCTCGAAATGTCAGGCGAAGCAGACTGTGACGAAGGCTGTCTGTCCGTACCCGGTATTTACGAAAAAGTTACGCGCGCGCAGCAGGTTCGCGTACGCGCTTTGAACGAACTGGGCGAGCCATTTGAGCTGGCGGCGGAGGGCCTGCTGGCAGTGTGCATCCAGCACGAAATGGATCATCTCGACGGCAAGGTGTTTGTCGAAAAACTGTCACGCCTGAAACGTCAGCGTATCCTCGGCAAAATCAAGAAGCGTCAGCGTGAACCGGCCTGACGCGCCGGCGCGTTCCGCGCACGCATGGTTGGCACGGCCGTTAGCCGCTTTAGCCATCGCTATCGCGGTCCAGATCATGACAACTGCCGTCAAGGTACATTCATGCGGTTGATTTTTGCGGGCACACCGGAATTTGCTGCAATAGCGCTGAGTGCGTTGGTGGAGGCGGGACACGAAATTGTGTTAGTGCTTACTCAACCAGATCGACCGTCTGGGCGCGGACTCCGGTTGGAACCCTCTGCTGTTAAAAAAACTGCACAAAAACAAAAACTTAATATTTCCCAGCCTCAAACACTTAAGCACGACGACGCAACCCAATTGATTCGAGAAGCTGCCGCCGATGCAATGATCGTGGCTGCTTATGGACTAATATTACCTAAAACGATCTTGCCGCTTCCGCGTCTGGGCTGTATCAATATTCACGCGTCCCTGTTGCCCCGCTGGCGTGGGGCCGCGCCGATCCAGCGAGCTATATTGGCGGGTGATAAGCGCACCGGCATCACCATCATGCAAATGGACGAAGGGCTGGATACCGGGGACATGCTGGCGCAACAAGCGCTGCTTATTGGCGGCGAAGAAACCGCAGGGGAACTGCATGACCGGCTTGCCACATTAGGTGCTGAAATGATCAATGACGTGTTGAGCGCTCCCCTGAAACAGCAGCCGCAGGACAACGCACTTGCGACGTATGCCGCGAAAATTTCCAAGTCCGAAGCGCTCATCGACTGGAACGAAGACGCGGTGACGATCCACCGGAAAATCCGTGCGTTTAATCCGTTTCCCGGCGCTTTTTCCGTACTCGGTGGTGAAACCATTAAATTTTGGCGCGCAAGCCCGCATGCCGCCACCGGCGCGCCGGGCACGGTCTGCACATCCGCTCCTGGAGAACTGGTCGTGGCCTGCGGCAAAGGCGCATTATCGATACTGGAGTTGCAGCGCGCTGGCGGCAAACGCATGGCTACCGCAGCTTTTCTCGGCGGCTATTCCATCGCCACCACCGCGCGTTTTGGCGCCCCTACGCCGTCATGATTAATTGATGCGCGACGCACAAGTTCTGGCTGCCGGCGTCGTCGAGCGAGTACTCGCGGGCCGCAATCTGGATCTGGAACTGGCCGACCTGTGGCGCCGTCAAGCCGGGCTCACCGGCGCGCCGCGCGCACTGGTGCAGGATCTTTGCTACGGTGTACTGCGGCACCTCGGCGCACTTGATGCCCTGATTGCGCCCCTCTTGAACAAGCCCTTGCGTGACGAACGCCTGCGCCACTTGCTGCGCGTCGCGTTATATCAACTCGAACACACGCGCGCCGCGCCGCACGCGGTGGTCGATCACGCCGTCGCCGCGTGCATCGCTATGCGCGCGGCGCCAGCCAAGGGATTGGTCAACGCGGTGCTGCGCGGATTTTTGCGCCGCCGCGCGGAACTGCGAGCCGGCGCCACGCACAGCGATACCGGCCGCTATTCCTATCCGGCGTGGTGGGTGGAAAAAATTCGCGCGCAGTATCCCGCGCATTTTGCCGAGGTGCTAGACGCCGGAAACCGCCATGCGCCCATGACGCTGCGCGTGAACACCCGGCGCATTACACGCGAAGCCTACCTTGCGCGATTAACCGAAACCGGCATCGCCGCCAGCGCGCTGGAAATGCAAGCGGTGGTGCTCGACAAACCCATGCCGGTGGAAAAGTTGCCGGGCTTTCTTGACGGACAGGTCAGCGTGCAGGATGCTTCCGCACAGCGCGCTGCGCCGCTGCTCGACGCCGCCAGCGGCATGCGGGTGCTGGATGCCTGTGCCGCCCCCGGCGGCAAGACCGCGCACCTGCTGGAACTCGCCGACATTACGCTGACCGCGCTCGACGACAGCGCGGATCGTTTAACCCGGCTGCAGGCGAATTTGTCGCGGTTGGGCCTTGCGGCAACCACCCTGTGCGGCGACGCGCGCACGCCCGCCGTGTGGTGGGATGGCGCGCTATTCGATCGTATTCTCGCCGACGTGCCGTGTTCGGGGTCGGGCGTGACACGGCGGCATCCGGACATCAAGTGGCTGCGCCGTCCGTCCGATGCCGCCAAATTCGCGCAGACGCAGGAAGACATTCTCGAGGCCCTGTGGCGGCTGTTGGCGGCTGGTGGTAAATTCCTCTACGTGACGTGTTCCGTGTTCAGGGAGGAAAACCATCATCAGATGGCGCGGTTTTTGGCGCGCCACCCAGATGCGCAACCGCAGCTCCTTCCGCCATCCGATTTTGCTCCCGACCTCGCGGGCCAAATACTTCCGGACGACCGGCATGACGGCTTTTATTACGCATTGCTGCAGAAAATCTAGCCACTTGGCCGAGCACATGGTGCGATGGCTCGTGACGGTGTGCCTGGCATGGTCGTGCGGGTTGTTGTCCGTTACGGCGCAGGCCGCACAGTCGAGCGGCATAGACGTGCGCAAGGCCACGCTGACCGCGGCAGATGACGGTTACGTTCTCGAGGCGGAGTTTGACATTCAGCTTACGCCCTTGCTGGATGATGTCTTGCACAAAGGCGTGCCGCTGTATTTCCTGCTCGAGCTGGAAGTCACGCGCCCGCGCTGGTATTGGACCAACGAAAAAGTCGTGTCGGTGCGGCAACAGCAGCGCCTGTCGTTTAACACCCTGACGCGCCAGTACCGCGTAGGCGCCGGTGCGCTTTATCAGAATTTCCCCACGCTGGCCGAAGCATTGGCGTTTCTGTCGCGCGTGCGCCGCCGCGAAGACATCGAACCCGGCGCCCTGCGCAAGGATTCCAGCCATACCGCCGAATTACGTCTGCGACTTGATGCGTCGCAGCTCCCGAAGCCGTTTCAGTTAAACAGCGGTCGCGACTGGAACATCGGATCCGACTGGTACCGTTGGACGGTCACCCCATGACTACCGAACCGCCCGCCATTCTCAGTGCCGGCACGCCCTCCACACGGCGTCGTTACGCGATCGTGCTCCTTGTAGTGCTGTGCGCAGTCGGATTATTTCTGATTGCCATGGCGAGCGCGAATACCGCTTTGTTCGCGCAACACTATCGCACCTTGTTGATCGTCAACGGTACCATCGCGGCCGGGTTGGCTGCCCTGGTGATCTGGCAGTTGGCGAATTTGCGTCACCGGTTGAAAGCCGGCGTCTTTGGTGCAAGGCTTACGTTGCGGTTGGTGGTGCTGTTTGCCGTAATGGCGGTGGTGCCCGGTGTGTTGCTCTACGGTATGTCGATACAGTTTCTCGGCAAAAGCATCGAATCGTGGTTCGATGTCAAAGTCGACAAGGCGCTGGAAGGTGGTCTCAAGCTGAGTCAGGAAGTACTCGACAATATGCTGAAAGATCTCAAATCGAAAGGTACCGCCCTCGCGTTTCAATTGTCTACCCGACCCACCACCGAGCACGCGGTGATCCTCAATGCGCTGCGCGAACAGGCCGGCGTCACCGAGGCCTCGCTGTTTACGTCACGGGGCCGCGTGATCGCGCATGCTGGCTCGGTCGGCGCCAGCGTCTCGCCTGATACGCCGCCGGCGGAGGCCATGCGCCTGTTGCGTTCGCGGCAGGTGTATGCGTTGGCGGATGCGTCGCCTGATCGCGGTTTGCTGCTCAGAGTGGTGGCGCCGGTGAACGTGTTGTCATTGGCGGAAGAGCCACGCGCCCTGCAACTGGTGCAGGTGGTGCCGCAAAATCTGGCGCAAAACGCCGAGGTGGTGCAACAGGGGTACCGAGAATATCAGGAGCTGGTGCTGGGGCGGGTCGGACTCAAGCGGTTGTATGGCATTACACTCACCATGACCTTGCTCCTGTCCGTGCTGGCCGCGTTGGCGGCGGCCTTTTTGTTATCGGAAGAGTTGTCCGCGCCGCTGATTGCACTGGTGGAGGGCACGCGCGCGGTGGCCCAAGGCGATTACAGCCGCCGCGCCATCGTGTCGAGCCGCGACGAGCTTGGCCAGTTGATGCAGTCCTTCAACAGCATGACCGGGCAACTGGATGACGCGCGCAGCCTCGCCGAACGCAATCAGGCGGAAGTCGTGCAATCCAAGGCCTATCTTGAAAGTATCCTGGCGCACTTGTCGGCTGGCGTATTGGTGTTCGACGAAAAACTCACGCTGCGCAGCGCCAATCCCAGTGCTTCCGCCATACTCGGCTTAAAAAGCGACGCCTTGCTGGGATTACCCGCGCAGACGTGGGGAAACGTCGATGCGACGCTGTCCGCGCTCGGCAGCGAAATTACCGATGGTTTTGTCGAAACCGGTGATGAAGAATGGGAGCGCCAGGCCGAACGAAAAACACAATCCGGGGAACAGCATTTGCTGCTGCGCGGCAAGCGCCTCCCCAGTGGTACACAAGGCGGAGAAAGCGGCTTTGTCGTGGTGTTCGACGACGTGACACACGTACTGCAGGCACAACGCGACGCTGCCTGGGCCGAAGTCGCGCGCCGGCTCGCACATGAAATCAAGAATCCGTTGACGCCGATACAGTTGTCGGCCGAGCGGCTGCAAATGAAACTCGCACCCAAACTCGAAGCCGCCGACGCCGGCATGCTGGAGCGATCCACACAAACTATCGTCAATCAGGTGGCGGCGTTAAAGCGCATGGTCGATGCCTTTAGCCAGTATGCGCGTGCGCCGGACCCCGCCATGCGTGAGCTGGATCTGAATGCGTTGGTACACGAGGTATTGACGCTCTACGAATCGCTGGGTTCCAGCATCCAGCTTGATCTGGCGGCCAAGCTGCCACGCATCGTCGGCGACGCCGCGCAACTGCGGCAAGTCATCCACAACCTGCTGCAAAACGCGCAGGACGCGCTCGGCGACACACCGCTGCCACGCATCGTGGTCAAAAGCGCGGTGGTTGATAACAGCATCCGCTTTAGCGTCACCGACAACGGCAGCGGCTTTCCTGAGCACCTGATGAAGCGCGCCTTCGAGCCGTATGTCACTACCAAGACCAAGGGCACCGGCCTGGGTCTGGTGATCGTGAAAAAAATCATCGAAGAACATGGCGGCCATGTCGCCATCGGCAACATCGAACCGCACGGCGCGCAGGTAATGATTACGTTGCCGGTGGTGCAATACGCAACGGTTACACCCGAAACGCCATTGACGAAAACGGCCGCATGATTCCCGTACGAAACCTGCACGTCCAGCGAAGCACAGAGAGCACACCATGCAAGAGATATTGGTCGTAGACGACGAAATCGGTATTCGCGAGCTTTTATCGGAAATACTTTCCGACGAAGGCTACAAAATCACCTTGGCGCAAAATGCCTCGGAGGCGCGTAACAGTCGCAATGACGCGCGCCCGGACATGGTGCTGCTGGATATCTGGATGCCGGATACCGACGGCATTACCCTGCTCAAGGAATGGGCCAGCAATGGCCAGCTCACCATGCCGGTGGTAATGATGTCGGGCCACGGCACCATCGACACGGCAGTCGAAGCCACGCGCATTGGCGCGTTTGATTTTCTGGAAAAACCGATTGCGCTGCAAAAATTGCTCACCACCGTGGGCCGCGCCTTAAAGCACAGCGCTGAGCAACCGAAGCCCGGCGCGTCGCTGGGCGCGTTGGGGCGCGCCCCCGTGATCGCCGATCTTAAACAGCGGCTGGAGCGCATCGCCAACATGCGCTCTCCGGTGGTGCTGGTGGGTGAACCCGGCAGCGGGATCGAAATTTGCGCGCGCGTGCTGCACGCGCGCAACACCCCGTGGGTGACGCCCGAGACCACCGCGCAACTGGCCAGCGAACCGATTGAACTGCTCAACAAGGCGCGCGATGGCACGCTGTTCGTGCATGATGTCGCGGGCCTCGCGCGCGCCGAGCAAAAAGGCATGCTGCTGCTGCTCGCCAAGGTCGCGCGATACAACACGCGGGTGCTATGCGGCGCCTCGCGTCCACTGGCGGACGTCGCGGCCGAGGGTGTTTTCGAGGCGCAGCTCTACGAATTGCTGTCGACGATGACCATTACCATTCCCAGTCTCCGGCAGCATCGCGACGATATCCCGGAACTGGCCGGGTTGGTGCTGGCGCGCATGGTCGAAGCCCGGGAAATCGCTTCTCGCCAGTTTTCCACTGCGGCGCTTAACGCACTGCGCAACTTCGATTGGCCCGGCAATATCACGCAACTCGAAAGCGTGGTGCGCACCCTGGCGCAAACCGCGCAAAGTGAAGAAATTACCGCCGAAGACGTGGCGCGCGCGCTGCCCGATCCCACGCCGGTGCAGCAGGCGCCCGCGTTCGACCAGCCGCTACGTGAAGCACGCGACGCGTTTGAACGCGCCTATTTCGAATATCACTTGGGAAAAGAGGGTGGGAATATCAGTCGCGTGGCGGAGATCGTCGGGTTGGAACGCACGCATTTGTATCGCAAGTTGAAACAGTTGGGGGTTAAGCTTACGCGGCGGGACGAATAGTGGCGGAGGCGGTGAAATGGCGCCGCACATTGGTTTCAACGCTCGTTTTTAATCGTCAATGTTGCCAGGGGCAGCCTGGCGGCTCCCAAGTGGATTTACTCGCCAGACTTGCGCGAGTGCGGACGCCCCTTTTCAAACCCACTCCGTCGCTCCCGCGCAGGCGGGAGCCCGTAACACAGCGCCGTGAATAGTAGTCGCCAGCATTTCCGCCCGCGCGCTACGTGACAACGACGCCGAAGGGGTCGCCCATGCCCGTGCACGGCGCTATAATCGCACCATAGTTTTCTTCCCAGTAGCCTTCTTGTGAATCAGCCGACAATGACTTCCAAAGCCGATCTGGCCAACGCGATCCGCGCGCTTGCGATGGACGCTGTTCAACAGGCCAATTCCGGCCATCCGGGCATGCCAATGGGTATGGCGGATATTGCGGAAGCCCTGTGGAACCATCACCTGCGTCATAACCCCGCCAACCCGGCGTGGGCCAACCGCGACCGCTTTGTGCTGTCGAACGGGCACGGTTCGATGCTGTTGTATGCGTTGCTGCATCTGACGGGTTATGACCTGCCGATGGCGGAGTTGAAGCGCTTCCGCCAACTGCATTCCAAAACGGCAGGCCACCCCGAACACGGCATGACACCAGGCGTGGAAACCACCACTGGCCCGCTGGGGCAGGGCATCGCCAACGCGGTGGGCATGGCGCTGGCGGAACGCATGCTGGCGGCGGAATTTAATCGTGACGGGCATGCCATCGTTGATCATCGCACCTATGTGTTTCTCGGTGACGGTTGCCTGATGGAAGGCATTTCGCATGAGGTGTGTTCGCTCGCCGGCACGCTGGGACTGAATAAACTGATTGCGCTCTACGACCATAACGGCATCTCGATTGATTCCGAAAAAGCGCAGATCAAACAATGGTTCACCGATAACACGCCGCAGCGTTTCGAGGCTTATGGCTGGCGCGTGATTCGTGATATTGACGGGCACAATGCCGACGCGGTGAGCGCCGCGATCGCAGAAGCGCAAAAGGAAACCGCGAAGCCGGTGTTGATTTGCTGCAAAACCATCATCGGCAAGGGGGCGCCGAAAAAAGCCAACACCGGCGGTGCGCATGGCGCGCCGCTGGGCGCGGAAGAAATTGCCGCCACGCGTGCGGCGATCGGCTGGGATCATCCGCCGTTTGAAATTCCCGAGGCGGTATATGCGGGTTGGGACGCGCGTGGCCGCGGCGCTAAGGCCGAAGCCGCATGGAATGATAAATTTGCGGCGTATTCCAAACAGCATCCAGAATTGGCTGCTGAGCTAAAGCGCCGTATGGCGGGTGAGTTGCCACGCGACTGGAAAAATCACGCGGCCAAGGTGCTGGCGCAGGTTGTCGACAAAGCCGAAACCATCGCCACGCGCAAAGCCTCTCAAAACGCCATTGAAGCATTGGCGCCGGGCTTGCCTGAACTCGCCGGCGGTTCGGCCGATCTTGCCGGATCGAATCTGACGTGGTGGTCGGGATCAAAACCGGTGGGCAATACCGGCGGCGGCAACTATCTGTTTTTCGGCGTGCGCGAATTCGGCATGTGCGCGATCGCCAATGGCATGGCACTGCACGGCGGCGTGATTCCGTATGTGGCGACATTCCTCACCTTCTCGGATTATGCGCGCAATGCGCTGCGCATGGCGGCGCTGATGAAGCAGCGCATCGTATACGTGTTCACGCATGATTCCATCGGCTTGGGCGAAGACGGTCCGACGCACCAGCCGGTCGAGCATGCGGCCGTGCTGCGATTGTTGCCGAACATGGACGTGTGGCGTCCGTGCGATACGGTGGAATCAACGGTCGCGTGGATTGCCGCTGTCGAGCGGAGCGACGGCCCGACGAGTCTGCTGTTCTCGCGGCAGAATCTGAATTTCAACCAACGCAGCACGGCACAAATCGCCGATGTGGCGCGCGGCGGTTACGTATTGTCCGACGTGCCGAATGCCAGGGCGGTCATCATCGCCACCGGCTCCGAAGTCACGCTTGCGCTCGAAGCGCAAAAACTGCTGGCAGCTGAAAACATCGCGGTGCGCGTGGTATCAATGCCCTCAACCAATGTGTTCGACCGGCAGGATGCCGCGTATCGCGCGAACGTGTTGCCGAAAGGAGTGCCGCGCGTCGCTGTCGAAGCCGGCGTGTCGGATTTTTGGCGAAAGTATGTGGGCCTCGAAGGTGCGGTGGTCGGCATTGACCGCTACGGTGAATCCGCGCCAGCGGGTGAGTTGTTCAAATATTTCGGCTTCACGGCGGCAAATATCACGTCCGTCGTGAAGAACATTTTGTAATACAACCATTTGTTTTTAAGAGATATTTTGGAGATATCGTTATGGCAATCAAGGTAGGCATCAATGGCTTCGGACGCATCGGGCGTATGGTGTTTCGTGCGGCGGTGCAGGATTTTCCCGATATTGAAATCGTCGGTATCAATGACCTGCTGGAGCCGGATTATCTTGCCTACACGTTGAAGCACGATTCCGTGCACGGCAAATTCAAAGGTTCGATTTCGGTCGAGGGCAACACGCTCGTCGTCAACGGCAAGAAGATCCGCTTGACGCAATTGCGCGACCCGGCTGAACTGAAATGGAACGAAGTCGGTGCGGATATCGTGATCGAAGCCACGGGGCTTTTTCTTGACAAGGCCACGGCGGAAAAACATCTCAAGGCTGGCGCCAAGAAAGTCATCATGTCGGCGCCTTCGAAAGACGACACGCCGATGTTTGTGTATGGCGTGAACGACAAATCGTATGCCGGGCAGGCGATTATTTCCAACGCGTCGTGCACCACCAATTGCCTCGCGCCTGTGGCGAAAGTGCTGAATGACAAGTGGGGCATCAAGCGTGGCCTGATGACCACCGTGCATGCTGCCACCGCCACGCAAAAAACCGTCGATGGCCCCTCGAACAAAGACTGGCGCGGCGGCCGCGGCATTCTGGAAAACATCATCCCGTCATCGACAGGCGCCGCCAAGGCCGTGGGCGTGGTGATTCCCGCGTTGAACAAAAAACTCACCGGCATGGCCTTCCGCGTGCCGACCTCCGATGTCTCGGTGGTTGATCTCACGGTCGAGCTAGACAAGCCTGCCACCTATGCGGAAATCTGCGCCGAGATGAAAGCACAATCCACCGGCGCGTTAAAAGGCATACTGGGTTACACCGAAGAAAAAGTTGTCTCCACCGATTTCCGTGATGAAACCTGCACGTCGGTGTTCGATGCCGAAGCCGGTATCGCGCTCGACAGCACCTTCGTCAAAGTGGTGTCGTGGTACGACAACGAGTGGGGTTATTCCAGCAAGGTGTGTGAAATGGTGCGCGTCATAGCAAAATGAGAGTGAAGTAACAAAAGATAAATACTTTGACACAGATTTCGCAGATTTACGCAGATAAGGTCAAAACCCAACCGGGGTTAATCTGCGTTCATCTTCGTAAATCTGTGGCAAAAAGGGTTTTGATTTAAATGTTCCTACGACTGACCGACCTTCCGCTAGCCGGCAAGCGCGTATTCATTCGCGCCGATCTTAACGTCCCGCAGGACCACGACGGCAACATTACCGAAGACACGCGCATCCGCGCATCCGTGCCCGGTATCGCGCACGCGCTCAAGGCAGGCGCCGCCGTGATGGTGGCGTCGCATCTCGGCCGGCCGACCGAGGGCGAACTGAAACCCGAAGATTCGTTGGCGCCAGTGGCCAAGCGTCTGGCCGAACTGCTGGAACAACCGGTGCGCCTCATCACCCATTGGGTGGATGGCGTGGAAGTCAAACCGGGGGAAGTGGTAATGCTGGAAAACTGCCGCGTCAATCGCGGCGAAAAAAAGAACGACGACACACTCGCCAAAAAAATGGCGGCGCTGTGCGACATCTACGTGAATGATGCTTTCGGCACCGCGCACCGCGCCGAGGCAACCACGCACGGCATCGCGAAATTCGCCAAGATCGCCTGTGCCGGCCCGCTGATGGCGGCTGAACTCGATGCGCTGGGCAAAGCGTTGGGCAATCCGGCACGACCGCTGCTGGCGATAGTTGCCGGCTCGAAAGTGTCCACCAAACTAACCATTCTAAAGTCGCTGGCGGCCAAGGTGGATCAACTGATCGTCGGTGGTGGCATCGCCAACACGTTCATGCTGGCGTCGGGGCAGCGCATCGGCAAATCGCTCGCCGAACCCAATCTGGTGAACGAAGCGCAGGAAATCATCGACCTCATGAAATCACGCGGCGCGCAGGTGCCACTGCCGGTAGACGTGGTTGTTGCCAATGAACTGGCCGCCATGGCACGCGCCAATCGCGTCGAGGCTGATGCTGTCAGCGCGGACGATCTGATTCTCGATATTGGCCCAAAAACCGCCACCCAGTTTGCCGCGCTGATTGCCAAGGCCGGCACAATTGTGTGGAACGGCCCGGTTGGCGTGTTTGAGTATGATCAATTTGCAGGGGGCACCAAGGTTATCGCCGAAGCAATCGCGCAATCCAAGGCGTTTTCCATCGCGGGCGGCGGAGACACGCTGGCGGCCATCGCCAAGTATGGCATCGCGGACAAAATTTCCTACATCTCCACCGGCGGCGGCGCGTTTCTGGAGTTTCTCGAAGGCCGCAAACTGCCGGCGGTCGAGATACTCGAATCACGGGCCGGTTGACCGGTCAACGTGGTGTCACTTTCGGCTGTCAAACTTTAAGCCCCAATCCTGAACCCAGAGATATTGACATGACACGCCGCACGAAAATCGTCGCCACGCTGGGCCCGGCCTCCAGCGATGCCAAAACCCTCGCACGCATGATCGAGGCGGGCCTTGATGTGGTGCGCATGAATTTCTCGCACGGCACCGCCGCCGAGCACAAGGCGCGGGTTGAACTGGTGCGCAAACTTGCGCGCCAGGCCGGGCGCGCGGTCGGTGTGTTGGTGGATTTGCAAGGTCCGAAAATCCGCATCGGCAAGTTCAAGGACAACAAGATCACGTTGGTTTCCGGTGCGAGATTCGTGCTCGACGCCGAATGCAAGCTGGGCGATCAGAACACCGTGGGTCTCGATTACACCAATTTGCCCAAGGACGTGCGTACTGGCGACACCCTGTTGCTGGACGACGGACGCATCGTGCTCGGCGTGGCATCGGTCAAGGGGCCGCGCATCCATTGCGTGGTGGAACTCGGCGGCACGCTATCGAATAACAAGGGCATTAATCGCAAGGGCGGCGGACTGACCGCGCCTGCGCTAACCGAGAAAGACAAGCAGGACATCAAGACAGCGGCGGAACTCAAGGCGGATTTTCTCGGCGTATCGTTTCCGCGCTCGGGCGAAGACATGCGCTGGGCGCGCGATCTCATGTACAAGGCCGGTGGGAAAGCGATGATGGTAGCCAAAATCGAGCGTGCCGAAGCGATAGTCGCGCTGGAAGAAATCATCGACGCGTCCGACGTGATCATGGTCGCGCGCGGTGATCTCGCGGTCGAAGTCGGGGATGCGGTGGTGCCGGCGTTGCAAAAGCGCATGATTCGACTTGCGCGCGAGAAAAACAAGCTGGTGATTACCGCCACGCAGATGATGGAATCGATGATCGAGAATCCGATTCCCACGCGTGCGGAAGTTTCCGATGTCGCCAACGCCGTGCTCGACGGCACCGATGCGGTGATGCTGTCAGGCGAAACCGCAGCGGGCAAATACCCGGCCGAAACCGTGGCGGCGATGGCGCGCGTGTGCGTCGAGGCCGAGAAGGAAGATCCCACCGCCAACGAACGCGTGCGCCGAGCGCCGCCCAGCGAGGTCGAAGAAGCCATCGCGCGCGCCACGGTATTCACGGCCAACAATCTCAATATCAAGGCGATAGCCGCGCTGACGCAGAGCGGCAAGACACCGATGCTGATGTCGCGGTTGTCCACGGCGGTGCCGATTTACGCATTGAGTTCCGTGGTTGAAACACGCCGCCGCGTGAGCTTGTTCAAAGGGGTATACCCGGTCAAATTCAAAGGGCTGCGCAATCCGGGCAAGGCACTGCAGCTGGCCGAAGACGAATTGGTGAAACGCGGCGTCGTGCAAAATGGCGACACCATTGTCATCACTATAGGCGAGCCCTTCGGCAAAGTTGGTGGCACCAACACCATGAAAATCATCAAGGTCGGCGAGCATCGCCACGCCTGAAAAGCTATAGTAAATATCTTTTAAAAACAGGAGGTTACATGTCATCCCTCAATGAAGTCGCCCGCGCCATGGTGGCGCCCGGCAAAGGTATCCTTGCCGCTGACGAAAGCACCGGCACCATCGGCAAGCGTTTCGACAGCATCAAGGTTGAAAACACCGAAGAAAACCGTCGCGCCTATCGCGACATGCTGTTCACCACCAAGGGTATTGGCGACACCATCAGCGGCGTGATTCTGTATGACGAAACGCTACGGCAGAAATCCGCCGACGGCACCTCTTTTGTGGAGCTTCTCAATAAAAACGGCGTGCTGCCCGGCATCAAAGTGGACGCTGGCGCGAAAGACCTTCCGCTGTGCCCCGGTGAACTGGTCACCGAAGGCCTCGACAATCTGCCCAAACGTTGCGCCGAATACGTGAAGCTGGGTGCTAAATTCGCCAAGTGGCGTGCGGTGATTACCATCGGCGCCGACATTCCCAGCACCACCTGCATCGCCGCCAATGCGCATGCGTTGGCGCGTTATGCCGCGATATGCCAGGACGCCGGGCTGGTGCCCATCGTTGAACCTGAAGTGCTGATGGACGGCGATCACACCATTGAGCGCTGCGAACAAGTCACCGAGTGGACGCTGAATGCGGTATTCGACGCGCTCTACATCAATCGCGTGTCGCTGGAAGGCTCGGTGCTGAAGCCGTCGATGGTGATTTCGGCAAAAGGCTGTCCGCGTCAGGCGGGCATTGACGAAGTGGCCGAGCGAACCGTGCGCATCCTGAAACGCACCGTGCCGGCGGCCGTGGCGGGCATCGCGTTTTTGTCCGGCGGCCAAAGCGACGAACTCGCTACCGCGCATCTCGATGCCATGAACAAACTCGGCGGCAACCCATGGCCGTTGAGCTACTCCTATGGCCGTGCCCTACAGCAGGCATCGCTCAAAGCGTGGCGCGGTTCCGCTGCGAACGTGCCCGCCGCGCAAGCCGCGCTGGCACATCGTGGCCGCATGAATGGCCTGGCGAGCCTGGGCAAGTACTCGGCGGCATTGGAAAAGCAGGCTTAAAGCTGAACGCCCGCTGCAAAGGCCTCATTGATGTAATGAGGGCGCGAACGCGCCGCAAAGAAAACCTTCTGTGGGGCTCTTTGCGTCTTTGCGCCTTTGCGCCTTTGCGGTAAGGGAAGGGGCTTCGAGTGCCGCCGCAAGCCCGTACCCCCGTTTCCATCATCACCGGCTTTCTCGGCAGCGGTAAGACCACGCTGCTGAATCACGTGCTGGCCGATCAGGCCATGGCGGGCGCCGCCGTTATCATCAATGAGTTCGGCGCCATCGGTCTCGATCATCTGCTGATCGCCACGCCCAACGAAAACACGGTGTTGCTGTCCAGCGGCTGCATCTGCTGCACCGTGCGCGGCGACCTCGTGGACACGCTGCGCGATCTGGATGCCAAGCGACTCGCGGGCGGCGTGCCGCCATTTAACCGCTTGTTAATCGAAACCACCGGCCTTGCCGATCCGGTGCCGATTATTCAGACCGTGATTGCCGATGAAAAAATCGCGCCGCGTTTTGAAATGGATGGCGTGATCACGCTGATCGACGCCGTTAACGGCATGTCGCAACTCGATCGGCAGCCCGAAGCCGTCAAACAAGCCGCCGTCGCCGACCGGCTGTTGATCACCAAAACCGATATAACCGAACCGCTCCAAACCAAGGTACTGCGGGAGCGTTTGGCCCTGTTAAATCCCGGCGTGCCAGTAGAAACCGTGCATCGGGGCAAAATTGATCCGGCGGCATTGTTCGGCGTGGCGCTCAATGCGGGTGCGCGCGGCGACGAAGTCACGCGCTGGCTGCGTGACGAAGCAGTGACCCGAATTACCTATAACCCGGTCCACAACCACGACAATTACATCCGTTCACACTGCCTTTATCTGGACGAGCCGGTGAGCCGCATGGGCATGACCGCCTGGCTGACCGCGTTGGCGTCGCTGCGCGGCGCCAACCTGTTACGCGTGAAAGCGTTGCTCAATGTCGAAGGCGAGCCGGTGGTAGTACATGCGGTGCAGACGCTGATACACGAGCCGGTAACCCTCGTGCAGTGGCCGGACGTGGATCGGCGCTCGCGGCTGGTGTTCATCACGCGCGACATGGCGCGCGCCGAAATCGAAGCCACGCTCGATATGCTGCGCCTAAAACCCGCCAATCCCGCGCGGCTGGACCCGCGCGCGTATGCGAATTTTGTCGCGGCGATGACGAAGGTTCACGAGTAAAAGTCCGCTGGATATGCTCGCCGGCATCAGTGTGGATTCGATTGACTTTGCGCAGGTGATTCATTACTTTCAACAAATCGAACGCAAGGCACAAAAAAGGGAAACCACATGTTTGATTACAAGATAGCCGAGCCCAAAGGCGACGTTAAAGTCATCACAGGCGGAACACTGATCGACGGCAACGGCGGCACGCCGCTGAAAAACCCGGTAATCGTGCTGGAAGGCCGCCGCATCAAGGCCGTCGGCGCCAAGGACAAGGTGAAGATTCCCACCAGGGCCGAACATATCGACTGCAAGGGCCTCACGCTGATGCCCGGAATGATGGATGTGCATCTGCACACCATGATGTTCAATTGCCTGACGTTCCATAACTACCGTGTCGCGCAGTGGGAAATCACGCCCGAACTGCAGCAGATGTACGGGCTGTTTCACGCCCAACTGTGTTTCGACATGGGCTTTACCACGCTTCGCGATCTGGGCCTGAACTCGTATCGCGGATTGCTGACAGCCCATCTGTGCGCGGTGCGTGATTCGATCAACGCCGGCATCGTCGAAGGGCCGCGCATGTTCATCGGCGGCTTCACCACCATCACGGGCTCGCACCTGGATTTGATCCAGCCGCGCGCGGCGCAGCGCCTGGGTTTCCAGACGGCGGATGGCCCCTGGGAACTGCGCAAACTCGCGCGCACCAATCTGCTGGCAGGCTGCGACATCGTGAAAACCTGCGCCACCGGCGGCGGCGGCACCGACAAGGAAGAACCCGATATCCGCAACATGACGCAGGAAGAAATCAACGCCATCGTCGATGAAGCGCACGCCTTTCATAAACCCGCGGCGGTGCATTGCTTCACGCCCAACGGCCATCGCATGGCGCTGGAAGCGGGCGCGGACACCATTGAGCACATGGTGTTTCACGACGATGAAGTCATCGACATGATCGCGGACTCAAACGTGTGGATGACGCCTACGCTGCTGCATCGCACCGACGGCGCGATACAGAACCGCCTCGATCAGGGCACGTCAATGTTCGTGATTAACAAAATGAAGGCGTTGCAACCCTATTGCTTCGACACTTTCCAGAAAATGCACAAGGCGGGCGTCAAAATCGCCATGGGTACCGACATGGGCTTTGATCCGGAGATGGGCACCAATGCCAAGGAGCTGGAAGTCTACGTCAAGCTCGGCATGAAGCCCATGGAAGCCATCATGACCGCCACGCGCAATGCCGCGCATGCGCTGAAAATGGAAAAAGAACTTGGTACAGTGGTGGCGGGCAAACTCGCCGACATCGTCGCGGTCAAGGGCGACCCGCTGAAAAATATCGCCTGTCTGCAGGAAAAGAAAAACATCCAGCTCGTGATGAAAGAAGGCCGCGTGTATGCCGACCGGCGCGCGGGCCAAAGCAAGAACGTGGTGAATGTGAATCCCGGCGAGTGGAAGATTATTGACTACCTGTAGGGCGTGAGGGGTGGGGCGTCAGGCGAGCGGCGTAAATCAAGGAGATTGGCATGGCAGCTAAAAAATCCGCAAAAACCAAAACCGCCGGCGCAGTCAAAGGCGGCAACGGCAAATATCAGTTCAACATGGCGGCGCTGAAAAAAGTGCCAGCCGGTACCGGCTATTCGACATCGCACGGCGGCGTGGTCGAAGGCGAACGCATCCTCGTGGGCTACATTCATAAGCCGCGTGGCACCGGCGCGCGCATGCACAGCCATCTCAACGAGCAGTTGAATTACGTGGTGCGCGGCACGCTGATCGGTTCGGTCAACGGCAAGAAAGTGCGCGCGCCCGCGGGGTCGCTGGTCTACATCCCTGCCAACGCGCCGCACACGCTGGTGGCGGACCCGAAGGATAAAGACGTGATTTTTCTGGCCATCAAGGATCTCTCGCAGGGCATCATCGGCAAGGCGGTGGATGGCACCATGACCGGGCCACTGTATATGATGGGCTTTGAGCCGAAGGCGAAAATGAAGCAGAAGCCGGTTCGCCGCGCGGCACGCTGAACAATTTCCGCGGCGCTATACTGAATGCCCCGATGCGCTGAAAAGCCGCCGGGGCAAATTTTTTTGGAAGGCCGCATGGCACATCACATTCTTACCCCCGTCGTTCCCGCGCAGGCGGGAACCCATAGCATAACGCCACTTGCGACACTCGGCCCCATCCCAATTTCCCCCACGAAAAGGAAGTACCTGTCCGAGCGGGAACGACAGCGATTGATGCTGCGAGGCACGCGATTTGCAGCGCCAGCGATGTGTGCCGTATTTGCGGCTTGCATGCCGGCATGGTGTTCGGCGCAGAGCTACCCCGTGAAACCCGTGCGTCTCATCGTCGGCTTCGCGCCGGGCGGCCCCAACGATATTGTTGCGCGCGGGCTGGCGCAAAAATTGTCCGAACAAGTCGGGCAACAGTTCATCGTCGAAAATCGCCCCGGCGCCAATACCGCGGTGGCAACCGAACTCGTATCGCGCGCTGCACCCGATGGTTACAACGTGATGTTCGTGTCGCCAGGCCACGCCACCAATCCGTCGCTAATGAAGCTGAATTTTGATTCGATCCGCGATTTCGCGTTTGTTACACAGGTGGCGGACGCGCAAAACATTCTGGTGGTACATCCCTCGCTGCCGGTGAAAAGCGTGAGGGAACTCATCGCCTTCGCCAAGGCGCGGCCCGGCGACATCAACTATGGTTCGTCCGGCACGGGCAGCACCGCGCATTTGTCGGCCGAACTGTTTCAGTTGATGACCGGCACGAAGATGGTTCACGTGCCATACAAAGGCGCGGGGCCGGCTCTGATCGAACTGTTGGCGGGGCAGCATGTGCTCTACTTCGGCAACATCGCGGGCATCATCGGCTACGTGCGCACGAATCGCATGCGCGCGCTCGCCGTCACGGGCGAGAAACGTTCGACGTCCGTGCCGGAAGTGCCCACCGTCATTGAAGCGGGCTTGCCGGGCTTTGTCGTCACCGCGTTCTACGGCATCGCCCTGCCCGCGAAAGCGCCACGCACGCTGGTCGACAAACTGAACAGCGAAGTGGTGCGCGCGCTGAAGTCGGCGGACTTCAGCGCGCGGCTGCGTGATTCCGGCACCGAACCCGTGGGCGGCACGCCGGAACAATTTACCGCATTCATGCAAAACGAAATTGCGAAGTGGGCTAAAGTCATCAAGGCGGCTGGCATCAAGGGCGAGTGAACATTGCATTAGCCGCCGGCATAACCAATCGCGAGCATCACGAAATGTTGTTTAAAAACAATGGCTTGTTGTGTGCTATCGTACTGGCGCCGACGCTCGTTCAGGCGCAGGCATTTCCCGTCAAACCGGTGCGGCTGCTCGTCGGTTTTGCGCCCGCGGGCCCTAACGATATCGTCGCGCGCGCGCTGGCGGCGAAGTTGAGCGAGCAGACTGGCCAGCAATTCGTGGTCGAAAACCGCGCGGGCGCCAACACCGCGATCGCGTCCGAGCTGATGGCGCGTTCGGCGCCCGATGGCTACACACTTCTGCAAAATGCGCCCGGCCACGCCACCAATCCCGCGCTGATGAAACTGAGCTTCGATCCGGTGCGGGACTTCGCGTTTGTCACGCAATTGGCCGACGCGCAAAATCTGCTCCTGGTGCATCCCTCGCTGCCGGCCTACACGGTCAAGGAGTTGATTGCATTTTCGAAGCTGCATCCGGGACAGCTCAACTACGGATCGGCGGGCACCGGCGCCACCGGGCATCTGTCGGGTGAATTGTTTCAGCTCATGACCGGCGTCAAGTGGGTGCATATTCCATACAAGGGTGCGGGTCCCGCGCTCATCGATCTGCTGGCAGGACATCACGCGCTGTATTTCACCAACATTGCCGGCGTTATTGGGTATGTGCGCACCCAACGGCTGCGCGCGATTGCCGTCGCCGGTGAAAAACGTTCGCCGACGGTGCCCGACGTGCCCACCGTTATTGAAAGCGGCGTGCCCGGCTTCGTGGTCACCGCCTGGTATGGCATTTCGGCGCCGGCGAAAACACCACGTCCTGTCATAGATAAACTCAACAGCGAGATGGTGCGCGCGCTGAAATCGGCGGACCTGCGCGCGCGGCTGTTGGACTTGGGCACCGATCCGGTGGGCAGCACGCCGGAACAATATACCGCGTTCGTACAGAACGAAATCGCGAAATGGGGCAAGGTCATCAAGTCGGCGGGTATCCGGGGCGAATAGTCCAGCGGCGTTGTGTGGCAAGGGTTAAGCTTTGTGATGGACCAACCAGGCACGTGGAGGAAACCAGAAATGTTGAATATAAAAAGTGGTTTGCTGTGCGGTTTGTTGCTGATACCCGCGGTTAGTCACGGGCAAAACTATCCGGTAAAACCCGTGCGTTTCGTCGTCGGCTTTCCGCCCGGCGGCACCAATGATCTGGTGGCGCGCGCGCTCGGACAAAAACTCACCGAGCAGACGGGCCAGCAGTTCATCATTGAAAATCGCGGCGGTGCCAACACCGCCATCGCCAGCGAAATGTTTGCAAAAACCGCCGCGCCGGACGGCTACACCATCATCTTGAACGCGCCAGGGCACGCCACCAATCCAGCGATGATGAAACTGAATTTCGATCCGATGCGCGATTTTTCGTTCATCACCATCGCGGCGGAGTCGGTAAACCTGCTGGTGACGCACCCGTCGTTTCCGCCGCGCACCGTCAAGGAAATCATTGCTTTTTCCAAGCCGCGCCCCGGAGAAATCAACTACGGTTCGTCAGGCGTGGGCAGCACGGTGCATCTGTCGGGCGCGCTGTTCGAATACATGACCGGGGTGAAATGGGTGCATATTCCGTACAAGGGCGCGGGCCCGGCGCTGACTGAAATGCTGGGCGGCCAGTTTTCACTGTACTTCGGTAACATGCCTTCGGTAATCGGCTACGCGCGCCAAGGCAGATTGCGTGGCATCGCGGTCACTGGTTCCAGGCGGTCTTCCGCGGCGATGGATATACCGACGGTCGCCGAAAGCGGCATACCCGGCTACGAAGTAACCACGTGGTACGGCACCTCCGCGCCCGCCAAAACACCGCGCGACATAGTTGACCGGCTTAACAGCGAAATTTTGCGGGCGCTGAAATCACCGGATATGCAAGCGCGTTTCAAGGACTACGGCGCCGATGCCGTCGGCAACTCCCCCGAGCAGGCAGCCGCGTATGTGCAAAAGGAAATCGACAAGTGGACGAAAGTCATCAAGGCAGCCGGGATCAAGGCGCAATAAACGCGCGCTTCGATATCGTGAAATCCCGATTTAAAAATATACGCTTACTGTGTATTGCCTGCGTGCTGGCATCATCGGCACATGCGCAAAACTACCCCGCCAAGCCCATACGCTTTATCGTCGGTTTTCCGCCCAGCGGCACCAATGATTTTCTGGCGCGCGCGGTGGCGCCGAAGATGGGCGAGTTTCTCGGCCAGCAAGTCGTGGTCGATAACCGCGGCGGCGCGAGCACCATGATTGCCACCGAACTGGTGGCGCGTGCAGCGCCTGACGGCTACACGATTTTGCTCAACGCGCCCGCCCACTCCACCAACCCGACGCTGGCAAAACCCAACTACGATTCAATCCGCGATTTTGCGTTTGTCTCATTGGTGGCCGAATCGCAAAATCTGCTGGTGCTGCACACTTCGATTCCCGCGAAGACGGTGAACGAGTTTCTCGCCTTCGCCAAGGCGCGTCCCGGCGATATCAACTACGGCTCGTCGGGCGCGGGGAGCACGCCGCACCTGTCGGCGGAACTGTTTCAGTACATGACGGGCATAAAACTCGTGCATGTGCCATACAAAGGCAGTGGCGCGGGCATGGTGGCGCTGCTTTCCGGCGAAATCTCCATGTACTTCGCCAACATTCCCGTGGCGATCCAGCATGTGCGCAATGGACGGCTGCGGCCCATCGCGCTATCGGGCACGCGGCGCAATCCGGCGGTGCCCGGCATCCCGACCCTCACGGAATCCGGCTTGACGGGCTTTGATGTAACGTCGTGGTTCGGCATTGCCGCGCCAGCGAAAACCCCGCGCGTGATCGTCGATCAACTCAACGGCGCCATCGTGCGCGCGGTGAACGCGCCCGAGTTGCGCGCGCGCTTTCTCGATCAGGGCGCGGAGCCGGTGGGTAACACGCCGGAGCAATACACCGCGTTCATCGAGCGCGAGATCGCCAAATGGGCGAAGGTGATCAAGGCAGCAGGGATCAAGGGCGGATAAATTCAAAACATCACGGATGAACGCAGATACACACAGATAATCCCCCCGCGACGTTCCCGCGCAGGCGGGAATCCAAAACACATCGCCCATGAGGACGCCTATGAATTTGCTGATTAAAAGTCACTACGCGGGATTACTTCTGGTTTTGCCGGGCATCGCCTGCGCGCAGCCATTTCCCACCAAACCCATTCGCATCATTGTTGCCTACACGCCCGCAGGCGCCACCGATATTCTTGCGCGCGCCGTCGGGCAAAAGATGAGCGAGGCCTTCGGCCAGCCAGTGATTGTCGATAACCGCCCCGGCGCCAACGGCAACATTGGCACCGACGTCGCCGCGAAAGCCACACCGGATGGCCACACGCTGCTTATGGTGACGGCCGGCACGCACGGCATCAACCCGAGCCTGTATCGCAAACTGCCGTGGGACGCGGTGAAGGATTTCGCGCCGGTGAGCCTGACCGCGATGGTGCCCAACATCATGGTCGTCAACAACAGCGTGCCTGCGAAAAGCGTCAAAGAATTCATCGCGCATCTGAAAGCCAATCCGAACAAATTCAACTAAGGCTCGCCCGGCAACGGCAGCACCGCGCATCTGTCGCAGGAGTTGTTCAAATCCATGACCGGCACCAATATGCAGCACATCCCTTATAAGGGCAGCGCAGGCGTACTCGCGGACGTGATCGCCGGACAGATCATCGTCACCATCGACAACATGCCGCCGTACCTACCGCAGGTGAAGGCCGGCAAGCTGCGCGCGCTGGCGGTGAGCGCCGCCAAACGCTCCCCCGCGATGCCTGATTTGCCCACCATCGCCGAAGCCGGTGTGCCGGGTTACGCATCCAGCGCGTGGTTTGGCCTGGTCGCGCCCGCGGGCACGCCCAAGGCCGTCGTCGATAAACTTGCCACCGAGCAACAGCGCATTTTGAAGCTGCCCGATGTAGCGGAAAGGCTGTCCAGCCTCGGCGCGGAGCCAGTGGGTGATCGGCCGGAGCAATTTGCGGCGTTTATCAAGGCCGAGATCGCGAAGTGGGCCAAGGTGATTAAGGATGCTAACGTGGAGTTGCAGTGAGAAAAATGACATGATCCGCGACCCCGCCTCTTTCCAAATCCTCCTAGACACCATCGCGCGTCTGGTGCGCGAGAAACTGATTCCACGCGAGCGCGAAGTAACCGAGTCGGATGAAATCCCTGCCGACATCATGGCCGAGATGCGGCGTATGGGGTTGTTCGGGCTGACCATACCCGAAGAATATGGCGGGTTGGGACTCACCACTGAAGAAGAGGCGCTCACCAGCATGGCGCTGTGCGAAGCGTCACCGGTGTTTCGTTCGATCATGGGCACCAACAACGGCATCGGTGGCATGGGCATTGTGATTGACGGCACCGAGGCGCAGAAGAAAAAATATCTGCCGCGCTTGGCGACCGGCGAAATCATTGGTTCGTTTGCGTTGACCGAGCCCGGCTCTGGCTCGGATGCGGCTTCGCTGACCACGCGCGCGGAGAAGCAGGGTGATCACTATCTCGTCAATGGCGCCAAGCGTTACATTACCAACGCGCCCGAAGCGAGCATTTTCACGCTGATGGCGCGCACCGATCCCGATTCCAAGGACGCGCGCGGCGTGTCGGCGTTTATCGTCGAGCGCGATTCACCGGGCCTTACCGTCGGCAAGCCCGACCGCAAAATGGGCCAGCGCGGCTCGCATACCGCCGATGTGATTTTCGAAAACGTGCGCGTGCCCGCGGAGAATGTTATCGGCGGCGTGGAAGGCATGGGTTTCAAAACGGCGATGAAGGTGCTGGATCGTGCGCGGCTCAATATCGCCTCGGTATGCACGGGCATCGCACAACGTTGCCTGAACGAAGCGCTGGCCTACGCAAAAGAACGCCGGCAGTTCGGCAAGGCTATCGCCGATTTTCAGTTGATACAGGCGATGCTCGCTGATTCCAAGACCGAAATCTACGCAGCACGCAGCATGGTGCTCGAGGCCGCGCGAAAACGCGATACCGGTGCGAACATCACGATGGAGGCGTCGTGCTGCAAGTTGTTCGCCGCAGAAATGGTGGGGCGCGTGGCGGATCGCGCGGTGCAAATCCACGGCGGCGCGGGTTATATGCAGGAGTATGCTATCGAAAGGCTGTATCGCGACGTGCGGCTATTTCGTATATTCGAGGGCACCACGCAGATTCAGCAGTTGGTGATCGCGCGGCATATTTTACGATAGGGTTAAGGCTAGGCGGCGGGACGTCGAGCAACCCTAACCTTATGTTTATATTGATATTTTAGCAAAGGAAGTGTTGTGGCATATGAAAAGCTGATTCAGGATTTCCAGCAACGTACCGCCGAGGCCATCGGCATGGGCGGCCCTGAGAAACTCGCCAAGCGCAAGGCCGAAGGCCATTTGAACGCGCGCGAACGCATCGAGTATCTGCTCGACAAAGATTCGTTCATTGAATCGGGCCGCTTCGCGCGCAGCAATCGTCCCGAGGTTAAACACAAAACGCCGGCAGACGGCAAAGTCGCGGGCTTCGGCAAAATCAACGGCCGCGAAGTGGCGCTGGTATCCAACGACTTCACCGTGATGGGTGCTTCCAGTGCGGTGATCAACATGAAAAAAATCAAGCACGTGAAGCAGACCGCGAGCAAACGCGGTATGCCGCTCGTGCTGCTGGGCGAATCGTCGGGCGCGCGTATGCCCGATCGCATGGGCGCGGCGGGACGCGCCATCATCGCGCAGGATCCGACTGAATATCAGCGCCTGCGTGAATCGCCGTGGTGCTCCGCGTTGCTCGGCCAGTGCTATGGCTCATCGACCTGGTATTCGGCGATGTCCGATTTTGTGGTCATGCGCAAGGGTGCGGTGATGGCGATTGCGAGTTCCAACGTCACGTCGATTGCCATCAACAAGCCGGTGAGTTCCGAGGAACTCGGCGGTTGGAAGCTGCTCACGGGCATTTCCGGTCTCGCCGATATGGCAGTGGATACCGACGAACAATGTATCGACGCGATCAAGAAATTTTTGTCTTATTTCCCAAGCCACAACATGGAGCCGCCGCCCGAAGTGGCGGTGCCTGCCGGCTCGGACGAGGCGAGCAAAACCATCCTCGACATCATGCCGGAGTCGCGCAATCAGGTTTACGACGTGCGCAAAATCATCAAGGCCGTGGCGGACAAGGATTCCACCTTCGAGTTGAAAGAACGCTATGGCAAATCGCTGACCACCATGCTCGCGCGGCTTGATGGCAAGAGCGTGGGTTTCATTGCCAACAACCCGATGTTCAAGGGCGGCGCGCTCGACGCCGATGCCTGCAACAAGGTGACGAGCTTCATGGTGTTGTGCGACTCGTTTAATATCCCGTTGGTTTTTATGGTTGATGTGCCCGGCTTTCTGATCGGTGTCGAAGGCGAGATCCGCGGCATGCCGGGCAAGGTGATCAACTGGATGAACGCGATGACGCTGGTCACCGTGCCAAAGATAACCGTGATGATGCGCAAAAATTACGGTCAAGCCTTCATCAATATGGCGGGCGGCAAAAATGCGGACGAAATCGCGTGCTGGCCGATGGCGGATTTGGGCTTCATGGATCCGGCGGTGTCGGTCAACGTGCTCTACGGCGTGAAATACGAAGACGACCCCGAGCGTTTTAAAAAACTCAAGGCCGAAGTCGAGCGCGACACCTCCGCATGGGGACTCGCGGAGCTATACGAAGCACAAAACGTGATCGACCCGCGTGACACGCGCGAGTATCTGATCCGCACATTGGAAGTGCATCGCATGCGCCTGAAAAAAGGCGTGGGCGAGCACTTGTTACGGAACTGGCCGACGAGTTATTGACCGGTAGGATAAAGATGGAAACCAGTCGACGGCGGGCGGCCGGTCTCAACAGCCTCGGCTGACAACCGAGGCGGTGGCTATCAGTTCATCAAGCAGGGCCATCGATGCCAATCCCGAGCAAGTAAACGGATTCAGCACGGCCTTCTCGGAATACTTGAGCAACAGCGAGGGATTAATCTTCGCGATATTGACTTGCCCCATGGACCAGCCGCCAAACCGGCGTTCCGAAATTTCCTCGTAGGTGAGGATACGCACATCACAATGCCGGTCGTCTCGCACGATCTTGTTATAGAGTTCGCAAACTTCGTCCCGGCCGCCCTCGAGCACTTGTATAAAGAGATCGTCACTGAAACAGAGTATCCCCGTGATGCCTTGCGAGGGATTGTTTTTGCGCGACTGTTCCAGAATGGAATCCACGATGGCGGTGGAAAACGAAGCCGTGGCGCGGCTGGCATAGAGTAATCGGACAAGCATCTTGGTCTCAGTATTTAAGATTGATAAGGGACAGGAATTCGCGGCGCAGCGAGGCATCCTTAAGGAAGGATCCCCGCATCACGCTGTTGATCATCTTGGTGTCGGCGTCCTTGACGCCGCGCCAGTGCATGCAAAAGTGGTCCGCTTCCATCACCACAGCCAGTCCGTCGGGACTGACCTTTGCCATCAGTAGTTCTGCCATCTGCGTGATGGCCTCTTCCTGAATCTGCGGCCGGCTCATGACCCAATCGGCCAGCCGCGAGTACTTCGATAGACCGATCAAATTGGAGTGCTCGTTGGGCATTAGGCCGATCCAAAGCCGTCCCATGATCGGACAAAAATGATGGCTGCAAGCGCTGCGCACGGTGATGGGCCCGACGATCATCAGCTCGTTCAGACGCTCGGCGTTCGGAAACTCCGTTACGGGCGGCGCGCTTACATAGCGCCCGCGAAACACTTCGGTCAAATACATCTTGGCGACACGGCGCGCCGTATCCTGGGTGTTGTGATCGCTGGCCGTGTCAATCACGAGGCTTTCCAGGACCCCCTGCATTTTACCGGCAACTTCGTCGAGAAGTGCCTCCATTTCACCCGGGGCGATATGCGCGGCGATGTTGTCGTTGGCGTGATAGCGCAACTTCGCTCGCTGTATACGGGCACGAATTCGAGCAGAGACTGGCAGGGTCGAATCATCAACGGCATGGACTGAAAGGTTGTTCATGGTCAGTAATAGTCAGAGGGTTTTGCAATAGATGAGGAGCAGTTAACAATGCTGTTGCGTCAGATTACGCAAAGCGCAGCCCGGATTTTTCCGCCACGGTATGCATATCCTTGTC
>DHVE01000100.1 GCA_002412495.1 Betaproteobacteria bacterium UBA5216
TTGCGAAGGCCGCGCAGATGGCTGATATGAAAGAACGTTACGCGGGGATCGGGCTGGAACCGCTGGCCACGACGCCGGAACAATATGCCGAGTTTATTCGCCGCGACATCGCGAAGTGGCGCAAGGTGGTGGCGGCGGCGAAATTGGCGCCCCAATAAAAGTGTTTAAAAATAAATGGTTATGAGCATCTCTCGACAGCGTTGTCGAATTCTTGTGGCGCTGCTTTGCGGCGGCGTGTCTGCCGCGCAGGCGCAAACGATCCCCGCGCCGCAAGCGTTCCCGGTAAAGCCCGTGCGCATCATCGTGCCGTATCCCGCCGGCGGCCTGGGCGATATTTTGCCGCGCGCGCTCGGGGCGAGTCTGGGCGAACAACTGGGCCAGCAGTTTATCGCTGAAAATCGTCCGGGCGCGAGTCAGATGATCGGTGCGCAGCTCGCGGCGAAATCCGCGCCCGATGGCTACACATTGTTTTTCGGCAGCGTGACCAGTCTGGCGATCAACGTCAGCGCGCAAAAGAATTTGCCCTATGATCCGCTGCGCGATTTCGCGCCGGTGTCGCTGTGTTTTTCCACGCCGTTGTATCTGGTGGTAAATCCGGTGGTGCCCGCGCGTTCGGTGAACGAGTTGATTGCGCTGGTGCGCGCGCGGCCGGGCAAGCTCACGTTTGCGTCGGGCGGGCCGGGTTCATCGAATCATCTGGCGGGCGAGTTGTTCAAATATTTGATCGGCGGCGACATCGTGCATGTGCCGTATAAAGGCGCGGGACCGGCGATGATCGATGTCATTGGCGGCCACGTGGACATGATGTTCGAGGGCGCGGGCATCAACTACGCGAAGGACGGCAAGGTGCGCGCGCTGGCGGTTAGCAGCGCGCGCCGCTCGCCGGCCGCGCCCCAATTGCCGACCATGCACGAGGCCGGTGTGCCGGGTTATGAATCAACCATCTGGTTCGGCATGCTGGCGCCGGCCGCGACGCCATCGGCCATCGTCAATCGTTTATCGCAAGAGATGGTCAAGGCGCTGGCTCAACCGGTGATGCGTGAGCGGCTGTCGGCGGTCAATCTGATTGGCACCACCCCCGAGGAATTTTCGGCGCACATTCGCGCGGAAATTCCCAAGTGGCGCAAAGTGATCGAAAGCGCGAAGATACGGTTTGATTAGATTCGGGCTTTGCAATAGCGTGAAATACTCCCTCTCCGTCGTTCCCGTGCAGGCGGGAACCCATAACACATTAACCCCTTGCTTCACCGCAGGCATATCCGCCTGCGCGGGCGGCGCGGTGTTGAGTAACCTAAACTTGAAATGAAGCCACTTTCCATAGCCATCATCGGCGCGGGCATCGGCGGCCTGGCCACCGCGGCTTTGCTGTTGCGCCGGGGTTTAGCGGTGCGTGTGTACGAACAGGCGCCCGCATTCGCGCGCGTCGGTGCGGGCATACAAATGGCGCCGAACGCGGTGAAGGTGCTGCGCGCGCTGGGTGTCGAGGATCACTTGCGCCGCACGGCGTTTCGTTCGGAACGCGCGTTGAGCCGGGTGTGGGACACCGGTGAAGTGACCAGCGACTTGCCGCTCGGCGACGCGGTCGAAGCCAAATTCGGCGCGCCGTATTTCTTTTTGCATCGCGCGGATTTGCATGCCGCGATCATGTCAGTGGTGCCTGCGAGCGTTGTGCACTTGAATCGCAAACTGACGAGTTTTGATCAACACGATAACGGCGTCACGCTGGCATTTACGGATGGCTCACGCGAAACCGCTGACGCGGTGATCGCGGCGGATGGCGTGCATTCACCGGTGCGCGAACAATTGTTGGGGCCGGAGCATGCGCACTTCACCGGCAAGGTGGCGTATCGAACCACGTTCAAGGCGGCGCGCATGAAGGGCGTGCATGTGCCGACGGTGCGCACCAAGTGGTGGGGCGCGGACCGGCACATGGTGATTTATCCGGTGACGGCGAATCGCGATGAAATCTATTTCGTTACCAGCCAGCCGGAAAAAGCCGAGTGGCGCACGGCGGAATCATGGTCGGCCAAGGGTGATCTGGATGAACTGCGCGCGAGCTTCGCGGGCTTTCATGCGGAAGTGCAGGCGGTGTTGAACGCCGCCGCGGAGGTTCACAAGTGGGCATTGTTCGAGCGTGATCCGTTGCCGCGCTGGAGCCTCGACGGCGGACGCGTGGTGCTGCTGGGGGATGCCTGCCACCCGATGACGCCGTACATGGCGCAGGGCGCGGCATCGGCGCTCGAAGATGCCATGGTATTGAGCCGCTGCATGGACGGCGTTGATAGTGGCGGCGTTGCCGATGCGTTCAGGCGTTACGAGGCCACGCGCAAGCCGCGTGCGTCGCGGATACAAATGCAATCGGGCAAGAACACCTGGCTTAAAGGTGAAATGAAGGGCGAAACAGACCCGGCATGGGTGTATGGGTATGATGCATGTACGGCGGATTTGGCCGCGTGATTCTCACAGCAGAGACGGAAAAAATGAATAAAACCATGTGCTTACGATATATCGGCCTCATTTTGTTCAGTGCCGCGGGCGGCGCGTGGGCGCAGACAACGTTTCCTGTGAAGCCGATACGCATTGTTGTTGCACTGGCGGCGGGCGGCGGCGTGGATACATCCGCGCGCATGCTGGGGCAAAAATTTACCGATGCCTGGGGTCAGCAGGTAGTGGCGGAAAATCGGCCCGGCGCGGGTGGCACGATTGCGACCGAGGTGGTGGCGCGCGCGGCGCCCGATGGACACACGCTGTTGATGACGTCGATGGGCCACACCATCACGCCGGCGATGTACAAACTAAGCTACGACAATATCAAGGATTTTTCGCCCATCTCATTGTTCGTTCAGTCGGCGAGCGTGTTGTCGGTGCATCCGTCACTGCCGGTGAAAAGCGTGAAAGAGTTGCAGGCGTTTGCAAAATCAAAGCCCAACGAGCTTTTGTTTTCATCGTCGGGTAATGGCAGTGGACAGCATTTGACGGTGGAGATGTTGAATCGCATGGCGGGGCTGCAACTGGTGCATGTGCCGTACAAGGGCACCGCGCCCAGCATTCTGGATCTGGTGGCGGGGCGCGTGTCGGGTTCCGCCGCCAGCGCGATATCGACCATGCCGCACGTGCGTGCCGGTCGGCTGCGCGCGCTCGCGGTCACGGGGGCGAAGCGTTCGCCGTCCGCGCCGGATCTGCCCACGATTGCCGAGGGCGGCGTGCCCGGATTCGCGCTCGATCAATGGTACGGCTTGCTCGCACCGGCCGGCACGCCCAAGGATGTGGTCGCCAAACTCAATGGCGAAATCGTCAAGATGACGGCTGACGCGGCGTCCAAAGAACGCCTGATGACGATGGGGCTTGATCCCGTGGGCAGCACGCCCGAAGCGTTTACGGCTTATCTGCAGACCGAAACGGTGAAGTGGGGCAAGCTCGTGCGCGATGCGGGCATCCGCGCGAATTAGGGGCGCCCTTCATGTACATCGGCGAAGGCATACTGATTGTCTGGGCCGATATTCCGGCTGAAATCGAGGACGACTACAACGAGTGGTACAACCGCGAGCACATGCCGGATCGCATTTTGCGCATGCCGGGTTTTTTGCGCGGGCGGCGTTATGTGGCGGTGGAGTCCGCGTCGGGCGGGCCGAAGTATCTGACCTACTATGATTTGCAAAGCGCTGCGGTGATGCAATCGGAGGCGCACAAGGCGCTGCGCAAAAATCGCACCGCGCGCGACCGGATTTTCGTGCCGCAATTTCGCAACCCGATCAAGGGTATTTGCGACGTGGCGGGGCGTGCGGGCACGGGTGACGGCGGGTATCTCGTGGCGTTGCCGGTGAAGTCCGCCGCCGGCAGCGAAAAAACTTTCAGCGCGAACGTGTGCCGCGAGATACTGCCTTCACTCGCGGCAACCCGCGGCATCGCGAATGCGGTGTTGGCGATCCGCAATCCGGCAATCACGCAGGCCTCGTCGGCGAAGGATGACCGTGCTGGTGATCGTTATCTGGAGGGCGCGATTCTCGTGGAGACCACGGGTGAGGCCGGCGCGGCGACCGTCGTGGCCGCGCTAAGCCCGGACAATTTGCGGCGCGCGGGATGCGCCGCGCATCTGATCGCCGCGCCGTGCGTGTTGCGATTGATGTATGCGCTACACGCGGCGCCTTCTGCCGCATCAAAGGAGGCGGCAGTGGTAGCAGTAGCAGCGGCTACTTGATCAGCCGCAGCGCGAACGGATATTTGTAATTCAATTCGCCGTTCGCGACTTTTACGCCGGCAATGATGGTCATCACCAGTCCGCCCAGCGCCACGACCATCAGCAGGAAAATGCCGATGATTACCAACATCAAGACCATGGATATGATCGCGGCGATGGCCACGGTAATCTGGAAATTGAGCGCTTCCTTGCCGTGTTGATCCACCAGCGGCATGGTGTCTTTTTTCATTTGCCACACCACCAGCGGCCCGATTACGTTGCCGAATGGAATAATAAATCCGGCCAAGGCGGAAAGATGGCAAATCATTGCCCAGTTTTGCTCGTCCTTGGCGGCTTGCGGGTTCGTCTGCGGATTTTCGCTCATGATTCCTCCCTGGTTGAACGCTCCGGTGTGGAGCACGCGGTCAGAATACTACAATAGCGGAATTAACGGGGGAGACAGCGGTGCATGGTGTGATGAAAAATCTGTTTTTGGGTGTGTGCGCAACGGATGCAATGATCGTAATGAGCGTCGCGCCGGTGTTCGCGCAAACCGCGCCGCCGGTCGCGCAGCGTGCCGCCACCACGAGCGCGGGGCAGGGTTATCCCGAAAAGCCGGTGCGCATGGTGGTGCCGTTTCCGCCGGGCGGCGGCATCGATATCATCGCGCGCCACGTCACGCAAAAGCTGTCCGAAGCGTTCGGCATGCAATTCGTGGTGGACAATCGCGGCGGCGCGGGCGGCGCCATCGGCACCGAGAATGTCGCACGTTCCGCGCCGGATGGTTACAGCCTGCTGCTTTCATCGACCAGCCCGATGTCGATCAATCCGCATATCAACAAGGTGAAATACGATCCGCTGGCGAGCTTCGCGCCCGTGAGCATGATCGGTTTTGCACCCGAAGTGCTGGTGGTGCATCCGTCGCTGCCGGTGAAAAACGTCAAGGAACTGATCGTCATGGGCAAGGCGCGGCCTGGCGCCTTGAGCTTTGCGTCGAGCGGCGTCGGCACGATTATTCACGTGACGGCGGAAATGTTTGCGCAGCGCGCGGGCATCAAAATGCTGCATGTGCCCTACAAGGGGGCCGCGCCCGCAGTGATAGATACCGTGTCGGGCAATGTGTCGATGTTGTTCGCCGCGTATCCCAGCATTTCAGGCCAGGTGCGCGCGGGCAAACTGAAAGGGCTGGCGATCACCAGTCTGAAGCGCCTTAACATTGCGCCCGAATTATCGACCGTGGCGGAAGCGGCGCTGCCCGGTTTTGAGTCGAATCAATGGTGGGCGGTATCCGGGCCGGCGGGCCTGCCCGTAGCCGTGGTGTCGCGGCTCAATACGGAGTTGGAACGCATATTGCGTACCGACGACATCAAGAAGCGCTTCGCGGTGGATGGCGCGGAACCGCTGAGCGGCACGCCGGCGGAACTGGCGGCCTACATCAAGAATGACTATGAGAAATGGGGCGCGGTGATTCGCGGCGTGGGGATCAAGGCGGAGTGAGTGCCACAGCCTGCCGCGCCCACCCCAGCCACTCACACAACCCGCGTCCCATGATCCAAGCCTTGTCTTCCGCCGTGAGCCACGGCAGTTCCTCGGTAAACAGCGTGATCGCTTGCGTGTAGGTGCATTTAAGCCGCCCAAGATCGGTGCCCCAGAACATGCGTTGCGGGCCGAAGGCGTCGTAGACCTTACGTATGTACGGGTGCAGCGCGCGAAACGGATATGGGTCGCTGGTGTAGGCGGGTAGCGCGCTGACCTTGACTATGACGTTAGGGCGTTGGGCGATCGGCAGCAGTTTGTCGAAATCACGAAACGCTTTTTCGTCGCGGTCTTCGGTTTCAATCGCGAGATGACATAGCGCGATTTTTAATTCGGGAAAGCGTTCGGCAACCGCGTCGATAAGGTGTACGGTGCCGTGGTTGACCAGCGCCATCAACGGCACGTGGTGTTCCTGCAACGCCGCGAACAGCCAATCGAGACGGCCTTCGCGAAACGCGGGCGCGTAGCCCGGCAGGGTAAAACTGCATCGCATGCCGAGCATGCCGGGTTGTTTGCGCCAGTTGGCTATTTGGGGACGCGCATCGGGGACATCAAGATGAAATCGGCCGAATGCGGCAAAGCGATCCGGGTGTTTTTGCGCGGCGTCGAGAACAAGGTCGTTGCGGCCGCAGTCCCACGATGGTGGCACGAGGATGCAGCGTGCAACGCCGGCGGCATCCATTTTTTGCAGCAGCAATTCGGCGGTGAGCGGCGGTTCGCAGTGGGGTGTGGCGCCATGTAGCCACGCGCGTCGCGGGGAATTGGGCGCCCAGATGTGTACTTGGGAATCAGCGATGAACATGCGACATCAGCCCAATGATTCGATATACGCAATCGCCTTGCGATAACGTGCAATGCGCGCGTGATCTATTTCGGTGGGTTGGCCGATGCGCGACAAGTCGCAGTTGTCGTGCAGATCAGAGAGTTTGACGCGGCGGCCGATCGGGCTTTTGCAAGCGCGCGCGACGAAGTCTTCGTAACTTTCGCCTTCACGCTTGGTGACGGATTGCAGCGCTTCGATGATGTCATTCGCGAAGCCTTCGCCCCGCAGGCGCTCGAATGTCCAGCCTTCGCAGTCTTCCACCACGTCGTGCAGCACGGCGGTGATGCGTTCGGCGTCGCTGGCGAGGCGCAGCATCACGCGCAACGGGTGCAGGATGTAGGGGGCATTGGCCTTGTCGCGCTGACCTTCGTGCGCGGTTGCGGCGATTGCCACGGCGCGTTCAAGCGTGCTCATCGCGATGTTCCTTCAACTGCGATTGTTATTAAACGTAGAGATGATTTTGTGCCAGCAGGGCGCCGGCATGTTGCTGCGAGGAGGGGCGCGGGATGCGCCGTTGCGGCGCATCCCGAATCTTGTGTTACTTGAAGCTTTAGGCAACGGCGGGCGCTTCGCCAGCCTTGGGGCTGGGGCCGTACTGGTTATCGCCGGGATTGCCGTCGATTACCATGAGATACAGCAGCCAAAGACCGCCGATGATCGGCACCAGGCCGATGAATACCCACCAGCCGCTTTTGCCGGTGTCGTGCAGTCTGCGTATGGTGACACCGATGGCGGGGCACAGGATGGCAAGGAAATACAGACCATACAGGACGGGTACGGTCCAAAGAATGCCATCGACGATGGCGAGAATGATGGCCGCGACCATGTTAAACAGGAAAAACATCCAATATTCCTTGCGCCGGGCGCGCCCATCAAACACCGCGTATTTTTTCAAGACCCCGAGGTACCATTCCATAGCATCCCCTTTCAAGTTTTCGTGGTTTTTTGTCGGCGCCGTTATCAAGCGTCAAACCCGTGCGGATGGTACCGGCGCGTCGCGTGAATAAATTTCACGTGCCGCTATTAGACACCCTCAGCGGCGCGGTGCCAACGGGTGTGTACGTGCAAGGTGCGCAGGCTGGCGCATACGTTTGCACTCGCTGGATAGATTTTATGTAACTAATTGATTTTAAATGTTAAATTATTTTACGCCGCCGTTGCAGAAGTGCCAACCGGTGCCAGCGCGCTGCGCACGTAATCGGGCAGTGGCTGCGATTTGCCGCTGGCACGATCCACCCACACCATGATGGCTTGTCCATCGGCGTATTTGATCGTGGGGTCGGCTTGCGACAGCAATTCGTAGTAGGTGGTGAAGCTGGTGCGGCCCGGCGCGCCGGCATACAAGTTGACGAGCACGGTTTCCGGATACGGAATTGAGCGGCGGTAATTGCACGAGGTCTGCGCGACGACCGGTCCTTGCCCGTTTCGCTGATGGCGTGCGCGCACGGATTCAAACCATGCCAGTCGCGCGGATTCAAAATAGGTGAAGTAGCGCGTGTTATTCACGTGCGCATTGACATCCATGTCGGCCCAACGCACGGGCAGTATCAGTTGGTAGGCGAGTATTCGGGATTCGGTCATGGGCTGCGGGGTGTGTGTGGCTGGAAATAAAAGTGGTTGCGATTCGTCGTGTTTCGGCACCGGCTGGACGAGACGGTTCCGGGTCGTGATGCTAGCGTACACTTTGGGTTAAACTGCTATTTTAGCGAATACACCCCGAAGCCATGACTTCTGAAAAAATTGTCGAAATCAGCGACCTGGCATTCTCTTATCCAACGCGCGAGATTTTCAAGAACATCAGTCTCTCGATACCGCGCGGACAGGTGACGGGCATCATGGGCGGCAGCGGCAGCGGCAAGTCGACGTTGCTGCGATTGATCGGCGGACAATTGCATCCGTCGCGCGGCGTGTGCAAGGTGATGGGGCAGGATGTGCACAAAATCAGCAACGATGAATTGTACGAACTGCGCCGCAAGATTGGCATGCAGTTTCAGCAAAATGGATTGTTCACGGATTTGTCGGTGTTCGACAATCTGGCGTTTCCGATGCGCGAAAAAACCAGGCTGCCGGAATCCATTATTCAGGATCTGGTGTTGCTGAAGCTGAACGCCGTCGGATTGCGCGGCGCGGCGGGGCTGATGCCCTCGGAGCTCTCCGGCGGCATGACGCGCCGTGTCGGACTCGCGCGCGCGATCGCGCTGGATCCGTCGCTGATCATGTACGACGAGCCTTTTGCCGGGTTGGATCCGATTTCATGCAATGTGGTAGGCAACCTGATACGCAAATTAAACGACGCGCTGGGTGTGACGTCGATTGTGGTGTCGTATGACGCGCACGAAGCGCTGAAAATTGTTGATTATGTCTATTTTCTCGCCGATGGCGTGATTGCCGCGGAAGGCGAGACCGAGGCAGTGAAGGTTTCCGCCGATCCGTTCGTGCATCAATTCATCCGCGGCCGGCCGGATGGCCCGGTGCCGTTTCATTATCCGTCCGGTTCGTACGCGGCTGACATGGATTTGCACGCGGATACACAGGCCCGTGTCTGATCGCGCGGGCAGCGGTTTTATCCGGCGTGACTTCTTAAAATCACTCGCGGGAGCCACCGCCGCCTTGAGCGTGCCGAGTCTGCCCGTGCTGGCACAGCCGGCGCCGGAACAGCCTGCGTCGGCACCGGCCGCGCTACGCACTGAATACGAGGCCTTCGTGGACGCGCTGGTGGCCAAACACGGTCTGGATCGCGCCGTGCTGCGCCGCTTGTTTTCGCAGATACGGCCGCAACCGTCGATTATTCGCGCGATGAATGCGCCGTCAACGGCATTGCCGTGGCATCGCTTCCGCAAGAATCATGTCGATGCGGTGCATATCAACGGCGGCGTGAAATTCTGGAAGCAACATGCGGCCACGCTTTCGCGCGCCACGCGCGAATTCGGCGTGCCCGAGGAAATCATCACCGCCACCATCGGCATCGAAACGCATTACGGCGGCTACACCGGAAACTTCAAGATTATCGATGCGCTGGCGACACTTGCCTTTGATTACCCGAAACGCGCGGCGTTTTTTCGTGACGAGCTGGAGCAGTTCGTGTTGATGGGCAAGGAGACGACGCTTGATCTCGCCAACCTGCGCGGCTCGTACGCGGGCGCGATGGGTATACCGCAGTTCATGCCGAGCAGCTATCGAAAATATGCGGTTGATTTTGACGGCGATGGACAACGCAATCTGTGGACCAACGTGGCGGATGTGATCGGCAGCGTGGCCAACTATTACAAGCTGCACGAATGGCAGCTGGGCGAGGCCATTGTCGTGCCCGCCCGCGTGAGTGCCACGCCGGATGCCGCGCTGGTGGACGACATTACGCCGAAAACGCCGATAGCGGAATTCCGCAAACTCGGCATACAACCCACGGCGGATGTTAAGGACGATGCGCTCGCCGCGCTGCTGCCGCTGGAAACCGAAAGCGGCATGCAATACTGGTTCGGCCTGAAAAATTTTTATGTGATTACGCGCTACAACCGCAGCACCAATTACGCCATGGCGGTGTATGAAATCGCACAGGGGATCAAGGCAAGGTTAAAGGGCGCGTGACCGGCCGCGCGATGGCGAATTTCATGCGCGTGGAAACGCCACCACGTGATCCATCTCCAGCCGGATGCCGATCTTCTCGCCGATGGCATGATTGTGATGGCTGGGTACGAGAGACATGACGCGTCCGCCGCCAGGTAATTCGAGCGTGTAGACGAACTGCGCGCCGCGAAATGCCTTGGATATCACCCTGGCCTGCAAGGCGCTGGCGTCGTCGTGCAGAATGTCGTCGGGGCGTAGCAACACGTCGACGAAGGCGCCGGGCGCGGCTTGCAGCGGCGTGTCGCCTTGCAATTCACCGATTTCCAGTTTGATGCGATTGCCTTCGAGCACAACGCCCGGCAGAAACACGCCGCGGCCGATGAATTCGGCGATGTGGCGATTGGCGGGTTCGTGGTACAGCGCGTACGAGGTGGCCCATTGCGCGATGCGTCCGTCCATCATCACGCCAATTTCGTCGGCGAAGGTAAAGGCTTCGTTCTGATCGTGCGTGACGAGAATGGTGGTGGTGTGCTGGCTTTTGAGGATGTCACGCACTTCAATGCTCAGACGCTCGCGCATTTCCACATCAAGATTGGAGAAGGGCTCGTCGAGCAGCATCAAGGCTGGACGCGGCGCCAGCGCGCGGGCGAGGGCCACCCGTTGTTGTTGCCCGCCGGAGAGTTCGTGTGGATAGCGATTGCCCATGGTGCCCAGTCCGACGGTGTCGAGCAATTCCGCTACGCGCGTTTGACGCGCCGCGTCGCTGACGCCGTGTAATCCGAACGCGACATTGCGCGCCACGGTGAGATGCGGAAACAGCGCGTAGTCCTGAAACACCATGCCGATGCGCCGCGCTTCGGGCGGCACGTTAAAGCCGGGCCGGCTGACGACGGTATTGTTGATGACAATTTGCCCTTCGGCAATTTCCTCGAAACCCGCGATGCAGCGCAGCGCGGTGGTTTTGCCGCAACCGCTGGCGCCCAACAGGCATGCAATGGTACCGTCGCCGAGACGAAAGCTAATGTCGGTCAAAACGGTGCGCGTGCCGTAAGATTGGCTGACGTGATTGATTTCGAGGGTGCCGGACATACCGGAATTATAATCGATTGTGGATGATAATGATTCTTGTTACAATAAATTCTTGTTTTATTTCCGTAACTTAGCTCATGTGTTCTCGCTTTGGTTTTTAGTGCTTGAAGACATGTTACGTCTTCGGCGCTGGCTGTTTCTGACTGACTTGCTAAATGACCCGCACGCATAACGCTATTTTCGCATCCCGCCTTCGGCTGCCGGTCGCAAGTCCCGCGCCATTGACGGTGATCGCGGTGGTGGTGGCTGCGGCGATTGCACTGCCGGTGCTGGTGGTGTTGCAGAACCTGTTTATCGCGTCGCACGACACCGGCGGCACGTGGCGCCATCTGGTGCAAACGGTGCTCGGCGACTACGTGCTCAACTCGTTGTTGCTGATGGCGGGCGTTGCGGTCGGGGTGATTTTTGGTGGCGTGCTGACGGCGTGGATTATCACCATGTGCCGTTTTCCGGGGCGGCGCGTTTTTGAATGGGCCTTGCTGTTGCCGATGGCGATGCCGGCGTACGTGATGGCTTACGCTTATACCGACCTGCTGCAATTTTCAGGGCCGGTGCAATCGATGTTGCGTGAGTGGATGAACTGGCGCGCGGGGCAATACTGGTTTCCGGATGTGCGTTCGCTCGGCGGGGCGATGCTGATGTTCTCGCTGGTGTTGTATCCGTATGTGTATCTGCTGGCGCGCGCGGCGTTTCTGGAGCAGTCCGACAGCATGCTCGAAATGGCACGGGTGTCCGGCTATAGTCCGTGGGGCACGTTTTTGCACGTGGCGCTTCCCCTGGCACGACCGGGAATAGTCGCGGGCACGTCGCTCGCGCTGATGGAAACGCTGGCGGATTTCGGCACGGTGTCGTACTTCGGCGTGCAGACGTTCACCACGGGCATCTACCGCGCGTGGTTTTCGCTGGGCGATCACACGGCTGCCGCGCAGTTGTCGGCGGCGCTGCTGGGGTTTGTGTTTCTGGTGTTGCTGATCGAACGTTTCACGCGCCGGCGCGCGGGATTTCACAGCAATTCGCATCGCAAGCAGTTGCGCAACGTGTATCAGCTGCGTGGCGCGTGGATGCCGGTGGCGGTGGTGTTTTGCGCGATTCCCGTGGTGTTTGGTTTTGCATTGCCAGCGGGCATCATGCTGCACATGGCGCTGACCGCGGGCGACGCGCAGTTTGGCGCGCGTTATCTGCAACTGACCTTCAACACGGTTACGTTGGCGGCGTTGACGGCATTGCTGGCGGTGGCGCTGGCGCTGGCGGTGGGATATGCCGCGCGCTCACGCAGCATCGCGGTGCGCGCGGCCAATCGCATCGCGGGTCTGGGTTACGCGGTGCCCGGCGCGGTGATCGCGGTGGGCGTGTTGATTCCGATCACGCGGATCGATCACGCCATCGGCGCGCTCATCGAGTCGCTGGGCGGTGTGAATCCCGGATTGCTCTTGACCGGCGGCGTGGCGGCGCTGGTGTATGCGTATCTGGTGCGATTTTTCGCGGTGGCGCTGCAATCGGTGGATGCGGGCTTGTCAAAAATAACGCCTAACATGGACAGCGCCGCGCGCTCACTTGGACTGGGGCCGGTGGCGACGCTGGCTCGCGTGCATGCGCCGCTCTTGTGGCGCAGCGCGCTGACGGCGGGTCTGTTGGTGTTCGTGGATGTGATGAAGGAGTTGCCCGCCACGTTTGTGATGCGGCCGTTCAACTTTGATACGCTGGCGGTGCAGGCCTATACGCTGGCGTCCGATGAGCGGCTGACCGAGGCCTCCACGGCGGCGCTGACGATCGTCGCGGTGGGATTGATACCGCTCATCGTGTTATCGCGCATGATGCTGGGCTCGCAGCAGGTATCAAAAAATAATCAATAAAAACAATTATTTACGAATGAAGGCCTTGGTAACCGGATTTGATCCCTTTGATGGGGACCCGATCAATCCGTCGTATGAAGCGGTACGACGGCTGCCGGCGTGCATAGGCACGCTGGACGTGGTGACCGCGCAATTGCCGACATCATTCAAGCGGGCCACGGTGAAACTGCGCGCGCTGCTGCGGCGCGAGCGCCCGGACATCGTGCTGTGCGTCGGGCTGGCGGCGGATCGTCGTGCGATCAGCATCGAGCGTGTCGCGGTGAACCTGGATGATGCGCGCTTGCCCGATAACGACGGTGCGCGCCCTGCGGACAAACCCGTGGTGCGCGGCGGGCCGGCCGCGTATTTTTCAACCTTGCCGGTGCGCGCCATCATCAAGCGGCTTGGTGTGGAATCGATCCCGTGCGAACTGTCGATGAGTGCCGGCACGTTTGTGTGCAACCATGTGTTTTATGCATTGATGCATCGGGCGGCGCGGCGGGCGGTTCCGCTGCGTGCGGGCTTCGTGCATGTGCCGGCGCTGCCGCCGGAGCGTGTGGCGCGTGACGTTGCGTTGGCGCGGATGGTGCGCGCGTTGTGCATGATATTGGAAGTGACGCACCGCACGAAGAAACGCGTTACCTAACACCCGAAATAACACGTGGAATAACGCGGGAGTGGCGAACCGCCGTGCTAACATTTTGTCGAGCGTCATTCATTCAAGGAAAGTCCTTTGCCAAGCCAGATGAAGTTGTTGCCCCTGTTCGCGTTTGTGTGCGCCAGCGCGGGCACGATTGTCGCGCAGAATTATCCGAATCGCCCCGTGCGCGTGATCGTGCCGTATCCCGCCGGCGGCAGTCTTGATTTGATCGGCCGTGTCTACGCCAAGGGGCTGACCGACAGCCTCGGCCAGCAGTTCGTGGTGGATAACCGCGGCGGCGCCAATGGCAATGTCGGCACCGAGGTGGTGGCCAATGCCGCGCCGGATGGTTACACGCTGGTGCTAACGTCAAGTTCGAATCTGACGATCAACCCGAATGTATATCGCAAGATGCCGTTTGATGTGCAGCGTGATCTTGCGCCGGTGAGCCTGGCCGCGGTGCAGCGAAACATTTTGGTGGTGAATCCGTCGCTGCCGGTGAAATCGGTGAAGGAGCTGGTGGCGCTGGCGAAAGCCAAACCGGGCAGCATCAACTATGGATCATCGGGGGTCGGTTCGTCGGCGCATATGTCGTCGGAGCTTTTCCGGCTGGTGACCGGCGCGGAAATGACGCACGTGCCTTACAAAGGCGTGGGGCCGGCCACCAATGATTTGATTGCCGGGCAGATTCCGCTGATGTTCAACAATCTCGCGGTGTCCACGCCGTTCGTCAAAAATGGCCGGTTGCGCGCGCTGGCGGTCACCGGCAACGGGCGTCACCCGACGCTGCCGGACGTGCAATCCATGGCGGAAGCCGGCTTTCCCGGGGTGGATGTGTCGTTGTGGGAGGCGGTGCTTGCACCGGCCGCGACGCCGGTGGACATCATCAACAAACTCAATGCCGAAGTGGTCAAGGCCGCGCAGAACGCGGAGGTGCGTCAGCGTCTGGCGGGGGCGGGCGCAGACCCTGCCACCGGCACGCCGCAGCAACTCGCACAAATGATCCGCGGCGAAACCGCCAAGTGGGCGAAGGTGGTGAAGGACGCGAAAATCGCTCAGGAGTAATCTTCACTCCCAGCGGGGCGGCGCGCGCCGGTTATCAATAATCAATACGCGCCCGGCGGCGTTTTTCCCTTGCGGAAATACGGCAGGTAGACGTTGGTCAGATCCAGATAACGCGCCGCCTTGCCGAATTTTTCAACGGCGAGATTGCTGATGCTGATGGCGCGTTGCAGCTCGACCATAGCGACGTAATACAAGCCGCCGAACTCGGAGCGGAACAAGCGAAACTGCACGGTTTCCGGCCGTCCCTCGAACAGCGCGCGCAGCCCGGTGAGGATGTCGGGAATCGCCGCATCGTCGGGCGTGTTAAAGCGCAGCACGAGGATGCGCGAGCAAGGTCCCTTTTCGCCGAACAGCGCGCTGCCCGGATAGGTTTGCACGCCCAAGGTGCGAAAGTAGCCGTGACACATCGGCACCAGACGCTTGGACCACGGCGAGGTATTTTTGCCCGAGATCGCTTTGTAGGCGGGGCTTTCGAGCACATCAAGGCTTTCCAGATCGTACCACGCGACGTAGCGCGGCCAGCCCTCGATGCACACAAAACGATTGCCGGTGAGAAAGCCGGGCACTTCCGTGCGGCTGGGCAAATGTTCAAGATCGTACCAGTCGTGAAACTCGCCTTCGATCTCGGGCGGCGGCTCCATCATGCCCATCATCAGTGCTGTCATGTTGTCTCCCTTTATTGGCGGGCTTATTTTACCGTCGCGTATTCGGCGCCGCTATTCGGTGGTGATTTTCGCCTTGGTGATCAGGGCCGCCCATTTTTCAAATTCGTTTTTCATGTGCCGCGCAAGCGCATCGGGCGTCGAGGAAGCTGCCTCCACGCCCTGATTAAAGAGCGCCTGTTTGACCTCGGGCGAGGCGAGTATCGCCACCAATTCCTTGTTAAGCCTTGTGACGGTGGATGACGGTGTGCCGGTGGTTGCCGCCATCGCGTACCAGTTGTTCACTTCATAGCCCGGCACGCCTGCTTCGGACAGGGTCGGTAGCTCGGGCAGAAAAGCGGAGCGTTTCAGTGTGGTCACCGCGAGCGCCTTGAGCCGGCCGGTTTTCAGATGCGGCACGGCGGCGGGCGGCGCGGTGAATATCATCGCGACCCGGCCCCCCATGACGTCGAGCATTGCGGGCGCGGCGCCTTTATACGGCACATGCACCAGTTCAATTTTTGCCATGCTTTCCAGCAGCGCGGCCGCGAGGTGCGGGGCGTTGCCCGCGCCGCCGGAGCCGTAGGTCACGCGCCTGGGCTGCGCGCGCGCCAAGGCGATCAATTCCTTGACGGAATTGGCCGAGACGCCGGGGTGCAGCACCAACACATTGGTGGCTTCGGCCATCATTGTGATGGGCGCGAGATCCTTCAACGGGTGGTAGCCGATATTCTTGTAGAGGCTGTAGTTGACCGCGAAGGTGCCGATAGCGCCCAGGCACAGGGTGTAACCGTCGGGCGGTGCTTTTGCGAGTATTTCGCCGGCCAGCGAGCCCGCCGCACCCGGACGGTTATCGATAACCACCGGCTGCCCGAGTGATGCGCTCAGTTTTTCGTGGATGGCGCGCGCGGTGGCATCCAGACCGCCGCCAGGCGCAGCGCCGATCAGGATGCGCAGCGGCTTGGTGGGGAATGCCTGCGATTGCACCGGCTGCGAAAAAAACAGCGTGATGAGTGTCAGCGCGCCCGCACAACACAGACCGGTTGTCGTGTGATGGTTTCGGAAAAACGTATGTGAGCCAAACCAGTGCATACGATTAAGACGTTTACCCGTGCGTTATTTGAATCCTGCCCGGTCAAAAATCCTTTGCGCCGCGGGTTGATTCTTGCCGAGCGCGCTGACGTTCAGGGTGTCGGCCTTGAATTTTCCCATGCTTTCGAGCGTGCGGTTATTCAACGGTGCGTTGGCGACTGCCGGCCATTCGTTGTTGCCACTGGCGAAGTAACTTTGCGCCGCATCGCTGGCGAGATACTCCAGATAGCGAATGGCCGCGTCCTTGTGCGGCGCGTTTTTCAGTACCCCCGCGCCGGAGACGTTCAAGTGAGTGCCGAAACTCTTTTGATTGGGCCATACCAGCGCCACGTTTGCCATCAGCTTGCGGTCTTCGGGCTTTTCCGAACCGAAGAGCCGCGCGTAGTAGTAGGTGTTAACGAGTGCCACGCCGCATTCGCCCGATGCCACGGCGGTGATCTGGTCCGTGTCGCCGCCCTTGGGAGCGCGTGCAAAGTTTGCCACCACGCCACGCGCCCATTCTTCGGCCTTGGCCTCGCCCCAATGTTCGATCAATGCGCTCATCAGCGACAGGTTGTAGACATGGCTGCCGGAGCGCGTGCAAACCTTGCCCTTGAGCTTGGGATTGGCAAGGTCTTCGTAGTCTTGCACGTCGGCGGCGTTGACCATCGACTTGTTATAAACGATCACGCGGGCGCGCGTGGAGAATCCGAACCACTGATTGCTCGCGGCGTGCATATGGGCGGGCAGGCGGGATTCCAGTACCTTGGAGGTGACGGGCTGAAACAGCCCCATCTGCTCGGCGCGCCACAAGCGGCCTGCGTCCACGGTGACCAGCACATCGGCTGGGCTGGCCGTGCCTTCGTTGCGCAGGCGCTCGATCAACGGGTCTTCGCCGGCTTCAATTCGGTTGAGCTTGATGCCGGTTTGCTTGGTGAAGTTGCCGTAGAGCGCTTCGTCGGTTTGATAGTGGCGGGACGAATACAGGTTGAGCAGATTGCTTTGGGCGGACACGCTGGTGGTGGCGACCAAGCCTACCGTTATAAAGGTCATGGAAATAATATTCTTTAAAAACATGGCATTAATCCTTTATGTTCGATGGTGTGATTGCATGTTAACAAGAATCATTCGCATTGGCAACCAATGCCCTTTTAGCCGTGGTAGCTCACAAGGCAACGAAGCGATGGTGGCGATGTTCCATATACGTAACGTGCGAAGGGCGCGTACGGTCAACCTACCCAGCGACGGGCGGTTCGGAACTACAGAGGCACTGCGCGGGACGGAGTTACAGCGGTAGACGGCGGGCGCCGTTATAGCGTTTTTGCCAGTAGGCGCTGGTGATATCGACGATTTCAACGGTCTTGCCGCGGCTCGGCGAGTGTATGAAACGGTTTTCGCCGATATAGATACCCACGTGCGAGAACTGGGCGCGCATGGTATTAAAAAATACCAGATCGCCGGGCTGCAATTCTTCTCGTGCGACCGATATGCCTTGCAGCACTTGCTCGAACGAGGAACGAGGCAAAATCAGCCCGGTTGCCTGACGAAACACAAATTGCACAAAGCCGCTGCAATCAAAGCCGGTGTCCGGTGTAGTGCCGCCCCACTTGTACGGAATCCCCATGAACCCCAGCGCATTCAGCACCAGATCATTGGCGCGGCTGAGGAAGCTATCAACGCGAGATTCGGTGGCTGTGGGCGATGCTTCCTGAGCGCATGCGGGTGCAAGGGGCGCCGCGAGCAAGACCGCCGAAATAATGGCAACAGGTAATTTCATGCGCGCAGTTTAACGCCTAAGCCAATGATTGTAAAAGATTTTTTTGAAATTAATTGTGGCGGGGCAACAGGCTTAACTGAGGTGGTTAGGCGGATATTCGCACAGCTGTGTAATGGTGGCAACAGAGGCCGTCGCGCACTAAACCTTGTGTCTTCAAAGGGTTCTCCAGGTTAATTCGGGTTGAACGCGAAGATCGATGCAAGCCAAAAACTGTACGTGTATGCTGCATTGCATCATTATAGTTTAACTGTCGCCACGCTTTATTTCAACGTGGCCGCGTATTCTGCCGGGTCGAAGCCAACCAGCAGCGTGGTGCCGCTTTCAATCACCGGGCGTTTGATGGCGCTTGGAAATTCATGCATCAAGGCCGCGGCCTTGGCGTCGTTCAAGCCCTGCTGGCGCGCGACCGGCAGATCGCGAAAGGTCTTGCCCCTGGTGTTGAGCACGTGTTCCCAGCCAACCTGTTTGATCCATGCCTTGATACGCGCATCGGGCGCGCCGAGCTTCTTGTAATCGTGAAACGTGTATTCGATGCCTTTGCCTTCGAGCCACGCGAAGGCTTTTTTCATCGTGCTTCAGTTCTTGACGCCGTAGATGTTGACCATGGTGGTTCCTGTATTAAGACAATAGAAAATCGCGCACGACCGCAATTTGGTCCTCGCTCTGCAACATCGGCGCGTGTCCGATGCCGGCAAATTCAACCAGCTGCGCCTTGACGCCGCGTTGTGTCATTGCCAGCGCGGTGTCTTTCAGCAGCAAATCCGAATTCGCGCCCCGCAGCAGCAGCGTGGGGCAATGGATGCGGTCGTAGTAGTTCCATAATTCTATATCCTGGATCGGCCCGGCCTGAAACGGCAGCGCGATGCCCGGATCGTAATTCATCGCCCATGTACCATCGGCGTTTTGCATCGCGTTATGGCGCGTAAGGTGATCCCACTGCGCATCGGTGTGCGGTCCGAACGAGGCGGAAACATAACGCACGTAATTGTTGGCGTCCGCCAGCGTGGCAAACGTGGGCGACTTGCCGACATATTTGCCGATACGTTCCAGCGACGCCTTGGGTATCAGCGTGCCGACATCGTTCAGCACCAGCTTGCGCACCGGCGTGCCCGGCAAACTCGCGAGCAGCATCCCGATCATGCCGCCCATCGACGTGCCCACCCAGCGTATTTCCCGCGGGCCATCGGCAGTGAGCCGCGCGAGCAGCGTGTTGATGTCGGCGAGATATTGCGGCAAACCGTAGTGCTGTTTGTCGGCGAGCCATTCACTTTGTCCGCGCCCCACGATGTCGGGGCAAACCACGCGGAAATGGCTTTCCAGCGATTGCGCCAGCGCGTCAAAGTCGCGGCAATTGCGCGTGAGTCCATGCACGCACACCACGATGCGCGGGTTCGCGCGCTGGCCCCACTCGGTGTAGTGCATTTGGTGAAAGCCGGAAGGGCTTAGACACTGGACGAAATGTTCCTGCATGGCGGTTCAGGAAGAGCAACTCACGGAAATGTCCTTGGCCCAGTCGGGTGGCGGTGCGGCGTAAGCCTCGAAGGCGGGCTGTTCGTCAAACGGATGTTGTAACAGCGCGAGCAGCCGGTCGATCTCGGAATAATCACGGTGTTTCTCCGCCTTTTCGATGGCGGCCTGCGCGAGGTGATTGCGCAGCACGTATTTCGGATTGACGGATTTCATGCGCGCCTGGCGTTCTGCTTCGAAGCTCCCTTCCGCTGCGAGGCGGGCCGTGTACCGCGCGGCCCATGCATCGTAGGCCTCGCGATTCACCATCCGATCGCGCACCGCGCCGGCATCGCCGCCGCTCAAGGTGCGAAAGAAAATCGTGTAGTCGGCGCGGTTTTCGGCGAGCACGGCGAGCAGGTCATTGATGAGCGACGCGTCGTCTGCCATCACTTTCGTCAATCCGAGCTTGGCGCGCATCAGTGACGCGTGTTTTTCGACGAATGCGCCTTCATAACGCGCCAACGCCGCATTGCATTTTTCGGCATCGATCAGCGGTGTCAGCGCCTGCGCCAGCCGCGCGCAATTCCACAGGCCGATGTAGGGCTGATTTTCATAGGCATAGCGGCCCTGATCGTCGGAGTGATTGCAAACGTGGCCGGGATTAAACGCCTCCATGAAGCCGAACGGACCATAGTCGAGCGTGAGTCCCAAAATCGACATATTGTCGGTGTTCATCACGCCGTGACAAAAGCCCACGGCTTGCCATTGCGCGATCAGCCGCGCGGTGCGTTCAATGATTTCGATGAGAAAATTTTCATACGCATCGGGGGCGCCCGCGCACCATGGAAATTGTTCCTCGATCACGTGGTCGGCGAGTTGCCGGATGGGTTCGTGTTGCTTCCGTGCGTAGAAGACTTCAAACGAACCGAAACGCACATGCGACGGTGCAAGGCGCAGCAGCACGGCCGCGGTCTCCGGCGTTTCGCGATATACGGGCTCGTCGGCGCCCGCAATGCCGAGCGCGCGCGTGGTGGGAATGCCCAGCGCGTGCATGGCTTCCGAACACAGATATTCACGAATGGTGGATCGCAGCACGGCGCGGCCATCGGCGGTGCGCGAAAAAGGTGTTTCACCCGCGCCCTTGAGTTGCAGCGTCCAGCGTTCGCGTTTTTGATTGACGATTTCGCCAAGCAGGATCGCGCGCCCGTCGCCGAGTTGCGGCACAAAAGTGCCGAATTGATGGCCCGCGTACAACATCGCCAGCGGTTCGGCGCCGGCCGGCACCAGATTGCCCGCCAGCAAGTTGAGAAACCGTTCGCTGCGTATTTCGCGCGGATCGAGATCGAGCAAGGCGGCGGCATCTTCACAGACGCTCACCAAGTACGGCGCGGCGAGCGGCGTGGGGTCGATCCGGCGGTAAAACACCGGCGACAATCGCGCGAAGCGGTTGTCGAAGCGCATATCGAAGCGGCTGTCGAAACGCGGCTCTACGCGATTGCGATTATCGGGATTATCCAGAACGGGCGCGGCGGTTTGCATGAGGCGGATTATAGGCGCGCGCGGTGCCTTGCGCTTGCGATGGATTTTCGTGCGATGCTAGTATTCACGGCGCTTGCCTGCCAGCGGGCGTTCTCCCGTCAGCGCAACGCGGCAACACACAGGAAAAATCGTGGACAAATCCATCTGGGCTCATTGGTACAACCTTGCTGCCGACGGCAAGCAGGATTATCTCGACTGGCTGCACGGCGCCTACATGCCGAAAATACTCGGCAATCCGGGCGTGTTATGGGCGGCGCATTACAAGGTCGATCAGAAACCGGTCGGGCACCGTATTACCTGTACCCAGGACCCGGCGGTGGGCAAGGGCAACGAATACATCTTGCTGTTCGGCGGCGAAAGCACGCATGCATTCTCGCGCGACGCGTTGTCGTTCGTGCGCGGTACAACCGACCGCTGGACAGCGCAATACTCCGCCGAAGACAAGGCCATGCTCGCCAGACGCACCGACGTGCGCGTGAGCATCATGACGGAAGAAGCGCGCGTGAGCGGGCCGGAATGCGGTAGCCGCGAAGGACTGCGCAAGCCCGCGCCGTGCATTCAGATGGGCAGTTTTAACGGACCCACGCCGGAAATCGAAGAGGAATTGCTGGCCTGGTACGCCGATTGGCGCATGGCCTCGATGGCAAAAATGCCCGGCTGCCTGGGCATGCGCAAACTTTCCGGCACCGTGGGCTGGAACAAACACGGCGTGATCTACGAATTTCTATCGCTCGCCGCGCGCGCTGCCGCTGTGGCCCAGGTGCCAGTGCTGTACCCGGAAATGGAAGCGTGGACCAATACCAGCGTGCCGAAGCTGGTGCATGCGTTCGGATCGCCGCACGTGGCAGAGCGGATTTTTGTGCTGGAGAAGTAAATTATAAATTAAATCAATGGCTTGTGATTTAATCCGATGGAGGGTCTAACGCGTGGTGGCCACGTAGTCGTCGTCGCCCTGATGTTCGCGTTCGAACTTGAGGAATTCAAAGTAACCACACTTGGTGCCGTACGGATAGGTACGGCACGGATGCGGGCGCGCAGTGTACACCGTGCAACGGCGATGCTCGCTGTCAAAAAATATACAGGCCGAGGTGAACGATTCGTCGGCATGATGGCGCAGCACCACTTTGCCTTCATCCACTTTGGTGTAGCGTTTTTCGGCGGCGGCAGGTGTGATGTCCAGATGCTTTGCCAGGCGCTTGATGTCGTGCTGTGAAACTTCAATGTGATCATAAGTGCAGCAATAGCCGGGACACTTGCTGCAGTCGTATTGATTTTTCTTCATGGCTTCCTTGTTGTGGTTCCGTGCGATTATTCTTGATTCGCTTGCGCGGGCGGACTGGATTTTCCGCCAATTCGTCCCGCCGCGCTATCCATGAGGTAGGTGCCGAGCGCGGCCCAGTCGCGTTCGCCATAGCCGTGTGCGATGGCCTGCAGATGTTGTTCGCGCAATAAAGTGGCCGTGGGCAACGTCAGGTCAAGACCGGCGGCGGTTTGCAGCGCGAGTTCGACATCCTTCAGCCCGAGCTTCAGGGTGAAGGTCGGGTTGGGCGAATGTTCCAGCATCAGCTTGCCGTAGTTCTTGTGCGAGGCGGAGTTCATCGCAGTGCTGGTGACGATATCGTAAAACACGCGCGGATCGACGCCGGCCTTTTCGACCAGTGCAAATGCCTCGCCGAGGCTTTCGATGATGGCCGCCAGCATGAAATTGCGCGCGACTTTTACGGCATTGGCCTTGGGCGCTTCATTGGCCACGCGAAACCAGCGTCGTCCCAGCACGTTGAACAAGGGTTCGCAGCGCGCCATCGCATCGGGCGCGCCCGCGGCAACGATATCGAGTTCGCCGCGTGCCGCGAATTCCGGACGACCGAATACCGGCGCGGACACATACCGCGAGCCGTATTGCTGGTGCAATGCATCGAGTTGTTGTCCCGTCGGCAGGCTCACGGAAGCCATATTCAGATGCACCGTGCCAGCAGGCAGTTTTTGCAGCAAGCCCGAGGTGATCCACACCGCTTCGACGGCGGTATCGTCGGCCAGCATGGTGACCACGACTTCACCGGCGAGGGTTTCATCGGGGATATTCGCAACCCGCGCGCCGCGCGCCGCAAATGGGGCGGCCGCCGCCGGGCTGCGATTCCATACCGTCAGTTGATGCCCGCTGTCGATCAGCCGCGACGCCATGCCGCGGCCCATTTGCCCGAGTCCGATAAATCCGATCTTCATCTCATGCACTCCGCGTGAAGGCGCGATTGTGACGCGATCCGATGCAAAGCGGTAGCGCGCGGGCAACGCACCGCGCGTGCGTTACAATGCGCCCCGATGTTTGCGCGATTTTCGAAGGAAGGGAGGATACCGTGAAGCGTCTTTTATCCGGGGTAGTGTTGGCGATGTCGGCATCGGCCGCGTTGTTATGCGGTGGCCAGGCTGTCGCGCAAACCCCGCCTGCGGGTTCGGCACAGGTTTACCCCAATAAGACCATCCGTATCGTGCTGCCGTGGCCACCGGGCGGGATTACCGATGTCATCATGCGCGCGGTGAACATGCATTTGGCGGAGGTGTTCGGCCAGCAACTGGTGATCGACAACCGCGCCGGCGCGGGTGGCACGCTGGGCGCCGCCATCGTGGCGAAGGCGCCCGCCGACGGCTACACGCTGTTGATGCACGATATCGCCAGCCAGTGTATTTCGGCGACGCTCTACGGCAGTAAATTGAACTACGATCCGCTGAAGGATTTTCAGCCGGTGATGATGGTTGCCGGTTCGCCAATGGTGTTGGTGGCGAATCCATCGCCACAGGTGCGCACTTTGCCGCAGTTGATCAAGCTCGCGAAATCGCAGCCCGGTCAATTGAGTTATGCGTCGTCGGGGGCGGGCTCGATTACGCATCTGGCTGCCGTGCGCATGCAAAAAATGAGTGGCATCGAACTGTTGCATGTGCCATTCAAGGGCAGCATTCCGGCCGCGTCTTCGGTGATGAGCGGCGAAACCTTCATGTCGTTTTCCACCATACCGGCCTCGCTGGCGCATGCCAAGAGCGGCAGGCTGGTGATGATCGCGCAATCGTTCGCGAAGCGCGCGCCGCAGATTCCGGACGTGCCGACGCTTGGGGAAACGCTGGGTGATTTTGACCTGGGTTTCCTGTCGGGACTCTGGGTGCCGGCGGGAACGCCGCGTACCGTCGTTGACCGGTTGCACGCCGAGACGATGCGCGCGATGGAGCAGCCGAAGGTGAAGGACATCCTGACCGCCAACGCGGCGATTCCGGGGCGCATGTCCACGCAGGAATTTACGGAATACATGGTGCGCGAAACGCGCAACTGGGGCGAAATCGTGCGCAGTTCCGGCGTGAAAGTTGAATAACTGACCAAGCGTTTTTTTAACCAAAGAGAGCGAAAATGGATTTAGGCATCAAGGGCAGGGCAGCCATCGTCACCGGCGCAAGCCGCGGCATCGGGCGCGAAACCGCGCGGCAGTTTCTGGAGGAAGGCGCGCGCGTGATGATCTGCGGGCGCAATGCCGAGACTATCGAAAAAGCGCGTGCCGAACTGGCCAAACAAACCGGCGGCGAAGTGCATGCCGTGGTTGCTGACATGACCAAAGAGGCCGACATCGCCAAATTGGTGGATGCGGCGAAACAAAAATTCGGTACGGTCGATATTCTGATCAACAACGCGGGGCAGATGTACTCGGGTCGTTTTGCCGCGATGACCGACGCGGGTTTGAAAGAACAGTTCGAGACCAAGATCTTTGGTTTTCTGCGTGCGATCCGCCTGGTGTATCCCATCATGAAGGCGCAAAAGTGGGGCCGCATCATCAACATCATCGGCGGGGCGGGCAAGGAGCCGGATCCGTACATGTTCGGCAGCGGCATTACCAACAGCGGCTTGCTGAATATCACCAAATCGTTGTCCACCGAATTCGGTGAAGACAATGTGCTGGTGAACGCGATTTGTCCGGGTTGGGTGGCGACGAATTTGTGGGAACGCAACGCGGAAGGCTTGAAGGCGGATCTGAAGGTGCAGACGGAAGAAGAGGCGCGCCGCTTGGCCGCACGCAAAAATTCCCTGAATCGTTTCGGCAAGCCCGAAGAGTTGGCCAACGCGATTGTGTTTTTGTGCTCCGAACGGTCGAGCTACATCACCGGCGTGTCCTTGAATCTCGATGGCGGGCGCTTGAAGGGTTTGTGGTAGACCCTGTGAAGTTAATTTAAGTGTTTGATAATAAAAGAAATTATTAATGTATACCGTATGTGTTTTTTGCGGCACGGCGTCCGGCAACGATCCGCAGTACGCCGACGCCGCTCGCGCCATGGCGCGGCTGCTGGCGCAAAAAAATTGCCGCATTGTTTTCGGCGGCGGCAAAGTCGGCCTGATGGGCGTGGTGGCCGAGGCGGCGATGGCCGCTGGCGGCTACGTGATCGGCATTGCGCCGAAGTTGCTGCTGGAAAAAGAGATCATGCATCGCGGCTTGTCCGAGTTGCATGTGGTCGAGACCATTCACGAGCGCAAGGTTATGATGACGGGACTCGCGGATGCCATATTGGTGTTGCCCGGCGGCTACGGCACGCTCGACGAGTTATTCGAAGCGCTCACCTTGCAGCAACTCAAGGTGCATGACAAGCCCTGCGGATTGCTGAATGTGAATGGATTTTTCGATTCACTGGCGGCTTATCTCGATCACGCCACGGAGCAGGGTTTTCTGTCGCCGGCATTTCGCGGGCTGTTGACGATGGACGCCGATCCGCAAGCCTTGCTGGCGAAAATCGGCGTTTCGGCGTAGCACGCGACAGCGTTACAGAACGGTGCGCCACGGATTATCGCGTTGCGGTTCGGTGCTACACCAGCGTCGGCTTGCGTTTTTTGCCGGTCTTGATGTCTTTTTCTTCTTCAAGCACGGCGGTGTATTGCCGCACGGCGTTCGACACGGCGGGCCAGCCGGCATAGTGGCCGACCTGAATCATCACTTCGCAGATTTCCTTGTGCGTGATGCCGATGTGTTTGGCGCTGCGGTAGTGCGAATAGTTGCCGGTGGGCCGCGCCATGGCGATGTTGGCCGCGAGCGTTACCAGTTGCCGGTCGCGCAGGCTTAATCCCGGACGCGCCCACACGTCGCCAAACAGATGGCCGACCGACATTTCATAGAGGTCGGGATACAGCGCTTTTTGATCCAGCATCAGTTCTTCGCGGCCCATTTTTTTCAGCAGGGCCATGCCGCGTTTGCGGCGCTTCTGGTAGTCGCTCATCATGTCTCCGGTGGGATTAGTCGTGTATGAAGGAATGCAAATCGATGATGTCATTCTGCTAAGATCATCGTCAAGTTGAAAACCACCTGACAGGGACGTCTCATGAAAACGTCGTTGCAAGCCGTTTGTTGGTTGTTGGCCGCGAGCGGCGTGTTCAGCTGTATGGCACGGGCGCAGCCGCGCGCACCCGCCGATGCCGCGAGTTTTCCCAATCGCCCGATCCGGGTTGTGGTGCCAAGCGCGCCGGGCGGCGGCACGGATATCGTGGCGCGGCTGATAGGGCAGGGGCTGACCGATAGCTGGGGACAAACGGTGGTGGTGGATAACCGCGGTGGCGCGGGCGGCATGCCGGCGGTAACGATGGTGGCCAAGGCATCTGCCGCTGACGGCTACACCATGCTTCTTGGCAGCAACGGCCATGTGTCGTTCGCGCCGGCGTTATACCGCAATCTGCCGTTCGATCCGCAGAAGGATCTGGCCCCCGCGTCGCTGGTGGCGAATCAGGCTTTTGTGGTGGCGGCGGCGCAATCGCTACCGGCGTCAAACTTGCAGGAGTTCATCGCGTTGGCCCGGAAAAGTCCCGGCAAATACAGCTACGGTTCGGGCGGCGTGGGTTCGGCTTCGCATTTGGGCACGGAAATGATGCGGCTGGCCGGCGGGTTCACGTTGCTGCATGTGCCGTACAAGGGAACGGGCCCGGGCATGGCGGCGCTGATGGCCGGCGAAATTCAAATACTGGTGGTGGGGTTGGCGACGGTGTTGCCGCATGTGCGCGCGAAAAGCGACAAGGTCAAAGTGTTCGGTGTAACGGGCGCGAGGCGCGCGCAGGCCGCGCCGGAGATTCCCACCTTGGCGGAGTCGGGTTTGCCCGGTTATGAATTCGACGTGTGGTACGGCATGGTGCTGCCGGGCGCCGTGCCGCGTGCAATTGTGCAGAAAACTAGCGGCGAAATCGTTCGCCTGCTTAAATCACCCGTAGTTCGTGAACGTTTTGCCAGCGCGGGACTTGAGCCCATGGGCAGCACCGCCGAAGCCTTTTCAGCGCAGTTGCAGCGCGAAATTCCCGCATGGCGAAAAGTGGCCAAGGAGGCCGGAATTCAGGCCGATTGAGTATCTGTTGCAGTGCAAAAATCATTTGATTTTAACGGGAAATGCCGGTAACGTAGCCCTTGTAAAACGCCATTTTGGCCTTACTTAAAATCTGCGTTTAACCTGCGGTTCATACAGACCCCAGGGTCTAATTGCTACTTTAATTACCCCTTTACCGTAACCTATTTCCTAACCTGTCCCCTTACCCAGACGGAGCCCGTCATGACCACTGAAGCTACCGAAGGCACTATTGCCAAAGAAAAAATTGTGCAGGATTTCAAAACGGTTTATTCCGACGTTGAAGAACTGCTGCGCGCCACCGCCAGCCAGACCGGTGAAAAAATCGGCGTCATTCGCGAACGCCTGCAGGAGCATATGCACAAAGCCAAGGACCGGCTGGCCGAAACCAAGGACGTCGTGGTTGACAAGACCAAGCAGGCCGCGCGCGCCACCGACGAGTATGTGCATGACAATCCGTGGCACGCCGTGGGCATCGCGGCTGGCGTGGGGTTGGTGATCGGCTTGCTGATCGGACGCCGTTAGGCATCCGGGGCGAGTAGTCGAATGGCAGACCCGTCGCCCGACGGCGTGAAGGACGGCGCGTCCGAAAGTGCGCGCGCGGACGGCGCAACCCACGCAGGCCTGTTCAGTTCGCTGCGCATGCTGCTGGCAACGATGGTTGCCACGGCGCGCACGCGGATGGAGTTGCTGCAGGTCGAGCTTGAAGAAGAAAAGCTGCGGCTCGCGGGCATAGGCGTGCTCGCGGTTGCTGCGGTATTTTTCATCGCGTTGGCGATCGTGGTATTCACTTTTTTCCTGGTCGTCCTGCTCTGGGACACGCATCGCGTGCTGGCAACGGGCCTGATCGCACTGGCGTATCTGATCGCCGGCCTTGCGTGCCTGGCTGCGGCGCGACAACGCGCGGCGCAAAAATCCCGATTATTCACGGCGAGTCTGGCGCAACTCAAGGCGGATCAGGATCGCCTTACGCCCTCGGATTGAGCATGTCCGCCGAACAACAAGTTGCACTCGCGCTGCGCAAGGAACGACTCATGGTGCGGGCGGGCCAGCAGCGTGACGAACTCGCGCAGTTGGGCGAGCGGCTCAAGAAACCCTGCGCTGTAGCCGATAAGGTTATGGATGCGGGCCGTTATGTGAAGGGGCATCCCCTGGCGGCCGGCGCTGCCTTGGCACTGGTGGCTGTTCTGGGTCGGCGGCACGTGTTCCGGGTTGCGGGTTATGCCTGGAGCGGATGGAAGGCATGGCGTTTCGCGAGCCGATGGACGCAGGAATCCGGTCTCATAAAACGATTTGTAAACAATTAGTTGCGAAGAGCAGGTGCCATGTCTCGTTTGGGCAGTATCGGGAAATCCACCACACGTGCGTTCAGTTCGATGCGGGAGTTGTCGTCGCGTGAACGCCAGCGTCTGGTGCAGGAGTTCAGTCAGGTGCGCGGCTTGATGCCGTTGCTGATGAAGCCGCGAAACCAGCAAAAATGGACGCGCGAAGACAAGGCGCAGCTTGCTGCACATATACGCAGATTGACGTCGTTGAGTCCTTATCTGGTGGTATTGGTGATGCCGGGCGGCCTGCTGGCGCTGCCCGCCCTGGCGTGGTGGCTCGACCGCCGCCGCATGCGTGATCGCGCTCCGGCGTAAGCATTTTCCATTTTGGCGGGCATGCTGACTTTTCTGCTTTGGCTAAGTCCGTTTGTGGTGATCGGCGCCGTGATCTGGAATTTCCGGCGCAAGGCGGTTGCGCGCGCAGCCGAGAGCGAAAAGCGCTTCAAGGCGTTTCTCAATGATGCGGCAAACACAGAAACGGCTGGCACGGTAAAGCTTGCATCGACACCGCAGCCGCCATCGGTCCAGCCAACTGACGCGGCCACCATACGCGCCGCTCCCGGCGCGCTTGCTGGCACGCCGTCCAGCAAGAACTCCAGCGCCTACGCTGCACAGGCGGCGGCGCGTGCGGCCGTGCGGGAGCGCTTGCTGGCGCCGCCGCAGGCACTGCTCTATTACCTGCTCAGGTTGGGGTTGCCCGATCACGAGGTGCTGGCGCAGGTTGCCGCCAGTAGTCTGTTTGATGCTGGTTTGCGCGGCGGTTTTGAGAGCGAGGCGCGTCAAAAGCGTCTGGCTGGCGTCGTGCTCGATTGCGTGGTGTGCGACAAGTCGTTCAAGGCCATCGCGGTCGTTCAGTGCGGCGCGCGCACGGCGGACGAAGATGCGCTACTTGCCTATGCACGCACCTGTTGTGAATCGGCCGGGGTGCGCTGGGTTGAATTGGCGCCCGACGCATTGCCGCGCCGTGAAGGCGTGCGCACGGCGATCCTCGGCGCGTAGGCTAATCCCTTTACAAATCGTTCACGCGCGTCCGCTTATTATTCAAAAGGCGCGGGAATGCGCGACTAACTTTCCGGGGTGGACATATATGGCGGTTTCGCGAGATATGCGTGCCGTGGTTTCTTCGTTGCCTTCAGTGGCCGTGGCAGTCGCGGCCGAAGGTGGAAGCATTGCGATACCAAAGTATCTTGACGACGTGTACTGGTGGGCCTATGTACATCCCAACGCAGTGCGCGTATTTGAGCGGCAGTGGCTGGTTAACCTGATACTGTGGGGCAATTTCAGCCGCTTGCGCGACGCGGCGCTGGATGCGCTTGGAGAACCGATTTCCGGGCGAACACTGCAGATTGCCTGCGTATATGGCGATTTGACCGCGCGATTGCTGGAACGAGTCAGCGGACACCTGGATGTGGTGGACGTATTGCCGGTGCAGCTGCGCAATCTGCGCGTCAAGCTGCCGGCCGATGCCGCGGTAACACTGCTACAACGGAACTCGGTTGCGCTGGGCATGCCGGACGGTACCTATGATCAGGCCTTGCTGTTTTTCCTGCTGCACGAGCAACCAGAGTCGGTACGCCGCGCCACGCTGGCGGAAGCCGTGCGCGTGGTCCGGCCCGGCGGGCGGATTGTGATGGTGGATTATCACCGGCCGAATGCATGGAGTCCTTTTTCCTGGTTGTTCGGGCCGTTGTTGCGCCGTCTGGAACCGTTCGCGATGGATTTATGGCGCGACGAAATTGCAAGCTGGCTGCCGGCGGATTTCACGCCATCGGCCATCGACAAGCAAACCTGTTTCGGCGGCTTGTATCAAAAGGTGGTGGTAACCGTCTGATGGCACGCGCGTCACTATTGGGTTGTGACAAGGGCCGCGCCGCGTTCGTGCTGCTGATCGCGTTGTCGTGGTGCGTGGCGGGCGCCGCGTGGGCGGCAGACAATGTAACGATACACGCTGAAAGACAGGGTACGGCCGTTGCCATCGAGGCGCGTGCATTGCTGATTGCGCCGTTGCCCCTGATCTGGGCGACGCTGACGGATTACGATCGGCTCTCCACGTTTATCCCTGGCATGCACGTGAGCCGCGTGATAGACCGGCGCGGGCCGGCGGCCATCGTCAAGCAATTGGGCGAAGCCGGGTTTCTGATTTTTACGCGGCCGATAGACGTGGTTGTGGAATCACTGGAGAAGCCGCCGCACATTATCGAAATCCGCGTGCTCTCCGGAAACCTGAAAAAACTGGATGGCCGTTACCACATCGAGCCCGACACGCAGACGCCGGGTAACTTTATCTTGCGATGGTACGGCGTGATTGAACCGGAAGACAGTTTGCCGCCTCTGATCGGCGTGCCCATACTCAAAGCCAACATCGGCGACCAGTTTCGCGGCATGGTGCGCGAGATCGAGCGGCGCGCGGAGCAGTGGCGAACTGAGCAGAAATAGTTTTTTAAAACAATATGTTACGTGATACTCGCTGGGCGGCGTTGGCGGTGGCCGGGACGTTGGTGACCCTGCTGGCGCTGGCCGGCTGCGTGACCGTGGTTGAGCCGTGGCAAGGCGGCGCGGCTGTCGCGTCACCCGCGGTGCAGGACTGCGCGGTGCATTTCAGCGCGCTCGATGAGGCAGTGGATCGCGCTGGCGTGCGCGACGCCGAAGCGGCGCGTATCTCCGGATTTCCCTATGCGCGTTTGGATCGTTTCAGCGCGAGCCTGCTAGAGCGCGCGCGGAATGAGGATCGTGCCCATGTGCAATGGCTGACGCGGTTACAGGCGCTGGATGCGGCCGCACGACGCGTTGAAATCAGCAATCTTGCCGATGCGGATGTGAACACGCTGCAACGCAATGGCGGTGGCCGCGCCGCGCTGCTCGAACAGACGCTGCGATGTGGCGCGTTGCTGCGCGAACACGATCAGTCGTCGCCGGATCGCGTTGAAAAAATTCGTGCGCGCGCACAGGTGCCTGACGCTTATCTTACCTGGCAGCGCATGGCTGGGCTGTACGGCGTCACGCAAGTGCCGTTTTCGCGCGGCATCGCAAAGTGGCATGCGGAGGCGATGCGCGATTTTCAGCTGCGTGACAACCGCAAGACGGCGCATCCGGTGACGCGCCATGCGCTGGCGGATGGCCCGGAGCCTTTGCCGAATCGCGCGCAGGTGGCCGCCCTGTTGCGTCGCGCCGCGGACAATCCGTTGGGTTTGCCTGATTTGAGCGAGGCCGAGAAGAATCTGCTGTTGCGCGCTTACGCGCCCGTGTTTGAAGTTGAAACGGGCGGCGACTATGACCGCGTGGGCCGCCTGCAATGGACACGTGACGGCACGCCGCAGGTGGATGTGACGCGGCCTGTGGTTTACCAGCGCGTGGCCTTGACGCGTTTTGGCGAGGCCACGCTGTTGCAACTGGTGTATACCGCATGGTTTTCAGAGCGGCCTTCCGATCATCCGTTCGATCTGCTCGCCGGCAAACTCGACGGCGTGGTGATACGCATTACGTTGAGTGCCGATGGCGATCCGCTGGTGTACGACACCATCCATCCATGCGGTTGTTATCACATGTTTTTCCCGACCGGGCGTGTCGAGGCGGTGGCGGCACCCGACGGCGCGGGCGAATGGGCATTTGCGCCGGTGACGCTTCCGGCGCATGTCGTGGGACAACGCGTTGCCGTGACCATCGCCACGCGCAGCCACTACGTCGTGCAGGTGCGGCTGGACCCGGCGGATAGCGCCAGCGCGTCCCATGGTTATGCACTGGTGCCTGAAGATGATCTGCGCACATTGCCGTTCGCGGCGGGCACCCGCAGCCTTTACGCACCCGATGGATTGGTGGCGGGCACCGAACGCGGCGAACGGTTTTTCTTCTGGCCGATGGGCATACCCAGCGCCGGTGCGATGCGCCAGTGGGGGCATCACGCCACGGCCTTTGTGGGGCGCCGGCACTTTGACGACGCGGATATCATTGAGCGGCGGTTTCGCATCGTTACGCCGTGAACGGCGCTGCCGCTGGTGCATGACAGCGAAGCACCGCATAATCTCCACGCATGAATTCACGTGCGCCCCTGCGATGGGATATTTTCTGCCGCGTCATCGATAATTTCGGCGACATCGGCGTGACTTGGCGGCTTGCCCGTCAGTTGGCGGCCGAGTACGGCAGGATCGTGCGCCTGTGGGTGGATGATCTGTCGAGGCTACACGCGCTGTGTCCGGGCGCCGATGCGACAAAGGCGTGGCAGGTCGTCGATGGCGTGGAAGTATTCCAAATGTCCGAGGAGTCCGGCTTTGAGCGGCCTGCCGACGCGGTGATCGAGGCGTTCGGCTGCGGATTGCCGGAAAATTATGTCGCCGCGATGGCCACACGTGGCGTGAAACCACGGTGGATCATTCTGGAATACCTCAGTGCCGAGCCGTGGGTGCGCGAGCATCACGGCAGGCCGTCGCCGCATCCGAAACTGAATATCGCGCGCACATTTTTTTTCCCGGGGTTTGTCGAAGGCACTGGCGGCTTGTTGCGCGAGGCGGACCTGCTGAAGCGGCGCGAGGCGTTCGACGCGCAGGCCATGCGTAACAAACAGGCCTTTTGGCAACGCATGAACCTGCCGGCCCCACGGCCGGACGCGTTATGCGTGTCGCTGTTTGCCTATCCGCACGCACCGGTGCAAGCGTTGTTGGAGGCAATTGCCTGCGGCGCCACGCCAGTGGTGGCGGTGATCCCGGAGGGACCTGTCGCGCGGCAAGCGCGTGACGGTTTTGGCGCAAGCCGGGACCGGTTAGAAGTGCGTTATGTGCCGTTTGTGTCGCAAACGGAATATGACGCGCTGCTGTGGGCGTGCGACATCAACTTCGTTCGTGGCGAGGATTCATTCGTGCGCGCGCAGTGGGCAGCGCGCCCGTTTGTGTGGCATATCTACCCGCAGGCGGAAAACGCCCACGTGGCCAAGTTGAACGCGTTTCTGGATTGTTATGGCGCGATGCTGCCGCCGCCAGCGGCGCAGGCCGTGCGCGGGTTATGGGGGGCGTGGAACGTCGTGGCGGGGGCGCCGCCGCTGGACGCCGCGTGGGCGGCATTTGCCGCCGAACGAGAGGGGCAACGGCTGGGATTGCGGCGCTGGGTCGAGGCGCTGGCGGGCGTTGGCGACCTCGCGGGGAAGCTGCTGCAAATGCGCTAAAAAATGATATAATTCAAGGCTTTCCAATTGATATTTCGCGGCTGGCGGCGGCGTGGCGATGGGGTCATGCGGCTGTAACAGGGCCAGCGATGCGGACCACAAGGATTCAGCAATGAAGATAGCTCAGGAAATCAGGGCCGGTAACGTCATCATGGTGGGACAGGACGCCATGGTGGTGCAGAAGGCCGAGTTCAGCAAATCGGGCCGCAATGCGTCAGTGGTCAAGATGAAACTCAAGAATCTGCTCACGGGCACTGGTACCGAGACCGTGTATCGCGCCGATGAAAAATTCGACGTGGTGGTGCTGGAGCGCAAGGAGGTGAGTTATTCGTACTTCGCCGAGCCGTCGTATGTGTTCATGGATGCCGAGTTCAATCAGTACTCGATTGACAAGGAAAACATGGGCGATGCGCTGAACTATCTCGAAGAAGGCATGGAATGTGAAGTCGTGTTGTATAACGACGCGCCGATTTCGGTGGAGATACCGCAAACCCTGGTCCGAGAAATCATTTATACCGAACCGGCGGTGCGCGGCGATACATCGGGCAAGGTGTTGAAACCGGCCAAACTGAGTTCCGGTTATGAAATTCAGGTGCCGCTGTTCTGCGCCACCGGCGACAAAATCGAAATCAATACGCTCACGGGCGAGTATCGCAGCCGCACCAAGGGTTGATTCCCGAAGGCTGAGTGCGCGCGCCGGCTGCGGCCCTTGCACGCGCCGTATTCCCTCGTCACTTTGCCCTGTCGCATTCTTGCGGGGCGCTAGAATTCCTTCCAGTTGCCATCACGGTTGTCCGTCCGATTGGGCAGGGCGTGGCGGCTTTTCTCGGCGCGCGGCATGGCGGTTGGGCGCGCGCGTTTTCCGTCACCGGTATCGGCCTGTGATTCCAGTTTAAATCGCGCCACGGTGGCTATCAGGGATTGTGCCTGTCCGGAAAGGTTGTCCGTCGCGGACGCGGATTGCTGGACCACCGCCGCATTCTGCTGTGTTGCCGCGGTCATCTGCACGATGGCCTGATTGACCTGTTCTATGCCGTCCAGTTGTTCGCGGCTGGCGGTGGTGATGCCTGAAATGATATCGCTGACGCGCCGCACCTCGGTAACGATTTCATCCATTGTCTTGCCGGCGTTTTCAACCATCCGCGCGCCTTCATCGACCTGCAAGGTTGATTCATGGATCAGGCGGGCAATTTCCTTGGCGGCCTGCGCCGAGCGCTGCGCGAGATTGCGCACTTCCGAGGCGACGACGGCAAATCCGCGCCCTTGTTCACCGGCGCGCGCGGCTTCCACCGCCGCGTTCAGCGCCAGAATGTTGGTCTGAAACGCGATGCTGTCGATGACGCCAATGATATCGGCGATTTTTTTGGACGAATCCGATATGCCTTCCATGGTGGTAACCACGCCGCGCACCGCCACGCCGCCCCGCGTGGCCACCGCCGAGGCGCCCGCCGCCAGTTCATTGGCGCGCGCCGCGCTGTCGGCATTGTGTTTTACCGTGGTTGTGATTTGTTCCATGCTGGCTGCGGTTTGTTCGAGACTCGCGGCCTGTTCCTCGGCGCGGCTGGAAAGATCGGCCGTGCCGCTCGCGATTTCACGGGCGGCGATGCCGACGTTGTCCGCCGCCGTGCGTATGGACTGCACCTCGCCGGTGAGTGACCGGCGCATGCGTTCCAGCGCTGCCAGCAGTTTCCCGAGTTCGTCGCTGGACGCCGAGGTGACGGGTTGCGTCAGGTCGCCGGTGGAAATTGCCTGCGTCAGGCGCGAGGCGGCTTGCGTGGGTATTGCGATCGAGCGTCCGATGCGCACCGAAAACCACAGGCCGCAGACGAGGGTCAGGACGCCTATACCGATCAGCAGCATTTGGGTGAAGTCCGCCAGCTTGCGAGCTTCCGCCGCGGACTGCTCCATGCGCTCCGATTGATAATTGACCACGCCGTCGAGCGCGTTGAACAATGCATTTTGAGCGGGGCGCAAATCATTCTGGATGGCGTCGTCCAGTTCTCTATTCTGATTCTGCAGCGCGATCGCAAGCACCTTGCGACGCGCCATGGCATAGGCGCCATGGGCGTCGAGCAATTTTTTCAGCAATTGCTCGCCGTCGGCGGATCGCATATGCGATTTAAGGGTTTCGAAGTTCTTATTGATGGTTTTGTCGAAACCTTCCACACGCGCCACATCACCGCGGCGCTTTTCCACATCGGGTGTAGTGGCGAGGTTGTACACCGCACGCGCCACCTCGTTCACGGTTTCGCGTATGTCCACCGTGTCCATCGTGTCACGATAATTGCCGTGGACAATGGTCGTGAGCCGGCTGTCGAGCTTCGCCACCGCGTAGACGCTCAGTACAAGCATGAGACCGTTCATGGCAATAAGCAGGCCGAAACCAAGCAGCAAGCGGGTTGATATGCGCAACGTCATGAAATCACCAAGAAAAGCTTATGAACGTGTTGGTCCTGATGGTGCCGACCGTGAGCCATGCGACAGTGTCACGCGGCCATGGGCATCCACTTATGAACGATCTGAAACAGTTGCTCTTTCCTGAATGGTTTGGCGAGATAGTCGTCCATGCCGGCTTCAATGCATCGCTCGCGGTCGCCTTCCATGGCATTGGCGGTCAACGCAATGATGGGCAGTATGCGATCGGGGTACTGTTGACGAATCTGCCGCGTCGCTTGAAAACCGTCGAGCTCGGGCATCTGGCAATCCATCAAAACCAGATCGAAGTCCGCGCTCTGCACGGCCGCCACTGCCTGCGCGCCGTTACTTACCAACTGTATGTCCAACATCAGCGGTTTGAGCATGGCAATTGCAATTTGCTGATTGATCAAATTGTCTTCCGCCAGAAGCAGGCGATAAATTTTTCGGGGCATGGGCGAGGCGGAAGATGTCGGGGTGTCTGCAACGGCTGGCGGCGCCGTAACCGGGGAATGAGCGGAGAGCGGGGTGCCATCATTCGACAGCACCGTGCTGATTGCCTTCAGCAGTTCGCTGCGTCGTACCGGCTTGGTGAGATGTATGTCTACCCCCGACTCGCGGGCGACGCTGCGCTCCGCGCCGCCCCCCGCAGAAGTCAGCATGATGACTTTTGTGGCGGCAAGCCGTGGATTCGCGCGTATGGAACGGACCATTTCAATGCCGTCGACCTCTGGCATCATCATATCGACGATCGCAATGGCGTAGGGCCGTGAATCCGCGGCGGTCGCAGCCGCGGTCAATATTTCGATTCCGCGCATCGCGGAATCCGCGGTATTCACGTGCACCGTTAAGGACTGCAGCATGCCTTGCACCACGGCCCGGTTGGTTTCGTTGTCATCGGTGACCAGAATGCGCGTCTCCGGCATGGCGGGCAACTTCTGCGTAAGCCGTGTCACGGTATTCAACAGGGCGCCGTCGTTTGCCGCCGGCCCCAGAGGCACTTCAAACCAGAACGTCGAGCCTTTTCCCGGCGTGCTGTCCGCGCCGATGGCGCCGCCCATCAGTTCCGCAAGGTGTTTGGAAATTGCCAGCCCCAGGCCGGTGTCACCGTACTGGCGCGTGGTGGATGCGTCGGCCTGACTGAATGGCACGAAAAGCTTTTCCAACGTGGCGGCCGTTACGCCGACGCCGGTGTCGGTAATAGCGAAACGGTACCATGTGGCATCACCGGCGCGGTGACCCCGAACGGGCGACACGGGACAAGTAACGGTAACCGTCACCTGCCCTTGGTGCGTGAACTTGATGGCGTTTCCCAGCAGATTACTCAGCAATTGCCGCAATCGTACGGGATCGCCCGACGCGGAAGCCGGAACGTCGTCGTGTATATCGCAGATGACCTCAAGGCCTTTTTTTTGCGCGTTATGGGCCATCAGGGATGCGGTGTCTTCAATCAGTTGCCGCAAGCCAAAATCGACGGTTTCCAGATCGAGCTTGCCGGCCTCGATCTTGGAAAAATCCAGAATGTCGTTCAGAACGCCCAGTAGTGCGTGGCCGGAACGGTAGATGGTATCGGCGTAGCTTTGCTGCTCGGGTTGCAAGGGCGTCTGCATGAGAATTTCGGTCATGCCCAGCACGCCGTTCATCGGCGTGCGGATTTCATGACTCATGTTGGCGAGAAAGGCCGATTTCGCGCGGCTGGCTTCCTCGGCCTTGATCGCCAGGGCCTTTGCTTCCTCGGTGGTTTTTTCCAGTGCGCGGGTTCGTTCCTCGACGCGCGCCTCCAACTCGTGCTGGTGATCCAGCAAGATGGCGCGGGATTCCTTCAGACCAGCGCGCATATGATCGAGCGACGCAATCAGGCCGTCGATATCGCCGCGCGTATCCAGATGGCCGCTGTCGTCGAGGTTTCCATCGGCGATGGCGTGTGCCGCCGATACCGCGCGCTGCAGCGGATCGGTCAATCCGCGAATCATGCGGCTGATGAAATACAGCGTGAGCAGGCTTGATATCAGCGCGGCAATACCGACCAGAAAGAGTTGTTCTTGCGCTGCCCTGACACTGTCGCGCACGGCCGCGTCTTCGGCGCTAACCGCGGATTGGGCGATTCGGGTGATTAAGATGCCGGTAGTATTGACCTGGGCGCGCCGTGGCGCGAGTTGTGCGATCGGCGTGTTTGCGGGAATGGTGCTTTGCAATTGTCCGATGTCAGCCATGGCGCGGGCAATTTCAGGCTGCTGCGCGTGCGCGTGCAGCAACTTCAGAGACTGCAGGGACGCATCCAGCGCGTTTCGGGCGTTGGGCGCGAGACTGCCGGTTTCAACCGCATCCACGATGCCGTCGATAAAACGCTTGTATTGCTTTTCCGCTTCACCCGCCAGCGTGGCCTGATGCACGGCCCGGTCGATGGTTCGCGCACGCATTGAGTCCGCGACGCTTTGATAGATCAGCACCAGCAGCAATGGCAGCAGAATCGCGACAAACTGAAAAATGATTTGACGCTTGAGCGAGCGGGCTTGAATCATGGGGCGGGCATGCGGACAGTGCGGAATTGCGCCCGTAGGGTTTCTGTATGATGAATTATAAACAATGAGTTATGGATGCTCCACGCTTTTCGATACGCGGGTGTTCCGTGCGTGCGCCAGTCCCCGCTGTCAGAACTTTTGCAGAACCGGAATGCCGGACGGCGGCGCACTGGTGACGTAGCCGATGGCACCGGGGGTTTTGCGTACCGTTTCGATAATTTCCTTGTCGCTGTTTTTTACCGAAGGCGGATTCAGCGCGTCGCGGAATGATTTCTTGACCCACAGATTGGCGTAGCGTGTTTGATCCAGCTTCAGCACCTTGCCGAGAAACTCTGACTGCGCGATGGCGTTGTCGAGCGGGATCAGTTTGATATCACCGGCAAACTGCTTTTCGCCGATATAAATGTCGCGCACGAGTTCGGCGGATATTTTGGTGTCGGGATGCGCGATCACGTAGACGTCGCCTGCGATGGCGGGCCGCACGACGGCCAGCAGCAGCAACACGCTTGTGCCGGTGAGCAATGCAATACGGTTCATGGTGGCGTTTATCCTGATCAGAATCGTATGGAGAACTGGGTGCGGAATTCGGTGAAGCTGTCGTCACCGCCGCCGGCTTTGACGTTGCGCATCAGCGTTCGTCCGGCTTCAAACTTGAGCGCGGTGCTGGCCGTCAAGTCAAAGCGCAGACCCAGCGACGTGGCGTGATAGGAACGACCGCTGTTCTGGAACGCGAAGTAGTTGTCAGTCTGATCCAGCGACGTGCGCTCGGCACGGATGTAAGGCGTCCCCCGACCTGTGTTGTAGCCGGCCTGCACGTACCAGGCGTTGCTTTGGTGCGTGCCGGTTGCGCCGGACAGATCGCGATTTCTGAATTTATACAGCTCGGAGAGAATCTCCCATTGATCGTTGGTATAACTCGCGTACGGGCCGTAAGTCAGCAGCCGGGTGCGATTCAAACCCGCGCTGTCGTCGCTCACATTTGCACGCAAGCCATGCAGGCCGACCTTCAGGCCATCCAGCGCACCGCGTGGCGCGAATTCGGCGCGAAATCCCAAGGTCGATGCATGATGCGCGGCGCCGGAAGCCTTGGGATCCAGTACCCCGCCTGGCGCAGGCAAGGAAGCATCGATACCGATGCGCGGCGCATTGCCGGTGTAGACATCGTAATTGAAACGCGAGCCGCCCACTGGCAGCGTGCCGGTGGCCCACAGGCCCACGGTGTGCGCCGGGAGGATGCCGCCGCGGTCTTCAAACTCAAGGAACCTGGGACGCGACAGGGACGTTTGAATCTGTTGACCGTGGTGAAACGCGGTGTTCCATATGCCGTAGGGCGTGTGAAAGCGCCCGCCCCACAGCGTTAGCGCGTCGCTGAAGGCATAGCCCATTTGCAGGCGCTCCAGATCCGCGCCCACCTCGCCATTGCGATCCACTTCGAACACGAGTTCCACCAGGCTCTTGACGCGGTCGCCGAACTCCGGTGTGAGATACAGACTGAAATTCCCGACGGTGAATCCCTTGGGCCCGGTTTGATAGAGGTTCGATTGCCGGCTGGTGCCGGCGCCGATGTCGGCAAAGCCGTGCAGCGGTACGCCGCCAAGTTTCAAGCCGCGAGTACTGGATTCACTGATTTGCTCGACTTGACGTTCAAGCTCCTGAATTTTTGCATCCTGCTGCGCGACACGCGCATTGACGTCGCTGTTTGCCGTAGAGACCGGCCCGGGCGCCGTTGACGCAGGCACGGGCCCGCGCAGGCGCGCCACCTCGGAACTGAGTTGTTCAATCTGCTTCAGGCTTTGCTCAAGCTTTTTTTCCAGTTCATCGATACGTTCGGTCGGGGATTTTTGCGCGTGGGCCTGTGACGACATGGCCAGCGCTGCCCCCAAAATGGCCAGTGGCAAGGTTGAATGCCTCCGTAGCCCAGTCTGGGGGGGCTTGTCTACGAGTGATGCGTGCAAAGTGGGATCTCCATCTGAAAATCTGCAAAATCAATATCAACAACCTTAGTGGAATGCGCCGCGTTTGAGCTGGCTTGCCGCCCTTAAAATGCCCATTAAAAGCGGAATCCTGCAATGCTCCGCACCTCTGCGGAGCATTGATGTCCAAAACTACCAAAAGTGTAGATTTATTGATATGACCCGGAACGGCAATTTACCAATCATTAACAAATTCCATGCCAGGAAAAACGCAGGAATTTCGCCGTTTTCACGGGCTTGACAACCAAAATGACGCGGGCGTATAACGCCAAAACGAGTTTAGTTTCAAGCTGCTGATTTAAGAACGAATTGTTGGAAAACGTGTTCTTTTTTATGCGGTCTTTGAGAATTAAACATCGGGCGGGGTTTACCCCGATATTTCTCACTTGAAAAAGGAACAACTTATGCCGACAGGTACCGTGAAGTGGTTTAACGATGCTAAGGGTTTTGGTTTTATTACGCCGGATGGCGGTGGCGAAGATCTTTTCGCGCACTTCTCCGCGATCCAGGCCTCTGGGTTCAAGTCTCTGAAAGAAGGCCAAAAAGTTTCGTTCGACATCACGGACGGCAATAAGGGCAAGAAACAGGCGAGCAACATCCAAACGCTCTGATTCATCCTCGCGTCACGATTAAAGCCGGTTCCCCTGGGCCGGCTTTTTTACGCCAGCCGGACTGGATGGTGTAAAAAATTATTTAATTAAAACAATTGGTTATGAATTTTTCACTCGATGAATTGCGGCGCCTTGGGCAGGGCGTCGCTTTGCACCTTGTCGTGGTTGATCCATAACCGGGCGCCGGTTTTTTGCATCAACGCAGCCACTTTTTCCATTGACTGCCGGCTGGTGGCGGCGTCAAAGTTGAACACCGGCACGCGGCGATGGGTCCAGTTGTCCTGCAAATGTACCATGTCGCCGGACAAAATTACCGGCCCGGTCTTGGGCAGGCGCACCAGCAGCGATTGATGGCCGGGCGTGTGGCCTGGCGTGGCGATGATGACCACCGAGCCGTCGCCGAAAATATCGTGATCGCCGTTGAGCTTGATGGTTTTGTTGGCGCGAAGTTTGTCGTAGCTGGTGACTTCAAAATTCCATTTGCTGACTGCCTCGGCGCCGAACGCAATATCGTATTCGGCCTGCTGCATGTAGAGCGTGGCGCCGGTAAACAGATTGCCGTTGCCGACATGGTCGCCGTGCGTATGCGAAAACGCGACATGCTCGATCTTCGCGGGATCAACAGTGATCTCCGATAGCGCAAAGCGCAACGGCTTGCGCAGGATGTAGTGCGGTGACAGCTTGCCGCGCTGGAAGCCGTTGGGCATGGTGGCCACGTTATCGTTGATGCCCGAATCCCACATCATCCAGCCTTTGGCGTGGCGTATCAGATAGCAATTGGCGCTGAACGCGCCGGGCTTGCCGACGTTTACGCCGGGCGTCCAGCGCGACAGGTCCGGCACGGTGGACTCGCCACAGTTGAATACATAAAGCCGTTCGACGGCGCCCGGATTTCCGCCGGTGGCGGCACAGCCGGCAACAAGCGCCAATGCCGCGATGATTGAAAGGATTCCCCAGCGCATGATGACTCCCGTGAATATACGAGGCGGGTATTATTGAACGAGTGGCGCGGCGGGACAAGCGCCGCGCCGGTGCTTCGCCAGCGCTTCACCACGGCCGCATTTTCGCTTATTGTTCGGGTGGGGCAATCACAAGGGACAAACATGAAAAAATGCTACTGGCTGTGTGCGCTGCTGGCTGTGGGCGGCTGTGCAACCTCGCCCGAAGGCGTGGTGCAGGACGGCACCAAATTCGAATTCGATAGCGCGCACACGCCGTATGCCGCGTCGATCTGCATCGCGCGCAACGCCAAGGCGATGGGCGGCGGCATCGTGGGCGAAGAACGGTTGCTAGGCGAATCGTCCACCGAGGTCGCGGTGCGCCCGTCCGCCGGATCGCGCGACACGCTGGCGACAGCGCAAATTCATCGCGCCGGCGCGCTATCCAAGGCAACCGTGTTTGTGGGCAAGGGCGTGCGTGATGCCCAGGGGTTTGCGCGCCGATTAATGACGGGCTGTTAATCCACTGGACAGCCACGGGAGGCGGTGATGCGCGGCACGATGATGGATTTTCCATTGACGCTCACGCATGTGCTGGAGCGCGCGGGCAAGCTGTACGGCGATTCGCAGATCGTAACGCGCCTGCCGGACAAATCGCTGCATCGTCACACGTACCGGGATTTTTATCGCCGCGCGCGGTCGCTGGCGGGCGCGTTGCAGGGGCTGGGTCTGCAAAAGGGAGATCGCGTGGCGACGCTGATGTGGAATCACTACGCACACTTGGAAGCGTATCTGGCGATACCGTGCGCGGGCTGCGTGTTGCATACGCTGAATCTGCGTTTGCATCCGGACGACATCGCTTATATCGCCAATCACGCGCGCGACCGGTTCTTGATCGTCGATGACGTGTTGTTGCCGCTACTGGAAAAATTCAAGGCGCAGGCCAAATTCGAGCGCATCTTCGTCGTGCCGTTGACCGGGCAACCGGTTCCCGCCGGCTACGATGACTACGAAAAGTTGCTTGCGGGCGCGCAGGTTTTTGTGCCGCCGGTCATCGGCGAGAATGACGCTGCGGGCATGTGCTACACCTCCGGCACCACCGGCAAACCGAAGGGGGTCGTGTATACGCACCGCTCGATCGTGCTGCATTCGCTGGCGACCGCCACGGTGGATTGTCTGGGGCTGAGTAACCGCGACACGCTGTGTCCGATCGTGCCGATGTTCCATGTGAACGCGTGGGGTCTGCCGTTCACGGCGGCGATGACAGGCGCGACGCTGGCGTTTCCCGGCCCGCATCTTGACGCGGTGAGTCTGCTCGACTTATACGAATCGGAGAAAGTCACACTGTCGGCGGGTGTGCCAACGATCTGGATGGGACTGTTGCAGGCGCTGCAAAAAGAACCCAGGCGCTGGGCGCTGCAAAAAGAGATACGCATGGTGTGCGGCGGCGCGGCGGCGCCGGAATCGATGATTCGCGCGTTCGATCAATTCGGCATGCGCGTGATACATGGCTGGGGTATGACGGAAACCTCGCCGCTGGGGGCGGTGGGTTTCATTAAACGCGAACTGGCGGATTTGCCAGCGGATGCGCAATACGTGGTGCGCGCAAAGCAGGGCGTGCCGCCGCCGTTTGTCGAAGTGCGCACCATGGCCGAAAACGGCGAAGCGCCGTGGGATGGTGTATCGATGGGCGAGTTGCAAATCCGCGGGCCGTGGGTGGCGGCGAGCTACCATGAACAACCCGACGAGCAGGACAAATGGACCGCCGATGGCTGGTTTCGCACGGGCGACATTGCGATGATGGATGCGCACGGTTACATCAAGATCGCGGATCGCCTCAAGGATCTGGTGAAATCGGGCGGCGAGTGGATCAGCTCGGTCGATTTGGAAAACGCGCTCGTCGCACATCCTGCGGTGGCGGAGGCCGCCGTGATCGGCGTGCCGCATCCGAAATGGGATGAGCGCCCGCTGGCGGTGGTGGTGTTAAAGCCGGGACAGTCGGCGACTGCCGATGCCATGCGCGCGTTTCTCGCGCCGCAATTCGCCAAATTCTGGTTGCCCGACGATGTGAAATTCGTCGACGCGATTCCGAAAACCTCGACGGGCAAGATGCTCAAGGCTACACTACGCGAGCAATACCAAAATTTATTTACTACACAAGCGAGCGCGCCATGAACAAGCCAGTCGAACAGCAGACCGAACTCCGAATCGACATCGTTTCCGACGTCGTTTGACCGTGGTGTTTCATCGGCAAGCGCAGAATTGAAGCCGCGCTGAAGCTGCTCGCCGAGCAGCGTCCCGATGTGAAACCGGCCGTGCGCTGGTTACCGTTTCAGTTGAATCCCGATCTGCCCGCCGAAGGCATTGCGCGATCTGAATACATTGCTCGCAAGTTTGGCGCGAGCGGCAACAAGTATGAGCGCGTGTCCAAGGTGGGGGAAACCGTCGGCATTCCGTTTGCGTTCGACAAAATAGAAGTGCAGCCCAACACCGTGAACGCGCACCGCTTGTTGCATTACGCCGAACAGCAGGGCGCTCAGGACGCGGTGGCGGAAGTGTTGTTCGAGGCCTATTTCGTCAAGGGTGCGAACCTCACCGATATCGACACGCTGGCGGCAGTGGGCGCCAAGGGCGGGCTGGATGAGGCGCAAACCAAGGCATGGCTGGCGAGTGACGCCGAACGCGATGTGGTGGTGAATGGTGACATGGAAGCGCGTAACGCCGGTATCGGCGGCGTGCCGTTTTTTATTTTCAATCGTGCGATCGGCGTCTCGGGTGCGCAGGAAGCGGATACGCTGGTGAGCGCGATGTTGCAGGCGATGCAGCCGGACGCGGGGAAGGGCTAACAGGCCGTGGATGGGTGAAGCCCATCGCCCATCAATACGGGCACCGGCGTTTGTGATGGGTTTCACCCATCCTACGAACTACGAACGGCGTCTCGCGGCCAGTTTCTCCGCCACCTTCTGAAAATAATCGCCATCCACGGCGAAATGCCGTCCGCGCATCGCCCCCGCACGCGCCAGCAGCACATTGAATTTGCCGATCAGCGTGTTGCGCTCGGCTTCGTCGCGCGTGGTTTCCAGCATCAGTTCGATTTCGCGCAGATCGCGCAGTGCTTCGACTTCGGGCGGCACATAGCCTGAATTTTTCAGGATGCGATAGGCCGCGCGTAATTCTTCCGGCACCATCGCGTCGTCGTCCAGATGGAGCGGCGCACCCGCGCCCGGCAGATTGTCGAACGCGCCTTGCGCCTGCGCTTCGCGCACGTGCTTTTCAACCAGGGCATCAAACCCGGAAATCGGCG
>DHVE01000041.1 GCA_002412495.1 Betaproteobacteria bacterium UBA5216
CATACCACGTTGGACAAGGCTCGCATTTGCGTAACGCTGGCGCAAGGCATACGATGCTGGCTGGGTGTGCTGCTAAAAACGTTCATCAAAAATAGCGAGCGGCAGACGGCAAGGGGCGGGGGCAGGGACTCATGGTCGAGGAAAGCGAGTACCGGGCTGGGCAGGAACGGCTCCAATGCGAGTTACCTATCAGGGAGGTTTTATGCGCACCAATATGTTGGCGTTATTGTTCGCGGTCGTCATGCTCGTGCCGGGCATGGCAGTGGCACAGGGTGTGGCGCTGTCCGGCACGGTCACGTCCGCCGAAGAAGGCAACATGGAAGGCGTGCTGGTTAACGCCAAACGAGTCGGTTCCAACATGACCATCACGGTGGTGTCGGATGACAAGGGCCGCTATCAGTTTCCGGCGACGAAACTCGAGCCGGGCAAATACGCTTTGTCGATACGCGCGGCGGGCTACGATCTCGCGCGGCGCGCGATGGTGGATGTGTCTGCGGGTGGCGGTGCCCAGACGGATCTCAAGTTGATACGCGCGCGGGATCTTGCCGCGCAGCTCACCAATGCCGAGTGGCTGTACAGCATGCCGGGGGATGATGCGCAAAAGCGCGCGCTGCTGGGTTGCGTAACGTGCCACTCGCTGGAGCGCATCGTGCGGTCGAAATACGATGCCGATGGTTTCTTGCAGACCATTGCGCGCATGGGCACGTATGCAAACCAAAGCACTCCGCTGTTGCCGCAGCGCCGCTTGACCGGCCGTGACACCGATGTGGTGGGTGAAGACCGCGCGCGCATCCAGCGTTCGCAGGCGGAGTATTTCGCGAGCGTAAACCTGAATCCGCACACCACCTGGGAATATGATCTGAAGACGTTTCCCCGCCCCAAGGGACGCGCGACGCGCGTGGTGATTACCGAGTGGGACTTGCCGCGTCCGACCATCGAGCCGCACGATGTGGTGGTGGATTCAAAAGGCATGGCATGGTTTTCCAACTTTGGCGAACAAACCATTGGCAAGTTCGATCCCAAGACCGGCAAGCTGGTGGAGATCCCGATTCCCATCCTGAAAAAAGGCTCGCCGCTGGGCGCGCTGTCGATTCGCATGGATCGCGACGAAAACATGTGGCTGGGCAATATGTATCAGGCGGCCATCCTCAAATACGACACCAAGAACGACAAGCTCGAACACTGGCAGGCGCCGCCCGAATTTAACCGGCCCAATACGCAGATCAACATGACCAGTCCGATGAATATTGGTGTCGATGGCAAAGTGTGGGCGCAGAACAACGGTTTCGCTGGCGTGCACCGCATCGATCTGAAAACCAACAAGTGGGAAGTATGGGAGCCCTACAAGGCTACGCCGCAGGGCCACAACATTTACGACGTGATTTCCGATTCGCAGAACAACGGCTGGTTCACCAACATCGGGCGCAACCACATCGGCCGCATCGATGCCAAAACCGGTGAAGTGAAAATTTACGAAACGCCCACCACGAATTCCGGCCCGCGCCGCGCGTCGATGGACGCGCAGGATCGCCTGTGGATTGGCGAATACCGCGGCAATCGCATCGCGATGTTTGACACCAAAACGCTGCAAGCCAAGGAGTGGCTGGTGCCAACACCGTGGGCCGCGCCCTACGACGTGGCATTGGACAAGAACGGCGAGGCGTGGACCGGCTCGATGCTGAACGACCGCGTGGCGCGTTTGCACACCGGCACCGGTGAAATTGTCGAATACCTGTTGCCGCGTCCTACCAACATCCGCCGCGTGTTTGTCGAAAACCAGTCCGGCCCGCGCACCACGTTCTGGGTGGGCAGCAACCACGGCGCGTCCATTATCAAGCTGGAGCCGCTGGACTGAAATCACCCCACCGGATCGCAATTGAAGGAAATCCGTTTGGTGGTGTCCGATATGGCGGGCACCGCCGTCAAAGACAGCGGCGAAGTCGCGCGTGCGTTTTCAGCCGCGCTCGCCGATCACGGCATCGAGGCGTCGTCCGCGCAGATCAACGCGGTGCGCGGCGCTTCCAAGCGTGAAGCCATTGCCACGCTGGTGGCGCCCAAATACGGTAACGACGCGGGCCGCGTGGAATCGGTTTACGCGGATTTCAAAAAACACTTGCAGCGCGTGTTCACCCGCGAAGCCGAGCCAGTGGCCGGCGCGGTTGAAACGTTCGCGTGGCTGCGCGCGCGCGGCATCAAGCTCGCGCTCAACACGGGTTTTGATCGTGACATCACGACGCTATTGATCGCCGCGTTGGGTTGGCAAAAAATGGCTGATACGGTGATCAGCGGCGACGACGTACCGCAGGGTCGTCCCGCGCCGTACATGATTTTTCGTGCGATGGAAGCGACCGGCACGATTGATGTGCGGCACGTACTGAATGTCGGTGACACGGTGTCCGATTTGCAGACGGCGCATAACGCCGGCGTGGGGGTAAGCGTGGGCGTATTGTCGGGCGCGCATGGACAAGAGCAACTGGCGCACGAGCCACACCACCACCTCATCGACAGCGTGGCGGATTTGCCGGCGTTGTGGAGGTGAGTTTTTTGATTATCAAGGGGAATCAGCATGGCAGGTAATGCAAAGACGCGCATCTTCGCGGGCGCGGCGTACACCAAAACGCGGGCCGGCATTCAATTGCGCGGCGGGCTGTTTCGCCGCACCCCCGGCGACACGGCATGGCAGGCATTGAGTAACGGGCTGCCCGAAAACGTGGAGGCGCGGGCATTCGCGGTGCATCCGCAAAACCCTGATGTGATTTACGCTGGCACGCAGGATGGCCCGTATCGCAGCGTGGATGGCGGCGACCATTGGGAGAAGCTGGGTTTCCCGGATCGCAACGCGGTGATCTGGACGATATCGATTCACCCGACGCGGCCGAATATTTTGTATTGCGGCACCGCGCCGGTGGTGCTGTACCGCAGCCTCGATGGCGGCAACAACTGGCACAAGCTGCCGAACGCGATTTGTCCCATGCACTGCGAACGCGAAGGTTTCGAGACGCGCACCGTGCGCATCACCGCCGACCCGAGTCGTCCGGATGACGTGTATGCCGCGCTGGAAGTCAGCGGCGTGCTGCGCAGCAGCGACGGCGGCGAGACGTGGGCGGACATGTCGGCGGAGCTTTTTACCTTCGCCGAGCAACCGCGTTATCAAAGCGACATCGGCGGACGCCACTGTGGCGTTTGCGAGGGCATGCTCGATTCGCACGCGCTGGCAATTTCACCGGCGCTGCCGGGCACCGCGTTTTTCGCCAACCGCATGGGCCTGTTTCGCAGCGACGACCGCGGTGCGCATTGGCACGACACCGAGATCGGCCGTTTTTCGCCGCTGACCTATTGCCGGGACGTGATTGTGTCGCCGCATGACCCGCGCGTGATGTACACCTGCCTGTCGCCCGCGGCCTTCAGCAAGGACGGTTCGCTGTACCGCAGCGACGATCTGGCACAGACCTGGAAACGCATCGACCACGGCATCAAGTGCGAGACCACGCTGATGTCGGTGTTCGTGCATGTGGGCGACCCGGCGCAGGTGTATTGCGTCACGCGCGCGGGGCAGGTGTTCGGCACGGCGGATGCGGGCGGCTCATGGAGCGAATACCGCTTGCCCGAGGGTGTGCATGATGTTTACGCGGTGGCGTGTATTTGAAATTTTGAGCGTAGGATGGGTGCAACCCATCACAAACACAGTATGAAATACGCAGGGTTGGCATCTATGTTGTGATGGGTTGCACCCATCCTACGGATTGTAGGGAAGGGCATTCGCGCTGCTCACTGCCGGGCAATCCCCGCCATGCGAATCACCTCCGACCAACGCTGAATTTCACTGTGCAAAAGTTTGGCGAATTCGTCGGGTTTGCTGCCGACCCGCTCGCCATCTTGCGCGGCAAATCGTTCCTGTACTGCGGGCGCAGCGAGCATCTTGATGACTTCGCCGTGCAGTTTGCCGGTCAACACTGTTGATATGCCGGCGGGCGCGAGCAGGCCGGCCCATGAGTAAATCGCCATGCCGGCTACGCCCGCTTCGCTCATCGACGGCACATCGGGCAGCGACGGCGAACGCTTCCCATCCGTGGTAACCGCCAAGGCGCGTAGCTTGCCGCTTTTGATCAGGGCAACCACGCTGGGCTGATACTGCGTGATGTTCATGTGAATCTGACCGCCGAGCAGCGCCGCCATGTTGTCGCCGCCCCCCTTGTACGGAATGTGTGTGAGTTCGACCCTGGCCGCGGTTTTGAACAGCTCGCCGTACAAATGCAGCGCGCTGCCCGCGCCGCCGGAGCCATAGTTGTATTTGCCGGGATTCGCGCGCGCCAGCGCGATGAATTCCTTGAGCGCCGTGACATTCACCGACGGATGCACCACCAGCACATTGGGCGCGTGCATGATTTCGCTGATCGGCGTGAAGCTCTTGATCGAATCGTAGGGCAGCGTTTTGAACATGCCCGGCAAGCTTGCGAACGCGGAGTTGGTGACCAGCAGTGTGTGTCCATCGGGCGCGGCCTTGGCAACGATTTCGTAAGCGATGATGCCGCTGGCGCCGGTGCGGTTGTCCACCACGAACGGCTTTCCCAGTTGCTCGGCGAACTGCTGCGCCACCACGCGCGCCACGGTGTCGGTGGTGCCGCCGGGGGCGAAAGGCGCGACCACGCGCACGGTCTTCGCCGGGTAAACTTCGGCGGCCATGCCGGCGGCGGCCGCGGTCAGCGCCAATGCGAGGCAGGATGTCCGGCATGGCTGCTTGATATTACGGATGAATTTGTTAAGGTTGAATGCAGGCATTTTAATAACCGGTTCGCGGTGGCTGTCGGCGGCGGCATCCGTCGTGATGGCCCAAACGCAGGGGTGGAAAGACGGTCATGATCAATCGTGCTTTTGCGGGCGTCGCCCTGACGGGAGCAGGCATTTTAGCTGCCTCGCCGGGCGCTGTCGCGACGGACTATCCCAGCCGGTCGATACGCGTGCTGGTGCCGCTCGCGCCTGGCGGGCTGACCGACATCATGACCCGCGTTATCGGCCAGCGGCTGTACGACGCGTGGCGCCAGCAGGTGGTGGTGGACAACCGCCCGGGCGCGAGCGGCATCATCGCCAGTGAAATCGTGGCGAATGCCGCGCCCGACGGACACACGTTGATCGCGGTGTCGCTGGCGCACGCCGTCAACGCCAGCATCTATCCGAAGCTGCCGTACGATACGCTGCGCGCGTTCACCGCGGTCAGTTATCTGGGTGACGTGCCGCAGGTACTGCTGGTGCGCCGCGAGGTCAAGGCGAACACCGTGCGCGATCTGATCACGATGGCACGCGCGAGACCGGGGACGATCAATTATTCATCCGGCGGTATCGGTGGATCGAGTCACATGGCGATGGAACTCTTTCGCGTGCATGCAGGCATCGAATTGCAGCACATCCCGTACAAGGGCGGTTATCAGGCGCTGCTGGAATTGATTGCCGGGCGCGTCGAGGTGACCTTCGGCCAATGGGTGTCGGCGGGCCGCTACGTGAAGTCGGGTCAAATCCGCGCGCTGGGCGTGAGCACCGCGAAGCGCATCGCCGTGGCCCCGGAAGTTCCCACGGTCGCCGAAGCCGGATTGCCCGGCTACGAGTCGCGGTCGTGGTATGGCTTGCTCGCACCCGCGCGACTGCCCGCGCCGGTGCTGGTCAAACTGCACGGCGAAGTTCGCCGCGTCATATTGGGCGCCGAGTTTGGCGAAAAATTCGCCGCCGAGGGCGTGGTGTTTTCAGACAACACACCGGAGCAATTTTCGGCGTTCATCGAACATGAAATTAAACGCTACGCGGCGGTGGTCAAGGCGGGCAACCTGAAGCCGAATTAGGGGCGCCAACAAGTGGCAACACGGGACGGAACGATTTACTCCGCCTTGACCCGGGCGAACTTCACCACCTTCGCCCACTTGGTGATTTCGTCGCGCAGAAAGGCGCCGTACGCCTCGGGCGTGCCGCCTGCAAACTCGGCGCCTTCGGCCGCGAGCCGCTCGCGCAGCTCCTGATTTTTCAGCACGCGGTTTGATTCGCCGTTGAGCTTGCCGATGATGTCGCGCGGGGTTTTGGCAGGCACGGACATGCCGAACCACGAGCCGGATTCAAATCCCGCTGCGCCGCTCTCGGACACCGTGGGCAGATCGGCCAGCACGGGCGAGCGTTTCGCGCTGGAAATAGCCAATGCGCGCAGCCGGCCGCCGCGTATCAGCGGCAGACTCGACAGCATGTTGGCGAACATCACCTGAGTTTGTCCACTCGCCAGATCGGCATGCGCCGGCGCCGCGCCTTTGTACGGCACGTGCGTGAGTTGCACGCCGGTCAGTGTTTTGAACAATTCCATGCCGAGATGCTGCGGCCCGCCGTTGCCGGTGGAGGCGTAGTTCAATTGGCCCGGCCGTGTGCGCGCGTAGTTGATCAGCTCGCGCGTGGATTTCGCCGGCACCGAGGGATGCACCACCAGAATGTTCGGTATGGACGCCATCAACAGTACCGGCGAAAAATCGCGTTGCAGATCGTAGCCCAGCTTCGGATAAAGACTGGCATTGACCGCATGCGCGAGCACGGTTTCGAGCAGCGTATAACCATCGGGCGCCGCATGGGCCGCGACTTCCGCCGCGATATTGGTGGCGCCGCCGGGCCGATTGTCGATAACGACTTGCTGCCCCCACGCTTCGCCGATTTTTTGCCCGAGCGTGCGCGCCAGCGTGTCCGCGCCGCCGCCCGGCGGAAAAGGCACGATAAAACGGATCGGGCGTACCGGATAAACCTCCGCCGGGCGTGCCGCCTGAGGCGTGAACGCGAGGCTGGCCATGATCGTGACAAGGGAAGCTTTAATCATGCGGGCGGGCAGTCGGCATCGCACGGGTGGTTGCCGCGAGGGGCATAAAAGTTTTTGCAGGAAAGCACTATGGTAGATTATAAGATTCTGTTTGAACCACTTCGTTAATTGCCCGCATGCACATACTCGAGTCCAGCCATTTTGACATTATCACGCCGGAACAGCCGCATGTGGCGCGGGGTGACGGCGGCCATCTGATCATTAACCCCAAAGTGGCCGTGGCGGATCGCACGCAGCTTGATCGCGAACAGGCGATTGAGCTGATGAAACTCACCATGGTGGCAGGCGAAGCGATGGCCCGCGTGATGAATCAGCGCGGCGTCGATATCGGCCGCATCAACTATCAGGATAACGGCAACTGGCGTCACGAGTTGCACGTGCATTTGTACGGGCGCGCGCGCGGGGCAACCCTGCAGCCCTGGGGGCAGCCGCTCGCGTTGCCGCCGACTGCCGCGGCATTCAAGGCGACCATGGGGAATCTTGAGCCACTTAATTCAGGCGACGTGGCTGCGTTGAAGCAGGAGATGCAGCGCTTGCTGGCGAGCGAGAAATACTGGACGTTTTAGCGCTACGCCGCGCGGCGCGGGCGGGCCACCGCGGGGTTGCCGGCTGTAGTTCTGTTAGTTTCCCTTCGCTCCAGATGCCTTGACCGCCGCGGCCCACTTGGCGATTTCCAGCGGCATCAGTCTGGCGAGTTCATCGGGCGTGCCGGCCACGATATCCACGCCCTGTTCGGTCAGGCGCTTGACGATATCCGGCGCTTGCAGCGATTTGCTGAAGGCGGCGTGGAGCTTCAGTACCACGTCGCGCGGCATGCCGGCGGGTCCCAGCAGCGCGTACCAGCCACTGGATTCAAAACCCTTGATGGTTTCGGCGACCGTGGGCACCTGTGGCAGCGTCGTTGTGCGCCGGGCGCCGCACGTGGCGATCGCGCGCAGCCGGCCCGACTGGATAAACGGCAGGGCCGCCAGGGTGGTGTTCACCTGAAATTGCAGATGTCCCGCTACGATGTCATTGAGCGCCGCGCCCGCGCCCTTGTATGCAATATTCAGCACGTCGATTTGAGCAGCCGCGCGCAGCATTTCGATGGCGAGAAATCCCGACGTGCCGCCCGACGTGCCAGCGGTCAGTTGGTCGGGACGTGCCTTGGCCAGCGCAATGAATTCCTTCACGTTGCCCACCGGCAGCGATGGGTGCACCACCAGCACGTTTTGCGTGAGTGCGAGCTGGCTGATCATGGTGAAATCACGCACCGGATCGAAACTCAACTTGGCGAACAGGCTGGGATTGATCGCATGCGGCGTGGTGGCCATCAACACGGTGTAACCATCGGGCGGGGCACGCGCCACGAACTCGGTGCCGATATTGGTGGAGGCGCCCGCGCGATTTTCGACAATCATGCTTTGGCCGAGATTTTCGGTGAGCTTGGGACTCAGCAGCCGCGAGAGTATGTCCGTGCCGCCACCGGGCGTGGCGGGCACGACAATGCGTATGGACTTGGCCGGAAAAACCTGTCCCGGGCTACCCGAAGGGGTTTGTGCCATCGCGCTTGCCGATGCGACGGTGGCGCCGATGGAAATGAGTAGAATGGCCGCGTTTGCCGTAGTTGCGGTGTTTGCGGTAGTTCCCATGGGGCGAGATGTCTTCATGGTGCGATCATATCAACTTGCGGCTATTCGCAACAATTTATAACAGGGAGCGCATGCTATGTCAGTCATTCTCGGCACGGGAGAACATCGTTATGAAGTCATCGACAACTGGGCCAAGCTGCCGCCCGGCTGGTCGTTCAAGGACGTGGGCGCGGTGGCTGTCGATAGCAAGGATCAAGTCTACGTATTCAATCGCGGCGAGCACCCGATGATGGTGTTTGACCGCGACGGAAATTTTCTGCGTTCGTGGGGCGAAGGACAGTATCCGCGCGCGCATGGCCTGCATATTGACAGCGACGATACTTTGTACCTTACCGACGACGGCGGCCACGTGGTACGCAAATGCACGACCATGGGAAAAATCCTCATGGAGATCGGCACGCCCGGCAAACCCACGCCGTATATGAGCGGCTTGCCGTTTCACCGGTGCACGCACACGGCGCTTTCACCCACCGGCGATATCTATGTCTCGGATGGCTACGGCAACGCCAAGGTTCACAAGTATTCACCCGACGGCAAACTGATCAATTCCTGGGGCGAGCCGGGCACCGACCCCGGCCAGTTCAACATCGTGCATAACGTCGTCACCGACCGCGACGGCTGGGTGTACGTCGCGGACCGCGAAAACCATCGCGTGCAGGTGTTCGATGGCAACGGCAAATACGAAGCGCAGTGGAACAACATGCATCGCCCGTGCGGTTTGTTCTGCAATCACGGCAAGCCGGCGGCACAACCACAATTCATCATCGGCGAACTCGGTTCTGGTGCACGGGTCAACCGCAACCATCCGGGTATCGGTCCGCGCATCAGCATCGTCGATAAAAAAGGCACGGTGATCTCGCGCCTGGGTGGCCAAGACGGCCCCGGCAACGTCGCCGGCAAATTCATCGCGCCGCACGGTGTGGCGCTGGATCGGCACGGCGATATTTATGTGGGGGAGGTAAGCTTCACCGACTGGCCCACCACGCATCCGGATGAGCCGATACCCGCGAACCTGCGGTCACTGCAAAAATTGCGGAAAGTGCGGTGAGTTGTAAAGCGAGCTTGTAAAGTGAACTTGTAGTAAGGGGCGCGAACGAGACGCGCCCGCCCGCCGCCTGTGTGCGGGCTAACGCGGCGCGGGGGCCTTTTCGATCCCTTCGATTTTCATGCCGGCCTTGATGCCGCGTTTGGCGAACCAGCCGAGATTCATTTCCAGCGCGTAGCGCACCGGTCGTGTTGCCGGGTGCGAGTCTTCCGTGTGCGGCTTCATATCCTCGATATTGGTGATGTAGCCCTTGCTGTCGATGAATGCGACCGATAGCGGGATAAAGGTGTTCTTCATCCACATCGCGTGATTCGCCTCTTCGGTGAACACGAACAGCATGCCGCGGTTCTCCGGCATCATGCGCCGGTGCATCAGACCCTGCATGCGTTCGGGATTGGTGGCGGCAACCTCGGCGTTAAGCTTGTTGCCTGAAATCGTGAGCGTGATTTCAGGCATCTGCGCGCGTGCATGCAATGCGCCCATCGCCATCACGGTCAGTAGCAAGAAACGGAAAAGTGTTGAGGTCAGGATATTTTTCATGGTGGCAATAGAACGCGGTGTAGTCCGTCGCCGTTGACCATAACACACCGTGCTGGTGCATTCAGGTTGCGGTCTACACCTTTTACGGCGCCTTTCCAGTGCGGCTGCACCAACAATAGTTCCTCTTATGTTGCCGCGCACCAAAATGGAGCGGCGCTACTCTGTTTTATTGAATAAGTAATTGTATTTATTAATTTAATTTCGGTGGCACGGAAACTGCTATCTCTGTGCTATGCGAGAAATTGCCTCCACTTGTGCTTACTGCGGCGTCGGCTGCGGGGTACTTGTTGCCTGCGACGGCGAGCGCATCACGGCGGTGCGCGGTGATCCGGCACACCCGGCCAATTTTGGGCGGTTGTGCAGCAAAGGCGCTACGTTGCACCTTACGGCGGACGCTGCGGGACGTCTGCTGTATCCCGAGATGCGCTTGCACCGCGGCGCGCCGCGCGCGCGCGCTGATTGGGGCGTTGCGCTTGAACATGCGGCGGAAAAGTTCGCCGCGATCATCCGCGCACATGGTCCCGATGCCGTGGCGTTTTACATTTCTGGGCAGTTGCTGACCGAGGACTATTACGTCTTCAACAAACTCGCCAAGGGATTGATCGGCACCAACAATATCGACACCAATTCGCGGCTGTGCATGTCGTCGGCGGTGGCCGGCTACAAGGCCACGCTCGGCGCCGATGCGCCGCCCGCGTGTTATGAAGATATCGATCATGCCGCGTGCCTGTTTATCGCGGGTTCCAACACGGCCTATGCGCATCCGGTGCTGTACCGGCGCATCGAAGCCGCGCGGTTAAGCCATCCCGATTTGAAAACCATCGTGGTCGATCCGCGCCGCACCGAAACCGCGCGCGAAGCCGACTTGCATCTTGCGATTCTGCCGGGCAGCGATATCGCGCTCTACAACAGCATGCTGCACGTGATGCTGTGGGAAGGGTGGGTCGACACGGCCTATATCGCGGCGCACACCGAAGGCTTCGATGCGCTGAAGCAAACGGTGCGCGACTATACGCCGGCTCTGGCCGCGGAAATTTGCGGCGTGCCGGCAGCGGACATCATCAAGGCCGCCACCTTGTTTGCACGGTCGAAAGCGACGCTGTCGCTGTACTGTCAGGGGCTGAATCAGTCGGTTAACGGCACGCACAACAATGCGGCGCTGATCAATCTGCATTTGGCCACCGGGCATATCGGCAAGCCCGGCGCGGGGCCGTTTTCGCTGACGGGGCAACCCAATGCAATGGGCGGGCGCGAAGTGGGCGGCATGGCGAATCTGCTGTCCGCGCATCGCGACATGGCGAATGCCGCGCATCGCGCGGAAGTGGCCGTGTTGTGGGGCGTTCGTGACGTGCCCGCGACGCCGGGCAAAACCGCGGTCGAACTGTTCGACGCGTTGCATGCCGGCACCATCAAGGCGGTGTGGATCGCCTGCACCAATCCCGCGCATTCCATGCCGGATGTCGCGCGCGTGGGCGAGGCGCTTGCAAGAGCGGAACTGGTGGTTGTGCAGGATGCGTTTGCCAACATCGAGACGGCGGACTACGCCGATGTGCTGTTGCCCGCCAGCACGTGGGGTGAAAAAAATGGCACGGTGACCAACTCCGAGCGGCGTATCTCTCGCGTTCGGCGTGCCGTGCCTCCCCCCGGCGAGGCGCGGGATGACTGGAAAATCGCGCGCGATTTTGCGTCCTGCCTGGGCGAGAATCTGGGCAATGCGGATACGCCGCGCCTGTTTGCTTACACGCAAGCCGAGGACGTGTTTAACGAGCATCGCGAAACCACGCGCGGGCGCGATCTGGACATTACCGGACTGAGTTACGCGCTGCTGGAGGCGCGCGGGCCGCAACAGTGGCCGTTTCCCGCGGGGGCGGCCAGCGGAACGGCGCGCCTCTACGAGGACGGTCGCTTTGCCACGCCATCGGGTCGCGCGCGATTCGTCAATGCCGCGCACGGCGGCACGGCGGAAAAAATCGATGCGCGATTTCCCCTGCATTTCAATACCGGGCGGCTGCGCGATCAGTGGCACGGCATGAGCCGCAGCGGGCGCGTAACGCGGTTGCACAACCACACGGAAGCACCGCTGCTCTCCATGAATGCGCGAGACATGGCGATGCGGCACCTCGCCAACGGCGATATCGTGCGCGTGAGATCGCGGCGTGGCGATATCGCGGTGCGCGTGGCGGCCAGCGACGAGGTGCGCCCCGGCCAAACCTTCATGCCCATGCACTGGGGCGGCCGCAACATGAATTGCAGCGGGGCGAACACGCTGATGGCGCCGGCGTTCGATGCCGTGTCGAAGCAGCCGGAACTCAAACACGCGGCGATTCAAATCGAAAAACTCGAATTGCCGTTTCAGGTGGTGGCCATGCGGCGCTTCGAGGCGCACCGGCAATCCGAGACATTGGCCTTCGCCGAGGCGGTGCGCGCGTTGCTGGCGTGTTTTGATTATGCGCACATCGGGGTGGCGGGGCGCGAAACCACGGTGGTGCAATTGCGCGGTTACAGCGCCGCACCGGTCGCTGGCGACGTGCTGGACCGGCTGGATGCGCTTCTGGGCATGGATGCCGAGCATACGATGCGTTATGTCGATGCGCGCCGGCGCGTGGAGAAGAAAGCGCGCATTGAGGCGGGCATGGTGCAAAGCGTCTGTCTTGCGGGCGAAACCGCCGCGCACGAATGGCTGAAAGGCATGATGGTGCAGGGCGCTTCCGCCGAAGCCGTGCGGCCTTGGGTGCTGGCGCCCGTGGCCGCGCCGCCGCGCGGCAGCCTGAATCGCGGACGGATTGTGTGCGCGTGCCATGACGTGTCCGAACAGGAGATTCGCGGTGAAGTGGCGAAGGGCGCATCGCTGCCCGCGTTGCAAGCGCGATTGAAATGCGGTACCGAATGTGGCTCGTGCCTGCCCACCGTGAAGCAACTGTTGTCTGAACATGACATGAATGCAAAGGCGGCGGCATGAATACGCGCGACACGAGCACGAACGCGAACGGAAAAGTATGGCTGATCGGCGCCGGTCCCGGTGACGTGGAACTGCTGACGCTGAAAGCGGTGCGCGCGCTGGGCGAGGCGCACGTGGTGTTGATCGATGATCTGGTGAATCGCGATGTCCTGCGGTTCGTGCAAGCCGGCGTGCGCGTGATCGAAGTGGGAAAACGCGGCGGTTGCCGATCCACGCCGCAGGCCTTTATCGAACGCAAGATGGTGCAACTGGCGCGCGAGGGCTTGACGGTGGCGCGCGTGAAGGGCGGTGACCCCTATGTGTTCGGGCGCGGCGGCGAGGAGGTTGAAACGTTGTGCCGCGCGGGTATCACCGTCGAGGTGGTGAGCGGCATTACCGCCGGCATCGGTGTGCCCGCCGCGCTGGGCATACCCGTGACGCATCGTGAAATTTGCCGGGGCGTCACCTTGGTCACCGGCAACACGCGTTCGGGTGAACAACCGGATTGGCGCGCGCTGGCCGGCAGCGGCACCACGCTGGTGATCTACATGGGGCTCGCCAATCTCGCCGGCATAGTCAGCGGACTGCGTGCCGCCGGCATGCCCGAAACCATGCCGGTGGCGGTGGTGCAAAACGGCACGCTGGCAACGCAACGACAGGTGGTGAGCACGCTTGCCAGGGTGGCGGATGACACGGCGACCGCGGGCCTGCAAAGTCCGGCGCTGGTGGTGGTGGGCGAGGTGGTGAAATTCGCGCGGGGCAATGTCAATGCGCAGGAAGAACGAACAAGGAAATCAGCATGAAAAAAATGAAATTGGTGATGGTCGGCAACGGCATGGCGGGCGTGCGCACGCTGGAAGAGATTCTGAAAATCGCGCCCGACCTTTACGACATCACCGTGTTCGGAGCGGAGCCGCACGCCAACTACAACCGCATTTTGCTGTCGCCGGTGCTGGCCGGCGAGATGACGCTGAAAGAGATCATGCTGAATGATGTCGATTGGTACGAAAAAAACGGCATCACACTGCATTTGAACAAAACGATCACCCAAATCGACCGCATCTCGCGCAAGGTGATCGCCGCCGACGGCTTTGAAGAATCGTACGACCGGCTGTTGCTGGCGACCGGATCGAATCCGTTTGTGCTGCCGATACCGGGAAAGGATCTGCCGGGCGTGATTACCTATCGCGATATCAAGGACACCAACGCGATGATCGAGGCGGCAAGCCACTACAAAAACGCGGTGGTGATCGGCGGCGGCCTGCTCGGGCTGGAGGCAGCGAACGGACTCAAGTTGCGCGGCATGGATGTCACGGTGGTGCATCTGGCGGATTGGCTAATGGAGCGGCAGTTGGATAAAACCGCCGCAGACATGCTTAAAAAATCGTTGGAAAACAAAGGGTTAAAGTTTCTGCTCAAAAAGCAAACCACGGCGATTCTGGGCAACGGCGAAGGCCGTGTTGCGCGCGTGAGTTTTTCGGACGGGGAAGAAATTCCCGCCGACCTGGTGGTGATGGCGGTGGGCATCAAGCCCAATGACGATCTGGCGAAATCCGCGGGCATCCATTGCACGCGCGGCATCGTGGTGAGCGACACCATGCAAACCTATGATCCGCGCATTTACGCGGTGGGTGAATGTGCGTCGCATCGCGGCATTGCCTACGGACTGGTGGCGCCGCTGTTCGAGATGGCGAAAGTTTGCGCGAATCACCTGGCGCATCTGGGCATTGGGCGCTACGAAGGTTCGGTGACCTCGACCAAGCTCAAGGTGACGGGCGTGGATTTGTTTTCCGCCGGCAACTTTCAGGGCGCCGCCGACACCGAAGAGATCTTGCTGCATGACGCGGTGGGCGGCGTTTACAAAAAAATCGTGTTGAAAGACGACCGTATCGTCGGCAGCGTGATGGTGGGCGACACCGGTGACGGCGCGTGGTATTTCCAGATGCTGCGCGAGAAAAAAAACGTCGCCGAAATACGCGACCATTTGATGTTCGGCCAGTCAAACCTCGGCAACACCGGTCATCAGGGCCAAAGCAATGCCGCGCAAATGGCCGACACCATGGAGGTGTGCGGCTGCAACGGTGTATGCAAGGGCGTGATCGTCAAGACGATCAAGGAAAAGGGACTTTTCACGCTCGATGACGTGCGCAAACACACCAAGGCCTCGTCGTCGTGCGGATCCTGTACCGGGCTGGTGGAACAAATTCTGGCTTCGACCGTCGGCGGCGCCTATGCGCCGCAGGCCAACAAGCTGAAACCGATGTGCGGCTGCACCGATCACACGCACGAAGAAGCGCGCCAGGTGATACGCGAGCAACATTTGCTGACCATCCCCTCGGTGATGCGTTTCATGGAATGGCGCACGCCCAATGGGTGCGCGTCGTGCCGGCCCGCGATCAACTACTACCTGCTCTCGACCTGGCCGCACGAGGCGCTGGACGATCCGCAATCACGTTTTATCAACGAGCGCGCGCACGCCAACATACAAAAGGACGGCACGTATTCGGTGGTGCCGCGCATGTATGGCGGCGTGACCAATTCGGCTGAACTGCGGCGCATTGCCGACGTAGTGGATAAATACAACATCCCCACCGTCAAGGTTACCGGCGGACAGCGCATCGATTTGCTGGGCGTTAAAAAAGCGGATCTGCCGAAGGTGTGGGCCGACCTCGCGATGCCGTCCGGGCATGCATATGCCAAGGCGTTGCGCACCGTGAAAACCTGCGTGGGCTCGGAGTGGTGCCGTTTCGGCGTGCAGGATTCGACGCAGATGGGCATTGATCTTGAGCGCGCGTTCGCGAAAATGTATGCGCCGCACAAGGTGAAGTTCGCGGTGTCGGGCTGCCCGCGCAATTGCGCCGAGTCGGGCATCAAGGACGTCGGCGTGATCGGCGTGGATTCCGGCTGGGAAATTTACGTCGCGGGCAACGGTGGCATCAAGACCGAAGTAGCGCAGTTTTTGTGCAAGGTGAAAACCGCCGAGGAAGTGCTCGAGTACAGCGGCGCTTTTTTGCAGGTCTATCGCGAAGAGGCGCGTTACCTTGATCGCACCGTGCATTGGGTGGCGCGCGTGGGACTCGATTACGTCAAGCAGCGCGTGCTGGAAGATGCCGAGGGCCGCAAGGCGTTGTTCGGACGCCTGCTCTATGCGTTGCAAGGTGAAAAAGACCCGTGGCAGGAGCGCGCGCAAGGCGTGGCGAAACACGAATATCAAACTCTCGCGACCGTGGCGGTCGTATGAATGCTCCCGAGAAGGCAATCATGAACGAATGGATCAACGTGGGTGCGGTCGAAGACATTCCCCGGCTAGGCGCGCGCGTGGTGCAGAGCGCGCATGGCGACATCGCGGTGTTTCGTAATGCCGACGACGAAGTGTTTGCGCTACTGGATAAATGCCCGCACAAAGGCGGGCCCCTGTCGCAGGGCATTGTGTTCGGGCGTCATGTGGCGTGTCCTTTGCACAATTGGAATATTGGTCTCGACGATGGAAAGGCCGTGGCGCCCGATGAGGGATGCGCGCATCGATTTGCGGTGAAAGTGGTTGATCAGCAAGTTTTTCTGAATATTTGACCCCTGGCTGCGCCATATTGGCGCAGCTAGATCAAGTGATGCACCAATTTGCACCTGCGCCGCACCATTTTGTTTTTAATCATTTTTGTTCATCTATAAATAGTGTTTAAAAACAATTTGTTATAAACGATACTCTTGTTGTGGCATCGTTATTGCAATGCAATCAATGAGCGCTGAATCAGGCGCTGCCATTGCAACCAAGGAGCCAGCAAATGCCCATCAAAGAACTACCAATCGGCGAAGTAAAGTCCACCGTAGCCGCGGATCGCCGAAAATTTCTGAAGACCAGCGCTGCCATCGGCAGTGCATCTATTATGTCTTTGGTCGCCCCTGGCGTGCGCCAGGCAGCTTGGGCCGCAGGATCAGATGCTCCTGAGAAGAAAGAAATAAAAATCGGTTTCATACCGCTGACCGATTGCGCGTCGGTGGTGATGGCCTCGGTAATGAAGTTTGATGAAAAATACGGCATCAAAATCATTCCGACGAAAGAGTCATCCTGGGCCGGTGTGCGCGACAAGCTGGTGAACGGCGAACTTGACGCCGCGCATGTGCTCTACGGCCTGGTATATGGCGTCCATTTGGGTAACGGTGGTCCGCGCAAGGATATGGCGATCCTGATGAGCCTGAACCACAACGGGCAAGCCATCACCCTGTCGAAGAAAATTGCCGACAAGGGGGCCGTGGATGGCCCTTCGTTGTCCAAGTTGATGGCCACGGAAAAGCGCGAGTACACGTTTGCGCAGACATTTCCGACCGGCACGCACGCCATGTGGCTGTATTACTGGCTGGCGGCCGCCGGAATCAACCCGATGAAGGATGCGAAAATCATCACCGTGCCGCCGCCCCAGATGGTCGCCAACATGCGCATCGGCAACATGGATGGTTACTGCGTGGGTGAACCGTGGGGACATCGCGCGATTGCCGATGGCATCGGCATCACAGCCATTACCACGCAGGACATCTGGCAGGATCATCCCGAGAAGGTGCTCGGCTGCACCGACGACTTCGTGAAGAAGTATCCGAACACGGCGCGCGCCATGACCATGGCGATACTGGATGCCGGTCGCTGGATCGATGCATCGTTGTCGAATCGCCTGAAGATGGCCGAGGTGGTGGCGAACACCGCCTACGTAAATACTTCAGTGGATGTGATAAATCAGCGCATTCTCGGACGTTATCAAAACGGCTTGGGCAAGACGTGGGACGACAAGAACCACATGAAATTTTTCAACGACGGCGTGGCGAATTTTCCCTACCTGTCGGATGGCATGTGGTTCCTGACGCAGCACAAGCGCTGGGGCCTGATGAAGCAGGACCCTGACTATCTCGCTGTCGCGAAACAGATCAACAAGATCGATCTTTACAAGGAGGCGGCTGCGCAGGTAAAGGTGAGCGTACCCAAGGATCCGATGCGGACTTCCAAATTCATGGATGGCGTGGTGTGGGACGGCAAAAATCCGGCGGCTTACGCGAGCAGTTTCAAGATACGTACGGCGTGAAATTGCAGTGAGCCGGCACTGCGTTGGCGCCAAGACGGTGGCAAGTACGGCGCTTTAGCCGGGCTTGCCGCCGCGTCCTCCGGTGCGCGCAAACAGCCCGCCGGATCCCAGCATCACCGCGTTAAGCCAGAACACCGATGCCAGGCCCGCGCTCGCGGCCATCATGCCGAACAGCACCGGGCCGAAGAGGCGCGTGAGGTTATCCGCCGTCAGGCGCAGACCCATCGCTTCACCAGAGCGCCCCGGCGGCGAGTTGGCGTACATCATCATCATGGTGATTGGGGAGGTGCAGCCCATGCCGAGCCCGATCATAAAAGACATTACGCCGAGCAGCACGCCGCCTTTTACAAACGGCACCAGCAGAAACGCCGTGCCCGCGATCACGAAGGCCGCGGTGAGCACCTTGTGTTCGCTCGACGCGGCGATGATTTTCGGCAGCACAAAGCGCACCACGAACGAGGCCGCAGCATACATTGCCAGCACCACGCCGATGGCGCTGGGTGACAGCCCCGCGTCGTGCGCATACACCGGCATGTAAAACTGGAACAAATCGTTGGCGACTTGCGCGATGCTGCTGGCGATCAGCACGCGCGCGACGCCTGGCGTTGCGATCAGATGCCAGAGCGTGCCGCCGTGTTCCGATTTGCCGGTGCCGCGCGGCAGCGCGCCGCCATGTATGGCGAGCAGGCTGAGCGGAATCGCGGCCAGCGCCAGCACCGTGAGGCAACTGAAGTGATAGCCCAGATGGTCAATGGCAAAGCCCGCGATCATCGGCCCGACAAAACTGCTGATAGAGCCCGCGAGCGTGTAGTTGCTGAAGTTTTTCGAGCGCTGCTCCGGGCGGCTCATCTGCCCCACCAGATTCTGCAACGACACGTTGCAAAACGTCATCGACAGGCCGCTCAACAGGCCGGCCAGAAACACGGTAGTCAGGCTGGGCCAGAAAAACGGCAGCAACATGCCGCTCGAACTGCCGCCGACGCCGAGAAACAGCAGCCACCGCGCGCCAAAGCGATCCGCCCAACGGCCGCCCATCCATGAAAACAGTACCGGGATCACGCTAAACGTCGCCGCCAGCATGCCGACCGCAAGCGGCCCGCCGCCGAGTTTGATCGCGTAGAGCGTGAGCAACACGCGCCCGGCGCGCACGCTGGTCATGTTGAACAGCGCCAGCGCGATCACGAAGCGTACGGACAAGGCTTTCAACGAATGGGGTGCGGCAGAAGAGAATTCACCCGGCGAGTGTACCAGCATGCGCGCACGGCAAGTTTCGGCAATAGCGGACTGCGCGTCAAAGGTCGTGCGCGCAGATTGTCGCGGGTAGGCACGAGTAGGCACGGATAGGCGCGGGTAGGCGCAGACAGGTGCCGACAGTCACAGATCGACACGGATAGGTGCCAGGCAGCGCCTGATCCGTGCTGACAGGCACTGACAGTGCACGACTATCCGTGTACTTTTGACGCGTCGAATAACGTTGTGCCGCGCAGCTGTGAAATCAGGCACAATCGCCTACTTCGCATTTCTATTTTATATTTTATTTAATGAAAACATATGCTTACGTTATTTATGGCCTATGGGCCGCAGCCTGTGCTGCCGGTACGATAGCCCCCGCGCAGGCGCAATCGCCTTCGACTGGCGCGGCATATCCCAACCGCCCCGTGCGCACCGTGGTGCCGTTGGCGCCCGGTGGAGGCATGGATACCGTGGCGCGTGGCCTGTCCATCAGGCTCGGCGAAGCCTTCGGACAAACTTTTGTGGTCGATAACCGGCCCGGCGCCGGCAGTCAGGTTGCGCTCGATATCGCCGCCGCGTCGGCGTCCGACGGCCACACGTTGATGATGATCAGTGCCACCACCGTAGTGCATCCGCTGCTGTACAAATCGCGCTACGACATCCTGCGCGATTTCGCGCCGGTGGCGCAGGTGACCGCGCAGGGTTATGTGCTGGTTGTGCATCCCTCGGTACCCGCGAAATCAGTGGGTGAGTTCGTGCAGTATCTCAAGACGAATCCCGACAAGGTGAATTTCAGTTCGTCGGGCATCGGCAGCCTGATTCACATGAGCGGCGAATTGCTGAAAATCGCCACCGGCACGCGCATGACGCACATTCCGTACAAGGGCATGGGCACGGCCTACGCCGATCTGGTGGGCGGGCAGGTGCAGGCGTCGTTCCCGACGATAATTTCGTCCATCGCCTACATCAACAGCGGCCGGCTGCGCGCGCTGGCGGTGACACCGGGTAAACGCGTGCCGGCATTGCCGACCGTGCCGACCTTTGCCGAAGCTGGCGTGCAAGGCGTGGTGGTGGTGAACTGGTACGGTCTGATCGCGCCGCAAAAAACGCCGCCGGCGATTATCAGCCGCATCGCCGTGCAGGCCAACAAAGCGATGCAATCGCCCGAGATGATGAAAAGCCTGCTCGCCGAGGGCGCGGAGCCGGTGTCCGGTACGCCCGCCGAATTCGCTGCGCACATGAAAGCCGAGAACGAGAAGTGGAGCCGGGTGATCAAGACGGCCGGGATACGCGGGAATTAATGTAGTAGTGTGTTCGTGGCGGCCCGTTCGAAACGGGGTGTATATGACCAGCGCGTCAACACCCACTCCGTCATTCCGGCGCAGGCCGGAATCCAGTACGTAAAACCTGATCCGCAGGATCACAATTCAAGATGCTTCGCACGATGACACGCCCTGGGTTCCGGCCTGCGCCGGAATGACGGATAGAGGAGGGGACACGCTCGCAAGGCGCAGCATCGCTTCCCGCCTCAAAACTCCCAACTGACATTCAACGACTGAAATCTCTGAACCCCGCTTTTGCCCAGCGGCGTGGTGAATTCCGGGCTGCGCTGCACGTGCGTAAGCGACACGCGCACCGGCGCGATGCGCATGGAAAAGCCCGCCTTGAAGTCGTATACGAAGGCGCGTTTGTCCACCGACGCGCTGTCGCGAAACGTATTGCCATCCAGAAAAATATTGCGTGCCACCGCGCGCGCATCCACACCCGCAAAGAGATACCACTCGTGGCCGCTGTCCCTGGATTGGCTGTCGGTGAGGCGCGTGCGTTGCAGCATCGCGCCGCCGGGCTCGATGGTGTCGGGGCCGAAGCCCGACATGTTGCGCCCGAAGCGCACAATGCCGCCCGCGCGCGCCAGCGTCATCACATTGCCCACGGTGACGCCAAAGTGCGGCACGGCCTGCACGCCCGTGGTAGGTCCGTAGCGCCATTTTTCAAGATAGGCGAGCAGTACGCCGGGCTCGTTGCGCAACTGGTTGCCCCAGCCCTGCGGAATGTCGGCATCCACCAGCTTGTGCCATTCGGTTTGCACGGGCTTGCCGAGCGCCGCCGGGCCGATCATGCCGAGGTCGAGTTCAACCGTTTGCAGGCGGTTTTCCACCACGCTTTGCGCCACGCCGCCGACGTACAGCCACGCTGCCCACGGGCGGTCAAGCGGTTGCGGCCGCGCTACCGTAATGCGCTGCGGCGTGTACAGATTCTGTCCGAGAAAAAGCCCGACATACACCTCGCCCAGGTGATCGGTGATGCGCTCCAGCGCGCTGCGCGCCGGCGTTTGCAGCAAGCGCTCGATCACGCGGTCCGCGTTAACCCCGCCGCCGAATTTGATGCCGTTGGTGTAGTAGCGATCGGTGCCGTTACCGAAGCTGTCGTTCTCAATGTAAATCTGCAACTCACAGGCGGTCGATTGATTGCACTGTAGAGGTGGCGCGTCGGCTGCGAGCGCAGGGGGCAGGCACGGCACAAGTGCGGCGCACAGTGCAAGGAAGCGGGGAATGCGAAAGTATGGCGGCATCAGCGGTTGACGGCGTGCAGGCGGAAATCGAAACGTGCCCAAGTGTGGGGTGAACTCTTGGATGACAGGTGAATCGTGTCAAAGGTTCCGTTGTGTTCGCGGTTGAACCGGGCGCACAGACACGCGTGGGCACAAGGCACGTGCCTACCCAGCACTTGCTACACAGACACTGCGAACCAACCCACATGGCGCGCAAAAACCCGCATCCCGCACCATCATTACCTTCAGATTTAACAGATTATTTTTGATTAAGCGGTTTGACTGACGACTTCTGATTCCGCAAGACCTCTAAACGCTCTGCCTCGGCATTGTGTGCTTCATTTTCCCGGCGCCGAGCCTCTTCTTGCGCCATTTCTGCCGCATAGGCCTCGTCCTCCTCGCGCTTGCGGATAGCAGCCTTGGTGCCAAACGGATCATCAAGGAAATCCGGATTCTTCAGCAAGATAACGGAACCAGAGAAGTAAAGCGTAAAAGCCAGCGTCACCGCCGAGCAGGCAAATGTGACCATTTGGAACACAAGATGGCCGCCCTGTGGCTTTGGTTTTGACCACCACAGCGACCATGCATTGATGGCGATTGCCGTTGCAACGGCAACACCAGCCAGAAGCAACGGAAGCCAGAGCATGCCTTGTTGCTTAGGGTCGTTTGGCGAAAATATTGACAGTATCGCCTGCAGCCCGCCTAGAACTTCTGCAATCATGACATCGTAGAGCGAGAACAGCGCCACGCCGCACCCAATGAGTGTTGCCGTACCTACGAAAATCGAACGTGTAAACGGTGAGCAGGCCATACGTGTAGATTACCGGATTCTGGATCGCCCTATCAGCGTTTGCCCAAAAGCCGCGCAATCGTTGAAGCATCTTCCAGTTTGTCCAATCCCAACATCGCATCCCGTAATTGCTCAACCTGCGCTTTGGGCAACGCCTTCACCGCGAGTTTTTCGAATTTCGCGACGATGTCGGATTCCGGGGCGAATTTGTGTTCGCTGCCGCGCGCGGATTCGATGGTGCGTTCCATGCGCGTGCCGTTGTTGAGGAAGACTTCAACGCGCACCTTGTGACGGAACTTGGCGCCCAAGCGCGTAATGGCGTCGTCGTGATGTACTTCGACGATTTCCGCGAGCTTCATGCGCGCCGGATCGGCGACTTTGTCTTCGGTGAACTGATCGACAAAACAATCGCCTTCCAGCAGCCAAGTCGCGATGCAGTACGACAAATTGAGTTGCGCCGCAGTCAAGCCCTGCGGCACGTATTTCCAGCCGGTGTGATCCATGGTGACTTGCGAGCCATGCACGGCGATTTTTTTGACGTCCTTCGCGCCGAAGGGTTTTTCGGCTTGCATTTCGCGAATGGCGTCGAGGGTGGTGTGGTTGCTGCCGACGCACGAATAAAACTTCAGCGCGATGGCGAGCGTCTGCCACACGCTGCCGAAGCCCGCGGTGAGTTCGGGCAGATCGAAGCGATCCTGTGAGCGCGAAAACGTGGAGCAGAAGCCGCCGTATTCGCTCTCGAACACATTGACGATGCCGGTAAAGCCGGATTGCGCCAGCAGCGCGCCATACAAACCCGATTGCGATGCGCGTCCGGCGTGCATGCGTTTGACCATGGCGCCGTATTGCGCCGCCATCAGCCCCGATGCTTGCGTGCCGGCAATGCCGAGAGCGTGTACGGTTTTGTCGACATCCAGTTTCATGGCGCGCGCGGCGCTGGCCGCCGCTGAGAACACGCCGAGGGTTGCCCCCGAATGCCAGCCTTGCGCGATGTGCTCGGGGCGCATGCACAGGCCCACGCGCGGGCCGGTTTCGTAACCGGCGACGGCGGCGGTGAGGAAATCCTTGCCGCTCACGCCGAGGTTCATTTCGGTGATCGGAATCAGCGAAGGCAACACCACCGCGCCCACGTGCAGCACGCCCGCGCGATGCACGTCGTCGAGTTCGAAGCCCTGCACTTGCGTGCCGTTGACCAACGCGGCGTGCGGAGCGGAAAGTTTCAGCGCCGTGCCCCATACGCCGCAGGCACGCGAGGTATCCACGCGCGAGAGCGTGGTTTGCAGCATGCGGCTCCACTCAAGATCGGCGCCGTAGAGCGCGCAGCCGAGCGCATCGAGCATCAACAGTTTGACGCGCGTGATCACCTCGGACGGAATCGCATCAAACGTCAGGCCCGCTACAAATTGCGCCATGCCGCGGGTGTAGGGGTTATCGGTGGTGGCGTCGTGGCTCACATGAGGCTCCCAAAGCGGTGTGATAAAGAAGTTGTAGCTATTCAGGCTTGCAGGAAAAGGCAGTTCAATGAAACTCCTTCCCCCTTGAGGGGGAAAGGGGGGATGGGGGTGAAAATTTCGCGTCGTCACCATTCCCCCCATCCCAGCCTTCTCCCGCAAGGGGGGAAGGAGCCGTAACGTGGAGATGTGTAGATACGTATGCCCTGAAGGGGAAGGAATTGAGCTGTGGGCAAATTTGCCAATGTTTTCTATTGGATGGATATGTTAAAAAAGTTAATAAAAACAATTACTTATAGATATTCTCTCAATCCAGCCGCGCACCCGAAATCTTCACCGCCCGTGCCCACTTGGCATGTTCCGCCTGTATAAAACGGGCAAATTCATCGGGCGAACTGGCGACCAGTTCGATACCCTGATTGCTCATGCGGTCGCGGAGGTCGGGCTCGTTCAGCGTTGCTACGAAGTCGCGGTTCAGTTGCGTAACGATGGCGGCCGGCGTGCGCGCGGGGACCACCACGCCGTACCAGGTGCTGCCTTCAAATCCGGGCACGCCGGATTCCGCCACGGTGGGCATTTCGGGCATCAGCTTGCTGCGTTGCGCGCTGGATACCGCGAGCGCGCGCAGCCGCCCGGCCTTGATGTGCGCGCGCGAAGTGGCGGGCACCATGAAAAACACTTGCACTTGCCCGCTTAGCAACGTGGTCAGCGCTGGCCCCGCGCCGTTGTAGGGAATGTGCGTCATGGAAATGCCGGCCATCGATTTGAATAGCTCGGTTACCAGATGGGTGGAGCCGCCATTGCCGGAAGACGCGTAATTCAGCAGTGTGGGTTGCGCCTTGGCCAGCGCGATCAGTTCGCGCACGTCGTTGGCGCGCACCGAGGGGTGAACCACCAGCAGAAACGGGCTACCGCCGATTTGCGTGACGGGCGCGAAATCGCGCACCGGGTCATAGGCGAGTTTCGGGTAAATACTCGCGGCAATCACATTTGCGATATTGAACTGAAATACCGTGTGGCCATCGGGCGCGGCGCGCGCGGTAATTTCGCCAGCGATGTTGCCGCCCGCGCCGGGGCGGTTGTCCACCACCATCTGCTGCTTCCATACATCGGTGAGCCTGGCGGCTATCGCGCGGCCGATGATGTCATTGCCGCCGCCAGGCGCAAACGGAATGATGAAGCGCACCGGCTTGGCGGGATACGATTGCGCCGCTGCAGGATGCGACGCAACGGCAAGGCCAATCAATGCCGCGCATGTCGCCAACCGATACCTTGCCGAAGTCACGCGGGCCAGTCTCCACCAACCTGGTAGCCTGGCCGTAAACTTATTTAGCCGCTTTTGCCGCACCCGCGCCCGCGATGCGACCAAACACCGCCCCGGACACCAGCCCGGTGCCGCTCGGGTAATTAAAGAAGAACAAGCCGCCGACCATCTCGCCCGCGCAATAGAGGCCCGGAATCGGTTTCAGATGCACGTCCATCACCTGTCCGGTTTCCTTGATGATGCGCAGGCCGCCGAAGGTGAAGGTGATGCCGCAGGTGGTTTGGTAAGCGTCGTACGGCGGAGTGTCGAGCGGTTGCGCCCAGTTGGATTTTTGCGGCTCGATGCCGACGGTGCATTTGCCGTCTTTGATCGTATGGTCGAACTGTACGTCTTTTTTGATCGAGGCGTTGTACTCGCGCACGGTTTTCAGGAAGCCTTGCGGGTTGACGCCTTCGAGCTTGGTGGCGAGTTCTTCCAGCGTGTTGGCCGACACCTTGGTCATCATCTTGATGCGGTATTCCGACCGCAGCAGCTTGGTGACTTTGGAATCGAACACTTGCCACGCAAATTGCGCCGGCTGCTTCAACACCTCGCCGCCGTACTTGGCGTAGGTGAACGAGTGGAAATCCCAGCCTTCATCGACAAAGCGTTTGCCATCGGCGTTGACCAGAATGCCGAAGATGTAGCTGTGCTTCTGGAACTGGTCGCCGACGCTGACATCGCCGAATTCCGGCGCGTTGCGATCCCAGCCCACCGCGTGGCTACCCGACCAGTTGCCGTACGGCGCCGCGCCTACGTCGAGCGCCATTTTCAGGCCATCGCCCTGATTGAAACGCGAGCCGCGCACTTTTACCAATTCCCAGCCGGGGCCGAGGTAACGCGTGCGCATTTCCGGGTTGGCCTCGAAGCCTCCGCACGCCAGCACCACGGATTTCGCGCGGATTTCGGTCATCTTGCCGTTCATCTGGGCGCGCACGCCGGAGACTTTTTCGCCGTCGTAAATCAGCGCCACAGCGCGCGTGTTGTAAAAAATCTGGATACCCTTGGCCTTGACCGATTTATCCAGATAATCCACAAGCCCCGCGCCGCCGCCATGGGCTTCAATGGGCATGCGGCCAAAAAACTTGCGCTTGCCGTTGACCAGGCCTGATTGGCGGCCGAAGTTGAGCAGAAATTTCACGCCCTTGCTGCGCAGCCACGCCATCACGTCCTGACTTTGCGTGATCAGAATTTCCGACAGATCCGGGTCGGTGCGATAGGCGGTGAGGCGATACAAATCGTCGAAATATTCATCGGTGGTGTTGGTGCCGAAGTCGCTGGTGGCGATTTCTTCGTCGGTGACTTCGGTGATGCGCTTCAGATCGTCCACGGTCTCATAGGCGAAGCGCATCACGCCGCCCGCAAAGCGGCTGTTGCCGCCGTGTTCTTCTTCGGATGCGGCTTCGAGCATGGCGATTTTTACGCCGTGTTCGTGCGCGGAGAGGGCGGAACACAGGGCGGCGTTACCTTTGCCGACCACCAATACGTCGAATTCATGCATAGCGGGTACCTTGATGATAGTGAGGAGTGAAAAGTGAAGCGTTGAACGTGAAAATCGATGCGTCCGCCGGCGCGGGCCGTGTTGGGCCATCTAGCCTATCGGGGGGCAACCGGGCGGTTGTTGATATTGTGGAACCTCCAATGTTAGCAGTCGCGGCAGACGCGCTCAACCCGTGAATGCGTTCGGGGGATGATTGTTCCACAATCGGAACTCCTGATCGGGTGAAAAGCATCGTGCGTGTTTGAGTTCCATGGCCTCCCTGTTATCGTTTGCCTTGGTTGTCGTTGCCTTGTTGCGCTTTATGGTGTTGCTGGTCTTGCGTGGCGTCCATCCCGCGCCGGGTGCGCCAGCGCGGCGCACGGCGCGTGTAATACGGACAGGAGGTGAGAGGTGAGTATGCATATTCGTCGGTTGTCACATGCCTTGGGCGCGGAAATCACCGGTGTTGATCTGCGTAAACCGGTGGATGATCAAACATTCCATGACATCCACGCCGCTTTTCTGGAGCATTGCGTGCTGCTGTTTCGCGGACAAACCCTGACGCGCGAACAACACATCGCCTTTGGCCGAAAATTTGGCGAGCTGCAGCTCACGCCGCCGCATCGCATAGCGCACATGGCACCGGATCACCCAGAGCTGGTGCTGGTGACCAACAAGCCGAACCCGTCGGCGGTGCCGCTGGATGCGCGTTATCAGGGCGAAGGCTGGCATTCCGACCGGTCGTTTGTCGCCAGCCCGGCGAAGGCGTCGCTGCTGCGCGGCGTGATCTTGCCGCCGCTGGGCGGCGACACGCTGTTTAGCAACGGCTATATGGCCTACGAACAATTATCGGACGGCATGAAAGCGTTGCTCGAAGGACTGCATGGCGTCCATGTGCAGGAAGACAACCGCACGCTGGATCGTTCCACGCCGGAGCGTTACGCGGCGTCCCTGCGGCTCACGCGCGCCGCGCATCCCATTGCGAGAACGCATCCGGATTCCGGACGCAAGGCGTTGTTTCTCGCGTTCAGAATCAAGAAGTTTGATGGCATGACCGTGGCGGAAAGCGCGCCGCTGTTGAAATACCTGCTCGAGCACGCCACGCGCCCGCAGTATGTGTATCGCCACGTTTGGCAAAAAGACGATCTGGTGGTCTGGGATAACCGGTGCACCATGCACAACGCGGTCAACGACTATGACCACGCGCATGTGCGGCACATGGAGCGCGTGACGGTCAAGGGTAACGAGTCGGGTTATGTGTTTGAAGGCAATCTCGACTGAACGTATCGTCGCCACGACAATCGCGGACCTGGTGGCGAGCGTCGCGATATCGTGGTCCGGCGGCGCGGCCGCGCAGGGCAATGCGGTTCCTTCCGCTGGTGCTCCCGGTGCGAACGTTGCATCCACTGCAACCAGTGCGGCTTACCCTGGCAAACCGGTGCATCTGTTGATCGGTTTTCCGCCCGGCACCGCAGGCGACGTGCTGGCGCGTCTGGTGCGGCCAAGGCTGACCGAGATGCTGGGCCAGCCGGTGATTGTTGAAAACCGCGCCGGCGCCAGCGGCTCGCTGGCGATAGAGCGGGTTGCGTCCGCGCCCGCCGATGGCCATACCCTGCTGTTGCAAACGTCGTCGAGCACCGCGTTGCCGGCGTTGCACGCCAAGCTGCCGTACGACCTGCAACGCGATCTGGCGCCGGTATCGTTGCTGGCATCCGGTCCGTATCTGCTGGTGGTGCATCCGTCAGTGCCGGCGCGCAGCGCGAGCGAACTGATCGCGCTGGCGCGCGCGCAACCGGGCAAACTCAATTACGGGTCTTCCGGTCCCGGCAGCGCCCCGTATCTCGCGGGTGAACTCTTTAAATCGATGGCCAAAATCAATGTCGTCGAAGTGTCATACAAGGGCGGCGCGGAAAGCGCCGTGGCCAATGCCAGCGGCGAAGTGAGCATTACCTTTCCGAGCATTCCGCCCGCGCAGCCGTTGTTGTCACAAGGCAAGCTGCGCGCGCTGGCGGTGACTGGCGCGCAGCGTTCGCCGCTGATGCCCGCGTTGCCGACGGTAAACGAATCGGGCCTGCCGGGCTATGATCGATCCGGCTGGTACGGCGTGGTGGCGCCCGCTGGCGTGCCGAAAGAAATCCTCGCGCGGCTGCATGCGGTGCTAGGCGCGATCGCTGGCGCCGCCGACATGAAAGAAGTCTTCAACCGGCAGGGGCTGGAGCCGCGCGGCACCACCCCCGCGCAGTTTTCAGCACTGATACAAAGAGAAATCGCCGTGAATACGCGGCTCATTCAGGCAACCCGTGCGAGACAGCCGTAAAGCAGGCTGTCATCGGACAATGCCGAAGCCTTGTCGGCACAATGTCGCGCGATGTTCACGATTGACGCTGTGCCGTGCCGGAGATAAATTGCGCTGGCGTTATTCGCTGTCCGCTATCCACCATCCGATATCAAGCTAGACCGCAATCGCACGACCGCATCTCTCACCTATATTGGAGATTTTTCATGGCCGCAAAACCCACGTTCGGGCGTTATGCCGAAATTCCCTATGATCAGATGACGCCGGAGCAGCAGGAGGGCTACCACGTATTGATGGAAACGCGCGGCAAGCTGCCCGGCCCGGCGAAGATTTACGTTCACAACCCGAAACTGGCGAAGGTGATGGGGCCGTTCGGCGCGCATTTCCGCAAAGGGTACTCGCTCAACGAACGCGAGCGCGAAATCGTCGTGTGCATCGTCAACAGCAAATTTCACACGGCTTATGCAACCAACGCGCACGAGCGCGCGGCCAAGGCGGTCGGGGTGCCGAATGACAAGATCGAGGCCATCCTGTCGGGATTGCCGACCTCGTTCACCGACACGCGCGAGCAGGTGATCTACGAAATGGCGATTTGCCTGATCAATGCGCGCTGGGTGTCCAAGGGCCTGTACGAGCGCGCCCTCGAAGCACTCGGCGATGTGGGCATTACCGACGTGATTGCGCTGATGGGTTTTTACACCAGTGTGGCGATGACGCTCGCGTTTTACGACGTGCCGGCCGGTGCAACCGGCATGGAGCGCTGACAGCGGCTTTAATGCTCGTCTGATGGGGCTTGCGGGACAGTACGCGGATCACATATTTATACATGGATTGCATTCACCGAGGAGTTCACATGAATAGCCTGCCACGCCGTCTGCTGTTCGGCGCCGTACTGGCCGCATTACCCGCGGCAGCCATTGCCCAGAGCGCCGCATATCCCACCAAGCCGGTGCGCCTGATCGTGGCTTTCGCGCCGGGCGGCTTGATCGACAGCACCGGGCGGCTAGTCGGGCAGGCGCTCACCGAGCGCATGGGGCAGCCTTTCGTGGTCGAGAATCGCACGGGCGCCACCGGCACGATAGCGGCCGAACTGGTGGCGCGCGCCGCGCCTGACGGGCACACGCTGTTCGTGGCCAATCCGCCGACCAACGTGGTGGCGCCGCACATGTACGCCCGGGTGGGCTACGATCCGATCAAGGATTTCGCCGCCGTCGTGCGCATGGTGCACAACCCGCTGCTGGTGGTGGTGCACCCTTCGCTGCCGGTCAAATCGGTCAGCGAATTGATCGCGCTCGCGAAATCGAAACCGGCGCAGCTTAATTTCGCGACCGGCGGCATGGGGTCCACGCCGCATCTGACGATGGAACTCTTCAAGCGCATGGCGAAAATCGACACCATGGCCATACATTACAAGGGCGAAGGCGCGGCGCTGGTCGAAGCCATCGGCGGGCATGTGCATTTCATGGCGGTCAGCATATCGGTGCTGCTGCCGTACGTGCGCGGCGGAAAATTGCGTGGCATTGCCGTCACGACCACCAAGCGTTCGTCGCTGGCGCCGGAGTTTCCGACCGTAGCCGAAACCGGCTTGCGCGGATTCGACACCAACACCTGGTCCGGCATCGTGGCCCCCGCCGCGACGCCGCGAGAGATCATCCAGCGGCTTAACAGCGAAATTGTTCAGTGGCTTTCACAACCCAACACCCGGACGCAACTCGTCAAGATGGGACTGGAGATCGTTGCCGACACGCCCGAACAGTTCTCGGTGTTTCTGAAAGACGAGTATGCCAAGTGGGGCAACGTCGTCAAGGAATTGAATCTGCGCGCGGAGTGATTGGGTACGCTAACGCACGAGTGACGACGCCAACGGCAACGTCGCACCGCGCAGTGTGTTGATTGCGCGCGCGGCGTCGTCCATGGTTTTTAACGTGCCGGTGTCGACCGGCAGCGACTGCGCGCGCTGCACACGAAAACGCCGTTCGGCGTCGCCCGGCACTTCGATTGGCGCATCGGCATCGACGCGTTTCGCCGACTGCACATAATCAATGAACGCCCGGGTTTCCTGTTCGAAATGTTCGCCCGCGCCAAATCGCGCCGGGTCGAACACGATGGCAAGCATGTTGTTGTAAAGGCCCGGTATGCGAAGCCGGCTGGGCTGCGGCGTGACACCGCCGAAGAGGGCGCTGCCCAAGAGATCGCACACCATCGCCAGCGCATAGCCCTTATGACCGGCGGCGGTGAGCAGCGCACCCAACGGCTCTTCGAACATCACGGTGGGGTTTGTGGTGGCATTGCCGTCGTGATCGATCAGTGTCCCGGCCGGTGCGGGGCCTTTGCGGTTGTAGGCGACACGCACCTTGCCCACCGCGATGGCGCTGGTGGCGAAATCGAGCAAGATCGGCGGCGCATCACGGCGCGGCAGGCCGATGGTGAGCGGGTTGGTGCCGAAGCGGCTTTGCCGGCCGCCGTGCGGCGCCACCAGCGGGCGGCTCACCACGTTGGTGAAATGAATCGACGCGAGATTCGCGGCAATGGCCTGCTCGGCCCAATGCCCGACGCGGCCCAGGTGATGGGTGTTCTTGAGGCCCACGATCACCACGCCATTCTTTTTGGCGCGTTCGATGGCGAGGTTCATGGTCTGAAACGCCATCGACTGGCCGATGCCGCGATTGCCGTCGACCACCAGCAACGTATCGGTATCGGTGATGATCGACAGCTTCTGATTCAGTTGCAGTTCGTTGGCTTGCAGCGAACGCACATAGGGCATCACCATGCCCACGCCGTGTGAATCATGGCCGGCGAGATTGGCGCCGACCAGATGATCCGCAGTGAGCCGCGCTTCGTGTTCGCTGCTGCCGGCGGTTTTCCATAAGTTGAATAGCCAGTGGCGGGTTTCTTCGGTGGGGAGTTGTACGTCGGAGTTCATTGCGGTTATCCCTTTACTTTCCAAGGCGGATTGATTCCATCTCTGACTCGGTCAGGAATTCGGACCAGTCGACAGCCAGGTCGCTTTCTTTCAATCCAAGCGCCTTTGCAATATTCGCAAGAGATGTTCCAGTAATAATGCGATTCAATTCGTCCCGATCAGCGGGTTCCGTTTGGGGGGAATAGAGTTGCCCGCCTGCTAATGCAAGGGCAAATGCCGGGGCGGCGTATTCCCGATGGGAGCGATTTGTTGTGGACATAAATGTCATTCATCAATTTTCACAAGCGCAACAATTTTGCGGCATTGCCATGCAGAATTTTCTGCAAATCTGCTGCCGGCAAATTCAGCGATTCCACCAGCGCATTCGGATACTCCACGTCCATCTTGGCGTAGTTGTCGGTGCCGATCACCACGCGGTCCGCACCCACCAATTCGATCATGAAACGCAGTGTCTCGGGGTAGTACGCGAGTGTGTCATAGTGAAAGCGCCGGATGTAGTCGCGCATCGATCCCTTCAGCTTTGACGCGGCTTCGACCGCGCCTTTTTTAATGCTGTGTTCGACGCGGCCCGCGATGTAGGGGAAACAGCCGCCCGAGTGCGGCAGCACGATATCGAGCTTGGGGTATTTGTCGAGGTAGCCGCTGTAAATGAATTTGACCGCCAGCGTGGCGGTCTCGAAGGGAAAGCCCAGCGTGTTGTAAATAAAGTTCGCGCCCGCCAGCCGCTCCGGGCCGCCGTAATGATTGGGTTCGCCGTCGAGCGGATGAAACAGCAGCGGCAGGCCGAGCGCTTCGCATTGGGCGACGATGGGCTCGTAGGCTGGCGTGAATAAATAATCCATGCCTTCGACGGAATTCGGCAAGTGCATCGCGCGAATGCCGGGCTTGCCCGCCATGCGATCCATTTCGCGCAGCGCGGCTTTCGGGTCGCGCATCGGAATCGCGGTGGCCGCGATAAAACGATCCGGGTACGCGCGGTGCGCTTCGACGGCGGCGTCGTTGACGATGTGCGCGAGTTTGTCCGCCGCGTCGAGCGAGGCCCATTGCCAGGGCATGCCGCCGGACAGCGACAGCACATGCATTTTGACATTGCGCGAGTCCATCCACTTGATGCGCGCCTCAAGGTCATACATCAAAGGATTCGGCACGCCGCTCGCTATTTTGCCGCCCTGTTGCTCGGCATATTGCATGTACGGCTGCGGCGACCAGTGCGCGTGGGCGTCAATGGAGCCGGATTGGGTGGGATTTTGTGTCATGACAGGCGTCTCGCGATGGGGTGATGTGCGCGTGAGGGTACCACTGAGTTGTATGATGCGATAAACGGCGTGCGAGCACGGGATACGTATGGCCGCACGTAAAATACATTAAAGCAAAAACAGGCGGTTGCGTCATGGCGCTCGTTAGCCGTACGCCTTTGTGTTTTTTGCTTAAGGCGCATTGTCGAGGGCTGATTCTCTCGGCGAAAAGTATAATAAACTGTCAAAATAGACTCCCGGTCACATGTTGAGAAAAGCATGAACGCAACCCTTAAAGCACTTCAGGTGGGAAGATGGCCCGTTTGGCTCTACGACTCGCTGCCGTATGCTTATGTGGTCACTGGACTGGCGGTCATGGCTGCCTTTGGCATGACTAACGTGCTGGGCCAACTCAGCGGAGTTGTCATCATCTCCGCCGGCGCGGTGGTTTTTACGATGCGCTGGAAGCATTGGCGGGAAGTCAAGTTACGTGATGAATTTGCCGCGCGTGCGCAGGGCGATGAGGAAGATGAATTAACGCTCCTTCGAATTTCGTGGAGCAGGAAATACGAGTCTGGCTACCCGCTCATAGACGAGCAGCATAAGCAATTATTCAATCTGGCAAATGCCCTGCTGAACGCAGTTCTGGAAAATAAACCATCAAATGAAATAGTTGTTTTTATAGATTTGTTGCTAAAAGAAGTTCGGCATCACCTTCAAACTGAAGAAAAGGTTCTTGCCGAGCTAAATCGCCCTATTACAGTTGAGCACAAGACCGTACATGAGCAGCTTTTGACCCATGCCCAATCCATTGTTAAGAAGTATCGTAACGGAACGTTACTCTTCGGCGAGCTCATTGAATTCGTCACTTACGATTTGATAGCCCAGCATATTGCGATGGAGGACAAGCAATATTTTTCTGCGCAGCCTGAAAACAAGTTGTATATGCGTGAGGGTTCGGAGAATGGTCGGGAGGCCGGTCCTGGCGAAAGTGATGTGTCCCTCCAGAAGTAGCGCAACGTCCGGGACGGCTGGCTTCACGATAACGCGCGGCAGCGCCTTGGTCCGTAGGGGATGGAATTTTCCCCGGAGAATCAATCCGCTCCTGCGTGGAGCCCGTAGGTGAGAAGACATCTTCACCGCCGCCCGTTAGTGCTGGTCTGCATTTCGTGCGCGATTTTTCGAAGATGGCTGAATGGAATCCCACTACCCAAAAATGAATACAGGAGTTGCAGTGAATCGCTCAATTGAATCTTCTGCAGATGCCGGCGAGCCCGGCATGGTTCAGGCATCGATGCTTGAGGCGGAGCGCGAGGCGCATGCGGGTACCAAGGCCAGGCTCAAGTTACTTGAACAATCGCTTAGCCGGTATTCACCCCACGAAATGCTTGGCATTCTGGGCAAGAGCAGTGTTATTGACGTCGAGCTCGGGAATCACGCGGAAAAGTTCATGAGCGTGTTGTTTGCCGATATCCGGGATTTCACAACCTTGTCGGAGGTCATGTCTCCGCAGCAGACGTTTGACATGATCAACTCCTATCTGGTGACGATGAGCCCCGTCATCAGCGCACATCACGGCATTATCGACAAGTATATCGGCGATGCCATCATGGCGTTGTTTCCGGATTCCGCCGACGCGGCGGTTCAGGCATCGCTCTCATTGCTCGGGCGGCTGGACGATTACAACACAGGCCGCAAGCGCGCGGGATATCGGCCCATCCGGATAGGAATAGGGGTTAACACTGGGTTGCTGATGTTGGGGATGATCGGAAGTCAAAACCGCATGGAGGGAACGGTTATCAGCGATGCGGTGAACATTGCCGCGCGTCTGGAATCACTGACCAAGGAATACGGCATACCGCTACTGATCAGCGAGCATACGCTGTACGGACTTGCCGATCCGGGGCGTCTGGATATTCGCTACCTCGGGCGCGCGAAAGTCAGAGGCAAATCCAGGGCGGAATCCATATACGAGGTATACAATCACGACGCGCCTGCCGTGCGGGAATGCAAGCTGGAAACTTCCGATGAGTTTGACGAAGCGATAGCCTACTTTCAGCTTAAACAGATTGCCCGTGCGCAAACAATTTTCGAGCGTATTGTGCAAAAGAATCCGGAGGATGCCCCCGCGAAAGTCTACCAGTCGCGCTGCCAGCTGTATTTGAAACACCAGGTGCATGAGGATACGGGTGAACTGCTGCAAAACATGATCTGGAACGAGGACTACCGTATCGGCATAGACGGCATAGACCGGGATCATCAGCATTTACTGGGCATGATCAACGCGCTTGTCACCGCCGTGAGGAGTGACGAGGGCAACCACGACATCAAGGAGATGCTTGTCGAGATCGCGAAGGAGGTGCGCGAACACTTCGATTATGAAGAGATGTTGATGGTCGAGCACCAGTATCCGTTCAGGGTGGAGCACATGGCGCAACATGCCGCCTACCGCAACAGTATCAACCGGCTGTTGTGCGGACTGCAAATTCAAGTGGACAAACGGGATTATCTGGTCTTGCGAATCAATCGGCTGATGCTGGAATGGCTGGTTAATCACACCATCCAGATTGACCGGCATCTCGCCCGATTTTTGAAGGAACGGGGTGTGTAAGGGAATTTATGCCGTGGCGCCACGCCGTCCCGGCTTTCGGTCATGCGGTAATTGGCCCATGCGCGCGGTGAATTGAGATGACGTTCGATGCGGCTACTTTGGCATGGGTGCGGCCGTCCGCTTGTCGGCGCCGTGTGCTGGATCCAACGGGGGGATAGTCATTTATAATCAATTGCTTGCGTTAATCTCCGCGAGGCGGGACTCACGGGGAAATTTGATTTGTGAAAATTACAGTGGTATAAAAACCCGAAGTGCCGTTAAAAAAGCAGGAGTTGCATGTTTTGAGTGACTCAGCCGTCATTGAGAAGACAACCATCTGGAAGGGCGTTTACCGGCGCAGCCCCAGTTTTTATGTGTACCTGACGAGTGGGCTAATCCTGGTTTTTCTCCTCGCTGGCGGCGCGGCTTTTTTTTATTTCGCCGAACGGATTGAAGATGGATATCAACGTCAAATGACGCGGCTGGCCAACCAAAAAATCGAGCACTTACGCACTTTTTTCATCGAACGACAGAGCGATGCCGAATTTTTGGCCGGGCGTAAGGGTGTGCAAGAACTCTTGCACGCCCATGCACGCGGGGTCGCTTCAAAGGGACTTGAGCAATCCTTGGACAATGAAATCCGGCGGATGGCTTCAATTTATAGTTATTATGATATCCGGTTGCTGGATGCCTCGCTTCACACCGTCCTGGCAACGGTCGATGACGAGGTGGATCCCATCGAGAAAAATGCATTTCAAAGCGCCTTGAATAGCGGGGTGATCACGCAGGTCGATTTTCATGTTTCGCGTAGCGGTGCCGCAAGTTTTGGTTTTGCGGCGCCCATATTCGACACTGAAGGCGTCTCAGAGGCGCCGATCGGCATCTTGTATCTTGAACAAGCTTTTCTCCCAAACTGAAAAAAATATTGCAACCTGATTCCGGTTTTAACGAGAGTGCCGATGTTTTGATGGTCAAGCTACAAGGCGAAGAAGTCGTTCTCCTGAATTCGCCGCTGGGTAGTCCTCCTGCGCCGGCACTCAGCATGCGCAAGTCAATACGAGATGGCGAATTCTTGATTTCCAAATTAGTGCATGTGGAAAACGCGACGTTTTTGCGCGGCAAAAATTATGACGGCAAGCAGGTTCTGGGTGTGGGAGCCCTGATTCCTGGCACGCGGTGGTATCTCGTGGTTCAAACCGATGCCGATGAACTGCTGTCGCCCATAAGGCAAGCGGCCGGTGTCAGCTTCGTCACTATTCTGGCAATGATAGCGATTCTACTGGTGACGGTAAGGCTGGTCTGGCGTGCCAGGCAGGCGGAATATGCCGCCACCCAGTCGGCGATCGACGCACGTTATCTGGCCGCGCGTGAATCTTCCATTGACGGTTATATCGTGTTTGATGCCACCGGACGCATCATGGAAGTCAACGCGGCGATGGCGCGGATTTCCGGTTTTACGGTGAATGAACTTAAGGAAAAGTCGATCACGAATTGGGACATGGAAGGATTACGGGCGGGATCGACAATCGCGGAAATTCGCGAAAAACGGTCGGCACGTCTGCGCCTCCAGTGGCGGAGTAAGGACCAGGCACAATTGGATCTGGAGGCGAGTGCAAGTTGCTTGTCTGGGCCAGCGGGGGAGACATTCCACGCGTTTCTGCACGATATCGGTCCGATCCTCGCGGCGACGCGTCGAATCGAACAATTAAATAGTATTTACCATTTTCTCAGCCAGGCGAATGTGGCGATATTTAATGCCGCATCGATAGACGACATGTTGCGCGAAGTGTGTTTGACGGCGGTGGAATTGGGAAACTTTGCCCTGGTATGGGCCGGCACTGTTGACAAGACCGCGGGGCGGGTTGTTGTCAAGGATGCTGAAGGGCGCGCCGCCAACTATGCCAGGCAGTTGGTTATCACGACCGACCCCGGGCTGATCACCAGTCACGGCCCGGTAGGCGCGTGCCTGATTCGGAATAGCGCCATTGTCGTTAATGACGCTGAGCTCGAACCCAATCTGCAGGCGTGGCGGGCGTTGATACGCGAATTCAACCTCAGGTCATTGGTGGTAGTGCCGGTTTCCGTCGGTACCGAGACGATTGCAGTTGTGAGTTTCTACAGTGAGGTGATGAATTATTTTGACCCGGAGATTATGCTGGCGTTGGAGGAGGTGGGCCGTAACGTCGCTCTCGCGTGGCAGACCAGGGTTGCGCAAATAGAGAAGGAAGCCGCTGCAAAAGCGAAGGCGGTTAGCGAAGAGCGGTATCTCCGCATTTTTGATTCGTCTCCCATCCCGATCATGATTCTTTCGCTTTCCAGCCGAAAGGTGCTGTCCGTAAACAGCGCGCACCGGAATGCTTACGGCTATTCCCTGGAAGAATTGACGGATGAAGCGGGCGTGTTCGAACGGTTCTTCGCCAACGTCGATGGGCGCACGGCGTTGCGTGACAAGTGGCAGCAGAATCTGGAAAAGGCGATTTCCGTCGATGCCGCGTTACCTCTTCCCGAATTATCATTGCTCTGCAAGGATGGTGGCGAGCGGATAGCAAGCGGATTCTTGAGGGTGGTTGGCGACGACGTGATCGTGCTTTGGCTAGATCTGACCGATATCAGGCGGGCCGAGGCCGCCCTGATCGAAAGGGAGCGGCATTTCCGCTCCATGATCGAGCAGACGCTGACCGGTATTTTTGTATTGCAGGGTAATGTGATTGTGTATGCCAATCCACGTCTGTGCGAAATCACAGGTTGGCCGCCGGATGAGGTAATAGGCTCTCATTGGCAAAAGATTCTTGACGGCATTCCGGCAAACGTCGATCAATTCAGTCAGGGCGTTCGACAGTTAAACGAAGGCATGCAAAGCATTGCCTTGAATCTTCCGGCTACTCGCCGTGACGGCAAGGAGATTGTGCTCGGTATGCACTTCTCGCACGGCTACTGGGATAAAGGCAATGCATTTATCGTATTTTGTCAGGATATCACGGAGCGGCTTCGGGCAGAGAAGGATATCGCGGCGTATGTGAAGCAGCTGGAAGGCGCGATGCGCGGCACGATGGAAGTGGTCGCCAAAATGGTTGAGCTTCGCGACCCTTATACCGCCGGCCACGAACATCGGGTCGGGATGATTGCTGCCGACATTGCGCGTGAAATGGGCTGGGATGAAACCCGGTGCGAGCATCTGTATCTGAGCGGTCTTGTACATGATATCGGGAAGATTGGCGTGCCAGCCGAAATTCTGGTCAAGCCCACGCGGCTATCAACGCTTGAATACCAAATTATTCAAACTCACGCGGAAGCCGGCTATGAGATCCTCAAGAACGTGGACTTGCCGATTCCCATTGCCGATATCATCCGTGAACATCACGAGCGAATGGACGGCAGCGGCTATCCGCGCGGGTTGAAAGGCACCGAGATCCGGCCCGAGGCCCGGGTACTGGCGGTTGCGGATGTGCTGGAGTCGATGTCCGCGCATCGCCCCTACCGTCCGGCACTGGGTATCGATGTGGCGATCGCGGAAATAGAGAAACATCGCGGTGAGTGGTTTGACAATGACGTGGTGGATGCGGCGCTGCGGCTGATCCGGGAAAAGCACTACCAACTGCCGACAGAGAATGCAAAGCGCCAGTAGGCCACGCACCGCGTCAAACGGCGACAGTGGGCGTTACGCGTCTTTCACGGCATATGCCAGTGCTTTGCCCGCGAAATGCGCGCGCACATCCAGCAACAGCTTTCGGCTGCGTTCCTCGCGTACTTCCCGCGTGGAGGTGCCCATGTGCGGCGCGAGTACCACGTTTTCCATGCGCAACAGCGCGTCTGGCACGCGCGGCTCATCGGCGAATACATCCAGCGCAGCGCCGGCGATTTGTTGGTTAGCCAGTGCCGCGATCAACGCTGTCTCATCGACAATCGCGCCACGCGCGACGTTGACGAGAAAACCCTCCGGCCCCAGCGCGGAAAGAATGCGGGCATCAATGAGATTGCGCGTCTTGGGCGTCAGTGCGCACGTGACCACAAGACAATCGCAGGTGCGCGCCATGGCTTCAAGGTCGTTGAAGTAGTCATACGCCACATCCGCCTTGCGGCGCGGGCCGGAATACGCAATCTTCATGCAGAAGCTCGTGGCGCGCACCGCGATCTCGCGCCCGATGCGGCCCATGCCGACGATGCCGCAGGTTTTGCCGCGCACCTCGACACCCGACGGAAACACCCGTGACGGCCACGCGCCCGAACGCACAAAACGGTCGGCCTCGCACAGGCGGCGCATCACCGCAACGATCATCCCCATCGCCAGATCGGCCACCGGCTCGGCGGTGGAGTCGGGCGTGTGCGTAACGGCGACCTGGTGATCGCGCGCGGCGGCAAAATCGATCAGCGTGACGTAAGGCCCGTAACACGCCACCAGCTCCAGTTTGGGCAGCGCTTCAAAATGGCCGCGCGTTACTTCGGTGGTGGTGGTCGAAATCGCGGCGCGCGCGTTGCCGCAGTGCTGCAGCAAATACGCCATCGGATCGGGCGCGGCATACGCCCGATGCACCACGAAATCGCGCTCCAGCGCGGCCAGCGCGGGTTCGTAAAAGGCCTTCAGTGCCACGATCTCGGGTTTCACGGGCGCTTTACTCACGCTATCTCCATGCCCACGCTCACACCATCAGGCCCGGTTTTTTCACGTAGATGTCCTTGATGCCGTCCGCCGCCCAGCACGCCAGTGCACCGATGGTTTCGGTCGGCGGGTTGCCGGCGTTTTGCGGAAACGCGCTGCCGCCCACGACGAACACGTTGTTCACATCCCACGATTGCAGATACTTGTTGACCACGCTGGAGGCGGGATCGGCGCCCATCACCGCGCCGCCAATGTTGTGCGTGCTTTGATACGGCACGATGGTGTATTTGGCGGGCACGCTGCCGACGCCGATTTTTGTCGGATTCATCGCCTTGGCGATCTCGTGGCTTTTCTCGCGCATGAAGGCCGACATCTTTTGTTCATTCTGATGCCAGTCGAAAGTCATGCGCAGCAGCGGCAGACCGTTCGAATCACGATATGTCGGATCCAGATCCAGATAATGCCCACGATAACTCTGGCACGCCGCGTGATAACTGATCGAGAAGGCGCGGCGATAGTACTGCGCGGTGGATTTTTTCCACGCTGAACCCCAGCGTGGCGTGCCGGGCGGCGTCAGTCTGGATTTGATCGGCGTGGCGCCGTTACTTTGCACGGCGATATACGAGCCGCCGACAAATCCAAGGCCCGACAGATCGAAGCTGCCTTGATTAAAATCGTCGATGCAGGTGCCGGTCATGCCGCCGCCGATGAACGGGTTGAATTCCTGGTCATCGAAAAACACCGATACCTTGCCGCCGGTTTGATACGAATAATTGCGTCCGACCACGCCGGTGCCGCTCGCCGGATCGTACGGCTTGCCGATGCCCGACAGCAGCAACAGGCGGTTGTTGTTAAACGTGTAAGTGGCGAGCACCACGATGTCGGCGGGCTGTTCGATCATGCGTCCGCGCGCGTCGATGTAGGTCACGCCGGTGGCGCGCTTGCCATCCGAATCGAGATTGACCTTGATCACGTTGCACAACGGCCGCAGCTCGTAATTTTCCTGCTTCAGCAGCGCGGGAATCACGGCGGACAGCGGGCTGCCTTTGGCACCCTGCGAGCACGCGTGCGAACCGCAGAAGCCGCCGCGCAGGCATTCGCCCAGATGTTGTTTGTAGAGGTTGACGTAAGGCTGGCTCTGCGCCGCGGACGGATTTTGGAATGGCGTGTAGCCCAGCGACTCAACTGCTTTGGCAAATATTTCACCGGCGGGCGTGCGCCGGGTTTGCGGATTGGGAAACTCGCGTGAACGCGGGCCTTCGAATGGATTGCCGCCCGGTTGTTTTACGCC
>DHVE01000097.1 GCA_002412495.1 Betaproteobacteria bacterium UBA5216
GCACGGCATAACCGGATTGATCGCCGGCGGAGGCGCCCGCCAAGGCGCCAAAGAGCAGACCGACGCCCGCGCCGGTGGCCGCGCCACGCGAGTTGCCGCCGATGGCGGCGCCCGCCACGGCACCGACCGCGGTGCCGACTGCCGCGCTTTTTACCGCGCTGTTTTCCTGTGTTTCAGTGGGCGATGCGCCCGACGCTTGCGCCGCGTATTGGCGGCACGAGGCATCGTCCACGCGGAACTGGTCAAAATCCTTGCCGGTGCCGGGCAACGCCATGCGGCTGGGGCCGGTGGGGATGGTGGTGCAGCCCGCAGCCAACAGCGAGAGGGCCACCAGGGCCAGCACGGGTTTGAGTTTACGTTTCATGTGGGTCACCTGAAGTTAACGCGGCGCCGCATGCGGCACGACGCGCTGCCAAGGCGTCGCGCACGTTTGCACATGCGGGTAATAGGTCTGCGTGTCCTGACAGAAATACCAGAAGTTTTGCGGCTGCTGCGCTTGCGGGCCGGGCGGCGGCGCCATCGGCGCCGGCGCGGTTTGCACGGACGGCGCTTGCTCGGTGTAAATCACCGGCTGCTCCTGAATCACGATCGGACGCGGGTAGTAGTACGGGTCGTAGTAATACGGGCGGTAATAGGGCCACGGCGCAAATGCCAGTGGCGCGCCGATAAACACGCCGACGCGCGCGCCATGATGATGATGGCGGCGGTGTTGCGCTTGCGCCGGCTGGGCAGCCAGCACCATGGCGCAGAAAAGGCCCAGCGAGGCCAGCAGCGTGGGGGCGACTTTTTTCATGAAAAACCTCCGTATCCGGTAGTGCAATTAACGGCGATGATAGGCGTACCGCTGACACCTTGCCCGCCGTTTTTGTTACAAAATGTATCTAATTGTTTTTAAAGGAAAATTTTGATTTTCACGACAGTGGTAAAAGGCCGTCGCTTGATCTGTATGCACGCCTCGTGACACAGTGCGTGCCGGATCGAAAAACACCCATCACAAGGACCCCCATGAACGCTATAGACAACACCACCAGCGCCATCGTTCACGACAAGCCCGTTCCCAGCCGTCCCGGCGAAAGCTTCTGGGGCAGCGACGCGGTGGCGTTGATGCTGCGCGAGCTGGATATTCCGTATATTGCGCTGGTACCGGGCGCGAGTTATCGCGGACTGCACGACAGCATCGTCAATCTGCTGGGCAACCGTTCGCCGCAGATGGTGTTGTGCGTGCATGAAGAAACGGCGGTGGGCATATCGCACGGCTATGCCAAAGTCACCGACAAAATGATGGCGAGCGGTCTGCACGCCAACATCGGCATGATGCGCGCCATCATGTCGGTGTACAACGCGTGGTGCGACCGCGCGCCGATCTTGATACTCGGCGCCACCGGCCCGTGGGATGCCACGCAGCGCCGGCCGTGGATCGACTGGATACACACCACCGCCGATCAGGGTGGGCTGATTCGCAACTTCACCAAGTGGGACAACCAGCCGGGTTCGCCGGGCGCGGCGGTGGAAGCGCTGATGCGCGCCTCGCAGATCGCGCAGACCGCGCCGAAGGGGCCGACGTATATCAATCTCGAAGTCGGCATGCAGGAAGGCAAGATCGGCCCGATGCCCACGCTGCCCGATCCCAAACGCAACGCGCCGCCGAAATCGCCGCAGCCGTCCGCGGAACTGGTTGCCGAAGCGGCCAGGCTGTTGTCGAACGCGAAAAATCCGGTGATCCTCGCCGGGCGTTGTTCGCGCAGTGTAGCGGGCTGGAACGCGCGCGTGGCACTTGCCGAAAAACTCAATGCGCCGGTGTTCACTTTCGTCAAACTGGCGGCGGCGTTTCCGACCGATCACCGGTTGCACGCCGCGCCGCCGGGTTCGTATCTCACCGACGAAGGGCGCGCCATGGTGCGCGAGGCCGACGTGGTGTTGTCGCTGGACGCGCTGGATTTATCCGGCACCTTGAAGCAGGCGTTTGGCGACAAGCCGATCACCGCGAAAGTCATTCAGGTGTCGTGCGACCAGCACAACCATCGCGGCGGCGGCGCGGATCATTTTGGTCTGCCGCCGATGGATGTATTCATGCTGTGCGAAACCGATGCCGCCGTGCCGCTGCTGCTCGAAGCCGTTACCGCGCGCACCACACCGCCCAATATACGCAAGGCACCCGCGCTGCCGGCGCCGCCGAATGCCGTGTCGCTGCGCGGCGTTGCACAGGCGCTGGAAGTGGCAACGAAAGATGTAGAGGTGTGCTACACGCGCTTCCCGCTCGGCTGGAACGGCGCGTACACACATTTCCGGCATCCACTCGATTACATCGGCCATGATGGCGGCGCGGGCGTAGGGTCAGGGCCACCCATGACCGTCGGCGCGGGGCTGGCGTTAAAAGGCAGCAAGCGCATCGCGGTGGGTGTCTGCGGCGATGGTGATTTTCTGATGGGCAACACCGCGATCTGGACTGCGGCGCACTATAAAATTCCGTGCCTCATCATCGTGTGCAACAACCGCTCGTTTTATAACGACGAGCGCCATCAGGGCCGCATGGCCGCCAATCGTGGCCGCCCCGAGGAAAACCGCTGGATCGGCCAGCGCATCGATGACCCACCCGTGGATATCGCGGCGATGGCGCGCTCGCAAGGCGCGGTGGGCATCGGGCCGGTGGAAAAACCGGAGGATGTGTTGGCGGCGGTGCGGCAGGGCATCGCGGCCGCGCGCGAGGGCAAGGCTTGCGTGATCGATATGCGGGTGTTGCCGGGGTACGATACACGGGCGTGATGCTCCTGAAACACCTTTGAAGGAGAATGCATTGACTTTACATACGCCAGAAATGGTAGACATGCGCACGAAGTTTGGAAATGCACATGTGAAGTTTTGGCAATCGACTGACCGAGCGAAACTAATTAGTGATCTCGTACGAGCCAACGTTAAGGGGCGGGCGGACGAGTTACTTGGTTGTTGGGCGAAATTGCTTGGAGGTAATGCCGGAATATTGCATTCTTTTTCTGCGCAACAGGTATTGACTTACTTAGAGGAGCTTCACGATCTCCGCTGCAAATATTTACCGTTACTCGTTCAGGAGCAACTGGCGAATACTGAGAATCTTTTCATGGGGACCGTAGACGAGAATATTTTCGCAAGGTTATATGGGGCGATCATTCCTTACGCGACGGTCAATGAGCCGATCGTTATTCCCGGCAATTTGGATTATGGTTTTTTGTTGCTCCGAGGGACTATTTTTAGCCACTTGCTGCGGGTTGATCAAAATGTAATGTCTGAGGGGCTGCACGCCGCGAGCGCAAGTTTTCAGAGCGGCCTTGCAGTGTTCGGGACAAAGATTGGCGGCGCCGGGCTTTACCTTAATGGTACTCGGAATTCGGCAAGATTAACCCTGCACGATTGTACTATTAGCAGCGTGAATCTTGGTAGTTCAGACTTTAATGGCATCGAGATAGTGGATACAGTAATACAGCAGGGCGCAGATTTTAGGTCGTCGAAAGCTTCTTTCTTTTTCGTTACCGGTTCTGTGTTCCAAGGAGAAACACGGTTTCAGAAGGCGGAATTTTCGGGGCGTACAACTATCTCGGCAAGATTTTTCAAGTTCCCAGAATTTTTTGATAGCAAGTTATCGGATGAGACACGCGTAGAGGGTATCGATTACGACCCCAAGCAATCACTGAAAAGCCTCGCGAAAGTGGATGGGCGCAAGATACTGGAAGGGGATTTGCTCGCGATAAGACACTTGCGAATTCATGCGCAGCACAAAAGGTGGCTACGGGAAGAAGTTAAGTTTTTTGCTGAAGAGCAGCGGGTTGAGCGCAAGTTGCTAACGCTTCCTTCGAGAAGCATTGAATTTGCTATTTCGTGGATTTATGACAAAGCATCGGGTTATGGGGCATCGGTAACTGCTGCTGTTTCAGCATTTGTTTTATTCAATTTGGCGGCTTGCTTACTTTTTCATGCTCTTCTTTCTCTTGGAACAGTGGATTTGCCCGCGCCGTTTGCAGGTTACCGCATTGGCCTGCTGTCGGATTCAATTCAAGTCGAGAATGTTTCTTTCTCGAGTTACCGAGGGGTCGTGCTTGGTCTTCAGAACGTGTTTAATCCACTCGCTTTATTTAGTGGGAAATCGCTGGTAACGGTCCATTCACCTTGTGCATTGTCGATTAGTCTTTTTCAGATTGTTGGGTCATTAGCGTTGTTGGCATTGCTGATACTTGCAATTAAGACAAGATTTCAGCGAGGTAGCGGCGGGGGCAGTATGTAGAGCGCGAATTGGCAGTCGTGGATGCGCTACCCTTGGTTCACCGAGAGAGTGAGTTTTCAAGGAGCAGTAGATGCGTTGGTTGAGAAAGCTTGGCAACGTCGTTCTAGTTGCAAATTCCGTGCTTGCATTGGCCGCCCACGCCCAAGACCCCGCTACAACCTACCCCAACCGCGCGATCCGCGTGGTGGTGCCCTACCCGCCGGGCGGCACGTCGGACACGCTGATGCGCCTGATCGGTCAAAAGCTCACCGAGCGCTGGGGGCAGCAGATCGTGATCGAGTCGCGGCCCGGCGGCGCGGCGCTGATCGGCACGGAAGTGGTGGCACGCGCGCAGCCCGACGGTTACACGCTGCTCGCCACCGACATGGGCTCGGTATTGATTTCGTGGCTGTCGCATGCCAAGCCGTCGTTTGATTATTTGCGCGACCTCACGCCGGTGATGGTGATCGCGTATTCGCCGCATGTGTTGTGCGTGCATCCGAGTTTGCCGGTGCGCACGCCGAAAGAGTTGATCGCGCTGGCGAAGCAGCGGCCGGGACAATTGAATTACGCGGGCGCGCTGGCGGGCGCATCGATCATGGCGGGGATTGATTTCGCGCAACGCGCGGGCATTCAGTGGGCCTACATCACCGGGCGCGGCGGCATGCAAACGGTGATGGACGTGGTGACGGGGCAGGCCGATGTGTTTTTCAACGGCATGCTGCCGACGGTGCCGCATATCCAGAGTGCGCGCCTGCGGTTGCTGGCGGTGAGCAGCGACAAACGCGTGGAACGTTTTCCCAATGCGCCGACGGTTGCTGAATCCGGCATGCCGGGATTTTTGACCGGATCGTGGCAAGGGCTGTTGGCGCCAGCGGGCACGCCGCCGGAGATTGTCACCAAATTGCACGCGGAAATCAGCCGCGCGCTGAAACTGCCTGATGTGATCCAAAGACTTTCGGTGCTCGGCACCGAGCCGCGTTACTCCTCGCCCGGCGACACAGCCAGGGAAATGCAGTCGGAACGCGAGCGCATGGCAAAGCTGATACGCGACACCCGGTTCAAGCCGGGGCAGTAGTGAATGGTCTACTTTATAAGGTTGGCCACTAACAACAAGCGGCTACTGTGTGATTCGCAAAACGCGCATGGCTTGCGGATGGCGGCGCGATTGCCATGTGGTGTGTCGATAACGCTGTCACAACCCGCGAGGGGCAGACTGTGGACTTCCATGGGTAACACGGTTGAGTAATCAACGCCAGTCCGTTGCGAATGGAAACGATAATCTACCTTCTTGACTATGGCGCCCGCCAGGTGGGCTACATTGGCGTTCATACTGATCACAAGACCATAAGAGTGCTCTGCAATTTTTTGAATCCGCGCAACGCCATGCAAATTCAAAAATCACGCAAATTTCAGCAAACTGCTATCATACTTGCACCTTACTAAAATTTTTGGGAGTAGAAAATGGCTGAATCCAAGTCTGGCGGCACTGCCAAGCCGGCCGAAGTCGAGGGTGCAAAGATCAAGTGGGACGACAGCAACATGAAGAGCAGCTATGCCAACGTGTGTAATGTCACCAGCACGCGCGAAGAAGTGGTCATGCTGTTCGGTATCAATCAGGCTTGGAACCGGGGGCAGAAGGAAATCACCATTCAGTTGACCGATCGCGTGATTATCAGTCCTTACGCCGCCAAGCGCCTCGCCACGCTGCTTGAGGGTGTGGTGTCCGAATACGAAAAGCGTTTTGGTACGCTCAACGTAGACGCGCAAAACGCGAAGTAAGCTCGCCGGGCGTACTCGTAGTAAGTTGATCGCTGCGTGCCCGGCGCAGTGCCAGTCACTTGAACCCAGTTCACGAATCGTCAGACTCGCATGCCCAGCTTGCAGAGGCGCAGCGGCATGCGCTCGACCAGGCTTGGAGACAGTTCGGTGCTGCAGACAGCCCGGAAGAGTTTTGCCGCTATTGGCTGGCTTTGCAGTGTCAATCCGTTGGAGAGGTTAACGATGCGGTAGTGGTATTGCAGAAACCGGGAACGGAAACGTTTGCACCGCTGGCGTTCTGGCCCGAGACTAGCGGCGATCGCTCGCACTTGGCGGAAATCACCGAGCGCGCGCTGCGCGAAGGTCGCGGTATCGTGCAGGCGCGTGAAGCGGCTGCAGAAGGTGTGCCATTGCCCGATCGTCCCCCATATCAACTGGCATACCCGATACGGCTCGATGGCAAGATCCGAGGGGTGGTGGGGCTCGACGTCGTCTGGCGCGATGAGTTGAAACTGCAGTCGGCGATGCGTCAGCTGCAGTGGGGCGCGGGCTGGCTTGAGGTGCTGCTGCGGCGCCATGCCGATCCGATGGAGGCTGCCCGGCTGCGGATGAAGCTGATCCTGCAGTTGGTGGCGATCCTTTTGGAGCGCGGCAACCTGAAGGAGGCTTCCAGCGCACTGGTGACGGAAATAGCGACGCACCTAGGCTGCGACCGCGTCGCACTCGGCCTGATGCAGGATGGAGTCATCGGGGTCGAAGCGGTGTCGCACACGGTGCAGTTCGACCAGCATGCCAATCTGATGAGCGCGACCACCGCTGCCATGATGGAGTCGATTGATCAGCGGGAGCCTATCGTTTATCCGCCGGATTCGGGCGGGCGGCTGGTAGTGACATTTGCGCATACGGAGTTGGCGCAGATGTCGGGCGCCGGCGGACTAACGACTTTCCCGCTAATGTACCAAGGGCACGCCGTGGGCGCACTGACACTCGAGCGCGCGGCGGGACTGCATTTTGATGCGCCTTCGCTGGAGTTGCTGGACGGCTTGTCTGCAATGCTGGGTCCGCTGGTTGCCATACAGAAGTCGCGTCAGCGCAGCCTGCCTGCCCATGCAGCCGATTCAGTGCGCGGATTCTGGGGGCGCTTAGTGGGCCCGCGCGAAGCGGGCTTTAAGTTCACCGCCATGGTGATTGTGCTGTTGCTACTGTTTATGATTTTCGCCAAGGGCGAATACCGGGTGTCAGCCGAAGCGCGCATTGAAGGAGAAATTCAGCGCGCGCTGACCGCGCCGTTTCAGGGGTACGTGCGAGAAGCGCTGCATCGAGCCGGAGATATGGTGAAAAAGGGGGACGTAATAGCGCGGCTCGATGACCGCGACCTGCGCTTGGAACGCGTGCGACTGGTGGCGCAGCGCGATCAGGCGGCGCAGCAGTTCCGCGAGGCAATGGCCAAGCGTGAGCGGTCGCAGGCGCGCATTGCCTCGGCGCAAACGGCGCAGTCCGAGGCGCAGATCGCGCTCATCGACGAGCAGCTTGGCCGCTCGGAACTGGTGGCGCCGTTTGAAGGGGTACTGGTCAGCGGTGACCTGTCGCAGGCATTGGGTGCGCCGGTGGAGCGCGGGCAGATCCTTTTTGAAATTGCTCCACTCGATGCGTACCGGGTGGTGCTGCAGGTGGATGAGCAGCAGGTGATTGACGTGCATACCGGGCAGCAAGGTGAACTGGTGCTGTCCTCGATGCCTGGCGTGCGTTATCCGCTGACGGTGAAGAGCGTAACGCCGGTGAACATGGCCAAGGAAGGCCGTAATCTGTTCCGTGTCGAAGCCCCGCTGACTGTAAAGCCGGACGGGCGCCTGCGACCCGGCATGGAGGGGGTCGCCAAAGTTTCGGTGGATGAACGGCGTTTGATCTGGATCTGGACACGCGAATTTACGTCTTGGCTCAAACGCAAGTTGTGGGCCTGGATGCCCTAGGGGCGCCGTCGTGGCAGAACAGCTGCTGAGTCCAACTTGGTATCGCGTGGCTCCATTGCGGCCTCGCATCCGCTCTCACGTGCGCATACGCCGCCACGAATACCGCGGTGAACGCTGGTATGTGCTCGAGGATCGCATCTCCCGCCGCACCCATCGATTCAACCCGGCCGCTTACCTCATCGTGGGGCTGATGGACGGTCGGCGAACCATGCAGGAAATATGGGATGGGGCGGTTGAGCGACTGGGCGACGATGCGCCGACGCAGGAGGAGGTGATGCAGATCCTGGGGCAGTTGCATTTCGCCGACGTGATGCAATGCGAAGTGCCCTCCGACGTAGAGGAGTTGCTGCGCCGTGGCGAGCGCGTCACGCGCCGCAGCGCGCTCGCGCGATGGTTGTCGCCGCTGGCCATCAAGTTTCCGTTGTTTGACCCGGATCGCTTTTTGCAGCGCACGTTGCCGTGGTATCGCAAGCTCTTCAGTCCGGCCGGCGCGTTATTGTGGCTGCTGGTGGTGGGGTGGGGGGCGGTATCGGCAGTCCAGCATTGGGACCTGCTCACTAAAGACCTGTCGAGCCGTGTGCTGGCCCCCGACAATCTGCTGATCATTGCGATGGTGTTTCCGCTGGTTAAGGCTGCGCATGAGTTTGGCCATGCCTGTGCTGTGAGGGCTTGGGGTGGCGAAGTCCACGAAATGGGTGTGATGCTGCTGGTGATGATGCCGGTGCCATATGTTGATGCCTCTGCTGCCAACGCTTTTCCGCAGCGCCGGCGCCGCATGATCGTCGGGGCGGCCGGCATGATTGTAGAGGTGTTCATCGCGTCGATCGCACTGTTTTTCTGGCTCGAAATGCAGCCGGGTGTGGCTCGCGCGGCGCTCTACAACGTAATGCTTATCGCGGGCGTTTCGACGCTGCTGTTCAATGCCAACCCGCTGCTGCGTTTTGACGGCTATTACATATTCTCTGACTGGCTGGACATTCCCAATCTGCGCCAGCGCGCGCAACAGCAGTTTGCTGTAGCGTTTCAGCGCCACGTCTTTGGCTTGCCGCTGCCGTCTGAAGAGGCACCGCTGCGCGAGCGCCTGTGGCTGGCAGCTTTTGCTGTGGCGTCGTTCATTTATCGCTGGGTAATCACATTCGGTATAGCGGTATTTGTGGCCTCGGAATATTTTATTTTTGGAATCATGCTGGCGATGTGGTCTGCGATTGCGGCAGTCGTGATGCCCTTGGTGGGGCTCATTGCCTACGTGGGCTGGAGTCCGCGTTTGCGCCGGAGACGCGCGCGGGCGATCATTGCTACCCTGCTGTTAGTAGGGCTGTTGGGAGTGTTTGTATTTTTAGTGCCACTTCCTTCCTGGACGTCGGTGCAGGGGGTGGTGTCAGTGCCTTCGCAGACGCAGGTGCGCGGCCGCGTCGACGGGTTTGTGACCCGGGTGCTGGTGCCGCCTGGCAGCATGGTGCGCGCAGGCGACGCGCTGGTGGAAACTGACGACCCTGCGTTGCGCTCGCGCGTTGTATTGCTGCAGGCCCAGCGCGAGGAACTGGAATCGCGTTATCAAAAAGAGCGGAAAGACAATATTGTGCGCAGCCAATCGCTGCTTGAGCAACTGAAGGCGATCGATGCGGAACTGGCGCGTGTACGCGAGCGCCAGAATGAACTGATGCTGCGCAGCCCGGCGGACGGTCGTTTCACGGTGGCAATGCCCCAGGATCTTCCGGGGCGCTTCGTCAAACAGGGCGAACCGGTAGGCTACGTGCTACCCGATGCCATGATGACCACGCGCGTGGTGGTGTCACAGCAGGCGGTGGACATGGTGCGATATCACACGGACCGGGTGACGGTGCGCCTGGCGGAGAACTTCTCGGAAGTGTTGCTGGCCCGCATTCTACGGGAGGTACCGCGCGCCAGCGAGCGGTTGCCGAACATGGCCCTTGCGCAGTCGGGCGGGGGCGAGGTTGCACTGGATCCGTCGCAACAGTCGAACGACCCTAAGGCGCTGCAGTCGCATTTCGAGTTTGAAATCTCGATTACCGGCGCGCACGCCTCCGCGATGGGCGCGCGCGCGTATGTGCGCATTGAACATCCAGACGAAACCCTTGCGGTGCAGTTGGGACGCGCGTTGCGACAACTGTTCTTGCGTCGCTTCACCGTGTAATGAATACTGCCGATGTGGCTGCTGCAGTCTCGCGGCGCGGTTACGCCGAACGCGATGACGTGCGGGACGCTTTGCCTGACCGGTTGGCTGCGGACTTGTCTGTCAGACTTCATCGCCTATTTAAACGTGGCTTGGGCGATGCGCCTGCCTATCTGATTGAAGTCGAGCGTGCGGCGGATTTGCTGCGGGACAGGGCGCTGTCCGTGCACCTGCCGCAGACGCGCTACCGGCTGCGCCGCGATGGCTACACCGAGGCATTGATTGTGGAGTGTCTCGCCTTGTGTTCTATCGGTATGGAGCGCAAGGGCATCGCAAAGCCTTCCGCGGTTTCCTATGCCGCGGCTGCGGCGCAGCTGCGCAGAGGAGTCGCAGCCGTTGCCGATGACCAGAGCCGTATTGAAGCGCTGGGGCTGGCGGTTACTGCTGCCGCCCTGCTTGGAGAACCCGTGCATGTGTTGGCGCGAAGTGATGTGCGTGCTGTCAGTTTGGCGCAGCTGCTGGGCGCCTATGCGGATCCCATGGGGGTTAGTGTTGCAGTGGTGGCGCAGGGCATGGATTTTCGGGCTAGGCGCGAGGCCTATGCAGCAACCGTGACCTGCACGACAACACGTGAAATCGGCCTCGATTATCTGCGGGATCGACTGCAATTTGGTGCGCGGCAGGGGCAGCTCGCGAATGTGGCAGCGCGTCTTGCCGGCGATGCGCCGGTGGAGGAACGGCTTTTGTTAAGAGGGTTGTACTGCGCCTTTGTCGACGACGCCGAACTGGTGATGATCGACGATGCGCGGATGCCACTGGTCATAGCGGCTGAAGCAGACCAGTCACGCGAACGGCTGCTGTATGAACAGGCGGTGGAGCTTGCCCGCGCGCTGGACGAGGAGCGTGATTTCACCATGGGGGATGGCGAGCCTACACTGACTGACGACGGCCGGCAGCGGCTTGCATTACTGGTGTCGCCGCTGGGCGGGATATGGGCTGCGCGCCAACGCTGCGAAGAATTGATTATTATCGCGCTGAGGGCGCTGCATGAATTCGTGCGCGACCGCGACTATCAAGTGGTGCAGGGGCGCGTTGTTTTTCCCACGCCCGCCGGAAAGGAGGGCGAAGACCGCACCGAGGGCGATGAGTTATTGCAAAAGCTCACCGAAGTGAAGGAAGGTTGCGCATTGAGCGGTCGGCGCGATGTGCTTGCGCGGGTGTCTGTGCCGCGCTTTTTGAATCGTTATTTGCGGCTTGCTGGCGTGAGTTCGGGTGTGCAGTCGGTCACGGGCGAAATTTCGTCGCTCTACGGTTTGCGTGTGATGGGAGAAAATCAGCCGTCTTCGACGGTGCCATGCAAACCGCGGGTATTTGTGTCGGCGCAGGGCCTTCTCGATGCCATCGTGCGGCATGCGCTCGATTCGGTAGCGGCGGGTTATGCAGTGATGATTGCTTTACGCTCGCAGCAGGAAGCGCAAACTGTGATGGAAGCGCTAGCGGGCGCAGGCATACAGGCGGGCGTGGTGCGCGGACGGGGTGATGAGGCAGACCGTAACACGCTGGCCGCGCTGGAAGAGCCGGGTGCCGTCGTCATTACGTGTCATCCTGCCGAGCGTGGCGTGACGCGGGTTCCGGCAGATGTTCCCCTGCACCTGCTGGTGGCTGAACTGCATGATTCGCGCAGGCACGTAGAGATGCTCTGCCGCATCTATGCAGCGTCCCGTTGCGAAACGTTTTTGGCGCTTGACAACGAGATCGTCAAGACCCTGATGCCGGTTGTTGTGGCGACTTGGGCGCGAAGACGCGCGGACGCTGAAGGCGAGGTACGACCGCCGTGGTCGGTGTGGCTGACGCGCCGTATACAAGCGGCGATGGAAAGAGAGCAGCGTTTGCTACGCGAGGAGCTGCAATCGCGCGATGTGCATCTTGGGGACCTTCTGGCGTTCAGCGGGCGCAACGACTGATAGGCGCGGCCAAGGCTACGTCGAGTGTCAATCAGGAGAAACTTGCCTTGCAGCGAACGCCAGCGGGAATTTCGCCTTTGGTGTTTGGCAAAATCATGCGTACACCGAATGTGCCGCTGGCGGCGTCCAGCACGCGGTCAATCACGCTGACCGTGGTTTTTAGCTTGCCGCCGATCGGTGCTTCAGGCATGACCACGGCCTGCTGGCCTGGTTTGATCTTGCCGTAAAGGCTGACAGGCAGCACCACTTCTACGTGCAGCGGGTTGATTTCTGCGAGCTTCATGATAGGGTCGCGGATGCTGGTGGCGCCGAATTCACCCGGTTTTAGCAGCACTTCCACTACCACGCCGTTGAACGGGCTGCGTATGGTGCGCATGGCGAGCAGTTCACCGGTTCGTTTTGCTTCATGAACGTTAAGTAGCTGATTGTCCTTTGCGCGGCGCAATTCCTCGGTCGCCAGCCGCAGTTCGGCTTCGGCTTCGTCCCGGGCATTGGCCGAGACAAAATTGCGTTTAAAGAGGTCTTCGGCGCGGGTGAATTTCTTCTGGGCAAGATCCATGCGGGCCTCAGCGGCCTTGATCTCGCCCTGCATCGTCGCGCGCGACTGTGCCAATTCATTGGCTGCGCGTTCCGGACCCGATTGAAGGGTGACCAACACCTGCCCACGTGAAACGAGCTCGCCGCGGCTCACCTTGATGGATTCGATGATGGCTTCCACCGGACTGCGGATTTCAATGTTTTGACGGGCTTCGATCATGCAGTCGTAGTCGGCGGCATTGGCGACGGTTCCCGCCATGCCATTGCCTAAACCAAGGAACAGAAAAATACATTGCTTTGGGAACTGGCTCATATGGCGTCCAATTTACGATCCGGGAATGACGTGCGAACTAAACTTAAGCGAGTGCATGCGGTGACCATGGTTGTTATTGGCGACTGCTATGTCCAAAACCATTATAAGTCAATAAACCAGAGATACCGATACGATGCATAAAATGCAATACTGAGCTGTGGGCTACAAAACTTTATAATATCGCATACCACAAAAAAAGTTGTTCAGATGCTCCCTCCGCTTGCGTCATCTATTCAGGTAATTCTTATCGACGATTGTCCCATTTTGTTGTGGGGGTTGGAGCAGCTAATCGAGCGCGCGGACAAAGGGATAAAAGTGATTGGCACCTGTCCGAGCAGCGCCGAGGCATTTAGGCTGATGGACAAAGTGACGCCTGACGTGATCCTGCTCGATATTGATCTGGGTGGTGAAAATGCAATTGACGCGATACCGAAGCTGATTGCGCAATCCAAGGCGAGTATTCTGGTGTTCACTGGATTGCGTGATACATCATTGCAAGACAAGGCAGTATTAGCCGGCGCGCGCGGAGTGGTCGAAAAACGCGCTCCTGTCGAGATCGTTCTAACCGCAATCCAGAAAATTTACGAGGGGCAGCTTTGGCTCGATCATGCTGCGGCCGGCAGGATTTTTGTTGAGTTTTCCCGGAAAAACGCAGCTGTGGTTGATCCCGAATGGATAGCAGTTTCCACCCTGACCAACCGGGAAAGGGAGGTGATCGCGGTCGCGGCATTGAATGCCGGAGCGCCGGCTAAGACTATCGCCGGGAAACTCCATGTCAGCGAACATACGTTTCGCAATCACTTGACTTCCATCTACGGCAAGCTCGGCGTGCGTAATCGGCTAGCGCTTTTTGCCTTTGCGCAAAAGCACGGATTAACAAATAATTAATAATTTCAATTGCTTGACTGATTTAAGCGGATCCCATGGCTGGTGGTTTTCTGCTTGAGTCGCCGAGTCCGCAATATATTAATTTCGTAGTAGTGTTTTTATACTATGTTTAATGGCTTTTAAATTCTATTTATAGCATTTTAAATATGGGTAATACCGCCTGTTTAAAAGGGTATAACTACCCATGTGCGATCACGCACATGCGATTACTATTTCCGCTGTAAATATCCCATTAAATGTCCCTTTAAACCAAAATTTCAGTCTATAACTTTCTTTGTGACCGGCGACCAGGAAAAGAGAGGTAAAGACCGCGTTTTTACTCGAATGCCGGTCAATCTGGAGGCAGCAACAGGGGTTACGCGCGACGTTAGTGAAACGGGGTTATACATTGAAACTGATGCGAAATACGCTGTTGGCAGCGAGATCAGCGTCAGCGTGGCAGTTGACACTCCGGGTGGCAAGATGATGCTCAGATGTCGTGGCAATATTGTTCGCATCGAGCCTCGTGAAACGAAGGTCGGGTTGGCTGTGCATCTCATCGCTTCAACGATGGAGCCGTTAGAGCAAAAGCGATGCATGTAGTAGGCTGGTTTTATTTCAAAAACAAAACAAAGTTGTAACAAATATTTCGTAGCATTAGCCATAGCTAAAGAGGATATTTGATCTTGATTTATCAGTGTAATTTTGATGCGTGCTGCGAGCGATTGCCTCGATGAATGGCATAGGTAGTATGGGTTCCTCGTATCCGCGCCGCGCTCGCAGGCCATTGCGTTGTTTTACGCCGGTCTTTCTTGTTAGCCACAAAGCGATAGTGCTTGTTGGCTTATTTATTTGTGGTTTTGATCTACCGTCTGTCGGGAGTTTTTCATGAGCAACAACAACGCCAATTCCAGTTCGCCCACCACCCTTGCGGAAAAGACTTACAAGTTCCGCTTGCCGAGCTTGTTCGAACTGTTCTTCGGGCGCCTTGCACGCTGGGTGCGGCAACTGCGAGAGTGGCGAAAGCGCGGCTGGCTCAAGAAGGCGCTTGCGCACAAGCGTCGGCGGACATCATTCGCGCCGCGTATGGAGACGCTGGAGCCGCGGGTGTTGTTGTCGGCGGATGTTTCATACACCTACAGCGGTACTGATGCTACTCATTTTAACGATGGCGATCTGCTCAACAACGATTACATCCTTGATGTGTTCGACGACGGTGGCGTGGACAAGCTGCGTCTGCGTGCGGAGGATGGGACAGTTCTTGCGTCTGGGGCGCTTGCGGACGACGGCGTTAACAAATTTACCATCAATGGCACAGGGCTTTTAGGGGATCAACTCAAGATTGATTTGACTAACATTGCCGGTCAGATCGGTGCGGATCCGAGGTATGACATACAGGTTGTTTTTGACGGCAAGGGGATATTGGCCGGACAGGACGACAATATCGCGATCAATGGCGCCGGTACCTACGAACTGCAGTCGTTCAAGCTCACGGGGCAGGATGACATTACCATCGCCGGTAGCATCCACGCGCTGGGCGACATCACCATCGAATCTAAATCGACCAGCAACGGCGGATTGCTTGGATCTGACATTCTTGCCAATGCCACTTCGGCAATCGTGATGAACAGCGGTACGCTGACGGGCCAGAATATCTCGTTGACTGCCGATTCTACGGTCAACGTGGATGGCAACAACGTCTCGCTCATTAGCAGTATCGCCTTCGGTGGCGTGCTGTCCGATTCGGAGGCTTCCGTCGCGATCAATGGCGGCGTTATCGACGCGGATGGCAATCTGACTATTTCGGCCAGTTCCACGGTTACGACGGTGGTGTCGCGCGCGCCAGATACCAAGGCCGCCGATGGCAGTGCAAAAAGTACCTCCGCGGATGCGGTAATTGCGATATCCATCGTGTCGAGCGATGCCTCGGTCACGGTGGCCAACGGCACTTTGACGGCAGGTGATGCTGCGAATCTTCATGCCACGAATACCGTAAATGTAACTACCACTGCAGATGGAAGTGCGGGCGGCAATGCAGGCACTGCAGCTGGTGGCGTGCTGGGCTTCTCGTTGGTGACGGGCGACACCAAAGTCGTGGTTACAGGCGGAACGATCAGTGGTGATGATATTGATCTGTCTGCGGTTGCCACGCATGTTGTAAACACCAGTGCTGTCTCTACCCATGAAGGTGCGGCCGGCAGTGCGGGCGGCACCAATCAGTCTGAAGCGAAACTCAAGGACCCAAGAGGAGATGGTACCGGCGCCGGCAAAGATGCCGATAAGGCCGCAACGACGGATGGCGATGTCAGTTTTGCAGCGGCAGTTGCGCTGACGGTAAGCACCGGAACTGTTGAGGCCTCGATTGCCAACGCCACGGTCACGGCGGATGACAAGAACGTTCTTACGACAGATGACATCAAGGTAAAAGCGTCTTCCACCCAGACGATCACCACCAAGGCCGATGGCAGCCAGACCTCGAAAGACGCCACTGGCGTCGGCATCGGCGCGGCGATTGGCATCGTTGATACCGATACTTTGGCAACGCTCGGCGGTGCGACGACGTCGCTGACGGCTACCGACATCACCTTGTCGGCCCTGATGCCGTCGAGCACATACACCGTGGAAGCCAAATCAGGGGCGTCCAGCTCCGGCACAGCCATCGCGGGTTCGTTTGCGATGAATCTTGTGTTTATTGACACCGGGGCAAAAGTGCTCGCGGGTTCCAACGTCAATCTGCACGGAGCCAACCTCATCCTCGATTCGCAGGCTACGACGCAAAGTGAAACTAAAGGCTTGGCTGCGGGCGGTGATTCCAAGTCCGGGGATACGGGTGTTGGAATCTCGGTAGCCCTTAGCGTGGAACGAAGCAATACCGTCGCCGCGCTCGAAGATACAGCTTTGCTTGGAAACGCCAAGAATGTCACGTTGACTGCCACCGGCAGCAACGTGGTGAATACCACGGCCGAAGGCGGCGGTGCGGCTAAGGATGGTACAGGGGCAGGTGGAGCGTTGGCCATTACCGTAGCCAATAATACTACCGAAGCGAAAATAGGCACTGCCGGTACCTTGTTGGATGTGGCGGGCGCCATTAGCGCGACGGCGGATCATCATGGTTCGAGCACGACGACGGCTAATGCGGACGCGAATGGCACGTCGACGGCGGTGGGTGCGGCAATCGCGCTGGGGTTTGTAAACGATACTGCGCGCGCCACGACTGCACGCAATATAACGGCGGATGGCGCGGTCAGCTTTACCGCGCGGGCCGACGGGGCGAGCAAGTCCGAAGCTAAGGCGAGTGCGGCTGGCGCAGACAAGACTAAAGAAAGTGGCAAGGGCAATAGCAGCGCGGACGACCAATCGGGCAAGGCCACGGGGCTTGCTAAAGCCAAATCTGGCGATAGCAGCTTAAGTGTCAGCAAGTCGGCGTCGACGGCTGACGGCAGCGGTGGTGGCGGGGCGGTGAGTGTAGGTGCGGCGCTGGCGTTAAACGTGGCCAACAGCACGGCGGACGCCTCGATATACAACGTGACCATTATTGCTGGTGACGGTGCTCTTAACACGGGGGCGCTGAACCTGAAGGCCGAGAACAACATGGATGCCTCCGCGATTGCGGATGCCTCGGCGGCGCTGGGCGCGACCGGCACCGCTGTTGGCCTTGGGATAGCGCTGAACATAGCGGACATGCAGAACCACGCGACGGTTGGCGCGGGTGCGAAGGTGACGGCGGACGGGGTGTGCGCGCAGTCGCTGATGAAGGAT
>DHVE01000126.1 GCA_002412495.1 Betaproteobacteria bacterium UBA5216
GACGTGCAGGAGCCTCAGTCGCCCGACCCGGTAATCACCAGGTCGCATTGTTCGGCATATTCCTTATAAACCGCATCCGGCGCGGGCACCGACGCGGCGCGCTTGCGGCGTTTCAACACCTGCTTCACGCCGTATTTGCTCATCAGCAGTTCGCCGATGTCGTCGGCCAGATGATTAAAATTCGGCTTGGCGTTGTCGATAAAACCCACCACTTTGCCCGCGAGGGTTTCCAGCGTGGGCTTGGCGGCCGCCACCGTCGCCGGCACTTTGGCGCGCGGGGCGGTGGGGTCGTAGAGGATGATGCTGGCGGTCATGGATGCTCCTTTTCAAACATGTCGGGCTCCCTCCCATGCGCGTAGTCTGCGCGGGGGAGGGTTGGGGAGGGGGCAAGCACCGTACCACGGTTGGCCCCCATCCCAACCTTCCCCCGTGAATGGGGGAAGGTGCTAAAAAATTACTGCGGCGCGATATTCGTCTTCTTGATCAAATTCAACCAGCGATCGATTTCCACTTGCGTATAGCGTCGCGCTTCCTGCGGCGTGCCGCCCAGTGGATCGGCGCCCTGCACCGCGAGTTGCTCGATGAAATCGGGCATCTTCAGCACACGATTGATTTCCGCGTTCAGCCGTTTCACGATGGCCTCCGGCGTATTCGCCGGCGCAAGCATCTGGTACCACAACGAGGCTTGGTAGCCGGGAAACCCCTGCTCAGCCACGGTGGGTATATCCGGTGCGGCGCGCGACCGCTTGGCGCCGGTCATGGCCATGGCGCGCAGGCGGCCGCTTTTCACCTGCGGCAACACCGCAAGCGGACTGGTACACATGAATTGCAGTTGCCCGCTGATCACATCAGTGAGCGCGGGGCCGGCTCCCTTGTACGGCACATGCACCATGTCGATACCGGCATTGAACTTGATCAGTTCCACCGCGAGATGGCCGCCGGTGCCCGGCCCCGATGAGGCGTAGCTAAGCCGCCCTGGTTTCGATTTTGCAATGGCGATGAGTTCCTTGAGATTATTCGCACCCGCCGACAGGCTGGCCACGCAGAGCAGCGGCGAATCCGCCAGCAGCGTGATATACGAAAAATCCCTGATCGAATCGTAGGGCAGTTTTTTCAGCAGCGCCGGGTTGATCGCGTGCGTGGCGCTCGCAACAAATAAAGTGTGGCCATCAGGATTCGCGCGTGCGGTCAGTTCCGATGCAATGACGTTACCGCCGCCCGGCCGGTTGTCATTCACGAACTGCTGCCCGAACGATTCAGTCAACCGCGCCGACAGCATGCGGCCGAGAATATCGCCCGCGCCCGCCGGCGGAAACGGAATGATCACGCGCACCGAACGCGCGGGATACGTATCCGCCGCACTCGCGACCAGCGGCAACGCACTACCCAGCAAGCTGCAAAACACGCAGCACGCCAAGCCAGGGCCTGAAAATAATTTAGCCAATAAAAACATATGTTTAATATTAAAACGTCGGGCTCTTGTATTCACCGCCCAAAGCCACCTGCCCCCACATCGGCAATTGCGTGTCCATGCTGAAATTGATGTGGCCCGCCGCCGCGTGCGCGTCGCGGAAACGGCGCTGCAAACTCGCACTGTCGTAAATGCCGTTGGCGCCGAGCATTTCGTGCAGGATGTCCACGGCTTCGGTCGCCATCTTCACCGCCATGGCGGAATTACGGCGGTACTTTATTTTGGTCAGCGCATCGAAGCTGCCGCCCGCATTCACGATGTTGTTTGCTTCGATGCAATCGTGGCGCAACCAATGCCGCGCGGCGTCGATCTTGCCCGCGGCCAGCGCCACGCGGTACTGCACCGATTGAAAATCGCGCATCTTCGCGCCCGTATAGCTGGTGCTGCGCGCCTTCACATATTCGATGGTTTCGTCGAGTGCGCCCTGCGCATTGCCGATCATGCAGCCGCCGATGCCGTAACCGCCAAAGCCCGACAGGGGTATCCGGTAGATCGGATTGGTATGTACCTTCAGTCCGGGAAACTCATGTCCCGGCAGCGCCACCGCCATCGACACCACGCGATGCGCGGGCACGAACACCTTGTCGCAGCGCACCGAGCGGCTGCCTGTGCCGCGCATGCCGAGGGTCTGCCAGTCATCGATGATTTCATAGTCGCTTCGGGGCACCATGCTCATCACCCAATCGACGGGTTTGTCGCCGTCGTACACCACGCACGCCAGCATGTTCCACTCGCTGACATCCACGCCCGATGAAAAACCCCACTTGCCGGAAAGTTCCAGCCCGCCATCGACACGCCGCCCGCGTCCCTGAAAATACGCGATGCCCGATGCGATGCCCATGTCGGGATTCTCTCCCCAGATTTCTTCCTGACATTGCATCGGCCACAGCGTGAGCAAGCGGTGATGCCCGCCGAGATTGGTAAATGTCCACGCCGCCGAGGCGTCGCCCTGCCCCAGCGTGTCGTTCAAATCCACCATCGACACATAAGGCAACTCCATGCCGCCCCAGTACTTGGGCTGCATGTAACGGAACAAACCGTTTTCGTGAAACGCCGCCAGCACATCATCCGTCATGTGCGTGGCGGCTTCCTGCGCTGCAGCACGTTCCTTCAGAAACGGAATCATGGCCTTGGCGCGGCGCATGGCCTCGTCGTAATCGACATCGGCGAACGATGCGCGCGCACGCGACTTGAGTTGTTTGGAAGATTGATTTGCGGTGGGTGGCATTGTTGCGCTCGTGCAATGGGGCTGATCAAAAGTAAATCGTGTGAAATTCCGGCCAAAAAGCCATCAGTTCCAGGGAACGTCCGGCACTTCCAGAAACACGCGCCGCAGACCACTCGACCAGAAATGGCTGATGTCCGCGAAATAAGGATCTTTCTCGGTAAACCGGCGGCGCAACGTGACTCTCAGTGTATCTTTTCCATAGGCCAGCAACTCGATGGGGGGGCCCACCGATAAATTGCTGCGCATCGTTGAATTGAACGACACCAGTAAACACTTTGCGACGTCTTTAAGCGATGTTTCGTAATTCACCACGCGGTCGATGATAGGTTTGCCGTACTTGGTCTCGCCAATCTGGAAGAAATTGGTGTCGCGACTCGATTCAATAAAATTCCCTTGCGGGTAAATCAGAAACAGCCGTTGCGCCTTTCCCTGTATCTGCCCGCCAAGTATGAATGTGCAACCCGGATCAATGTTTTGCTGCGTCAACGCCGGGCCATCGCGGGTAACCACCTCGCGCATGGTATCGCCTACCAGGGCCGCCACGTCATAAAGACTGCGCAACCCGAGGATGCCCGAGGGATTGATTTCTCCGTCATCGCTCTTCATACGCAGTTTGAGCAGGCTGATCACGCTTTGCGTGGAAGCCAGATTTCCGGCACAAAGCAGGACAATCACCCGATCATCGGCAGCCTCGATGACCGTCATCTTGCTGAAAATGCCCAATTGATCCACACCCGCGTTCGTACGCGAATCGGATGCAAAAACAATGCCGTGGTCGGTTACCGCAGCCACACAATACGTCATGAACTATTACCCGATCCGAAAACCCCGCATCTTACCGCACCGCCGCAGTGCGCATTCGCGCTAAGTAGGAGGAACGTAATTCGGCGATCCTCCAAGGTATGGGACACGCCCGGCGTAGCAGGAATATATTGCGCCATATCAACCATGGCACCATATTGAAGCGTATCGTCCAAATTGGTGCTTTGTCATGGCTTGAACCCTTGGAATATGGTGGCAAACGAGACCCCCAGAAATTAATAACATTTAAAAACAATCACTTAACTCATTCCCCTTGCCTTTATTCCTCAGTGGCACGGCGATTGCTGTTATGAGTGCATGTCGACCACGCAACGCCTAACCGGAACAACGCGGTGAACCAATCACGAACTTTCAACGAAATGTACGATGCCGACGGTGCCGTACGGCCGCAGTACAAAACCTATTCGGATTGGCTGAAAGACAAGCCGCTCGACTTCATCAAGCAAAAGCAGCGTGAAGCCGACACACTGTTCACCCGTTTGGGCATTACGTTTGCCGTGTATGGAGATGAGGGGGGGGTCGAGCGTTCAATCCCCTTTGACATCATTCCGCGCATCCTGCGCATGGAGGCCTGGAAAACCATATCCGACGGCGCATGCCAGCGGGTACGCGCGCTGAATTTGTTCCTCAAGGACATTTACCACGATCAGGACATCATCAAGGCCGGCATCATTCCCGAACAGCAAATTCTCGGCAACAAACTATTCCGCCCGGAAATGCGTGGTTTTGACGTGCCCGGCGATGTCTACGTACATGTCGCGGGTATCGATATTGTCAAAACAGACCAAGACAAATTCTATGTGCTTGAAGATAACCTGCGCACGCCTTCCGGCGTGTCATACATGCTGGAAAATCGCAGAATGATGATGCGGCTGTTTCCGGAATTGTTTTCCCGCATGCCGGTCGCGCCAGTGGATCATTACACCGATGTGTTACTGGAGAACCTGCGGGCCGTCTCGCCCCAGGGCATTTCAAATCCGACGGTCGTGGTACTTACACCAGGCTCTTACAACAGCGCCTATTTCGAACACGCTTTCCTCGCGCAGCAAATGGGCGTGGAACTGGTTGAAGGCCAGGATCTGCTGGTCAGCAACAAAACGGTTTATATGCGCACCACGCGCGGGCCCAAGCGGGTGGATGTTATTTATCGCCGTGTCGATGACGACTATCTTGATCCACTGGCGTTCCGCCCTGACTCCGCGCTGGGCGTGCCCGGATTATTCGCCGCCTACAAAGCGGGACGCGTCACATTGGCGAACGCCATCGGCACCGGCGTTGCCGACGATAAATCTACCTATATCTACGTGCCGGATATGATCCGTTTTTATCTCGGTGAAGAGCCCATCATTTCGAACGTGCCCACATACCGGCTTGATCGCGCCGACGACCTGAATTATGTGCTAGCGCATCTGCCGGAACTGGTCGTGAAAGAAGTACAGGGATCGGGAGGCTACGGCATGCTGGTTGGCCCGGCCTCGACGGCCCAGCAGATTGCCGATTTTCGGGGACGCATACTGCAAAATCCCGCCAACTACATCGCGCAACCGACGCTCGCACTATCGACCTGCCCGACGTTCTGCGATTCCGGTATCGCGCCGAGGCACGTGGATCTGCGACCTTATGTTCTGTCCGGCAAAACCGTTACGCTGGTGCCAGGCGGGCTCACGCGTGTCGCGCTGCGTGAAGGATCCCTGGTCGTCAATTCATCGCAGGGCGGCGGCACCAAGGACACTTGGGTGCTCGAAACAGGGACGCCTTAATCATGTTATCTCGAGCCGCTAATAACCTGTACTGGATGTCCCGTCACATCGAACGCGCCGAGAATACGGCACGCCTGCTGGACGTTACCTATCGCATGTCCCTGCTGCCGTATCGCATCCAGGAGTCAGATCAGTCGTGGGCGGAGCCATGGGCGCTGCCACTGGTCATCAATGGACTTGCCAGCGCATATTACGAACGTTATCCGGGGCCGATAACCGCCGACAACGTGTTGCGGTTCATGGTGCTTGATCCCGGCAATCCTTCAAGCCTGTATTCCTGCATACAGGCTGCGCGGGAAAACGCACGAACGGAGCGTGGCGCCATAACTTCTGAAATGTACGAGGACATCAATGCATCCTGGCTGGAGATGCGCAGTCAGGACTACGGACGCCTCCAGGGAGGCGGCGTGAGCACGTTCTTCGATTGGGTGAAATTGCGCTCGCACCAGTTTCGCGGAATCACCTTTGGCACCATGCTGCGCGATGAAGGATACAGCTTTATCCGTCTGGGCACGTTCGTCGAACGTGCCGACAACACGGCGCGCCTGCTCGACGTGAAATATCACACGCTGTTACCCAGTGCAGCGGATGTTGGCGGCGCGGTCGATTATTACCAGTGGAGCGCGCTGCTACGCTCGCTCTCCGCGTTCGATGCTTATCGCAAGGTCTATCGCGATCTGATCACGCCCGCCAAGGTAACCGAATTACTGGTGTTGCGCGATGACGTGCCACGATCGTTGCACGCCTGCATGAATGACATTTACGAAATCCTCAAGATGCTGTGCGATGATTCCTCCATTGAAGCCGAGCGGCTCGCGGGTGAATTGCACGCGCAATTGCACTACGGCCGCACCGAAAAAATCATCGAAGTCGGGCTGCACGAATATCTGATGGGTTTCCTCGCAAAGTTGTCCCTACTGACCGCCGAAATCAACCGTGATTTTCTGGTGCCGGAGTATACGCAGCAACAGGTTTCGTCATGAACATGGCGTCTTGTAATACCCCCACCTTTACACTAAGCTTCGACACTTACCCCCAGTAACCTTCCAACGCACATGACTTATTGTGTCGCTCTCCTGCTGGATGCCGGCATGGTATTCGCATCGGACTCCCGCACCAACGCAGGCGTGGATCAGGTTTCGGTCTTTCGCAAAATGCATTTGATCCAGCGCGAAGGCGACCGCATGATCGCCATCCTGAGTTCCGGAAACCTGTCAATCACGCAAAGCGCAATCAATCTGCTCGAACATCATTCGCGCAGCACCGATGGCAACAAGACGGTCGCCAATGCATCGTCGATGTTTGAAATTGCCGATCTGGTGGGCAATGCGTTGCGCGAAGTACGCCGGCGCGACGGACCGTATCTGCAACAGAACAATATTGATGCCAGTGCGTCGTTTATCGTCGGGGGCCAGATTCGAGGGGAACCCCAGCGGTTGTTCATGGTGTATTCCGAGGGCAATTTTATCGAAGCCACGCCGGAAACGCCCTATTTCCAGATTGGCGAAAGCAAGTATGGCAAGCCGGTGATAGATCGCGTGATCAAGCGCGACACGCAACTGCTTGAGGCGGCAAAGTGCGTGCTGGTTTCATTTGACTCGACCATGCGCAGCAACATTTCGGTCGGCCTGCCCATCGATCTGGTGATCTACGACAACAACAGCCTCAATATCCGAGTACAGCGCCGCATAGACGAATCGGATCGCTACTTCAATATGATTCACAACGAGTGGGGCGAAGGCCTGCGCCGCGTGTTTGCGCAATTGCCCAATCCCGACTGGAACGGCGATGGAGTTCCCGATGCGAGTTAGCGCAATGCGCATCGCACCCGCCGCGGCGCCCCGATGAGCATCCAGGTCGCGCTGCACCACCGCACGCATTACCAATACGATCGCCCGGTTACCCTCTCCGCGCACGAAATTCGGCTGCGCCCCGCGCCGCATTGCCGCACGCCGGTGCTGTCGTACTCGCTGAAAGTCAAGCCGGAGCAGCACTTCATTAATTGGCAGCAGGATATTTTCGGCAATTACATCGCGCGTTTTGTATTCCCCGAAAAAGCGCGCGAACTCGAAGTGACGGTCGATCTCGTCGCAGACATGACAGTGATCAACCCGTTCGATTTTTTCATGGAGAGCTACGCCGATCACTTTCCATTTGCGTATCGCGACGATCTTGCCCAGGACCTGACGCCCTACCTCGCCATCCATGAACGCGGCCCGCTGCTCACGCAATGGCTCGCCGAGTTTCGCGCGCAACACTGGCGCGACGGCGGCAACACGATTGATTTTCTGGTTGCGATCAATCAAAAATTATCCAATAAAATCAAATACCTGGTCCGAATGGAGCCAGGCGTGCAAACGGGCGAGCAAACACTGTCACTCGCCAGCGGCTCGTGCCGCGACTCCGGCTGGCTGCTGGTGCAACTGCTGCGCCACTGCGGCGTGGCCGCGCGTTTTGTGTCCGGCTATTTGATCCAGCTCACCGCCGACCAGAAGCCGCTCGACGGCCCCGCCGGCCCCGAGCACGATTTCACCGACCTGCATGCTTGGGCCGAGGCCTACATTCCCGGCGCGGGCTGGATCGGACTGGACCCGACCTCCGGGCTGCTCGCCGGTGAAGGCCACATTCCGCTCGCCTGTACGCCTGCGCCCGCGAGTGCCGCCGCGATCATCGGCGCGGTCGATCCTTGCGAAACAAAATTTGAATTCGCGATGAACGTCACGCGCATCCACGAAGACCCGCGCGTGACGCAACCTTACACACCGGTGCAATGGCGCGACATCGACGCGCTGGGCAAACAGGTGGATGCCGAACTCGCCCAAGGCGACGTGCGCCTGACCCAGGGCGGCGAACCGACGTTTGTGTCGGTAGACGACATGGACGGCGCGGAATGGAACATCACCGCGCTGTCACCCAAAAAATGGACGCTGGCCGAGCAACTCGCGTGGCGGCTAAAAGCACGTTACGCCACGGGCGCCGCGATGTTTTACGGGCAAGGCAAGTGGTATCCGGGCGAGCCGTTGCCGCGCTGGGCGTTGGGCATTTACTGGCGGCGCGACGGCAAGCCGGTGTGGAAAGACCCCGCGCTGATCGCTGCCGAAACAACACCCGCCAGCGCAACGTCCGCGACAACAGAGGACGCGCGCCGCTACGCCCATGCACTGGCGCACGCGCTGGGTTTGGCGGACACTTTTGTAATAGACGCCTACGAAGACCCGTTGCTGCTGCTCGGCACGGAAGCACGGCTGCCGGTGAATATCGATCCGCTCACCGTGCCGCTAAAAGAAGCCGACGAGCGCGCGCGCCTGCGCCGCGTGCTGGATCGTGGGCCCACCACGCCCGCCGGATTCGTGCTGCCGCTGAAAGCCGCGGACGGTAATGCCACCACCGATGGCGTGTCGTCGCATTGGGAAAGCTCGCCCTGGCCGCTGAAACGCGAGCGGCTGTTTTTGCTGTTCGGCGATTCTGCGCTGGGCAACCGCCTGCCGCTCGCCTCGCTGCCCGAGCGACTGCCGGAGGACATCGAACCTGAATTCGAGCGGGATCCGTTCGACGAGCGCGGCAACCTGCACGATGCGCACACCGCTGCCGAAAAGAAAAAGCACGAAAAAAACGACAGGGCAAAACCCAAAAAGCCCACGCCACGCGAAGTCGTGCGCACCGCCCTGTGCGTGCAAGTGCGGGATGGACGCCTGCATGTCTTCCTGCCGCCATTAAAACGCATCGAGGATTTTCTCGATCTGATCGCGGTAATCGAAACCGTCACGCGAGAACTCGATCTCAAAGTGCGGCTCGAAGGCTACGGTGCCCCCTCCGATCCACGCGTTCGCGCACTGCACATCACGCCCGATCCCGGTGTGATCGAAGTTAACATACACCCGTCGGCCACCTGGGACGAACTCGCGGCCAACACGTTCGCGCTCTACGAAGAGGCCCGTCAAACCCGTCTGGGCGCCGAAAAATTCATGCTCGATGGCCGCCACACCGGCACCGGCGGCGGCAACCATGTGACGTTGGGCGGCGCCACGCCCGCCGACAGCCCGCTGCTGCGCCGCCCCGATCTGTTGCGCAGCCTGATCACCTATTGGCAGAATCATCCGGCGCTGTCGTATCTGTTTTCCGGCCCGTTTATCGGGCCGACCAGCCAGGCGCCGCGCGTGGACGAAGCGCGCGACGATAACCTGTACGAACTCGACATCGCCTTTCAGCAGATGGCCGCCAAACAACGGGCGGGCGAAGAATCGCTGACGCCATGGCTGGTGGACCGCTTGTTGCGTAATTTGCTGGTGGACCTCACGGGCAACACCCATCGCGCCGAATTCTGTATCGACAAACTGTATTCGCCCGACAGTGCCAGCGGGCGGCTGGGGCTGCTGGAGTTTCGCGGCTTTGAAATGCCGCCGCACCCGCAAATGAGCCTCACGCAGATGCTGCTCTTGCGCGCGCTGGTGGCGCGCTTCTGGAAAACACCCTTTGAAGGCAAACTGATCCGCTGGGGCACGATGCTGCACGACCGCTTCATGCTGCCGCATTTTGTCGCCGCCGATCTGCACGACGTGGTGCGCGATCTGCAGCGCGCGGGGTACGCCTTCGATTTCAGCTGGTTTGCACCATTCATCGAGTTTCGTTTTCCGCGCTACGGCACGGTCACCTATGAAAACGTGCGGCTTGAGTTGCGCCAGGCGATCGAACCCTGGAACGTGCTCGGTGAGGAAGTCAGCACTGCCGGCACCGCGCGCTACGTCGATTCTTCGGTCGAGCGCATGCAGATCAAGGTTAACGGTCTCACTGAATCACGCCATGTCATCGCCTGCAATGGCCGCGCGCTGCCGCTAAGCCCCACGGGCACGCCCGGCGAGTTCGTCGCGGGCGTGCGCTACCGCGCCTGGAGCCCGCCGTCCGCACTGCATCCCACCATCGGCGTGCATACGCCGCTGGTGTTCGACATTGTTGATACCTGGAGTGGCCGCTCAATTGGCGGCTGCACCTATCACGTGTCGCATCCCGGCGGGCGCAACTACAGTACCTTCCCGGTTAACGCCTTTGAAGCCGAAGCGCGGCGCGTGGCGCGCTTCTGGGATCACGGCCACACGCCAGGACCGATGACGCTGGCGGCGGAGCCGGTGAATCCCGCGTTTCCGCAGACCCTGGATTTGCGCTGGAATCCGGGTTGAGCATCACAATAAAAATATAATAAAAACAATAGGTTATAATCGCGTCCTTTTTGACGCGAACCCGCGCTGACGCATCTCCGCCCGTCATTCTGGCGCAAGCCAGAATCCAGGTTGTATGCTCATCCGAAGGATCTGTATTCAAGATGCTTCGTACGCAAGAACAAACTGGATTCCGGCCTGCGCCGGAATGACGGGGTAGCGCGCGGTCGCGCGCCTTATTTAACGCTCTCCATTACCGCCTCAAGCCATGCCCCTGATTACCCTGCAAGACGCCGAACTCGCTTTCGGCCTGACGCCCTTACTCGATCGCGCCAACCTGACCGTACAGCCCAACGAGCGCATCGGCCTCATCGGCCGCAATGGCACCGGTAAATCTTCGCTGCTGAAAATTATCGCGGGCCAAATGGCGCTGGATGACGGCGTGTGCGGGCGCGACGATGGCGTGCGCATTGCCTATGTCGAGCAGGAATCTGCACCACCCGAGGCGGACACGCTGCGCGAAAGCCTGTCGCTGGCAGGCCAGTTTGAAGACCTGCACGATGACCGCGAGCGCTGGGCATGCGAAGCGCGGCTCACCGAGTTTTTGCACCGCTTCGGTCTGGATGAAAACCGCCCCACCGCCACTGCCTCGGGCGGCGAACGCAAGCGCGCGATGCTGGCGCTGGCGCTGGCACAAAAGCCCGATTTGCTACTGCTCGACGAGCCGACCAACCATCTGGACATCGACGGCATCACGCTGCTTGAAGAGCTGCTGGTCTCCGGTACGGTCAAGTCGGCCATCATCATCACCCACGACCGCGCGTTTCTGGATCGGGTGGCCACACGCATCATTGAGCTGGATCGCGGCCTGCTGCGCTCATACCCCGGCAATTTCGCCGCGTACGAAGCACGCAAATCAGATCAGCTCGCCGCCGAAGAAGTGATGAACCGCAAGTTCGACAAGTTCTGGGCGCAGGAAGAAGTGTGGATCCGCAAAGGCATCCAGGCCCGGCGCACGCGCAACGAAGGCCGCGTGCGGCGGCTGGAAGCCCTGCGCAATGAACGTGCCGCGCGGCGCGACCGTCTGGGCAAGGTGCAACTCGCACTGGATGCGGGTGAACGCTCCGGCAAGCTGGTGGCCGAGCTTGAAGGGGTTACAAAAACCTTCGGTGACAACACCGTGGTCAACAACCTTTCGCTGCGCATCATGCGCGGCGACCGGTTCGGCTTCATCGGCCCCAATGGCGCGGGAAAATCCACTCTGATTAAATTGATCCTGGGCTCGCTCGAACCCGATGCCGGTACCGTGCGCCTGGGCACCAATCTGCAAGTCGCCTACTTCGACCAGATGCGCGCGCAGCTGGATCCCGAAAAAACGCTGGTTGAAACCATCAGCCCCGGCTCGGAGTGGGTGGAAACAGCGCAGGGCCGCAAGCACGTGATGAGCTACCTCAACGACTTTCTGTTCCCGCCGCAACGCGCGCAAGCACCCGTAAAAATGCTCTCAGGCGGCGAACGCAATCGCCTGCTGCTGGCGCGATTATTCGCGCAACCCGCCAACCTGCTGGTGCTCGACGAACCCACCAACGACCTCGACATCGAGTCGCTGGAACTCCTCGAAGACACGCTGCAAGGCTACACCGGCACACTGCTGCTGGTCAGCCACGACCGCGCGTTTCTGGATAACGTGGTCACGCAAACACTGGTGGCCGAGGCAGGCGAACGCCGGGGCCACTGGGAGGAATACGTCGGCGGCTACAGCGATTGGCTGGCGCAGCGGCCGGCCCCCGCCGCCGCGTCCCTCATTGCATCCACGGCCGACGGCAAAACCCAAACCACGCCCCGTGAAAAACCCAAAGCCAAGCTGAGCTTCAAGGAACAACGCGAACTTGATGCGCTACCCAAGGAAATCGAAGCCCTGGAACAGGAACAGCTCGCTCTCACCACGCGCATGAGCCACGCCGATTATCACAAACAAGGCGCCGAAGCGATCAAGGCCGACGGCAAGCGCGCCGGTGACATAGAGCAACTTCTTGCGAAAAAATTCGAGCGCTGGGAAGTGCTGGATCGGAAAGCGGCGGCGGGAACGAACTGATTTGTAGAAGTTTGGATTTCGCCTGACAAATGGCGTCAGAACATGCGCGCGGCCTTGGGTTCGTCCCAAACTGTAATAGGCATTTGCTGCCACACGACCGGCGTTCGGTAGTCAGCCATTGCCGACGCTCGGCTGGGAGCTGACGGCGGTCCGCAATACATCCGATACTGGCCCTTCTGACCTGCCCCCTTTAGCCATAC
>DHVE01000101.1 GCA_002412495.1 Betaproteobacteria bacterium UBA5216
TGTTGTTTTGCGCGGTTTCCACGCGGCACGCCGTGTTACGAAGCCGATGCCGATGACCTGCTGGCGACTAACCGCGCGCCGCTGCGCCGCATCACTAGCGTAGGGGTAATTTAAATAATATTTTAAATACAATTACTTATATGAAAAAGCCAATAATGGTGGGGCAGGTGGGGCTGGGCATCATGGGCGGCGCTTTTGCCAAACATCTGCTGGCGGCGAAGTTCGGCGTGATCGGCTTTGACCCGGACAAAAAGGCGCGCGCGGCGCACACGGCGCGCGGTGGAGATTGCGCGGCGTCCGGCGCCGACGTGGCGCGTCAGTGCAAGGTAATCATCACCTCGTTGCCCAGTATCAAAGCCATGGAGACCGCGTTCTTCGGCACGGACGGTATCGTCGCTGGCTCGCGCACGGGCATGATTGTGATCGAAGCGAGCACCATGCCGATCAAAGTCAAGCAGGGCATACGCGAGCGCTGCGCCGCGCACGGCATTACGGTGCTCGATTGCCCCATCAGCGGCACCGGCGCGCAGGCGGCGGCGAAAGATATTTCGGTGTACGCCAGCGGCGACGCGGCGGCGGTTAAACGCTGCGACGCGGTGTTTAAGGGCTTTGCGCGCAGCATGCATTATTGCGGTGAATTCGGAAATGGATCCAGACTCAAGTTCATCGCGAACTTGCTGGTGACCATCCACAATTTGTCCGCAGCGGAGGCAATGGTGATGGGGCTTAAATCCGGTCTTGATTTGAATCTGGTCTACAAGGTCATCAAGGACGGCGCAGGCACCTCGCGCATGTTTGAGGTGCGCGGGCCGATGATGATTAAAAACGACTACCGCGCCGCGACCATGAAATGCGAGGTGTACCAGAAGGATATTGATATCATCGGGGACTTCGCCGCCGGCCTCAATATTCCGGTACCGCTGTTCGAGGCGAGCAAGGCGTATTATTCCGCAGCGCTGTCACAGGGGTTTGCGAAGGAAGACACCGGGGCGGTATGCGCGGTGCTGGAGCGGATGGCGGGCGATCCACGAAATTCACGAAAAGCAAGCGGCAGAAAATCCATTAACCAACGGAAAGCAAAGTCATCATGAGCGACGCAACATCGATGTCCCCAGGCAGCCAGGCATCACAAACCCTGGCCTTCAACATGAAGCTACTGGCCCAGCACGAGATGGAAGGTTTCGGCGGCATGGGCGAGGGCATCAACATGCAGGTCACCAAGGATGGCCGGCGCATCATCTGGATGGCGCATGAGTCGGCGCCGAAAAATTTCACCGCGTTGGACGTGAGCGATCCGCGCAAACCCAAATTTGTGGTGCAGACCGATTTGCCGCACAGCAATGTGCGCTCGAATTCGCTCGACGTGGTGGGCAACACCATGGTGGTGGCGTATCAGACCAAGGGTTTTAATGACAAGCCGGCGGGTTTCGACATGTTCGATATCAGCGTGCCGGAAAAACCCAGGCTGATTTCGCACTTTGATGCCTCGGGACAGTTCTCGCGCGGCGTGCACGCGGTGTGGTTCGACGATGGCGAGTTCGTACACATGGCCAGCGGCGCGCCGGATTTCGAGCCGACCAACGACAAGGACGACCAGTTTTATCGCATCATCGACGTACGTAATCCCAGCAAGCCCACGGAAGCGGGCCGCTGGTGGATGCCGGGCACGCGTAAGGGGGACAAGGAAGCGCCGCCGCCGCGTCTGAAAATCGACGGGGGCTATCGCGCGCACAACACCAATGTGTATGCGAAGCAGCGTCCGGATCGCGCGTACGTCGGTTACATCGATGGCGGCGGATTCATCCTCGACATCAAGAACAAAGGCGACATCAAAGTGGTGTCGCGCTGGAAAAACGCGCCGCCGTTCAACGGTTTTGTGCATACGGTGATGCCGCTGTTCAGCCGGAATCTGCTGATTGCCACCGAAGAATGCGTGCGCGACAACTGCGCCGATTGGCCCAAGCTGACCTGGGTGATCAACGGCGCGGATGAAACCAACCCGGTACCCATTTCCACCGTGCCGCTGCCGTCACCGGACAGTTTCGGTAAGCGCGGTGGGCGTTTCGGTTCGCACAATCTGTGGGAGAACTATTCCGCCGATTGCGCCTGGAAATCCGACAACATCATTCTCGCCACTTTTTTTAATGGCGGCTTGCGCGCGTATGATTTGTCGAATCCGTTCCAGCCGCAGGAAGTGGCGTATTTTGTGCCGGGCACGCCCAAGCTGTCGCCGAAGGGCGCTGTGCAGATCAACGATGTGTATGTGGATGATCGCGGCGTGGTGTATTGCCAGGATCGATTTACCGGTGGGTTGTATGTGGTGGAGTGGACGCAGTAGGCCGCGTTGCGGCCGGAGTGTTGCGTTTTGGGTTTTGCGTGTTAAGTTAACAATACTCACGGATACATCAATTCAACACTCACCATTCAAAACCAAACACTAAAGTGGACAAATGGAAGCTCCCGTATTAGGCCGTAGCGCCTTGTCAGGCCGTATACCCGTCAGTGTCATTACCGGTTTTCTGGGTAGCGGAAAGACCACGCTGGTCAACAAACTATTGAAGCGCCCGGAGATGAACCGCGTCGCCGTGATCGTCAATGAGCTGGGCGAACAGGCCATCGACAATGATCTGGTGGAAGTATCATCCGAGCAGATGATGCTGCTTAACAATGGTTGCCTGTGCTGCGTGTTGCGCGGCGATTTGCAGGAGACCATGCGCGATTTGTTTATCAAGCGGCGCAATGGCGTGATCATCGATTTCGACCGTCTGGTGATCGAAACCACCGGGCTTGCCGATCCCGCGCCGGTGATGCAAACCTTGATGACGGATACCATGCTGCAATCGCAATATCGTCTGGATTGCGTGGTGACGCTGGTGGATGCGGTCAATGGTCTGGAGCAGATCAAAACGTTGTCCGAGCCGGTTAAGCAGGCGGCGCTGGCCGACCGGCTGGTGATTACCAAGACCGATCTGGTGGACGAAGCCAAGGCCACAGCGCTGGAAGCCGCGCTGCGCGAACTGAATCCGCGCGCGCCGGTGAAACGCGCCGTTAACGGTGAAATCGAACTGGCATTTTTGATCGACGTGGCGCTGCGCAGCGTGCAATCGCGCCTTGAAGATGTCGAGCGCTGGATGGGGGCTGACAATGCGGAAGACCACGGCCACTACGGGCACGATGAACACGGCCACGCGCACCGGCACGACAGCAACGTGATTTCGTTTTGCCTGCGTTACAAAGAGCCGTTTACCTGGGCGTCGTTTTCGCAGTGCATGGAAGTGCTGGGCACGCTGCGCGGCGCGGATTTATTTCGCGTGAAGGGCCTGGTGAATGTGGCGGGGCACAAAGGCCCGCTGATTGTCCAAGGCGTGCAGCATTTGTTTCACCCGCCGATTGAGCTGGAAAAGTGGCCCGGTGACGATCACGAAACGCGCATCGTGTTTATTACGCGGGGCATTACGCAACAGACCGTGGCAAACCTGTTTTCGGCAATCGCGTCCATTGCCGCATTGCCGTCGTAAAAAATCAACAAAAACAATAACTTAATTTCATTTACTTAGGGGCGTTCGCGGTCACGATCGGCGTGAAGTGTTCCACCACCGATTGGTAAGCGGGTTTTCCGTTCAAGCCCGACAGAACTTCTTTCGCGCGCGTGAATTCCTTGATCTCGATCAGGCCGGAGAGCAGGAACACCTCGGGCGTGGTGTCATCGGCGGCGGCACCGGCTTTTAATTCCTGATATTGCTTGTCCAGATGCGCGCCCGCGTCGGGATTGGCAAGCGACCGCACGCGCACCATCCCTGTTTTGCCCTGCTGGCCGGCGGCCGGTGTTTTGGCGAGCTGGTTTACGACTAGCGGCGGTAGCTGTTTAACTTCGGGCTTCAAGGTGCTTTTGCTGTCCAGGCTGCCCACTTCGACGAGTCCGCCGCCGTTCCAGATTTCCTGACGGCCGTTGCCAAAATAAACCATCTGCACCCGCGCACCGTTACCCAGCGTGAGTTTGTCGCCCGTGGCAATTTTCAGAAAGGGCACCGCCGCGCGCTTTCCGCTTTCGGCGGTGATCGACACATCGCCGCTGATCTGCGTAATCATGCCGGCATCGCCCCAAGCCGCACTGCTACCTAAAATCAGAACCGCCGTAATCCATGGAATGATTCGCATGTTTATCTCCTACGCCTTGATATCCACAATTTCATAAACTTCAATCGGTTCCGCACGGCCCTTGACCTTCAGCGTATCGTGGCGTCCTGTCACTACCTTGTCACCCGCCGCGCGCACCGTATCCGCACTGGCTACGATAACGCAACTCATGGTCTTTGTCTCGCCCTCCAGACGGGAGGCAACGTTAACTGTGTCACCTATCGCGGTAAATTCTTTCTTCTTGGCCGTGCCAATTTCGCCGACCACCGCATTTCCGGTATGTATACCAATGCCGATGCCGAAAGGCGGCAGCCCCTTGTCCGGAAAACGCTCGTCCATCCAGCCCTTGAATTCCTCGGCCACCCGCCGCATGCGCGCGGCCGCCCGTAGCGCCCGGATGGGATGATCCGCAAACGGGAACGGCGCGCCAAACTCGGCCATCACGGCGTCGCCGATGAATTTGTCGATACGGCCACCCTCGGCTTTAATAACGTCGATGACCCGCGGAAAGTAGACATTCAAAAATTCGACCGTTTCGTGTGCGCTGAGTTTCTCGCTAATGGTGGTGAAATTGCGAATGTCCGAAAACAGCACTGTAATGTGCATAGCTTGCCCACTGACGTTGAGCTTTTGGTCGCTGTCGAGCAGCAGGTTGACTACTTCGTCGGAGGCGTACCCCTCGAACAGGGTGCGCACGTGCGCCTTGTCGCGTTCTTCGCGCGTCAGGCGCAGGCCCAGCACCAATAAAAATCCCGCAAGCAATCCCAAGTGCACGGGTGCTGCCGGGAACAGCCAGAAATGCTGGAACGACACATAACCCACGCCCAAGGCCACGGCGGCACTTGCCACCGTAGCGCCGAGGCCCCACCAAGGCGACGTGCGCAGGCCAACGGCAATCCCCGCCAGCAATACCACCGCCATGATGATCCAGCGTAACAGGTCGGGCGCGTTGCGGGTGGTTTTACCGGAGAGCAGGGTCTCGACGATATTGGCCTGAATTTCCGGCCCCGACATGAACGACTTGTCGCGGCGGAAGACGCCGTTGGTGTAGGCCGTGCCATGCACATCGTTCATGCCTTCGTAATTGGCGCCGACAATCACCACCTTGCCGCGCAGCGCCTGTATCGCCGGATCACGCAGCGCGTTCGCTTCCAGCAGGCGGTGAAAGGACAGGCGCGGGATCGTGCCCGGCGGGCCGGCGTAGGTGATCGGCTGGTCGCTGTCCGCATTATAGGTATGACCGCCGATGGACCACTCGCGGGCGGCGGGAGATTGTCCCGATGCCCGCACGGCCAGCAATGCACCGAGTGTCAGGCGCGGCGCGCCCTTGGCGGTTTCCTTGTCCAGATTCAGCGGCGGGGCCATGCGAAAGCGACGGGTGCTGCCATCGCTGTCCACCACCAGATCCGCGAGGCCGATGCTAGCTTCCAGATCGGCGTTTGGCAGCGATATCAAATACTCCGTGTGCGGCAGCAAAAAATTATCCGGCTTGCCCGGTTCGCCGCGGCTCACGGCGCCCACGATAACGGTTTTGCCGGCGCCAAGTTCCTGCCGAAAAGCGAGGTCGTATTCCTTCAGCCCCTCGCTGGTGGAGAGTTTGTATTTTTGCAGCCAGGCTTCGGGCGTCACCGAAAACAAAAAATCCACGCCGATCACCGAAGCGCCGGCAGCGCGCAACGTGGCCAGCGCGCGCGCGTGCAGCGGTGCCCAGAAAGCCAGCGGATCATCGAACTTGGCGAGCGAGGGTTCGTCCACCTCCACCATCACCACGTGAGCCGGCTCAAAGCGCTTGCCGCTCAGGCGATGCCACAGATCGCTGTAGACATTATCGAGGCCGGCGAGCGCACCGAATTGAAAAGCGGCTTCCGCAACGGCGAATGCGATGGCCGCCATGACCAGCAGCACGCGCGGCGTATGGCGTTTGTTTCGCGATGCGTCCTGCGGTGTGGCGGGTGGATTCACCCCCGTATTCTAGAAGTCATTTCACAAATAAGCTTTTGCGAAAATATCTATTTGATTTTATGGATATTTTTTCTATTTGTGTAGTGGCTTCTGTTACTTTGTGCGCAGCAGCGCATGCACGAGCATTTTTCAAATGGTTTTGAATTCGAACACGGGGAGCGCGTCTCATAGAACTTTGAGTCTGAGCGGGTAGCCAATATCGATCACAATGCGAAGCATTGACGATCGATATGAACGATGCAAAGTTTACTTTCCCAACTCAGAAAACCACGACTCCAGCCCAAAATAGCTGTCAGATAAACAACCGTTAGGAGGGGATTCAGGCTTGGCGGATTACACTGAGCCGTAGGAAATTCCGCCTACCTAGTTTGCTTCCGGCGTGACGATTTCGATTTGATCGCGACTGACATTAACGAACGGGGCGACCAGAACTTGCCGTCCGCCGAGTTCCCAGACCTCGACATCGGTTAGGGCGAGGAAGTCTTTTGAGTCTACGAGAAAGTCGGTGACGCGGGCACCGGGGAGCAGGTGGATGTTCCCTTTGATTCGGTAGCTGCGGGTCAGGATGATGACCTTGGTTTTACTTTCGTCTGCCATGATTGCTCCTTCTCCCGTATGCCTGAATTGGTGTTTTGAATGGCATACCGTGCAAAATAGTAGCGGTTAATACGCTTTGTGGCAAACGTTGGCAGCACAAGCAAGGCCTGCGGAAACGTTGGCTCCCCGGGCTGGGATCGAACCAGCGACCAATCGATTAACAGTCGATTGCTCTACCGCTGAGCTACCAGGGAATATTCAGTAAACGACTGAAAGAGGGCGCATTTTAGTCATTTGGGCGTGTCCGGTCAATGCCGGACACCGGTGTTGACCGCGTTAGACCAGCACCTTGGCGATGGCGTTGGCCACGTAGTCAATGTTGTTGGAGTTTAGCGCGGCAACACAAATGCGCCCGCTGTCCAATGCATAGATGGAGTATTCCTCGCGCAGCCGGCGCACATGTTCCTTGGTCAATCCGGAATAGGAAAACATGCCGCGCTGATCGATCACGTAACTGAAATCGAAATCGGCGCGTTGCGCGCGAATTTTATCGACCAGCGCGCGGCGCATGGTCTTGATGCGGTCGCGCATCTGGCCGAGCTCTTGTTCCCATTGCTGGCGCAGTTCCGGCGTGGTCAGCACGGCCGCCACGGTTTGTGCGCCATGTGTGGATGGGTTGGAGTAGTTGGTGCGGATCACGCGTTTGAGCTGGCTCAGCGTGCGCGCGGCTTGGTCTGCGTTTTCAGTGACCACGCTGCAGGTACCAATGCGTTCGCCGTAGAGCGACAGCGATTTTGAAAAGGAGCTCGACACAAATACCACCGGGCAAACCTTGGTGAAGGCGCGTACGGCGGCTGCATCGGCGTCCAGGCCGTCGGCAAACCCTTGGTAGGCGATATCCAGAAACGGCACAAGATCGCGCGCCTTCACGACTTCGATGACTTTTTCCCACTGCGCCAAGTTGAGATCCACGCCAGTGGGGTTGTGGCAGCATGCGTGCAAAACGACCACCGATCCGGCGGGTAACTTGCCAAGGTCGGCCAGCATGCCGTCGAAGTTCAGGCCGTGAGTGGCGGCATTGTAGTAGGTGTAGGTATTAACCTTGAACCCTGCGAATTCCAACAGCGCACGGTGGTTTTCCCAACTCGGATCGCTGATCCAGGCTTCGGCGGTCGGGTTGAGACGGCGCAGCAAATCGGCGCCCACTTTCAGGCCGCCGGTGCCACCCAGCGTTTGCACCGTTAAGATGCGTCCACTCTGGACGGCTTCGCTCTCCGCGCCGAACACTACCGCCTGCACGGCTTTGTTGTAGGCCGCCAAACCATCGATGGGCAAATAGTTGCGCGGCATCGCGGTCTCGGCGAGCTTTTGTTCCGCCGCGCGCACGGATTTCAGCACCGGTACTTTGCTGTTGTCGTCGTAATACACGCCGACGCCGAGATTGACCTTTTTCGGGTTGGGGTCGGCGTTATAGGTTTCGGTGACACCCAAAATCGGATCTTTGGGGGCCATTTCGACGTTGGCAAGCAGCGAAGCAGTCATGTCAGTCAGGTAAGTGGTTGATTGTTAATGTGTGCAGCGCAATATTTTACCCGTGGAAGCGGGATAGTGGCTAGGGCCAATTCGCGCGGACTGCATGGTTCGTGCGAAAATACGCGGTTACCCGGCAAACCCCCGCACATGAAAACTCCCGATCCGGCTTCCAATGTCGTTGCGTTGCCCGTGCTGTCCGGTCACCAGCCGGTCAAGGTGCTGACGTTTCCCGACAGCCCGTTTCGCCTGCACCAGACCTTCGAGCCGGCGGGCGATCAGCCGCAGGCCATTGAAAAACTGACCGAAGGGCTGCGCGACGGCTTGTCGTTCCAGACCCTGTTGGGTGTGACCGGCTCCGGCAAAACTTACACCATGGCGCACGTGATTGCACGCATGGGCGTGCCGGCGCTGATCATGGCGCCGAACAAAACGCTGGCGGCGCAGTTGTACTCGGAAATGCGCGAGTTTTTCCCGGAAAACGCCATGGAGTATTTCGTGTCGTACTACGATTACTACCAGCCGGAGGCGTACGTGCCGTCGAAGGATTTGTTCATCGAAAAAGATTCCAGCATCAATGAACACATCGAGCAGATGCGTTTGTCGGCGACCAAGTCGCTGATGGAACGGCGCGACGTGATTATCGTTGCCACGGTCTCGGCCATTTACGGTATTGGTGATCCGGTGGACTACCACGGCATGATTTTGCACCTGCGCGAGAATGAAAAGCTGGAACAGCGGGTGGCGATCAAGCGCCTGACGGAAATGCAGTACGACCGCAACGACGTGGAGTTCAAGCGCGGCGTGTTTCGCGTGCGCGGCGACGTGATCGATATCTTCCCGGCGGAAAACGCCGAAAACGCGGTGCGCGTGACGATGTTCGACGACGAGGTGGAAAGCATCCACGTGTTCGATCCGCTGACGGGGCATATGCTGCAACGGGTGGGGCGCTTCACGGTTTATCCGTCCAGCCACTATGTCACGCCGCGCGCCACCACGCTGCGCGCGATTGAGGCGATCAAGGACGAGCTGCGCGACCGTATCGAGTTCTATCAAAAAGCCAATCAACTGGTCGAATGCCAGCGCATCGAGCAACGCACGCGTTTCGATCTGGAAATGCTCAATGAAATGGGTTTTTGCAAGGGCATCGAGAATTATTCCCGCCACCTGTCGGGACGCAAGCCGGGCGAGCCGCCGCCCACGCTGATCGATTATCTGCCGCACGATGCAATCATGTTTCTGGATGAAAGCCATGTGACGATTCCGCAGGTGGGCGGCATGTACAAGGGCGACCGCGCGCGCAAGGAAAACCTGGTGAATTACGGCTTCCGGTTGCCCTCGGCGCTTGATAACCGGCCGTTGCGTTTTGATGAGTTCGAGGTGCTGATGCGCCGAACCGTGTTTGTGTCGGCAACGCCCTCCGTTTACGAAAGCGAACACCAGTCGCAAGTGGTGGAGCAGGTGGTGCGCCCGACCGGGTTGATCGATCCGCGCATTGACGTACGTCCGGCTACCACGCAGGTCGATGATTTAATGTCGGAAATCAACAAACGCGTGGCCATCGGCGAACGCGTGCTGGTAACCACGCTGACCAAGCGGATGGCGGAAGACCTCACCGAGTATTTTGCCGAGCATCGCATCAAGGTGCGTTACCTGCATTCGGATATCGACACGGTGGAGCGCGTGGAAATCATCCGCGACCTACGGCTGGGGGAATTCGATGTGCTGATCGGCATCAATCTGCTGCGGGAAGGGCTCGATATACCGGAGGTGTCGCTGGTGGCGATACTCGACGCGGACAAGGAAGGGTTTCTGCGTTCGGAACGTTCGCTGATTCAAACCATTGGCCGCGCCGCGCGGCATATTAACGGCATGGCGATTTTGTATGCGGATCGAATGACGGATTCCATGAAGCGCGCGATTGGTGAAACCGACCGGCGCCGCGGGAAGCAGGTTGAACACAACACGGCCCATGGCATCACGCCGATGGGGGTCAACAAGCGTATCAAGGACATCATCGACGGCGTTTATGATCGCGACGAAGCGCGACTGGAATTGAAGGCGGCGCAAAACCAGGCGCGTTACGAATCAATGGGCGCGAAGGAAATGACGCGCGAGATCAAGCAGCTCGAAAAAGCCATGCTCGACGCCGCCAAGAATCTCGAATTTGAAAAAGCCGCGAAATTGCGCGACGAGCTGCGGATTTTGCGGGAACGCTTGTTCATACAGGCGGCCTAGTCACATTGTGCGTCGCGCGTGGCACGGTGGTTGTGGCGGCATGGCGCGCTGGTTCCGGCGCGCTAACTTATTTAAAATAGTCGTTCAAGGCGAATACGCGGCGCGGGTGACATCCGGTTGAGGTTCGCGGCAAATCAATCCGAGGAGTTTTAAATGACCAATCGTCAAGGCGAAATCGCCGCAGCGCTGAATGTGACACCCCCGTTCGCCGACACGGCTGCCCTAGTGGCCGAGATCGAGCGCCGCAAGGCGTTCATCAAGCAGTGCTTGCACAATGCGCGCCTCAAGGTGCTGGTGCTCGGCATCAGCGGTGGTGTTGATTCCATGACGGCGGGACGTCTTGCACAGTTGTCGGTGGAGGAATTGCGCGCGGCCACCGGCGACAAGGAGTACCGCTTTATCGCCGTGCGGCTGCCGCACAATGTTCAGCACGACGAGCACGATGCCGCTGCATCGATGAAGTTCATCCGTGCCGATGTCGAAGACACCGTGAACATTGCCGACGCCGTGGCCGGGCTGGCTGGACAAGTGAAGGGGTTGCGTGATTTAACCCCCGCGCGGCGTGATTTTGTGTTGGGCAATACCAAGGCCCGCATCCGCATGGTCGCGCAATACACTATCGCCAATGCCCACAACGGCTTGGTGATCGGGACCGATCACGCGGCCGAGGCGGTGATGGGGTTCTTTACCAAATTTGGTGATGGCGCCTGTGATCTTGCACCGCTCAGCGGTCTGGTCAAGGGGCAGGTGCGCGCCATCGCGCGGCATCTTGGCGCGCCGGAAAATCTGGTCGAAAAAGTGCCGACTGCGGATCTTGAAGAATTACGCCCCGGCAAGCCGGACGAGGAATCCCACGGTGTTAGCTACACGCAGATCGACGCATTTTTGCACGGGCAAGAAGTGGACGAAGCGGCCTATGCGGCCATCGTGCGCACGTATGACAATACCCGGCACAAGCGCGAATTGCCGTTCGTGCCGTAGGGGGTATGCTTGGGCGGTCATTCTGTAAGTATGTGTTTCGATGAGTAAAATTAAAGTATTGTTCGTGTGCATGGGCAATATCTGCCGTTCGCCCACGGCGGAAGCAGTATTTCGGCACGCAGTGAGTGCCGCCGGTTTACAGCAGCAGATCCAGTGCGATTCCGCCGGCACCCATGGCTATCACATCGGCGACCCGCCAGATGATCGCTCACAGCGCCACGCTGCCCGGCGCGGCTACGACCTTAGCGCATTGCGCGCGCGGCAGGTGATGGCCGACGATTTCGAAAAATTTGATTATCTGCTGGCCATGGACGAAAACAATTTGTCATTGCTCGCGCGCGATTGCCCGGCCGCGTACGCGGAAAAACTTGCGCTGTTCATGCGCCACGGTGTGAGACAGTCAGCGGTGGCCGTGCCGGACCCTTATTACGGCGGTGCGCAAGGCTTCGAACGTGTGCTCGACATGGTGGAGGATGCGGCGCAGGGGGTGCTGCGCCACATCCGGTCCGCTCATAACTTATAGCGACGTGTGCCGCGCGTGTTACGCGGGGGGCTGCGCGCGCTGTGTCTCCACCTGCACCAACGGCTCGTCCACGACGGGCGGCAATACCGGGCGCGTGCGCCGTACGCGCGGCACCGCCGGCGCGGCTGCCATGGCGGCTTGTGCCGCTTGCACTTTGCTGTGATCGGATTCGATCTGCGTCAGTCCGCTGGACCAATCCAGCTTCAGTGGCTCGGGCACGACGACGGGGATAGGCGCGGGTGACGGGGCCACCGGAACTACCGGCGCGGGCGTAACGGCCACCGGAGCCGTTGTGACAGGTGCGGCGGGGGCAACTGGGGGCACTGCGGCCACCGCTGCAACAGGGATGGGGGCTGCCGGTTGCACAGTCACCGGTTCGGGTGCGCTGTTGGCCAATGGAACGGGCGTCGCGAGCACATCCGGCGGGGGGGGCGTCGCTGAAATGACGGGAGACGGCGCCGGTGAAGCCACCGGTGCGACAGGCGCACTGACTGGCATGGCGGGGGCAGTAGACGCAGCAAGCGGCGCTGCATCGTGGCTGCCGACGGCGGTTTCAGGGGCAAATTCCCCTTCGAATTCGCCACGCGGACGCGGCACAAATGGCGTGCGCGGGTAACGGTATTTGCGCTCGCCACGAGGTTCGCGTGGCTCGCGAGGTTCACGCGCCTCCCGCGCTGGTGCATCGGAAGCGGCTGCGTTGGCCGATGCGGAGGACGTTGCATCTTGCTCATGGCGCTGTCCTTCCGAACGCTCACCGCGTCCACGGCCCCGGCGGCGGCGGCCTCGGCCTTCCCCGTTTCCCCCCGCTGATTGTTCCTGTACCGGTACGGCGGTCACGCCTTCCGGGGCGGCCAGTGCTTGTGCCGGAGCGTCAGCGGCTGCCTCGTGGTCACGACGCGGCCGTTGCTGTTGGTTGCGTTCGCCGCGATCGTTGCGATCACCGCGGTTTGGGCGCTCGCCGCGCTCATTGCGCTCCCCGCGATCAGCGCCATCACGCTCGGGACGTTCGCCACGCTCGCCGCGATGGCGATTGCGGCCACCGGAGCGATGCTCATCGCGATCCCGTCGCGGGCCTTGGCGTGACCGGTCGCGCCGGCCTTCTTCTCGTTTTTCACTTGTGGCGGAGGCTGAAGCGGTTGTCGTCGCAGTAGCGGCGGCGGTGACGGCCACGGCTTCCGGCTTGCGGCGGAACCAGCCCAAAATCTTGCCGACTATCGAAGGCTCGCCCGGTGTTGCCGTCGCCGCAACGGTAGGGGCTGCCGGGGAGGCTTCGGGAGCTGGCGCGGGTTGAACCGGCGGACGCTCGGGCGGGGTAATGCCCTTGACGGCGGCTTCCTGACGTGGCGCGGCCGCTTCGGAGGCAGCCGACGGTTTTTCGGTTTCTTCTGGCGCCTTCACCATTTCATAGCTGGGCGGCAGCGGTTCGCTGTGATTCAGATCATCGTGGCGCATCCGCGTGATGGTGTAGTTCGGCGTTTCCAGATGAATATTGGGAATCAGCGTGACGGTGACGCGGTGACGGACTTCGAGCTGCTGTATGTCGTGGCGTTTTTCGTTCAGCAGGAAAGTGGCGACATCGACCGGCACCTGGGCGTGCACGGCAGCCGTGCTTTCCTTCATCGATTCTTCCTGCAGGATACGCAGGATATGCAGCGCGGTTGATTCGCAGCCGCGTATGTGACCGGTGCCATGGCAGCGCGGGCAGGCCTCGTGGCTGGATTCCCCCAGCGACGGACGCAGCCGCTGGCGCGACAGTTCCATCAGGCCGAAGCGTGAAATCTTGCCGAGTTGCACGCGCGCGCGGTCATAACGCAGTGAATCGCGTAATTTGTTTTCAACCTCGCGCTGATTGCGCTGGTTTTCCATATCGATGAAATCAATCACCACCAGACCGCCCAGGTCGCGCAAGCGCAATTGACGCGCGACTTCTTCCGCGGCTTCGAGGTTGGTGCGGAACGCGGTTTCTTCGATGTCGTGGCCGCGCGTGGCGCGCGCGGAGTTCACGTCCACCGACACCAGCGCTTCGGTGTGGTCGATCACGATTGCTCCGCCGGAAGGCAGGTTGACCGAGCGCGAATGCGCGGTCTCGATCTGATGCTCGATCTGGAAGCGCGAGAAGAGCGGGACGTCGTCGCTGTAGTGCTTGACCAGACCCACCTTGGTGGGCATGACCAGAGACATGAAGTGCTGCGCCTGCTCGTGAATGTCGGCGGTGTCGATGAGGATTTCGCCGATTTCGTCGTGGAAATAATCCCGGATGGCGCGCACCACGAGATTGCTTTCAAGATAGATCAGGAATGGCGCCGGGTTCAGGCGCTTGGGCTTGCCCGTGGCGCCTTCCTTGGGTTCCTCGAACTGCGGTTGCGACGCGCTGTCAATGGCTTCCCACAGCTTGAGGAGATAGTTAAGATCCCACTTGAGTTCTTCGGCCTCGCGGCCGATGGCCGCGGTGCGCGCGATCACGCTCATGCCGTTAGGGATCTCCAGGCCATCGATCACGTCGCGCAGTTCGTTGCGGTCTTCGCCTTCGATGCGGCGCGACACGCCACCGCCACGCGGATTATTGGGCATCAAGACCAGATAGCGGCCGGCCAGACTGATAAACGTGGTGAGCGCAGCGCCCTTGGTGCCGCGTTCGTCCTTGTCTACCTGGACGATGATTTCCTGGCCTTCGCGCAGCGCCTCTTTGATGGTGGCGCGGCCGACATCGACGCCGGGTTTGAAGTAGGCGCGAGCGACCTCCTTGAACGGGAGGAAGCCATGACGCTCGGCGCCATAATCGACAAAGGCGGCTTCGAGGCTGGGCTCGACGCGCGTGATAATGCCCTTGTAGATGTTGCTCTTTTTTTGCTCTTTGGATGAGGATTCGATATCGAGGTCTACCAGCTTTTGACCATCGACTATCGCAACGCGCAGCTCCTCGGCTTGCGTCGCGTTAAACAACATTCTTTTCATCTTCTTCTCCCGCGCTCAATGTGCCACGGGATGGGCAAAGCCGATGCCGCCACGCTCGCGCGCGGGGGCGGATTCAACGTCAGTCTGTAGCGGTATAAAACATACGGTGCAAGGCTGATTCGAAGTTTCTTGGTTTTGCCTGTTGCGGACCCGCCGCACTGTCGTGGGCGTTTCCGTATTCAAACGGTGCTTTGAGCGCGAATTTCAACTATCGACTACTATCGCTACTTGGCGGTGAGCGACATTAACCGCTATTTTCCGGGACTGCGGTGGCGCTTTTTTTGCGCGGCAAGGCAATGCCGGTTCTGGTTTTTGGTACAGGTTACAAAAGTGCGATCCCGATTGATCCGTCGGTTGCAGGCCGCCAGCATGCTTCGCACTGTGGAAGCCAGACCTTGCAATCCTGCGGCTTGAGTACTGACCGGCTGAAATTTGTTTCCGCCGGTTTCCATCAAGTCCGCATCCAACACGGGGGAAACCCGGATGCTGCACTGCGAAATAGTATAATCAAATGAAGCAGTTAAGTAAAGAAACTGTAAATTGGCTGGAAGTTGGCGCCGAAGAGTCCGGCCAGCGTATCGACAACTACTTGATACGATGGCTTAAAGGGGTGCCGAAGAGCCATGTTTACCGCATCCTGCGCAGCGGCGAGGTGCGGGTGAACAAGGGCAGAATCGGCCCGGATTACCGGGTTCAGGACGGCGACCGTGTGCGGGTGCCGCCGATCCGGACAGCCCAGTGCGACGCCACTATGGCGCCGAAAAGCGGTCCATTGTTGAACTTTGACATCCTTTACGAAGATGCGGCGTTGCTGGTTATCAACAAGCCGTCAGGATTGGCGGTGCATGGTGGCAGCGGCATCAGTCTCGGTGCAATCGAGCAGCTGCGCGCGTTGCGCCCCGAAGCAAAATTTCTTGAGCTGGCGCATCGGCTGGATCGCGACACGTCGGGTATTTTGATGTTTGCGAAAAAGCGATCGTCGCTGGTGGCGCTGCATGAACAATTGCGCGAAGGGCGGGTGCGAAAAATATACCTGGCGCTGGTGCGCGGCCACTGGCGCGACGCGAAACGCGCGGTCAAGGCGCCGCTGCAAAAACATCTGCTGGCCAACGGTGAACGGCGTGTGTCGGTGAATGACGATGGCCAAGTGGCGCACACGATTTTTCGCTTGCGCCAGTCGTGGCCGAATGCCACGCCGCCGTTCAGTCTTCTGGAAGCGGAACTGAAAACCGGCCGCACGCATCAGATACGGGTGCATCTTGCGCATCTGCTGTTCCCGATAGCCGGCGACGATAAGTACGGCGATTTTGCGTTAAATAAAGACCTTAAAAAACAAAAACTTAAAAGAATGTTTCTACACGCCTCCCAAACCGGCATTACCCATCCGGACAGCGGTCAGCCATTGCGCTTTGAAGCGCCGTTGCCCGCCGAGCTGGAAGAATTTCTCGCCCAACTGAATCAAGCCCATGCCGAAACAATTTGATCTGCTGGTATTCGACTGGGACGGCACGCTGATGGATTCGGCTGCCGCGATCACTGCGTCGTTACGCGACGCTTGCGCCGATCTGGATCTGCCGGTGCCGAGCGAAGAGCGCGCGCGTTATGTGATCGGATTGGGGTTGACTGATGCGCTGAAATATCTGCTGCCGGATTTGCCGCCGGTCGGATATCCGGCGCTTCTGGAACGCTATCGCCATCATTTTCAGCGGCAGGACCGGGACACCACCTTGTTCCACGGTGCGCCGCAAATGTTGCGCGCGCTGGGTGACGCGGGTTTCATGCTGGCAGTCGCCACCGGCAAAAGCCGCCGCGGTCTGGATCGTGCGCTCGAAGCCACCGGGCTGATGCAAGTTTTTCACGCCACGCGCTGCGCGGACGAAGGCTTCTCCAAGCCGCATCCGGGCATGTTGTTGTGGCTGCTGGACGAACTCAATGTCGCGCGCGAGCGGGCGCTGATGATCGGCGACACCTCTCATGACATGGAGATGGCGGCGGCGGCCGAGGTCGCTCGGGTGGGGGTGGCGTATGGCGCGCATCCGCGTGAAAGCCTGCTCAAACATGATCCTGTCGTTTGCCTCGATTCCTTTGGCGAGTTGTCGCAATGGCTGACGACGCACGCGTGATCTGCGCCAGCGCCGCGCTACGGGACGGTGGCAGGGGGGTGCGGTTTATCGTTCGGGAAGCAGGTCGCGATGTGCCGGCTTTCGTCGTGCGCTACAACGGAAAAGTGCATGCCTATGTCAACCGTTGCGCGCATGTGCCGGTGGAACTCGACTGGACCGAAGGCGATTTTTTTGATTATTCCAAGCTATACTTGATTTGTGCAACGCATGGCGCCATGTACCTGCCGGAAAGCGGCGTGTGCGTGCAAGGCCCTTGTCCCGGGAAACGGCTCCAATCCGTGCCGGTCGAAGAACGCGATGGACAGATCATTCATCTGAAGGAAACTCACCATGTCTGAAAATAATACGAGCGGATGGGAACGTGCCGTCCTCGAAAAACTGGCGCTGGCCGCCGTCACCGAACAACGCCGCGCACGGCGTTGGGGCATATTTTTCAAGTTTCTGATCTTTGGCTATCTGTTTATCGTGTTGTTCATTGCAATGGGCTGGATGGGCAAGAAAGACGGTTCCCAGGATAAACACACGGCGCTGGTCGAACTGAATGGCGCGATCGGACCGGGTTCGCCCGCCAGTGCCGATGCAATCATGCAAGGTCTGGGGGATGCCTTCAAGGACAAGCGTACGCAAGGCGTGATTTTGCGCATCAACAGCCCCGGCGGCAGCCCCGTCCAATCCGGCTACATCAACGACGAAATCAAGCGGCTGCGTGCCAAGTATCCGGAGATTCCGCTGTATGCCGTGGTCGAGGATATCTGCGCCTCCGGCGGATATTACGTGGCGGTGGCCGCCGATAAAATTTATGTCAACAAGGCCAGCATGATCGGCTCCATTGGCGTTTTGATGAACGGGTTCGGATTTACCGGGACGATGGATAAGCTCGGCGTCGAGCGCCGCTTGCTCGCAGCCGGCGAGAACAAGGGCTTTCTTGATCCGTTTTCACCAATGAGCGACACGCAAAAGGAATACGCACAAAAAATGCTGGGTGAAATTCATGATCAATTTATCGACGTGGTGCGCAAGGGACGCGGCAAGCGGCTGAAAGAAACTCCCGATATGTTCTCCGGCCTGGTGTGGGTGGGCACGAAGAGTATCGAACTGGGATTGGCGGATGCCATCGGCAGCATGGAGCAGGTGGCGCGCGACGTGATCAAGGCGGAGGAAATCGTGGATTTCACGCCGCGTGAAAACGTGGCGGAACGGTTTGCCAAACGGCTGGGTGCCTCGGCGGCAGAATCGCTGGTGCGGTTGGGCGGCGCCGGTGTAATGGGATCGGCGAATATCCGCTGAGTTCAGATCACTTCGATCTGTTCGCGCTTGAGCATGCTGACCAAGGTCATCAGCGGCAGGCCGATCAATGCGGTAGGGTCGCTGCTGTCGATGCCGAGTATCAGCGCAACGCCCAGCGCCTCGATTTTTGCGCTGCCGGCGCAATCGTAAGGTTGTTCGCGTTGCAGATAGGTTTCGATCTGCGCATCGCTAAGGTCGCGAAAGCGTACGGTGGACGGCACGTTTTCCAACTGATATCGGCCTGACGCGGCGTCGAGCAAACACAGCGCGGTATGAAAAACGACGGACTGCCCACGCATGGCGCGTAATTGCAAGGCCGCATGCCGGTGATCGCCGGGTTTGCCTAGCGCCTCGCCGTTAAGGTCGGCTACCTGATCCGAGCCGATAATCAGCTCAGGATTGCCTGCAATAACGGCCGCGCGCGCCTTGGCCACCGCAAGGCGCAGCGCCGTGTCGGCGGGACATTCGTTCGGCAGCGCTGCCTCATCAACGCGGGGCGCGCGAGGCGTGAAGGGCAAGTGCAGCCGTTCGAGCAATGCGCGGCGGTAGGGTGAAGTCGATGCAAGGATGAGCGGGCGGACGAGGGCGGAAGTCGGCATAAATCGACGGGTTAGGGGCGAGAGGCTAAGTCGTTGCTTTTTATCGGTTTTCTGTTTAAAGACTTTGACAATGGCAACAAAAAAAAGTATTATTTCATATTTACGTGCGTGGTGGCTGGGTTGCGGTTCAGTAACCCGTTCCCGGTGCATGAGTCGTGCAGTCCGTGCAGTAGTTGGGTATGCGTGTATACGATACCGATACGTTAATAAGGCAGAGGTCGCGGCCGATGTTGATCGACAGCCTGAAATTTTCTCGTGAACAGCAAACCACGCGCGGCACGCTGCCGGTGGAGGGCATGGCGCGGCTGCGTAACAGTCTGTATTCCGAGGCGGCTGCAGTGCCCCGGGGAGATGACGCCGGGCAGGGTGATCTAGCCGGTTCCGGTTCGCTAAATTACGAAGTTAGCGGCGGCACGGATTCCCGCGACCGGCCGGTGCTAAGGTTGAAGGTATCTGGGACAATTGGGTTGCAATGCCAGCGTTGTTTGCAGTTGCTGGCATACGATTTGGCGCTGGACAGCACGTTGCGGCTGGTGCCGGCGGCGCGGCTGGAAGCCGAGATGAGTGATGATCCGGATGAGCCGGATTGTGTTGCGGCCAGTGCGGAGTTTGATGTGGCCGCGTTGATCGAAGATGAAATTTTACTGGCGTTGCCCGCGTATCCAAGACACGAAGCTGGCAAGTGCGGCGGCGCACCCGCTACGGAGTTCGCGAGTGGCGCCGGGCGCAGCAAGGTTACCGCGTTCAGCGCGCTGGAACAGTTGAGCGGGCTGAAACAGAAAAGTATTTAAATCGAAGGAGTCTTACCATGGCAGTTCAGCAGAACAAGAAGTCACCCTCCAAACGCGGCATGCATCGCGCGCATCATTCATTGACCGCGGCGCCGCTCGCACTGGAGCCCACGACGGGCGAAGTGCATCTGCGTCACCACATCAGCCCCAACGGTTTTTACCGGGGCAAGAAAGTCATCAAGTCCAAGGGCGAATAAAGCGTCCTCGCGCTGGCGGTATCGCGAGGCATGAAGCATAGGCATTAGGCCTGGGAGCTGGGCGGGGTGTTCGCCCATTGAGCCATCGGCTGGCTCACGTAGACTCAAAAGTGCTTCATGGCCTCGCAAGCATAGCTGCATAACAGCGCGCGGAAATTCAGATGCGGGTAACCGTAGCTGTCGATTGCATGGGGGGTGACCACGGGCCGTCCGTCACCGTGCCGGCGTCTCTGGCATTGTTACGCGACGATCTGGATGCCGCTGTAATTCTGGTGGGCTTGTCCGCCGATATCGACGCCCAGCTAAAAACCGACAAGACCGCGTTCGGCGACCGGCTGGTGGTGCGACACGCCTCCGAGGTCGTCGGCATGGACGAGCCGCCAGCGCTAGCCATGCGTGGCAAGAAAGATTCTTCCATGCGCGTGGCGGTCGATCTGGTGAAATCCGGTGAGGCGCAGGCGACGGTGAGCGCCGGCAACACCGGTGCGCTGATGGCGATTTCACGGTATGTGCTGAAGACCCTGCCGGGCATAGACCGTCCGGCGATAGCCTCTATCATGCCGTCGCAAAAAGGGCGGGTGTATGTGCTGGATTTGGGCGCCAATGTCGATTGCACGGCCGTGCATCTGCTGCAATTCGGCATCATGGGCGCCGAACTCGTGGGGTGCGTCGAGCACAAGGCAAGTCCGACCGTGGGCTTGCTCAACATTGGCGAAGAAGACATCAAGGGCAACGAGGTGGTCAAGCAGGCGGCTGAATTACTGCGCGCCAGCGGCCTGAATTTCTACGGTAACGTGGAAGGCAACGATATTTTCAAGGGTACGACCGATGTGGTGGTGTGCGATGGTTTCGTCGGCAACGTGGCCCTGAAATCGGCGGAAGGCCTTGCGCATCTGATACGCTCCATCATGCGCGAAGAATTTGAGCGCAATATCTTTACCCGGTTGGCAGGATTGGTGGCGATGCCAGTGCTCAACGCCTTCAAGCGGCGCGTGGATCACCGGGGTTACAACGGCGCGAGCCTGCTGGGCTTGCGCGGCATCGTGCTGAAGAGTCACGGCTCTGCTGATGCGTATTCATTCACGTGTGCGCTGAAGCGCGGCGCCGAAGAAGTGCGTACCGGCATGCTGGCGCATATCTCCGAGCGCCTCGCCCATATTCACGCGGGGCACGCCGAAAACGTGGTACACGCGAACGACGGGAAGGCCGCGTGACGATCTATTCAAGAATTGCCGGCACGGGCAGCTATCTTCCCGCCAAGCTTCTGACCAACAAGGATCTGGAAGCGCGCGTTGAAACCAGCGACGAATGGATATTCAGCCGCACGGGCATACGCCAGCGGCACGTCGCGGCGGACAATGAATGCGCCAGTGATCTCGCGCTGAGCGCAAGTCGTCGCGCATTGGAATCCGCCGGCGTGGCGGCGGGCGATCTGAGCCTGATCATCGTCGCCACCACCACGCCCGACATGGTGTTCCCGAGTACCGCGTGCATCTTGCAGGCCAAACTCGGTGCAAAAAACTGTCCCGCCTTTGATGTGCAGGCGGTGTGCAGCGGCTTTGTGTACGCGCTCGCCACGGCCGATCAGTTCATGCGCAGCGGGCAATACCAGAATATTCTCGTGGTTGGTGCAGAAGTATATTCGCGCATACTCGACTGGGAAGACCGATCCACTTGCGTGTTGTTTGGCGACGGAGCCGGTGCGGTGGTGCTTCAACGCAGCGAACAGCCCGGCATTTTGTCGTCGCACCTGCATGCGGACGGCAGTCATGCGGGCATACTTTCCGTGCCGGGTGGCGTCAGCGGAGGCAAGGTCAGCGGGCGGCCATTGTTGCAAATGGAAGGTAATGCGGTTTTCAAGTTTGCGGTGCGTGTGCTCGGCGAAGTCGCGGAAGAGGCGCTTGCATTCAATTATCTCGAAAAATCCTCGATTGACTGGCTGATACCGCATCAGGCAAACATCCGTATCATTCAAGCTACGGCGAAAAAACTCGGATTGCCGATGGATAAAGTCATTACCACGGTGGATAAGCATGCCAACACCTCGGCGGCCTCGGTGCCGCTCGCGCTGGATTGCGCGGTGCGTGACGGGCGTATCCGCGGTGGCCAGCTGGTGATGCTCGAGGGCGTGGGCGGCGGATTCACTTGGGGCGCGGTGCTCGTTCGAATGTAAGGTTTGTTTTCATTAGATAAATAATCATGAAATTTGCGCTGGTATTTCCCGGACAAGGTTCGCAGTCTGTTGCGATGATGCAACCGTTCACCGAATCGCAAGTGGTTAAAGACGTATTCGCCGAAGCCTCGGATGCGCTCGGCCAAGACCTCTGGAAGCTGGTGGCGGAGGGGCCGGCCGATCAGCTCAGCGCCACGGTGAACACGCAGCCGGTGATGCTCACGGCGGCCGTCGCGGTGTATCGCGCTTGGCAAGCCGCGGGCGGGTTCGCGCCCGCGATGGTCGCTGGACATAGCTTGGGTGAATATTCCGCGCTGGTGGTGGCGGGCGTGATTGCATTTCGCGATGCCGTGCCGATGGTGCGGTTTCGCGCGCAGGCCATGCAGGAAGCCGTGCCCATCGGCACCGGCGCAATGGCGGCTATCCTGGGGCTTGACGATGACGCCGTACGCGCGGCCTGCGCGGAATCGTCAGATGCGCAACTTGGCGAAGTGGTAGAGGCCGTGAATTTTAATGCCCCCAGTCAAGTGGTGATTGCGGGCAGCAAGGCTGCCGTGGAGCGCGGCGCGGCCGCTTGCAAATCCAGGGGCGCAAAACGCGCACTGATGCTGCCGGTCAGCGCGCCGTTTCACTCGTCGTTGCTGAAACCGGCAGCGGATCGCCTCGCCGATTACATGAAAAACGTAACGTTTAATGCACCGGCGATCCCAGTGGTCAACAACGTGGATGTCGCGGTTGTGAACGATCCCGCTGCCATCAAGGCGGCGCTGGCGCGGCAGGCATGTAACCCGGTGCGCTGGGTGGAAGTGATCAAGCATCTGGCAGGCGCGGGCGTGACGCATGTCGCCGAGTGCGGTCCGGGCAAGGTGCTGGCCGGGATGACCGGACGCATCGACAAGAGCCTGCAAGGATTCGCGATCACCGATCCGGCGTCGTTGGCGCAAGCGCTGGAGGTGCTGAAATGAGCGCCGCGCGCGTTCTCGATGGCAAGGTGGCGCTGGTCACTGGCGCATCGCGCGGCATAGGGCGGACGGTTGCCGTCGAGTTGGGGAAGGCGGGGGCGGTCGTGGCGGGGACGGCGACGTCAACCGCCGGCGCCGAGGCGATTTCGCAGGCCTTTGCCGAGGCGGGTATTCAGGGCGTGGGCGTGGCGCTGAACGTGAATGACGCAGCCCAAGTGGACGCCGTGCTGACGGATATCGGCAAGCGTTTTGGCGATATCGCCATTCTCGTAAACAATGCCGGCATCACGCACGACAACCTGCTGCTGCGCATGAAGGAAGACGAGTGGGACGACATTCTCGATACCAATCTGAAATCGGTTTACCGGTTGTCCAAGGCGGTGCTGCGCGGCATGATGAAGGCGCGTGCCGGGCGCATTATCAACATTGGCTCGGTGGTGGGCGCCACTGGCAATGCCGGCCAGTCCAATTACGCGGCGGCCAAGGCCGGGATGGTCGGTTTTTCCAAATCGCTGGCGCGCGAGATCGGTAGTCGTAACATCACTGTCAATTGTGTGGCACCGGGCTTTATCGACACGGATATGACGCGGGGCTTAAGCGATGAACAGCGCAAGGCGCTGGTTGGGCAAATTCCGCTGGGGCGCTTGGGCGGGGCTGTGGACGTAGCTGCGGCCGTGGTGTTCCTGGCGTCGCCGGGCGCCGGCTACATCACGGGCGCAACCCTGCACGTCAACGGCGGCATGCATATGGACTGAAGGGCTGAAAATGCCGACTATAAATATGTAAGTGCATGTTTTTGTGGTGTTTTTTGATCCTAAAATGATGGTAAAATGCGCGCCTTGGTTGATTTGCCGAAGCGGGTGGTTGGGGTTGTTTCGGCTTAGCGGCGCTTAGACCGGGTCAGCCAAACCTAGAATATTCACAAGGAAGGGGAATGCAATGGAAAATGTCGAGCAACGCGTCAAAAAGATTGTTGCCGAACAACTGGGCGTCAATGAAGCCGACGTCAAGAACGAATCGTCGTTCGTAAACGATCTGGGCGCAGATTCGCTCGATACCGTTGAACTGGTGATGGCCCTTGAAGAGGAATTCGAAACTGAAATTCCCGATGAGGACGCTGAAAAAATCACTACGGTTCAACAAGCCATCGACTACGTGACCTCGCACGCCAAGGCCTGATACGGATAGCCACGGGAAACACTGGCGGGCGGCCCCGGGCCTCCGCTGGTAAAAACATATTCTGACTCTTCGTGCCGGTGTCCGCCGGCCGATTTTCTACACCTCACGTCATGCCACGTTCCTCCGCGCGCCGAGTTGTCGTTACTGGGCTAGGTATCGTTTCGCCCGTGGGCATCGGCATCGACGAGGCTTGGGGCAGCATCACCGCAGGCAAGTCCGGCATCGCGCGTATAACGCGCTTTGATCCCGCGACCTTCGCCTCGCATATCGCGGGCGAAGTCAAGAATTTTGAAGTATCCAAATGGCTTAATGCCAAGGAGGCGCGCCGCTTCGATACCTTTATTCATTACGGCTTGGCGGCGGGGATGGACGCGCTCAAGGATGCCGGGCTGGATCTTGAGCGTGAAAACCGCGAAATGATCGGCGTGTGTATCGGTTCGGGCATCGGCGGCCTGCCGCTGATCGAAGACACCCACAACGCCATGCTCGCGGGTGGCCCGCGCAAGATCACCCCGTTTTTCGTGCCCGGGTCAATCATCAACATGATTTCCGGCCAGCTTTCCATCATGTACGGTTTGCAAGGCCCCAATATCGCGGTGGTGACGGCTTGCACCACGGCCAACCACAGCATCGGCGAAGCGGGGCGGCTGATTGAATACGGCGACGCCGACGTGATGATCGCGGGCGGCGCGGAATCGTGCATCTCCCAGCTGGGTGTGGGCGGATTTGCCGCGGCACGCGCGTTGTCCACGCGTAACGACGATCCGCAGGCTGCCAGCCGGCCGTGGGACAAGGATCGCGACGGGTTTGTCATCGGCGAGGGCGCCGGCGTACTGGTGCTCGAAGAATACGAACATGCCAAGGCGCGTGGCGCGCGCATTTACTGTGAACTCGCGGGTTACGGCATGAGCGCCGATGCACACCACATCACCGCGCCGGTCGAAGACGGTTCGGGCGCGGTGCGCTGCATGGCCAACACGTTGCGCAACGCCAATCTGAATCTCGATCAGGTTGATTACATTAACGCACACGGCACCTCGACGCCGCTGGGCGATATAGCCGAGACCGGCGCGGTCAAGCGCTGTTTTGGCGAACACGCGAAAAAACTTGCCGTGAGTTCCACCAAGTCGATGACCGGGCATCTGCTCGGCGCCGCCGGTGGCGTCGAAGCGGTATTTTCGGTGCTGGCGATACGCGATCAGGTCGCGCCGCCAACCATCAATCTGCAAAATCAGGATCCGCAGTGCGATCTGGATTACGTGCCGAACACCGCGCGCCAGATGAAAATTGATGTCGCGTTGTCGAATTCCTTCGGCTTCGGCGGCACCAACGGCAGTCTCGTTTTCCGCAAGCTCTGATCGCCGCGCCGACTATTTCGCCGTTCTTCCGGCCATGATGCTTGTTAACGGCGCGCCGGCTGAATCCATCGCAGTTACCGATCGCGGCCTGGCTTATGGCGACGGCGTGTTTCGCACGCTGCGTGCCGTTGCGGGGCGGCCGCTTCAGTGGGGCCGGCACTACGCCAAATTGCACCACGATTGCGGGGCGCTGGATTTGTCGTGCCCCCCGGAATCCGTGTTGCTGGCCGACGTGCAGCGAGTGGCCGTTGGTCACGCGCTGGCCACGGTCAAAATCATCGTGACGCGCGGCGGCGGTCCCAGGGGATACGCACCGCCGCGTGGTGGTGTGCCGTCGCGCATCGTCATGGCCGAGGCCAGCGCGCCACCCGCAAGGCACGCAAACGGCGTCACTGTGCGGTTGTGTCGCTTGCGCTTGTCGCATCAACCGGCGCTGGCGGGCGTCAAACATCTCAACCGCCTGGAGAACGTGCTGGCGCGCGCGGAGTGGAACGACAGTGCCACGGCCGAAGGCTTGCTGCTTGATCAGGAAGGATTTGCCATCGGCGGCACCATGAGCAATTTGTTTATTATCGAAGACGGCGCACTGATCACGCCGGATTTGTCGCGCTCCGGCGTGGCAGGCGTGACGCGGGACCGGATCATCGATCTCGCGAAACAGGCAGGCACGGGCTGCCGTGTGGAAGCGCTGCCGTACCCGCGCGTGCGGAATGCGGAAGGGGCGTTTCTGGTGAATAGTCTCATCGGACTGTGGCCCATTGCCTCGCTGGAGGGCCGCACGTGGGTGCCCACCACGCTCGCACGAGACTTCGCGCATGCGCTGGAGACGGACGATGCTGCGCGCGATTAAGGGGCTCACCATACTGCTGGTTATCTGTGCGGCCGCGGCGGCCGGCGCACTTTACTTTTACGAACAGCAGGAACTGACCTTCGCGCCAGCCCCGCTCGCATTCGATCTGAAGCCGGGCAGCAGTCTGCGCACGGCCTCGCGCGATTTGTCGGCGGCGGGGGTCATCGGCGAGCCATTGCTGTTTGAGTTGATTGGCCGTCTGCACGGCAATGCACCGCACATCAAGGCGGGTAATTACGAATTCGAATCGCCGACCACACCGCTCAAGGTGCTGCAAAAAATCACGCGCGGCGACGCAACGCAGGTATCGATTCGTTTCATCGACGGCTGGACTTTCAAACAGATGCGCGACGCGCTCGATACGCACGACGCCGTGAAACATGACACGCAGGGTATGAGTCCCGAGGCCATCGCCCGCAAACTGGGCATTCCCGACGCGCTACCAGAAGGCTGGTTCTTTCCGGACAGTTACCATTTCAGCCGTGGCGCCAGCGATCTGGCCATTCTGAGGCGCGCCCACCGTCTGATGCAAACGCACCTGACTGCGCAGTGGGCAAAGCGTGCCGGCGATCATCCGGTGGCCACGCCCTACGAGGCGCTGATTCTCGCCTCCATCGTGGAAAAAGAAACCGGCAAGGCGAGTGACCGCGCCATGGTGGCGTCGGTGTTCGTCAACCGGCTGCGCATGAATATGCGCCTGCAAACCGACCCCACGGTGATCTACGGCATGGGCGAATCGTTCGACGGCAATCTGCGGCGGCGTGACTTGCAGGCCGATACACCATGGAACACCTACACACGCAACGGCCTGCCGCCGACGCCGATTGCCATGCCGGGTTTGGCCTCTATTCAGGCGGCGCTCAACCCCGCCGACAGTAAAATGTTGTATTTTGTGGCGCGAGGCGATGGCAGTTCGCAGTTTTCACGCAATTTGGATGAACACAACGCCGCCGTGAACAAATACATACGCGGACGAAAATGAACGCAGGCGCACCCGGAAAATTCATCACGCTCGAAGGCATGGACGGTGCCGGGAAGAGCACGCACCTGTCGTGGCTGCCGGCGTTTCTGGCGGCACGGGGCGTAACGGTGTGCCTGACGCGCGAGCCGGGCGGCACGCCGCTGGGCGAACGCTTGCGCGAACTGATGCTGGACAAAAACCGGCAGCCCAACCAGCCGCTGCATGCCGATACCGAGGCGTTGTTGATGTTTGCCGCGCGGCGCGAGCATCTGGACAAGGTGATTCTGCCCGCGTTGCGGGCCGGCTCGTGGGTGGTGTGCGACCGATTTACCGATGCCACGTTTGCGTATCAGGCGGGTGGCAGCGGTTTGCCGTGGGAGCGCATCGCGACGCTCGAAAGCTGGGTGCAGGGTCCGCTGCAGCCGGATCTGACCTTGTATTTCGACGTGCCTGCCGAGGTGGGCAAAGCACGTACCAGCGCAGTGCGCGAGCCGGATCGTTTCGAGCAGGAAGGGCGCGCATTTTTTGATCGGGTGCGCGCCGCCTATCTGCGTCGCGCACGGGAAAGCGATGGCAGAATGCACATTATCGACGGCACCCTTACGCTGGATGCTGTGCGGAAAGTAGTTGAAGATACCATTTTAAGCAATTGTTTTAAATGACTTATTTTTCTTGGCATTTGCAGGATTACCGGACGCTCGCACAGCGTGCCGGTCGCCTGCCGCACGCGCTCTTGATCACAGGTGCCGCGGGTATCGGCAAGCGCGCTTTTGCCGGCGCGCTGGCGCAAGGGTTGCTTTGCGAGCAGCCAGCCGCGCCGCTTATTGCGTGCGGCGCGTGCGAAGCCTGCCACTGGTTTGATACTGGCAACCATCCCGATTTCAGGCTGTTGCAGCCGGAGGCCGCCGAAGCCGTGGCTGAAGATGCCGAGCCGTCCGACAAAAAAAAGAAGCGCGAGATTACGGTGGCCCAGGTGCGCTCGCTGGAAGACTTTGTGCACATCAGCGCCCATCGCAACGGCGCGAAAGTGGTCCTGATTCAGCCCGCCGAGGCCATGAACGTCAATGCCGCCAATGCGCTGCTGAAAAGCCTCGAAGAACCGCCGCCGGAAACCTATTTTGTGCTGGTGTCCGATCGCCCGCACATGCTGCCCGCGACCATCCGCAGTCGCTGCCAGCAACTCGCGCTGCGTCCGCCATCGCGTGAAGAGGCCGTTGACTGGCTGTCGAAAAAAGGCGCCGCACAACCGCATCTCGCCTTGGCGCAGGCCGGTGGCGCGCCGGTGCTGGCCGCCGAACTCGATAACGACGAATACTGGGCCAGCCGCAAACAATTTCTCGATGGCTTGTCGTCGCGCGCGTTTGATCCGCTTCTGTTGGCGGAGAAATTCGCCACGCATCCGATTCCGCAATTGATCAACTGGCTCCAGCGCTGGACGTATGACGTGGCGAGCCTGTGTTTCCAGCAGCATGTGCGCTACAACCCGGATTTTAAGGACGCGTTAACGAATACCGTGAATCGCGCGAATGCGCTGGAAATGCTGCGGTTTCATCGTGACCTGGTGCGGTTTCAACGCATTGTGAATCACCCGCTCAACGCCCGTTTGCTGATTGAAGATCTGATGCTGGGCTATGGCAGGGTTACGCGCGCGGGGCACGGCTGAGATGCTGATTGATTCGCACTGTCATCTTGATTTTCCGGAACTCGCGGGGCGCTTGGACGAAATTTTGTCGTTGATGCGCGACAACCAGGTCGGGCGCGCGCTATGCGTCAGCGTCAATCTCGATGATTTTCCCAAGGTGCTGGCATTGGCCGATGCGCACGCGCACCTGTATGCCTCGGTTGGCGTGCATCCGGATTATCCCGATGTGACCGAACCTTCCGTCGAAGACCTTGTCAGACTGGCCGTCCACCCGAAAATCGTGGCAATTGGCGAAACCGGTCTCGATTATTACCGTCTGACGGGCGATCTGGAATGGCAGCGGCAGCGCTTTCGCACGCATATACGCGCGGCGCGGCGGTGCGGGAAGCCGTTGATCATTCATACGCGTTCCGCGGCCGACGATACGATTCGGCTGATGCAGGAAGAAGGCGCGGCGGAGGCGGGCGGGGTGATGCACTGTTTTACCGAATCGTGGGCAGTGGCCGAGGCGGCGCTCGCGATGGGGTTTTATATATCGTTTTCGGGCATTGTCACCTTCAAGAATGCCAAGGCCTTGAAGGAGGTGGCGCAGAAAGTGCCGCTGAACCGTATGTTGATTGAAACCGATTCGCCGTATCTGGCGCCGGCGCCGTTTCGCGGCAAGACGAACGAGCCGGGGCTGGTGCGTTACGTGGCGGAGGAAATTGCGCGTCTCAGGGGGTGTCCGGCGGCGGATATTGCCGTGGCAACCACGGAGAATTGTCTTAACTTGTTCAATATGGCGGGTGATGCATGAAGCAGATATCGAAAAGCGCAGGATCGTTGGCGAGGATAACGTGCGTGCTGTTTGCGCTATTGACTATGGCTGTCACAGCCGCGCGCGCTGACACCTATGAAGACATGATCAAGGCGGTGCGCATGAACTACGGCAACGACGTGGTCGCGTTGTTGAAGAAAGGTGTCGATGTGAACACCGCCACCAAGGAAGGCGAGACGCTGCTTATGCTGGCGTCGAAAGAAGGCCACGTGAACATCGTGAAAACGCTGATTTCCGCCAAGGCAAGGGTCGCGGCGCGCAACGCATATGGTGAAACGGCATTGATGCTCGCGGCGTTGCGGGGCCACATCGAAATCGTCAAATTGCTGATGGCGGAAGGCGCGGCCATCGATCATGAAGGATGGACGCCGTTGATGTACGCCACCGCTAAAAATAACCTGGACATCATGAAGCTGCTGCTCGCCAAGGGGGCAAAGGTGGACGCCGTGGCGCAGAACGGCACTACCGCGCTGATGATGGCCGCGCGCGAGGGCCAGTTGCCGGCGCTCCTGTTGCTGATGGAGAACGGCGCGAATGTGAGCTACAAATCGGCGGATGGCTATAGTGCGCTGGGCATTGCGAAACAGCGCGAGCAGACTGAAATAGCCCGCATTCTGATCAAGGCCGGCGCGAAAGAATAGTTTCCTCCAGTGGGGTGTTCGACACATTGTCCGGCCAAGGTGGTTTGCGCTAAGCCTCTGTTTTTGAAATAAATTTTCATTATATGGACTGAGCGGCGCAGAACGAAACGCGGCTTTCCATGCGGCGTCCGTCGCGAGTAGAATCCGTCTATTACACCGCTTCGAGGAACCGAAAAATGCCCCAAATCGCATCGTACGACGACGTTAAAGCTGACAAGAAAGTGCGCGATATACCGAACGGCGGCAAAGCCTGGCGCACCGGATTCATTACGCCGCCCGCAGGCGTGGTGGATCACCCGGTGGCGTTTTTGGCCGAAGGCACGCCGCATCGCGTGATACACCCGCACTTTCATGAAGTTGATCAGTTTCAGGTCATTGTCAGTGGTGGCGGCGTGATCGGCAAACATCCGTTGTCCCTGAATGCGGTACATTTTTCGCGCGCGCATACCCCGTACGGCCCGCTCACGGGCGACGAGCGGGGCGTGGGATTTCTGACGCTGCGTGCGCACTGGGATCCGGGCGCGCAGTACATCCCGGCCGCCAAGGACAAACTGGTGGCGGTGCCCAATCGCAAACCATGGCAAGTCACCGAGGCGCCGAATTTCGATGGCGATGCCGCCGTTAATATCCGTCCGTTCAAAGAAATCAAGGATGAACGCGGACTGGCCGCATATTCGCTGAAACTCGCGCCGGGCGCGCAAACGGCCGGGCCGGATGCATCGAAAGGTAATGGCCAGTACATTGTCGTGACCAAGGGCAGTCTGAATTATCAGGGCAAGGAGTACAAGGCGATTTCCATCGGCTTTACCAAGCCCGACGAAGGCTATTTTCCCATTGTCGCGGGGCCCGAAGGCGTGGAAGCGCTGGTGCTGAATTTTCCGCGCCTGGAAACCGCGAAGGCATTCGTACCCGAAGTTTCCAAGCCCAAGGAATTTCGTGTCTGGCAGTGCTTGTTGTGCTCGTTTTCTTATGACGAAGCGAAGGGCATGCCGAACGACGGTATCGCCGCCGGCACACGTTGGGAAGACGTGCCCGAAGACTGGATCTGCCCGGATTGCGGCACCACCAAAGGGGATTTTGAGATGGTGGTGGTGGCGTAAGCTTCAGGTAGCCGCTGTTTTTGCTAGCCCAAGGGCCGCGTGATGCGGCCCTTTGTTTTTTGGGATGTCGTTTTCCGCAGGCTACGGTGCGCCGAGGCGCGTAGCGTCCAGCAACGGCGCAATCGATTTTTGATTTTCCAGATTCGCAACCAGCGTCACCAATTGCGCGCGCGCCGACGCACTGAGCACGTCGCTGGTCAGCCCGGCTAATTTTACCAACGCCTGTTCCCACCCGGTATCCGCCGCGTCATCCGCCAGACTGCGGCGCTGTTCGGCAACCACGGTATTGCCGTTTTTCAGCGTGGCGGTAATGCGGCAACAACGCGTTTCGGGCGCGAGGTCCGCGAACTCATCGGGCATTTCAAGCTTGCATTTTTGCATCAGCGCCAGTACGTCGCCGTCTTTGAAGCGCCCGGTGTCCATCATTTTCGGTGTGATAGTGCCGTCGATCAAGGCCATGGCGACAGTGCAGGGTAGCGAGTGATCCGCTGTTTCACGGGTTTCCGGCTTCCAGATTTCGGGCAGATCCATCCATCGCGCGAACGCCTGCCGTATGGACTCAATCTTGAGCGAGGCGATGTCGGTAACCTTAATCATCGTACGCAACTTCTGCGCGGTAAACACAGGCACCTGGCAATTAAAGCGCGTGGGGAATGACTTGATCATCGTCTGCTGCACGGCGAACGTATGATCGGCAAACTGCGTTGGCATGGGTACGGTAAAGGTCTTGCCGTCCATCAACTGATTCCAGAATCCGTATTTGCCTTCGAACACGCCGTCGGGGCCGGTCATTCCTTCACGAGCCATGCAGGCCGCGTTAACACCGGCGCGCGCACCTTGCGGTCCGGCCATGCCTTTCCACATCGATAACGTACCGGTGCGGGTTTGATTGAGTGCGATGTTGGGTACCAGCGCCAGTGAAATCGCGTGCGCCATCTTCCCGGGCGGCAATCCCAGCAGCCGCGCGCAGCCCAGCGCGGCGCCGAGCGCGACCACTGGCGTCTGATCCCAGCCGTGGTGATTGTAGGGCACCACTTCGACAAAACGGCATTGCACTTCGTAAATGATCGCCAACGCCAGCAGAAAATCCCTGCCGCTCAAGTTTTCGGCTTCGGCCACGGCAAGAATGGCTGGCAACGCATCGGCGGGATGACTGACCGCCGAAATGACGTAGCTGTCGCTCATGTCGAGGTTGCGCACCATCGCCGAATTCACGAAGGCCGCCATGTCCGGCGTGGTGTTGGCGAGCGAACCGAAAATACGTGCCGACGGCCCACTGGCCACTGGCTGGGCAAGTTTGCGCGCGATGCGCACGGGTTCCAGTTCATAGGCGGCGAGACTCACCGCAATGGTGCTGAGTATGCGGGCCTTCGCGGCTTCGAGTGCTTTTGCGTTCAGATCTTCAAAGCGCAGATGACTGGCAAAGGCAATGAGGGCTTGTGTGGTGATGTCCATGAAGTGTTATCGCAATTTGTTGTTTTTAAGAAATAATTTTTGTCGTTCGTGTCGGGATCAATCCGCTTTTAATCCCGCCACCTTGACGGCGCTTGCATACTTGTTGAACTCCGTTCTTAAAAGTGCGGCAAATTCATCAGCGCTGCCGCCCACCGGGTCGGCCCCTTGCGCTTCGAATTGTTGTTTGAGATCCGCGCCGCGTACCACGCTCACCATCGCCTGATTCATGCGCGCCACCATCGGCTGTGGCGTTTTCGCGGGCGCCAGCAATCCGACCCAGGTGCTGATTTCATAGCCGGGCACGCCGGATTCGCTGATGGTGGGGACATTCGGCAATTGCGGCGACCGTTTGGCGCTGGCGATGCCCAGCAGGCGCAGGCGTTCGGCCTTGATGTGCTGAAGCACCGGCGGAATGGTGCTGAAGGTCAGCGCGACATGTCCGCCGAGCACATCGGTGAGTCCTTGTGGCGAACCTTTGTAGGGTACGTGCGTGATGTTCACGCCAGCCAGGCTCTTGAAGAGTTCCATCGCCAGATGAATCACGCTGCCGTTGCCCGCCGATGCGTAGTCGAGTTTTCCGGGCTGCGCCTTGGCGAATGCGACCAGTTCACCGACGCTCTTGTAGGCGCGCGACGGATGCGTCACCAGCAGCGAATGCCCGACAGAAATCAGGCCCGCGGGCGTGAAATCGTTGAACGGGTGATACGACTGCTTTTGCAGATGCGGCAGAATCACCAGCGGGCTCGGATTGCTGACGAAGAATGTGTAACCATCCTCCGGCGACTTGGCGGCCAGTTCCGTGCCGATAAGTCCGCCCGCGCCGCCGCGATTGTCGATCACCAGCGGTTGCCCAAGCAAGCCCGACATGCCCGGCGCGATCATGCGCGCCACCAGATCGGGCGCGCCACCGGCGGGGACGGCGATAATCAGGCGCACGGGTTTGACCGGGTAGGGTGGCGCGGCGGTGGGCTGTTGCTGCGCGGCGACCAGTGGTGGCAACCATGAGAGCAAGGCAATGGTGTATCGATTAATCAGCATAAGAGCGGGGAGTTTTTACAAGGTCGGCTCATCCAAACGCCCGGCGCTGCCGTCGGGAGGCGCTGTCGGACCCCAGCGCGTTCAATCGCGATTCTCGCACGGATTTCATACGATTCGCAGTTCATATTGCGATGTGATGAGTGGCAAAGTGATGCCGCGCGTGATGTAATGTCCATGGAAAAACGCATCACGACGACGAGTATGAGCGACGACAACCGGATCATTCACCAATTAGAGAAACGCACCGCGCGCGGTGGTGCATCCTGGGCGCATGTCGCCGCGTATTCGCTGGCGTGTGCCGCGTTATGCGGCACCGCGAATGCGCAGACCACCGCGCCTGCTTACCCGGTGAAACCGGTACGCATGATCAATCCGTTCAGTCCGGGTGGGTCGCTTGATCTGGTGGCGCGGCTGCTGGCGAAATCGCTCACGGGTGATCTCGGGCAGCAATTTATCGTCGAAAATCGTCCGGGCGCGGGCGGCAGCATCGGCATTGAACTGGTGGCGAAGTCGCCCGCCGATGGTTATACGTTGTTGATTGTTCAGAGCAGCATCGCGATCAACCCGTCGTTGCAGCGCAAGGTACCGTATGACCCGGTGAGGGATTTCGAGCCGGTGGCGAAGGTGGCCTCTTACATGTTTTTTGCGGTGGCGCATCCGTCGCTGCCGGTGCGCTCGATCAAGGAACTGATCGCGCTGGCGAAAGCGCGGCCGGGGCAAATCAATTACGCCTCCGTGGGCGTGGGCAGCGGCACGCACCTCGCGCCGGAGTTGTTCGGCCACATGGCCGGGTTGAAGATGACGCACATCCCGTACAAGGGCACGGGGCAGGTGATGCCCGATTTGCTCGGCGGACAGGTCGCCCTTACTTTCGGCAGCACCAGCGTTGTGCCGCATGTGAAATCCGGCAAGCTGATTGCATTGGGCGTCACGGGCGCGAAACGTGCGGCGGTGCTGCCGGCGGTGCCGACGATTGCGGAATCCGGTTTGCCGGGTTATGAAGTGACGGCATGGAATGCGCTGTTCGCACCCGCCGGCACGCCGCAGGCCATCGTGAACCGGCTCAACGAACTGACGCGCAAAAGCATCGGACTGACGGAAGCGAAATCAGTAATGGATGCGCAAGGGCTGGATGCGGACACCAGTTCGCCGGCAGAACTGGGCAACCTCGTCAAAGCCGAACTGGCGAAGTGGGCGAAGGTCATCAAAATCGCGGGCATCAAACCGGAGTAAAAGCTGCCATGGATACCGTTATAAATAATCATGTAAAAACAACTACTTATGACAAAACCACCGAGCGGCTGGTGGCGTTTGCCGAGCGTGCATCGTATGACACGCTGACGCCGGAGGTGGTGCATGCGGTGAAGCTGCGCGTGATCGACACCTTCGGCAGCGCGCTGGGTGTGTTCGACAATCCCACCAGCGTGATGGCGCGCAAGGTCGCGGAGCGCAGCCACGGTGACATGCCCGCAACCGTGTGGGGCAGCACGATCAAAACCACGCCCGAAAACGCGGCGTTCGCCAACGGCGTGATGACGCGCCTGCTCGACATCAGCGACACCTATCTCGGCAAGAGCCGCGGGCATCCCAGCGATATGAACGCGGGCATCATCGCGGTGGCGGAGAGCATACACGCCGACGGCAAATCGTTGATCAACGCGATCACGCTCGCGTACGATGTGTATTGCAGTTTTTGCGACGCGATCGATGTCAACGCCAAGGGTTGGGATCAGCCGGTGTATGGCGTGCTGGGTTGCGTGCTGGGCGTGGGCAAGCTGCTGAAGCTGAACCACGATCAAATGGCGAACGCGGTGTCGCTCGCGCTGGCGCCCAACATGGCGCTGGCGCAGGCGCGGCGCGGGCACTTGTCGAATTGGAAGGGCTGCGCAGGGGCGAACGCTTCGCGCAACGCGGTGTTTGCCGCGCTGCTCGCACAGGATGGTTTCACCGGGCCGCAAGCGGTGTTCGAGGGCGACGGCGGTTTGTGGCAGGTGATCGGGCAGCACGACTGGCCGTTGCCGGAAACAAAACATCTGATTACCGAAACGCATCTGAAGTGCCTGCCGATTTGTTATCACGGGCAGGCGTCGGTATTCGCGGCGCTGGAGTTGCGCGGGCAATTTGCGCTGGAGGATATCGACGAAATCATGGTCGATACCTATGGCGCGTCGTTGATGATGATGGGCAATGAACCCTCGCGCTGGGCGCCCGCCACGCGCGAGACCGCCGATCACAGCATGCCGTACGTGGTGGCCAGCGCGCTGATGGATGGCGCGGTGACCGATGCGTCTTTTTCGGACGCGCGCCTCGCGGATCGCGCCCTGAACGCGCTAATGGCGAAGGTTAAAGTGCGGCGTGATGAACGGCTAAACGCGGCCTATCCCGAGGGCGCGCCGGGGCGCGTGACGGTGCGCACCCGGTCCGGCACGACGCATGCCAAGGAAGTGATTTATCCGCTGGGGCATTACAAGAACCCGCTGAACGATAAACAAGTGGCGGACAAGTTTCACGAGATGACGGCCGCGCGCTTGCCGGAGGCGAGTCGCAAAGCATCGCTGGATATGCTGGGGCAACTGGAGCGGATTGCGGATGTGGCAACCGTGATTCAAAAACTGTCTGTTTAAAGGGCAACAGCCGTGATCGAATTCAAAGAAATAAGTTATGAAGTGGTAACGGTGGGCGAGGAATTCATGTCCGATGATTTCCTCATCAAGCCCGAGGATGTCGAAACGTTTGCGTTCGCGGTGGACGACCATGATCCGTGGTATTTCGGCGACGAACCGACACCGTTCGGCGGCAAGATCACGCATCCGGTGTTGCTCGGCAATCAGGCGCTGTTCATGCGCCACGGCAAGTACATCGTGCCGGCGGGCTTGCACGCGAAGATGCAATACGAGTTTATCGCGCCGATACGCGTGGGCATGCGCGTGCGCACGCGCGGCAAGCTGATCGACAAATACGAAAAGCGCGGCCGTCACTACATGGTCACCGAATTTGCCACGCGCGACGAAGAAACCGGTAAGGTGCTGGTGCGCGGCCAGTTCACGCAAATGCTGTTCCCGAAATCAGGAGTGCACGAAGATGCCCGCAAGCAGTAGTCAAAAAATTGTAATGGAGGTGGGCAGTGAGTTGCCGGCCTTGAAGAAGACCATTACCCAACGCCAGATCGATTGTTACTCCGGCGTGCGCCCTAAATCGATACACACCGATGTGGAATGGGCCAAGGCCAAGGGTTTTCCGGCGCCACTGGCGCAGGCGTTGATGTCCACCGCTTATGTGTCGCAGATGATGGTGACTTGGCTGGGCGCCGGGTTCATTCGCGGTGGAAAAATTTCCGCTTCGTTCATCAAGCCGGTGATTGTCGGGGATACGCTGACGGCGCGCGCGGTGATCAAGAGTCGGGAGGAAGAGAATGGTCGTCCGCGCGTCACCGTTGAGTGCTGGTGCGAAAATCAGCACGGTGTGAAAACACTGGTGGGCTCAGCGAGCGGGTTTGCCGATCAGCTGCGCACTTGATCCTCGGCGTTTTTTCCTCATTTCAAAACAGCATGTAAAACAAACCCTGTCATTCCGGCGGAAGCGGGATTTCATACGTTGTCTCAAGGGGCACGTGTGTGATGGGTTCCCGCCTGCGCGGGAACGCCAGTGACAGGGTAACCTTATATTCATCCCGAACGCTGACAAAACAACAATATGAATGCTTCCTTGCCCGTAGCCGACTTACCCAATATCACCCCCCTGATGGCGCCGCGCAGCGTGGCCATGGTGGGCGCGACCGATCATCCCACGTCATTCGGTGGCCGCGTGTTTCAGCAAATGACGGGTTTCGGATTCCCGGGGAAGATTTATCCCGTCAATCCGCGTCTGAAAGACATTAATGGATTGAAGTGTTATCCCGGTATCAAGGATTTGCCGGAGACACCGGATCATGTCGGTATCGTGGTGTCGAGCGAGCGCGTGTTCGACGTGTTGGCCGATTGCGCGGCCATCGGCGTGCGACATGCGACGGTCTTCAGTGGCGGTTTCGCCGAAACCGGCACGGCCGAAGGACGCGAGCGTCAAAAACGCCTGATTGAGTTTGGTCGCGAATCCGGCATCCGTTTCATGGGGCCCAACTGCAACGGTATCGTGAATTTCATCGATCGATTCGCGATGACTTCAACCGCGGCAATTCGTGGCGTCCATGCAAAGGCAGGCGACATTGGCGTGGTGAGCCACAGCGGCGGGCTCGGCCAGATCAACGTGATGTGGCGCGCGATGGAACACGGGCTGGGCATCAGCTACGAGGCCAGTTGTGGGAACGAAGCCGACATCGACACGCTGGATTTTGCGCGCTTCATGTTGCACTCGGAGACCACCAACGTGGTGTTGTTGGCCATCGAAGGCATCAAGAGCGGCGAGAAATTCCGCCAGCTTGCCGCCGAAGCGGCGGAACTCGAGAAGCCGCTGGTGATTCTCAAAATCGGTTCCACCGATGCCGGCAGCCGCGCGGCGGCGTCGCATACCGGCACCATCGCCGGCGACAACGACATCATCAAAGCGGTGTGCCGCCAGTATGGTCTAATCCAGGTGCATGAATGTAACGAGCTCTACGAAACGGCGGTTTTTCTGCGTCAGCGCAAATGGCCTAAGGGGCGCGGGCTCGCGGCGGTGGCGCCCACCGGCGGCAACATTGTGAATCTGGCCGACGCTGGCGCGATATTCGATTTGCAATGGAATCCCTTTACCGCTGAAACGCAGGAAGCGCTGGGCAAACTCATGCCCGGCTACGGCAAGGTGGGCAACCCGACCGACCTCACCTCGGCCGCCACCGGCGATCAGGATTTCTATCGCAAGGCGTTGACCACCATCGCCGCCGATCCCGGTGTGGATGTGATGATTCCGATCGTGCCTTCACCCACCAAAAAGAATTTGCTGCAAACCGTTGAGATCATGAATCAGTGCGGCAAACAGACCGCGATGCTGTGGGTGGGCGGCTGCATGGACGACAAGGAGTTTCGTGCGCGCGATTTGATTGGCAGCGGCGTGGTTGTGTATCGGGATGCCACGCCCTGCACGCGAGCGATCCGCGCGGGGTATGATTTTGGAAAATACGTTGCGGCGAAAAAGTCCGGCGCGTTAACGCCGGTGCGGCTGGCGGGGATCGATTCGGCGCTGGCGCGGACGCATTTGCAATCGGCGGGTGAAAAAATCACCGAGCGAGAAGCCAAGCAAATACTGGCATGTTACGGCTTGCCGGTGACGCAGGAGTTTTTGGCAACAAACGCGGCAGAGGCTGTCAGCCTCGCCGTGAAAATCGGCGGCAAGGTCGTGCTCAAAATCGATTCACCGGACATCGCGCACAAGACCGAAGCCGGTGGCGTGCGTCTGGGCGTGGACGGTGCGGCGGCTGTCAGCGAGGCCTATGAAGCCATCGTCAAATCCGCCAGGCAATACGCGCCGCAAGCAAAAATAAATGGTGTGCTGGTGCAGGAGATGGCGCGCCCCGGTGTGGAAATGATGCTCGGCGTGATGCGCGATCCAGTGTTTGGGCCCATCATCGTGGCGGGGCTGGGTGGCATTTTTGTCGAGGTGCTGAAGGATGTCGCGTATCGCGCCGCGCCGGTAACGCCCGTGCAAGCCCACGAAATGCTCGATGAGCTGCGCGGCAAAAAAATGCTCGAAGGCGTGCGCGGCATGGCGGCGCGCGATCGGGATGCGGTGGTGGATGCGATGGTTCGGCTGTCTTGGTTTGCCGCGGATTTTTCCCATGAAATTGCGGAGATGGATATCAATCCGCTGATGGTGTATGAGCAGGGCGCGGGGGCGCGGATGCTGGATGCGTTGATTGTGCGTGGTGCAGCGTCTCAATAGCTGTGTGCTGTTACTTCGCCGTCATGCCCGTGATAGCGGTAATCCCTAAGCCATATCATGGGGCACTGTGTCATGGATTGCCGCTGTCGAGGGAATGACGGGTCGGATTGTGTAGGGTATCGCCAGTCAGAGGGATGAAAACGAATGAAATGTAAGTATTTGTTTTTAAATATATTTTTTTTGTCGCTTTGGGTCGCGGCGAACGCGTATGCGCAACCGGCAAGCAAGGCGGTGGGGCGCTATCCGGAACGCCCCGTGCGCGTGGTGGTCCCGGTCGCCGCCGGCGGCGGCACCGACATCATCGCGCGTCTCACGGTCAACAAACTCAGCGAGGTCGTCGGACAGGCGTTCGTGGTGGATAACCGTCCGGGCGCGGGTGGCGTGCTGGGTAACGAGATCGTCGCGCGCGCGCCGGCGGATGGTTACACGCTGCTCTTTACTTACGCCGCGCACACCATCGTGCCGTTCATCTATCGCAAAGTGCCGTACGATGTGTACAAGGATTTCACGCCGATCACGCTGGCGGGCCAGCAGCCGTTGCTGCTGGCGATCACCGCGTCGGTGCCGGCCAACACCACGCAGGAATTGATCGCGCTGGCGCGTGCCAAGCCGGGCGCCTTGAATGTCGCGCTGGCCACTCCCAGCAGTTCCGGCGCGCTGGCCGCGGAGTTGTTCAAGATGCTGACCAATACCAAAATGGTTTCCGTGCCGTTCAAGGGTGGCGCGCCCGCATTGACCGCGCTGCTGGGTGGCGAGGTGCAGCTGATATTCACCACGCCGCCGACGGTGATGGCGTTCATCAAATCCGGGCGCGTGAGAATTCTCGGCACCTCGGGCAAGGAGCGCGTGTCGTATCTGCCGGATGTGCCCACGCTCGCCGAGGCGGGCGTGAAGGATTTTGAAACCGCGCCATGGCAAGGGCTACTCGGCCCGGCGAATTTACCGGCGCCGATCGTCGATTACATGCATGCGCAAATCCGAAGCGTTCTCAGGCTGCCGGAAACGCGGGAGAAATTTGCCGCGTCGGGTACCGATGCCATCGGCAACACGCCGCAGGAATTCGCGAAAATGATTCAACGCGAACTGGAGCAGAACCGGAAAGTGATTCAGGCCGTGGGGATGCGGGCGGACTGACGTCGATGAATCCGGTCACACGTCTCGCGCTGGTGATTGGGGGCACGGCGCTGGTGGCGAGTGCCGCCGCGCAAACGACTTATCCCGAGAAGGCGATACGCCTGTTGATCGGTTATCCACCCGGCAGCCAGACGGATGTTATTGCGCGTGTGTTCGGCCAAAAATTGTCCGAGTTTTTGGGCAAGCCGGTGGTGACGGACAATGCCGCCGGCGCCGCCGGTACCATTGCAGCGGATCGAACCGCCAAGGCCGTGCCCGATGGCTACACGCTGGGTTATCTCGCGCAGGGGGCGCTGGTGATCAATCCCAGTCTGTCCAAACTTGGGTATGAAGCGGTGAAAGATTTCTCGCCGGTGTCGCAGATTACCGTGTCGTCGAACGTGCTGGTGGTGCATAACGCCGTGGCGGCGAAAAGCGTCAAGGAATTGGTGGCGCTCGCCAAGGCGCAGCCGGGCGTGCTGACCTATGCCTCGGGCGGCAGCGGCAGCGCGCCCCATCTGGCGGGAGAGTTCTTCAAGTCCATGGCGGGTGTCGATGTCCGGCACATTCCCTACAAAGGCGTGGTGGCGGCGATTCCCGATTTGATCGGCGAGCGCGTCTCGATGATGTTCGGCGCCACTGCGGTGGTCATGCCGTTGGCGCGCGAAGGTAAGCTGCGCGCGCTGGCCGTTACTGCGCTGCGACGTTCGCCCGCGCTGGCGGATTTACCAACGGTCGCGGAGTCGGGCTATCCGGGTTTTGAAGTGTCGAGCTGGAACGGATTATTCGCGCCAGCGAGAACGCCGGCCCCGATCGTTCAGCGGCTGCATGGTGAAACCGTCAAGATTTTGGCGCATGCCGATTTGCGGGCGCGGCTCGGGGATTTTGGTTTGGAGTCCATCGGCAATTCGCCAGACGAATTTGCCGCGGTCATCAAGTTTGAGGTGCCCAAGTGGGCCAAGGTAATTAAAGAGGCGGGTATCAATTCGGAGTGACCGGGGCGTGTCACTTTTGTGCATTGAAATGCATCACAAGAATGAAGCCAGCTTGCTGTTATGCTCGGAATAGTCACAGAAAGGGGAGCGACATGTACCAGGACAGAAGACATTCGTTTGCGGCGAGAGTTAGCACCGCTTTGGTTGCGGCATTGCTGTTTGGCATGGTCACGATTCTGGCTGGGTGTGCTTCCACGCCAGGAGCAGGATCGTCTGCTAAATTCGAAATCGGACTGATAGGTGATCAGCATTATGACGCGGAATCAGAGGCGCGGTTTCCCAACATCATGGCTGCGCTGAATCGCGCAGAACTGTCATTTGTAGTTCACGTGGGTGATATTGGAAGTCCCCCCTATAACTCATGCAAGAACGAAACATACGATAAGCGCCGCGAAGAATTCAATGCATCGCGCCATCCGCTGATTTATACGCCGGGTGATAACGAATGGACGGATTGTCATCAGGGGGGCGTTCCTGATTCCCTCGAACGGTTGGCCAAGGTGCGCGAGGTATTTTTTCAGGACGAGCAAAGTCTGGGCAAACGCAAGATTGCGCTGATCAGGCAGAGCAACGATGCCCGTCACGCCGAGTACCGCGAGAACGTGCGTTGGACGCAGGGCGGCGTGCTATTCGTAACCGTGCATAACGTCGGCAGTAACAATAATCTGGCTCGGACAGCGGAGATGGATGTCGAGTATGCGAAGCGCAATGCCGTCAATATTGAATGGCTGCGGCAGGCATTTCAGCACGCCAGACAGTCCGGATCGAAAGGGATCATGATCCTGACACAAGCGAATCCGTACTTCGAGGCAGGCTGGCCGGCTCGCAGAAGGGGCAGTTTGGGAATTGCGCCGCCCAATGCGAAACGTCCGAGCGGGCACGTTGAATTCGTTAACGCGCTCGCGCGCGAGGTGCTTGCGTATGACAAACCGGTCGCTTACGTGCATGGTGACACCCACTACTTTCGCGTGGACAAGCCGCTGATCGTAGACAACAAGAAGGGTGGCAATCGTGGTACTGTACTGGAACATTTCACTCGCGTTGAATTGTTTGGCTACCCGGAAGCGCATTGGGTGCGCGCAACCGTCGATCCTGACAGCGCGCATGTGTTCAGCTTTACCCCGGAGATGGTCAGGGAAAACTATAACGACCACGGCAAGAAGTAACGCAAATATTAAGGAGATATTCAATGCCACTACTGGCAGAAAAGAAAAACCACATCCTCACGCTGACGCTGAGCCGTCCCGGCACACGCAACGCGTGGGACGATGACTATAACGAAGGCATTGTGCGTGAGTTGGACAAAGCCACGGACGATGACGATGTGCGCGTGGTGATCCTCACCGGCGATGAATCGGGCGGCGCGTTTTCGGCGGGGGCCAATCTCAAGAAAGAGAATGCGCACACCACCGGTGGTGCAAAAGCTTTCGTGAAAAAAATCCGCCGGCCGCGCCGCTTCGCGGCGAACTTCATCGGCGATTTTCCCAAGCCGGTGATTGCCTCGGTGAACGGCTACGCCATTGGTGTGGGTGCGATTGTCAGCCTGGCGTGCGATTTGATTGTCGCTTCGGATAAATCCGAATGGCGCTTGCCGCAGGTGGCGCTGGGGATTATTCCCAACTACGGCGGCGGCACGCGCGTGGCGCGCTACGCGGGCAAGGGCATGGGCATGAAGCTCGCGATGGGGTTCGCGCTGAAGGCCGAGGAGGCCTACCGTCACGGCATCGCGCAGTGGCTGGTGCCGCACGCGGAACTCGCGGCGAAAACGCAGGAGATCGCCGAACATATCGCCGGTCTGCCGCCGTTGGCGGTGAGCCTGATGAAAGAATCGCTGATCCGCGGCCTCGATATTCCGAACATTCAGGATTCGTCGCTCACCGATGCGTATCGCTTCTTGGTGCTGGAGTTGTCGAAGGACAAGGACGAGGCGCACAAGGCCTGGCGCGAGAAGCGCAAGCCGAAATTTACCGGTGAATAATTCCGTACAGGAGCAGTAACATGGAAGTGAAGTCCACTCTGAGAGTCATCAACGAAAAAGATTACAAGGGATCGCGCGGCGTGACCGATGGTCAAACGTACACGCGGCTGATCGGATGGCCCGAAGTGTTCATGACCGATCGCGTGCGTCTGGGCCGCGCAAGCTACAAGCCCGGCACCTATGAACAACTGCACTGGCATCCCATCGAGGCCACCTATTACGTGATCTCCGGCCATGCCACCGTGCGCGATTTCAACGGCAAGGAATATGAAGTCGAAGCCGGTTCCATCATCTACGCGCCGGCGGGTATCGCGGGCGCGCACGAGTGGGAGGTGAAAGAGGCGCTGGAACTCATCGATATCCGCGCCTGCAATGAGACCAATCGCAAGATACAGTACACGGTGGACAAGGCGACCAAGCGTTCCTACATCGACCTGGAAGACCTCAAGTACCGCGACGCGATCAGCTTTAAATCCCACTACTAACTTTTTTCACATGCTGGTGCCGGCGCTTTTCAGAAAGCGCCGTTCCCGCTATAGTCATGCCTCTGTTTGGCCGGGCCGCTTCCCATCGGCCCATCATGGAATTTATCAAAGGAAACAAATACTTATGTTTAGCCTGACGCTCACCCCGGAACAACTTGAAATGCGCGACACGCTGCGCGATTTTGCCGAGCGCGAAATGAAAGCGGCGGCAATACATCCTGATCGCCTGCAACCGTTTGAAAAACCGGTGATGACCGATCTGCTGAACAAGGCTACGCAGTTGGGGTTGCGCACGCTGGCGTTGTCCGAAGACGCGGGTGGCGCGGGTGCGGATAACCTCACCACCTGCATTGTGCTTGAAGAATTGGCCTCCGGCGAAGTGGACGTGGCGACCATACTCGGTACGACCGCCGCGCTGGGCCGCACGCTGTTCGACTCGCTGATGAGCGCCGAACAGAAAGCCAAATACGTGAAATCCTTTGTGGATGACGACAACTACCATCTCGCGTTTGCGGGCACCACGGCGGAAGCGGGCTTGGGCTGGACGTACCATCGTGATGCGTACGATGAAGACGTGGTGGTTCCGGGCGCAACCAAACAAGGCAACGACTGGGTGATCAACGGCCGCGTCGAAGCCGTGTCAAACGCGCCGCTGGCCAAACTGTTTGCCGTGCAGGTACGCACCACCGCCGGCAGCACCGGCGTGAAAGGGCTATCGACGTTTTTGATTCCGCGCGATACCGCCGGCTTCAAGGTGCTGGACACCATCAAGGCGTTCGGCGGCCCGAACAACGCCATGACGCGCTGGCATCACGGCACCGCGGCGGCGATTGAATTGAAGGATTGCAAAGTGCCTGCCGCGAACCTGCTGGGGAAAGAAGGCGCCTGCCCGTTCGTTGACGGCAAGCTGCTGGCGCGCAACAGCGTGGCGATGGCGGCGGTGGCCCTCGGTGTCGGGCGCGCGAGCTACGACGCGGCCGTCGATTATTCCAAGATGCGCCGTCAGGGCGGCCGCAATATTATGGAGCATCAGGCCATCGGTACCAAGATCGCCGATTGCACTATCAAGCTCGAACTGTCGCGCAATATGGTGTGGAAAGCCGCATGGGCGCTGGATCATCCCGAAGCCATCGCAGATCGCAGCGTGTCGCAATTGCCGTTGCACGTGATTGCCCGCGTGGCGTCTGCCGAGGCCGTGCATGAAGTGACCCTGCTCGCCGCCGAGTGCTTCGGCGCGATGGGCGTGATGCGCGACATGCCGCTGCAAAAATACGTCAACGATGGTTTCATCATTGCGCACTCCGACGACACCGATGGCGCGGCCAAGCTGCAAATCGCGGAATCAGTGGCGGGGTTTCAGCGCAAGGCGGCGTAACAATATTGACTCCTTCCCCTTGAAGGGGAGGAAACAAGAACCACGGATCGAGGAAATTCAGCATGGATTTTTCACTAAACGAAGAACAACGGCACTGGCAAGCGGAAGCGCGCAAATTTGCGACGGAGGTCTTACGACCGGCGTCGGTTGCGCGCGATCAAATCGAAGGCGGCTTCGAGCCTTGGGACTGGGACATTATTGAAGCCGGTTCCAAGCTTGGCTTTCGCACGCTGGCAGTGCCCAAGGAATGGGGCGGGCCGGGCGCGGATTTCGTGTCGCAGGCGATTGTGATGGCGGAACTGGCCAAGGGCGACAGCGCCATGTCCAAGGCGTTCAGCCAGAACTGGAAGTGGAGCCATCTGATGTCGATGGCCTGCACCGATGATCAGAAGAACCGGTTTTTGAAACCGTTTCTCGCGGATCATCGCTACGTGATGGGGCGCGGCATCACCGAGCCGAATGCCGGTTCGGACAACCGCATGCCGCCGGAAGATGATCCCAGGGCCGGATATCGCGTCAAGGCCGTGCAGGATGGCGATGAATGGGTGCTCAATGGCGAAAAGTGTTTTATCGCCAATGGCAGCGTGGGATCACTGTTTTTTGTCGATACCCGCACCAATCCCGATGTGAACATCAAACAGGGCGGTACGTTGTTCATGGTGCCCAAGGGCACGCCGGGTTTCCGCATTGGCAAGGTGTTCAACAAACGCGGCTGGCGTTTCTATCAGAACGCCGAACTGATTTTTGAAAACGCGCGCTTGCCGAAAGAAAACATCGTCGGCGCGGTGGGCACCGGGTCAGTCAAGGCCGGCAAGGGCGACACCACCGGCGGCGATATTTTTGGCGATCTGGAACTCGCGGCCAACGCGCTGGGCGTGTGCGACGACGCGGTGGAAATGGCGATGGGTTACGCGCGCACCGCCAAGCGAGCGGGCAAATATCTGATCGAACATCAACTGGTCGCGCTGCGCGTGCATGAAATGCACATGCTCACCGAGGCGCTGCGCTCCTTTGTGTTGCGCACGGCCTGGCAACACGATGCCGGCGAGCACTCCGCCAACGCCGGCTTTGTGATGAACTACTCTACTGACATCATTCAACGCGTGACGCGGCTCAATTTACAGGTGCACGGGCCGGAGGGTTGCATGATCAATGCGCGCGCCGACAAGCTGGTGCGCGACGCGATGGTGTGGACGCATCTCGCGGGAGACACCGTGCAGCGCATCAAGATACTGAAACGGCTGAAGTAATTGATTCGGTAATTGATTCGGTAAGTGAGTCGATCGCAGCGCCGGGGAATTCCCGGCGTTGTTATTTGAAAACGAGTGTATGCATGAAGCCTGAAATACTGGTTCTTTGGCCGATATTCGCGCCCACGCTGGCGGCGTTGGAGCAGCAGTATGTCGTGCACAAATTGTGGCAGGCACCTGCGCCTCAAGCCCTGTTGAAGGCGGTAGCGCCACGCGTGCGCGGACTCGTCACCACCGGTCTGAAAGGCTGTGACGTGGCCACCATGGAAGCATTGCCCAAGCTGGAAATCATCGCGAGCTTTGGTGCGCCGCGAGACACGCTGGATCTCGCGGCGGCGCGCGCGCGCAATATTGTATGCACGCGCACGCCCGACGCCATTACCGAATCGGTTGCGGACCTGGCGCTGGGACTGATGATTGATGTCATGCGGCGTATCGCCTCTGGGGACCGTTTCATACGGGCAGGGCGGTGGGAAAAAGCGCTCGCGCGTCCCGGCAATGAAGTGCGCGGCAAACGCTGCGGCATCGTGGGCTTTGGGCGTATCGGGCAGGGCGTGGCGAAACGCGCACTGGCGTTTGACATGCCGGTTTGTTATTTCGGGCCCAACAAGAAGGATTCGCCGTTGCCTTACTACAGCGACCTTGTCGCCATGGCTGGGGCGGTGGATGTGCTGGTAGTGTGCTGTCCATTGACGCCACAGACTCGCGACCTGGTGAATGCAAGTGTGATCGAGGCGCTGGGCCGTGGTAACGGAGCGGGGTTCCTTGTCAACGTCGCGCGCGGCCCCGTGGTGAACGAAGCAGCATTGATCAGCGCGTTACAGGAAAAACGTCTCGCCGGTGCGGGCTTGGATGTATTCTGGGACGAGCCGCGCGTGCCGGCGGCATTGATGGAAATGGACAACGTGGTGATGGTGCCGCACATCGGCTCCAGCACCATGGAAGTGCGCGTCGAGCGCGGGCGCAAGTTGCTGGCGAATCTGACGGCGCATTTTGCCGGGCAGGCAGTGCCTTATCCTATTCCGTGAGGCGTAAGACGTGAGGAGCGAGGAGCCGTGTCGATGAATTTCCGAAAATGTATGGTGTGTTGCATGACGCTATGGGCTGCTTCGGCGCAGGCACAGAACTATCCCGTGAAACCCATCCGCTTCATCGTAGGCTTTCCGCCCGGTGGCGCGACAGAATTTGTCGCGCGCCTGATCGGGCAGAAGCTCACGCAGTCGATGGGGCAGCAGGTCATCATCGACAACCGTCCCGGCGCCGCGGGCAACCTCGGTATTGAACTGGCCGCGCGCGCCGCGCCGGATGGTTACACGGTGCTGCTGGTGGCGCCCAATATCACCATCAGCCCCAGTCTTTATAAAAAACTCGCATACGACCCGGTGAAGGATTTTGCGCCGATTGCGCGCGTGGCCGCGGTGCCGATGGTGATCGTCACACCGGGCAATCTGCCGACGCCCACGCTGAAAGATTTCATTGCGCTTGCCAAAGCCAAGCCCGGCGGGCTGAATTACGCATCAAGCGGCGTGGGCACCTCACTGCATCTGGCGGCGGAACTGTTCAAGTTGCAGGCAGGGGTGAATTTGGTGCATGTGGCCTACAAAGGGTCCAGCCTCGCGATGAACGATGTCATCAGCGGGCAGGTGCATGCGCTGTTTATTGGTATTCCCGCGCCCGCGCCGCACATCAAGACGGGCCGTCTGCGCGGGCTCGCGGTGATCGCGTCGCAACGCTCGGCGACGCTGCCCGACGTACCGACCGTCGCGGAAGCTGGCATGCCGAATCTCGAAGTCGCCACCTGGTATGGCGTGTTTGCGCCCGGGGGCACGCCGGGCGCCATCGTCAACAAACTGAATCACGAAATCAATCAGGCGATGCAGTCGGCGGACGTCAAGGAAAAACTCGCCGCGCAATCCACTGATGCCATCATTGGTACGCCTGAAGAATTCAGCGCCTACGTCAAAAAGGAAATCGCCAAGTGGGCCGAAGTGGTGCGCAAGGCCGGCATCCAGCCGGAGTAGTCTGATGAATATTTATAAGCCATTGTTTTTAATGTATTGTTTGTCACATACGGCACTGGCGCAACATTACCCCAACAAGCCGATTCGCATGATCGTGCCGGTGCCGCCGGGTGGCGGCGCGGATTTCGTGGCACGCTCGTACGCGTCGCGCCTGAGCGACGCGCTCGGCCAGCAGGTGGTCGTGGATAACCGGGGTGGCGCAGCGGGCATCATCGCGATGGAGGCCACCGCGAAAGCCGCGCCCGATGGTTATACGATTATTCAAACCAATATATCCACCGTCAGCATCAATCCCTACATGTATACCAAGCTGCCGTACGATGCTGAAAAAGGTTTTGCGCCGATTTCGATTTGCACGCTGAATCCGCTGGTGCTGGTGGTGCATCCGTCGGTGGTAGCGCGCAGTGTGCCCGAGTTGGTGAGCGCGGCAAAAGCAAAACCCGGTACGCTGACCTATGCCTCGCTCGGCAGCGGCAGCATTCAGCACCTCGCCGGTTTCATGTTCGGCAAGGCCGCCGGTGTGAATCTGATACACATTCCCTACAAGGGCGCCGCGCCCGCGACCGTGGATTTGCTCGCTGGGCAGGTGAACATCGCGTTTAGCGGCATTGGCACCGTGATCGCGCAAGTGCGTGCGGGCAAGCTGCGGGGGCTGGCGACCACGGGAGCCAAGCGCATCGAGTCGATGGCCGATTTACCGCTGATGGGCGAATCGGGCGGCCCCACCATGCAAATCGAGCTTTGGAACGGCTTTCTTGCGCCCGCCGGCACGCCCGCAGCGATCGTCAAACAGTTGAGCGAGGCCATCAACCGCATAGCCAAGTCGAGCGATCTGCCGCAGGTGCTGGCGACGCAGGGGACTTCACCGACGACAAACACGCCGGAGGAATTCGCGCGTTTCATCAAGGCCGAACAAACGAAGTTTGCGCGGCTGGTGAAAGAGTCGGGGATCAAGCTGGATTAGCGCATCCCCGGCCCGCGTTTATTTCTTTAACGTCGGTTCGATCTTCAGCAAGCGCGCCGGATTGTCACAAAGAATCATTTCGCGTTCGCGGTGCGTGAGTCCCGGTATTGACTCCACAAAATCCACCGGCTGCTTGACCGACATGCCTTGCGGGAAATCCGTACCGGCGACGATGCGATCCGCGCCGACCAGATCGATCAGGTTGCGCATGATGCGCGCGTCGTGCGTGATCAGGTCGTAATGGAAGCGCCGCAAGTAATCGTAGGTCGGCTTGGTCATGTGGGAGAGTTCCTTGCTCACATGACGCGCCAGGTCCAGGCGGCCGATGAGCCACGGGAAGGTGCCGCCTGCATGCGGCAGGAACACTTCCAGTTTCGGGAACGCATCCAGCACGCCGCCGCACACCAGGCTCATCGCGGCGTAACCGGCTTCCTGTGGATTGCCGAGCGTGTTGATCATGAAAAAGTCTTTCATGCGGTCAGCGCCGGACGGATACAGATTGGTCAGGAACAGCGGCAGGCCCAGTGCCTCGGCGCGTTCGTAAATCGGCCAGAATTCTTTTTCGTGCAGGTTCTTGCCTAGGATGTGCTCGGCGATAAACACCGCGCGCATGCACGGAAACTTGGCCATGCGTTCGAGTTCCTGTGCGGCGAGTTTCGCGTCCTGCATCGGCAGAATGATGCAACCGTAGAATTTGTCCGGATATTTGTTGTGCGCGGCGACGCAGGCGTCGTTGTGCGCGGCGGCGAGTTCCAATCCGAACGCGGGCTTGGCCCAGTACATCAGGGGATTAGTCATCGACAGCGCGTAGGTGTCGCATTTGCGTTTTTCCATGTCCTTGATGATGTCCTCAAGGTTGGTCATGGTTTTGCGCATGACCGACGTTTGCGTGCCATCGGGCACCGACAACACCACCGGATTGCCCTTGGCATCTTCACCCATGGTCGCGCCGTTGGCGGGGCCTTTTTTGATCATCAGATCGACGAATTCCTGCGGATACCAGTGCATGTGCGCGTCGATAACGCGGGAGTAGCGGCGTGTGCCCGATGTATCGGCGGCTTCGTTTTCCAGCGTGGCGTGTTTGATGGGGTCGTCGTACAAAGCGTGCTCCTTCTGATGCAATGAATAATAGGGTGGGTTGACGAACCCGGTGGCGCTGCCGCCCGCCGACCGGAATATGGAAGATGCTGAAATGTTGAAACGTAATCATTGTATCGTGAAATAATCTCGCCATCCGGCAACTATTCACCATGACACAAAAGCCAATTTCAGAGAGGCCTCATGAACATCGCCATTGAACGCGTGGAAGTCTTCGGCGTCGCCGTGCCCTTGGTCGGCGAGTACAAAAACGCCTACAAGAGTAAATCGATCCAGAAAAGCGCGGTGGTGCGCATTACTGCCACGGGCGGCGCGGTGGGGCTGGGCAATATCGATCCATCACCGGGCTATTCGATGGAAACCATCGAGGAAAGCCTGTGGGTGCTGCAGCAGACGCTGGCGCCCGCGGTGATCGGCCTGGATCCTACCAATGTGCACCGTGTGCTGGAAAAGATCGAACCGTTGCGCGAGGGTTTTCATGATGCCAAGGCCGCGATCGAGATGGCGTGCGTGGATTTGTCCGCGCGCGTGGCGGGCATGCCGGTGCATGCCTATCTCGGCGGACTGATGACGGATGTCGCGCGGTTCAACGCATGGATCGGCATTCTGCCGCCGGACGAGGCGGCAGCCGAAACCAAGGCGTGGCAGGACAAGGGTTTTCGTTCGTGCAAGATCAAGGTTGGCGGGAATATCGAAAAAGACCGCGATCGCGTGAAAGCGGTACGCGAGGCGGTGGGGCCGGATTTCAACATCCGCATCGATGCCAATGCCGGATACGACGCCGATACCTCCATCAAGCTGTCGCGGTATGTCGCGCCGTTTAAGCTGCAACTGTACGAGCAGCCGGTGCCGTTTGACGACATCGCGGGCATGGCGCGCGTGCGGCGCGAAGCGAATGCAATGGGCCTGCCAATCATGGCGGATGAATCGGTGCTCGATCACGCGAGCCTGATCAATATCATCAAGGCCAATGCGGCGGATCTGGTCAAAGTGAAAGTGATGAAGCAGGGTGGATTCATCAACACGCGCCGCATGATCGCAACGGCGGAAGCCGCTGGGGTGCGGTGCGTGGTGGGCCACGGTTTCGGGTTGGGTATTAATACCATGGCCGAAATCATGTGCGCCGCCACGTCGAAAAACGTGATCGAAGGGCTGGAGTGCGTGGGGCCGCTGAAAACGTCGGACGATATCGTGACACACAAGATCGACATGTCGACGGGCAGCATGGCCGTGCCGGGCGGTCCCGGCCTGGGCGTGACGCTGGACGAAAGTAAACTCGCCCGTTACCGTTTTGAAATCACGCAGCCGTAATCGTAGCCGTAACCGGAACTGTTAATCGAGACGCGCAAGCGGCGAGACGGCGGGTATTGAGAACGCAGGCTACGCGTCGATTTCCACGCGATTGCGGCCGGAGGCCTTGGCCTTGTAGAGCGCGTTGTCAGCGCGCTTCTGGATGTCGGCGACGGTTTCACCACGCCGGTATTCGGCGACACCAATGGAGACGGTTTGCACCAGCGCGGGATCGATTTCGGCATGACGGGTGTTTGCAATGTTGCCCCGCAGGCGTTCGGCTTTGATGGTCGCCCCCGCCAGCGCCGTGTCGGCCATGATCAGCATGAATTCTTCGCCGCCATAACGGCCGAAATAATCGATGCGACGCAGACCGTCCTGCGCCACCAGCGCAAAAACCTTGAGTACCTTGTCGCCCGCTGCGTGTCCGTAGGTGTCGTTTACTTTCTTGAAGTAATCAAGGTCCAGCATGGCAACGCAAAAGGGTGTCCCACTGCGGTCGGCCCGGCTCTTTTCCTGTTCGAGTACGTTCGTCAGGTAACGGCGGTTACCTACGCCCGTGAGCTCATCATGTTCCAGCATGGACTCCATGGCGAGTTTGCTGTCGAACAACTCCTTGCGCTGCTTGCCTATGTGTCCGCTTAACACCGCGAACCATAACAACGCAATGGTGAGTATCCACCAGCGCAAGGTTTCAAGCTGCATATCCAGTTCGGCGGGATTGAAGAGGCCAAGCAATCCCAGCATGACGCCATAACCCGCGCTGCACGACAGCGCCAGGATGGTCATCATGCGGGTTTCAAGGCGGTAGATGCCGAAAAAGAAACTCATCACCAGCACCGGCAGAAACACGCTGCGCGCGTCGCTTTGGGTGTGGTAGGCCGCAATCGTCGTGATGGTGAAGGCGGCGAGAATTTTCGCGCCGGCCAGAGTGGGGTCGCGAAAGCGCAAATTAAAGCCCGAGCGCAGCAAAACGTAAAACACCACGTAGCTCGCCATGGCGCCGCCGATACACCACTGCAAGCCGCGCAGTGACATGTAACCATGTACATGCACCGCACCCATGAATCCCAAAATGAGCAGCGATGAGAGCGTGCCGGCGAAGTACCGGCGTATCAAATGCGCTTGTTGCTCATCGTGCTTGGGAATGAGTGAAAAACCGGGCATGGCAGACGATGGAAATTGTTTGCGTCGCGCCCCGACTAGCATTTTGCCCGGGTGAGACTAATCAACTATCTGTTTTTAAAGAGTAATTTTATTATATCGGAAATTGGGCCCGAGCACATGGTCGCCCGGTGCGCGGCTACGCGGGGTGTTCCGCGCGAACCGCGCCGCAACGCCAGCACGCCGTGAATTGCGCTTCAAGCGTCTCATGGCAACGGTCGCACTGCCACGGCGCTTGTCCAAGCGCCTGTGCCGGACTGTCTTGCAGCCACTGGCGAATCAGCTCGTTCGCGCGTGTGAACTCATGATCGTGCACGACCCATACGCCGCACACATCGGCAGGCAACTCGCCGATGCCGCCAGCGAGAAACTCACCACGAACAATAACCGCGATACCGTGCGATTCGAGATAGCCGCGTATCAGATGGGCCTCCGTGGCGTGGCGCGCGTTATGCAGCGGTTTCATGGCGCCTATCTTACCGGGGAGCGCGTGGCTTGCGTGCTAAAATCCGCCCCTTTTTAAGGCGCATGAATCATGGTTGATCGGGCACTCAGCATCGGCATACTCGAAGGCGACGACATTGGTTTGGAGGTCGTCCCGGAAACCATCAAGGTCATGCGTGCGGCGGCTGCGAAGGTGGCACTGGCCGTAGACTGGCACCCGGTGCCCATCGGCAAAAAAGCGCTCGACGAACTCGGCAATACCCTGCCGCCGGGCACGCTCGAAAAACTCGACACGCTCGACGGCTGGGTGCTGGGACCTATCGGGCATCAGGCGTATCCCAAGAACAATCCGAATTCGATCAACCCGCATCCCATTTTGCGTCGGCATTACGATTTATTCGCCAACATCCGGCCATCGAAATCGTATCCGGGCGTGCCGTGTTTGTACAAGGACGTTGATCTCATCATCGTGCGCGAGAACAACGAAGGCTTTCCGCCGGATCGTAATGTGCATCTGGGCTACGGCGAGTTTCGGCCATCACCCGACATGACCATCGGCATCCGCGTGATCACGCGCCAGGGTTCGCAGAAAGTGGCCCGCGCGGCGTTCGACATTGCGCGCACGCGGCGGCGCAAAATCGTCACCGCCGTGCATAAAGACACCGTGTTTAAATTGGCTTGCGGCATGTTTGCCGAAGAGTGTCGCAAAGTGGCGATGGAATATCCGGACGTGGCATTCAACGAAGTGCTGGTCGATACCATGGCCGCCAAGTTGATCATGAAGCCGCAGCAATTCGACGTGATTGTCACCACCAACACCTTTGGCGATATTTTGTCGGATGCGGCTTCCGCGCTGGTCGGGGGCCTAGGGCTCGCGCCGGGACTGTCGGCGGGTCCGGCACGCGCGATGGCACAGGCGACGCACGGTTCCGCGCCGGACATCGCGGGCAAGGGCATCGCCAATCCGTACGCGATGATCATGTCGGGTCAGATGTTGATGGCGTGGCTGGGGCGCAAGCACAACGTGCCCGCCGCTTTAAAGGCGGCGGAATTGATGGAACAGGCGGTTGAAAACGTGGTTAAGGCCGGCAAGGTACTGACGGGCGACATGGGCGGCAAGGCGACCACGCGCGAAATGGGCGATGCCATCGTGGCGGAAGTGGGCCGGCTATAAATGGCGGCGCTGCATATCCTCAGTGCGGGCGCCGCGCAGTCGGCGGTGCGCGACACCATGGCGGTGTTTCGCTGCGCCACCGGCATCGAGCCGGTGGCCGAGTTTGGCGCGGTTGGTGCGATAAAAGCCAAGGCATTGAGTGGTAGCGGGGCAGCGGTGGATTTGATTGTGCTGACTGATACGATGATCGATGAACTGATCGCGTCGGGATTCGTTGCGGCGCCGCGCGCGGATCTGGGCAAAGTGGGGACGGGTGTCGCGGTGCGCGAGGGCGCGGTCCGGCCTGATGTCTCGAACGCGGACAGTCTTTGCGCCACGTTGCGCGCGGCGAGCGTGATTACGTTTCCCGATCCGGCGATTGCGACGGCGGGCAAAATCGTGATGGCGTGTCTCGATAAACTCGGCATTACCGGTGAAGTCAAAAACCGGCTGAAGTTGTTTCCCAACGGTAACGCCGCAATGACATGGCTGGCGGCCGAGGGCGATGCCAGTGCCGTGGGCATTACACAAAATTCCGAGATACTGCCGATTGCAGGTGTCATGCATGTCGGGCCGCTGCCGGACGAATTTCAGGCGAAGGCCACGTATTCGGCGGGTTGCGTGGCGAATAGTGCGCGCGCCGTCGAGGCGCGGGATTTTATTTCACGGTTGACGGGGCCGGCGGCAAAGTCGATGCTCGCGGCCAAGGGTTTTGAAGTTTAACTGGAGTAATCACGGGAGAACCGCATGGACAATCGCATTGTGCACCTCGCGCTCAAGGTCGAGAACCTCGAGGAAACGACCGCGTTTTATCAGAAGGTATTCGGCTTCTGGGAAGTCGAAACGCGCAAGACGCGGGACCATCTGTCGAGACATCTGACCGATGGCGCGATGGATTTCACGCTGATTAAATACGACGACGGCACGCAGTCGGCGGAATCGAAGGCGTCGGGCGAAGGACCGTGCATCCATCACTTCGCCATCGAAGTCGAAGACATCGAGGCTTACACCGAGAAAATCAAAACACAGGGCTGCAAGATCATCAGCGATCCCGGCGTGATTCCGGTGAAGTTTCGCGCACCGGGTGGCACCACCGCCGAACTGGTGCCGATCGGGCGGTATAAGAAGACGCAGCGGCCGGCGGCGTAAGCGTTTTCCTGTGATACCCGCTCACGCGGGTTTTCCCTTACCCCGCGGAAGGTAGGATGGGAAAATATTCGCTTACGTGACGCTGTGTTATGGGTTCCCGCCTTCGCGGGAACGACATTGTAGTAGTCCTGGTTTATTTCATTGATAGCAAAGCAGGTGCCCCATGTCGTCAACATCACCCTCCATCGCCGAGCTCATCGCCGATCAGACGATAGCGCTGGACATCAACGCCATCCCGCCAGCGGTCCGTGCCCGCGTCGAAGAATTGCTGATCGATGTGGTGGGCCTGTGCGTGGCCGCGCGCAATACTGAGTACGTCAAAGCCGTGATCGCAGGTGTCGATAGCGGCGGGCCGGCAACGGCCATCGGGCATAAAACCACCTACGCGCCCGAAACCGCGGCGATGATCAACGGCTGTGCCGCGCACGGCGAGGATTTCGACGATACGTTCGAAGGCGGCCCGGTGCATTCAAGCGCGGTGATCATGCCGGCGGTGCTCGCGGCGTGCGAGCGCTTTGGCTGCGATGGCACGGCCGCGCTCAAGGGCATGGTGGTGGGCATTGAAATGTTGTGCCGCCTGTCGATGGTGATTCCCAAGTCGATACATAAAGCGGGCTTTCATCCGACCAGCGTGCTGGGGGCGATGGCGGCGACGCTGGCGGTCAGCACGGCCATGGGGCTTAACCGCAAACAGACGGTGGATGCGCTCGGCATTGCGGGCAGCATGGCGAGCGGCATTATCGAATATCTTGCCGACGGTGCGTGGAGCAAACGCCTGCACGCGGGTTGGGCCGCGAAGATCGGCATTCAGGCCGCGCGTTTCGGGCAACAGGGTTTTCTGGGGCCGCGCACGGTGTTTGAAGGCACGCATGGTTTCTATTATGCGTTTGCGCGTAATGCCGCGGGGGATTACAGCGTGCTGACCGAAGGCTTCGGCACGAAGTGGTACACCGACGTGATTACCTTCAAGCCCTATGCCACCGGCACCATGAATCAGCCGTATGTGGATTGCGCGCTGCGGCTGCGCGAGCGTGGCATCAAGGCCGAAGACGTGGTGAGTATCCTGTGTGAAACCGCCGAAGGGTACGTGCACCGGCTGTGGGATCCGTTGCCGTCGAAGCATCGGCCGGCGAACGATTACGCGGCGAAATTCAGCGCGCCGTTTAATATCGCCGTGGCGTTTGTCACCGGCGGCGCGGGGCTGGCGGCGTTTACCGAGGAAACCGTGCGCGACGAACGCATACTCGCGCTCTCGTCCAAGGTGCAATACGTGGTGGATCCGAACAATCCGTATCCCAAGGCGTATACCGGCCACGTGCGCATGACGCTGAAAGACGGCAGCGTGGTAGAGGAGCGTCAGGGCCACATTCGCGGCGGTGCACAGGAGCCGTTGACGCGCGCCGAGATCGAAAATAAGTTTCGCCTGAATGCAAAGTTTGGCGGCTGGGATGCCGCGCGGATGTCGGCGTTTTTGTCCGCGGTGCCGCACTTTTTTGAAGGGCGGTTGGATGTGGTCATTTTGCGTGGTTGACGCCGCCAGCACACGGTAAGATACTCACCGTCACAGTGTGAACTTGCCGCGCGGGCAGGTTAAAACCAAAACAGGTGCGGAGGAGAAAACATGATGCAATTTGCAGTGCGGATGGCCGCGGGCGCGGCGTGCTGCGTGGCCGGCGCGGGCGTGTTCGCACAGGCTTATCCCTCGAAGCCGGTGCGTATCGTGGTGCCGTTCGCGGCGGGCGGGCCGGCCGATATTTATGCGCGCTTTCTCGGCCAACGTCTGCAGGAGCCGACCGCACAATCGTTTGTGATCGAGAATCGACCCGGTGCGGGTTCGATCATCGGCACCGATCTTGTGGCGAAGTCGCCGGCCGACGGTTACACGCTGCTGTTGATGTCGAACACGCACACCATCAACGAGTCGCTGGTTCCGAAAAAGCCGTTTGCGCTGATGCGGGATTTTGCGCCCGTGGCGCCGATCAATTATTCGGATCTGCTGCTGGTGGTGCATCCGTCGCTGCCCACCAAATCCGTGAAGGAACTGGTGGCGTTGGCGAAATCCAAACCCAAGGGACTGAACTACGCATCGTCGGGTAACGGCACGCCGTACCATCTGGCGGGCGAATATTTCAAATCATTGATCGGCGTGGACATTATTCACGTGCCACACAAAGGCAGCTCCGAGGCGCGCACCAGTGTGATGAGCGGCCAGGTGGAAATGATGTTCGACGCGATTACCACCATGGCGCCACTGGCCAAGGCGGGCCGCGTGCGCGCACTCGGAACCACCGGCACCAAGCGTTCCACGGTGACGCCCGATGTCCCCACCGTCGCCGAAGCCGGCGTGCCCGGTTATGAAGCGACCATCTGGCTCGGCGTGATGGCGCCGGCGAAAACGCCGCGTGCGGTGCTTGAAAAATTGAACAGTGAAATAACCCGGATTACCGGCCGTGCCGATGTGCGCAAAACCTGGAACGAGCAGGGCGCGGAACCGCTTTCCATGAATCTGGGCGAGTTCGAGAAATACCTCAATGCCGATATCGCGAAGTGGACGCAAGTGGTCAAAGTGTCGGGCGCGCGAGCGGATCAGTAAGTCTATAAATTATTGTTTAAAAACAATTGCTTATGAATAATTTTCCTCTGAGGTTGTGGCTTGTGCCCTTGCTGCTGACGAGTACGGGTGTGCTGGCACAAGAGGCGTTTCCGTCCCGCGCGATCACGATGATTGTTCCGTTCCCGCCCGGGGGCGTGGCCGAAATCACGGGCCGTCCAACCGCGATGGCGATGGAAAAATTACTCAAGCAACCGATAGCGCTGGTGAATCGTCCCGGCGCGGGCGGCGCGGTGGGCAATGCGGCGGTCGCGAACGCCAAGCCCGACGGCTACACGCTGCTCATGGCGCTGTCGAGCATTTCGGTGATTCCGGCGGCCGATGAATTGTTTAACCGCAAGCCGGCGTATTCGATAGATCAATTCGCGCCGGTTGCACTGATTTCGGCGGATCCGACCATACTGGTGTCGCATCCGTCGCTGCCCGTAAAAAATTTGAAGGAACTGGTGGCGCTGGCGCGCGCCAAGCAGGGACAGATGTCGTATTCCTCATCGGGCATTTACGGCGCGCTGCACATGCCGATGGAAATGTTTCTGCATCACTACAAATTGAAGATGCGTCACGTGCCGACCACCGGCGGCGGGCCGGCGTTGACCACCTTGCTTGGCGGTCATGTCGAGCTGACCTCCGGCGGGCCCGCGGCGATCACCACGCATGTGAAATCCGGCAAGCTGCGCGCGCACGTGAGCTGGGGGGCGAAGCGTCACGAAAATTATCCAGACGTGCCGACGTTCAAAGAGCAGGGCGCGGACATTGAGTATTACATCTGGTCGGGCCTGATGGCGCCGCGCGCGACGCCGGAACCGGTGCTGAAAATCCTGCGCGACACCGTGCGCAGGGCAGTCGAAGACGCGGATTTCAAAAATGCGATGGCGCGCGTGAATTCGCCGGTGAATTACATGGATGCGCCGGAGTTCGCCAAGTATTGGGATGCCGACGCCAAACGCCTGGCCGCCGTGGTGAAAGTCGTGGGCAAGGTTGAGGATAAAAAATGATCCGGTGTGCGCGCAGGATGGGTGAAACCCGTCACAAACACCGGTGCATTGGCTTGTGTTGTGATGGTTACGCTGCGCTCCACCCATCCTGCGTTTGAATTGTCATGACTGAATCGCCCGCGCCCCCCGCCAAACGGCAACTGCGCAGCGACCAGATTTCCGGCTTGATGCTGGCCGCGCTCGCGCTTTACGTGTGGTGGATGAACCGTGCCTATCCCATCGGCACGCTCGCCGAACCCGGGCCCGGGTACGTGCCATTGCTGCTGGCGATTTTCATGGGGGCGATGGGCTTGCTGGTGGTGCTGGGCGGCGGAAAATCGCAGCCACTGGCGGCAATGGAATGGAGCGAGGCCAAGCGCGCCGTCGCGCTACTGGTTGCCTGCGGCGTGGCGGCGTACGCGCTGGAGCGTTTGGGGTATCGAATCACCATGGCGGCGCTGCTGATATTTTTTCTCGGCGTGATGGAACGGCGCAAGCCCATGATGGTGGCCGGGGTGGGTATTGGTTTTTCAGTGGTCACCTATTATTTGTTTGCGACCTTGCTGCGGGTGCCATTGCCGGTCAGTCCGTGGGGCGTGTAGTCAGTGATGCGTGTTGGGTTTTTAGTGCTTTGTTAAATGTCCTCGTAGCGCATCCGCCAAATTCAACTCAAAACTCAACACTCAGCACCCAACACGCAATCAATGCTCGAAACCTTCAACAGCCTGCTGCTCGGGTTCAGCGTTGCCCTGCAACCGCAGATACTGATGTATGCCTTCATCGGCTGCCTCATCGGCACGCTGGTGGGTATGCTGCCCGGCGTGGGGCCGCTCGCGGGTATCAGCATGTTGCTGCCCGCGACATTTGGATTGAATCCCATCGTTGCCATCGTGCTGCTGTCGGGCGTGTACTACGGCGCGATGTATGGCGGCTCCACCACCTCGATTTTGATCCGCCTGCCCGGCGAGGCGGCGTCGGTGATGACGTGCATCGACGGCTATGCCATGACACAACAGGGCCGCGCGGGACCGGCGCTGGCGATCGCCGCGATCGGCTCGTTCGTGGCGGGTACGCTCGGCGTGCTGGGCCTGATGCTGCTCGCGCCCACGCTGGCAACATTCGCGCTGCGCTTCGGCCCGCCGGAATATACCGCGCTGCTGTTGATGGGCCTTTTGGTGCTGGCGTACATGACCGGCGGCTCGATACCCAAAACGCTGGCGATGGCGGGCTTTGGCCTGATGCTCGGCATGATCGGCATCGACGCGATGAGCGGTTACACGCGCTTCAGTTTCGAGGTGATCGAGCTCGCCGATGGCATCGGCATCGTGCCGGTGGCAGTGGGACTTTTTGGCATCTCGGAAATATTGCTTACCGCGTCACAGCATTCACTGAAGTTGCCGAAAAATCCGTCGTTGCGCGAACTGATGCCGTCGCGCACTGAACTGAAACAATCCATCGGCCCTATCGCGCGCGGCAGCGCGGTGGGTTTTCTCATCGGCATCATTCCCGGATCGGCGCATATTATCTCGTCGTTTATCTCGTACGGCATCGAGCGGCGCATCTCCAAAACCCCGGAGCGGTTCGGCAACGGCGCCATCGAAGGCGTGGCGGGGCCGGAGTCGGCGAACAACGCCGCCGCCACCGGCGCGTTTATCCCGATGATGGCGTTGGGTATTCCCACCAGCCCGGTGACGGCGGTAATGATCGCGGCGATCATGGTACACGGCATCGCGCCGGGGCCGATGCTGATCGCGCAGCAGCCGGAATTGTTCTGGGGGTTTGTCGCCAGCATGTATGTCGGCAACGTCGTGCTGCTGATTTTGAACCTGCCAATGGTAGGTTTGTTCGTTAGCCTGCTACGGATTCCGTATGCGTATTTGTATCCATGCATCCTCGCGTTTTGTATCCTTGGCTGCTACTCGGTGAGCAACTCGGTGGTGGACGTGTGGATCATGCTGGCGATGGGCGGCGTGGGCTACGTGCTGCGCAAATTCGGTTTTGATCTGGCGCCGGTCGCGCTGGGCTTGGTGCTGGCGCCGATGCTCGAACTCTCGCTGCGCCAGTCGCTGGCCATGAGCGCCGGTAGTTACGCAATTTTTATTGAGCGGCCGATTGCGGTGGTGATGCTCGGGCTCGGCGCGCTGATGTTGCTGATCAGCCTGAAGCCGTTGCTGTTCAAGTCGCAAAAGAAAGACTGGCGCTCAACCGTGGGGTTGGACGAGCCGTCCTGAGCGATGTATTATAAGTATATGTTTTTAATATACTTTTCCAGCCATTGATGACGGGGGTAAATGGCGATACGGTCGCCCCGTGTGCCGGTAAGCCGCCCACTTTTGTCTACCTCATCGCCGTGCTGCTGCTCGGTCAGGCGCTGGGCACGATGGCGACATCCATACTGCCGGCGGTCGCGCCGAAGGTGGTTGAAACCTATCGCATCGGTTCTTCGTTGATCGGTTATCAGGTGAGCCTGATTTCGCTGGCGATGCTGGTCTCGCTGGTTTACGGCGGCAATCTCGCGGTGCGCTGGGGCGGTTGTCGCGTGAGTCAATTGGGGTTGGTGTTGTGTATCGCCGGTTGCGTCGTGGCGATGCTGCCGCATCCAGGCTTCATGTTGCTGTCGGCGATTCCGATGGGGCTGGGCTACGGCCTGGTGTCGCCCGCCACTTCGCAGGTGCTGATGCGTTTTACGCCACCGGCGCGGCGCAATCTGATTTTTTCGGTGAAGCAGACCGGTGTGCCGTTGGGCGGTGTGGCAGCGGGCGGCCTTGCGCCGGCGATCGCGGTGTGGGTGGGGTGGCAATGGGCGCTGGCGGTGAACGCGGTGGCGCTGGCAATTTTATTGCTGCTGATGGAGCGAGGCCGCGCGCATTGGGACAATGATCGTGATCCGCGCGCCCAGTGGATTACCGATCCCTATGGCGGTTTGGCGACGGTGTGGCGCAATCGCGCGCTGCGTTATTTCGGCATGGCGGGCGCGGCGTATGTGGTGATGCAACTCGCGCTGTTGACGTTTACCGTGATCTTTTTTGTCGAAGAGATGAAGCTCGGATTGGTGCAGGCCGGGTTTATCTTGATGGCGTCGCAGGCAGGCGGCATCGCGGGCCGCTTGTTCTGGGGTTGGATCGCCGATGTATTGCGCGATTGCTTCAAGGCGCTGACGCTGCTAGGTACGGTGATGGCGGTAACAACGCTGCTGTGCGCCGCGATCACGCCCGCGTGGCCGGTGGCGGCCTCGTGCGTTTTATTTTTTGTGCTCGGCACCACGGCGAGCGGCTGGAACGGCGCGTTTCTTGCGGAGGTGGCGCGGCTCGTGCCTCCGCAATCGGTAAGCGCGGCCACCGGCGGCTCGCTGTTTCTGGTGAACATCGGCAAGTTTCTCGGGCCGATAGTGTTCACGCTGGCGTATCAATTGACGGGCAACTACAGCAACACCTTCGCGCTGATGGCGATTCCGTCGGCGGCAGGGCTCGTTTTCGTATTGCTGGCAAGAAAACGCGGTGCGGCGTAATTCGCGCCGGTCGGTGTGCGGCTACCGGATCAGCTGCGGCGCGTCGCGTTTGGCGGGCGTGGGGACGGTGCCGGCGGGCGTGACCGTAGCGCGATACCGTTCGTAGTAACTGATGACCGCCGGCACATACGCCTTGGTTTCAGCGTACGGCGGAATTTTCATGCCCGCCTGCTGCACCGCGCCTTCACCGGCATTGTAGGCGGCCAGCACCAAATCGAGTTTGTTCGGGAACAGGGTAAGCAGGAAACGCAAGTAACGCGCGCCGCCTTGCAGGTTTTCGAGGGGGTCCCAGATATTGCGCACGCCGTATTTTTGCGCGGTACCGGGCATCAGCTGCATCAGGCCGATGGCGCCCGCAGGGGATTTTGCCTGCGGGTTGTAGCCGGATTCGACAGTGATAATCGCGTGCATCAGCGACGCATCGAGGCCATTTTCCATGGCGACCTGCGCGATCAGCGGGGCAAATTGCGCGCGCAAGGCCGCGCTCGGTAAATTTCCGGTGTTCAGGGGAGCTATTTTTTCCAGCGAGGAATAATCGAATTCCTCTGGCTTGGGGCGCGGCGCTTCTTTCTTGAACAGGAAATAGCGCTCGTTGACCTGATGATCGCTCAGGTGAGACACGCCTTGATCGTCCACGTAGCCCCAAATATCGGCCGCGCAGGGGGCGACGGTCAGTGCCAGCGTTGCCCATGTCACCAGCTTAGCGCACGCCAAGGGGGCATTCCGCTGCGCAATTGAATTGAGTGCACGGCCGGCAGACAAAAACAAGGTGCTGGGCATCCAGGCTCCGGTGTTGAAAACAACAAAAATTCATTTTACCGCAACAGACAGGGACTGCGAGTAAGGTAATATTGCACACTGCGATGAACAAGTTTTCCCGATTAATTCCGATATTTGGTAATGTTCGGTGCGCGTTTACTGCCCGAGGTGGGGTTTGTTTGTTTTTGCGCCGCACCATAATTACGGGATGGCTGTGTGTTATCGGCGCCAGTGCGCACGCGGCGCTGGAGTGCGAGCAGGTCGTAGCGGTTGCCGAAGCCACGATCAAACTGCGGGATGGCGGCGCCAGTTTGAATGCCGTGTTGCGCGAAGTCGAGAGCAATGAATTGCGGCAGAATCTGGATGCCAAGGAAATCAATCTGTTGCGGCAGATCGTGCGTGTGAGTTTTACCAGCGAATCGTCGGTCTACGAAATCGCCGAGGCTTGCAAGTCCGGCGAGTTGGGACTGCCCAAGCCTAAACCGGCGGCGCGCTAGAAATAAAATTTATTCGGGAGCAAGACGATGTGGACGAAAAGGTGGATGCGGCGGTTGGGATTTTGGTTGACGGCGGCGACGCTGTCCGCAGCCGGTGCGCAGGCGCAGATCAAAGAAGCGGATCGTACCGGCGGCCCGTATGTACCCACGCCGCAAGTGGTGGTGGATCAAATGCTGCGGTTTGGCAACATCGGTGAAAAAGATTATGTGATGGATCTGGGGTCGGGCGACGGGGTGATCGTGTTGACGGCCGCGCATCGATTGAAGGCCAGCGGCATGGGGATCGAAATCGATCCTGAACTGGTGCAGCGCTCGAATGCCTCCGCCAAAAAACTGGGCATCACCGACCGCGCCACGTTTCAGGCACAAGACGTGTTCAAAGCGGATCTGTCGCGCGCCACGGTCGTTACGCTTTATTTGTTACCGGGCATGATGATGAATCTGCGAAACAAGATTTACAACGAGTTGCGTCCCGGCGCGCGCGTGGTGTCGCACGATTATCACTTCGGCGATTGGGAAGCGGATGACCGCTTCACGTTTGATGTGCCTGAAAAAGAGCCAATCAACGGCGTGCCGAGCGCCACACTGTATTTGTGGACCATTCCCGCAAAAGTTTCGGGGCGCTGGCAGATCAAGGTGGACGGCGTGGAAGCCGCCAGGGACATCGAACTCACGCAGGTTTTTCACAAAATCAATGGCACTTTGCTGAATGCGGCGGGAAGCGGCTTGTCCGATGTTCGGGTAAAAGGCGAGGACATTACGTTTTCGATCTGGAACGGCGGCGCGCGGCACCACTATCGCGGCAAAGTGAAGGACAACACCATGGGCGGCATGGTGAATCTGAACGGTAAGGACGCGCGGTGGCAGGCAGTCAAGGCAGCGGCGCAAAAGTAATGGAGATCAGGTGGCACGAGATGCGGGTTGACGCAATATACATCGCACATTGCGAGGCGTCGTGCCGACGCTAGTAACCCGGAAGCGGAACAGGGCCGCCAAGGCTGGCAAGGCCACCAAGGCTACCAAGGCTACCAAGGCTACCAAAGCTACGAAGGTCGCCAAGGTAACCAAGGCTACCAAGCAGGCCAAGCCGCGCAAGGTGATCGCGTCCACCAAATCCGCCAGGGCCGCCAAGGCCACGGATGTTCATCGCAACCTGTTGCCGGCCGCCTTTGATCAGGCCGCGGTGGGCATGGCGCTGCGCGATCTACAGGGTAATTGGGTGCGCGTGAATCAAAAGTTATGTGACATGCTGGGCTATAAGGCGGCCGAATTTCGCGCGCTCAAGGTGAGCGACATTACCCCAGCGGGGGAACGGCGCGAATCCACGGCGTTCAACGAGCGTATGTTGCAAGGCGATACCACGCCGTATTCCCGGGAAAAGCGTTACCTGCGCAAGAACGGTACCACGCTGGATGCGGTGGTGAGCATCAGTCCCGTATTGAACGCGCAGGGCAAATCGCGGTATTTGCTGGCGGTGGTGCAGGATATATCGGATCGCAAGCGCGCCTATGAAGCCGTGCGGGCAAGCGATGCGCGATTTCGCGCGGCGTTCGAGCAGGCGGCGGTCGGCATGGCGATACGCGGCATGGACCGGCGCTTTATCCGCGTGAACCGCAAGCTGTGCGAGTTCCTCGGTTATACCGAGGCGGAATTGCTCAACATGACGTCTCTGGATGTGACGCCTCCCGAAGATCGCGATGACGGTCTGGAACATCAGGCGCGTATCGGTGATGGCACCATTGATCAGTATTCGCGGGAAAAACGCTATCAGCGCAAGGACGGAAAAATCGTCTGGGCCGACGTGGCGTTTACCGTGGTGCGCGATTTCGCCGGCAAGCCCGATCATCTGGTGGTGATGATGCAGGACATCACCGATCGCAAGTCCGCGGAACTGGAGTTGGTCCGTTATCGTGAAAATCTGGAAGCGCTGGTGCGCGCACGCACGATGGAATTCGAGCACGCCAAGGAAGCCGCCGAAAACGCCAACCGCGCGAAGTCGGTGTTTCTATCCACCATCAGCCACGAATTACGCACGCCGCTTAATTCGATACTGGGATTTGCACAACTGATGAAGGAAGACACGCAGCATCCGGTGGAGCCTTCGCACCGTGAGTGGCTCGATCAAGTGGTGAATTCAGGTGAGCACTTGTTGCACCTGATCGAAGGGGTGCTCGATCTTAGCCGTATCGATTCGGGCCGGCTGGATGTGAACCGTGAATCCATCCCGGTGCGCGAAACCGTGCGCGCCGTGATGGATATCGTGGCGCCGCGCGCGCGCGAGCAGGGTGTGGTTCTGGCGCCGCTGGAGAGCGAAGCGCATGTGAATTATGTCCTGGCTGATCCAGCCCGGCTGAAACAGGTGCTGACGAATCTATTGTCCAATGCGATTAAATTCAATCGATCGGGCGGCGCGGTCCGCGTGCGAATTCTGCGGCAGGCCGAGCAACGGGTGGTGATTCGCATATCGGACACGGGCATGGGCATGACCGCGGCGCAATGCGAAGTACTTTTCACGCCCTTTACGCGGCACATCCCGCAAGGCAGTGTAATTGAAGGCGCCGGCGTGGGACTGGCGCTGACCAAAAGCCTGATGGAATTGATGGGCGGCACGATCACCGTGGAGAGCACCCCCGGCGAGGGCAGCACATTCACCATCGAGTTGCAGGAAGCGGCGCGCAACACGTAGTCGCTGCACGGATAAAACACAGACAATACCAGTAATACGGCGGTCGGCGACGTGCGTTAGCGCTGGTCGGTCGGCGCGCTCGTTTCAGTTCAGTTCAGCAAGAACGCTGGCGGCGTATTGCCCACTACGGTCTGACGATAAATTTGCTGCGCATAGGCAAGGTCGAGCGCCGCGCGGTTGCGCGCGTCTGTGATGATTTTTCCCCCGGCGAACAACGCCGGCGTCAATGCCATGGGCGTGCTCAACATATCCCACAACGGCGTTTCATGGCGCGTTGGCATGTCGTCCATGGTGACGCGCGTGGTGGCCGGCAAGGGCATGGCGCTGGCGACAATGAAACTGTTGGTATGCGTGGCGCCGATGGAGGCGGGCCGGTAAATCGCCAGATGCGGTAATTCAGCGCGCAGCGTGGTGAGTAAATGGGCGTAACTGACCGGGTTTTCGAGATCGGCAAAGGTGTTAAACACCGCGATGCCACGTTCGCCGATGCAGCGCCGCAAATCGCGAAAAAAATCACGGGTAATCAGATAGTCGGGCGTGCCGTCGCCGTGAAACAGATCAACGATCGCGAGGTCGTAAGCGTGCGGACAACGCTGTACGAAGGTGCGCGCGTCGGTGTGATGCACCGGGGTCTTTTTCTCGTCGAGGCCAAAAAAGCGATGCGCCGCCTGTAATGAGGCGGAATCGATTTCGACGATTTCGGTGGGCACGCCACGCGCGGCAAGCCGCGCCGGCGTCATGCCCGCGCCGAGACCGAGCGCCAGCGCACTGCGCGCATTGGGCTGATACGACATCGCCAGTGCTTCCAGCGCGTAGGTGTAAAACGAACGCGAACGCCCGCTCGATTCCACCGAGTTTTGCGTCAAGCCATCCTGAAAGTAAATGCGCCAGTAGCGGCCATCGGCATCTGGCTCGTGCTTGAGGATTTTGACCGTGCCGAACAGGGAACGCAGTTCGGCTTCGACATGCCATTGCTTGTCGAGGTGCGCAATGGGGCCCTTGCGCCCGGTGTAGGCGTCGGCCTGCCACAGCAGCAGTATCGATGCCGCCAGCGCCAGCCCTCCGGTAGCGCTGATGATGCCGCGCCGTTTTAATTCCGCGGGCGGACGCACCACCAGCGCGAGACTCAGCAACGACAGCACGGCGGCGATGATCAACAGGGAATCGAAATTGCTGACGAAGGGGATCAATCCGAAGGCGGTGACCAGCACGCCGGCAACCGAACCCAGCGTGCTGATGAAAAACACGTGTCCCGCGCCGCCATCCCCCCCTTCACGAGCCTGACGTGCGCGCAATGCAACAATGGCCACCAGCAGCGGATTCATCGCCGAAGCCGCCACCAGCGGTATGCCAAGCAGCAGCAGACAGGCGATAAACGCGCCGCCGATAAGGCTCCAGGTGGCGAGCGGCACGAACACAAACGGGTAAACGAGACAGGCGCCCACCATGCCGGCGGCGGCAACGGCCGGCATCAGCGCATACGCTTCGATCAGCGCGGCGGGCGCGGCGTGCCGCGTGTTTGCGTAGCGGCCGCCGAACGCATAGCCCGCTGCGAGGGCGATCAAGGTGATCGACAGGATGCCGGTCCAGATATAGAGGCTTACGCCGAAGTAAGGCGTCATAACGCGCGACGCGAGTAATTCCAGCGCGAGTATGGCCGCGCCGGAAATGAAGATGACGGTTTGCAGCAGCATGGGGTAATTGAGTGAGGTGCCGGCGGCGGGGTTGGCGATGAGTGTCGTTCGGCGGTCGGGTATAATCCGCGTCCGTGAATCTACCATAGCCGCGACGCGGCAGCCGAACCGGACTGAACCGTGCCGATTCCCGTGGGCGCGAAAAACGCGCATGCGGCTGGTGCCGGGAGCGGCCGGACGTCCGGCTGTGTCGGAACCGTATTCGCATCTGGAAGGAGCCATCATTGTGTTGCGCATGATTCCGCGTGTGTTCGGCGCCTGCCGCAGGGTTGGTCTGTGCGCCGTGCTGCTGGTGCTTTGCGCGGGGGCCGCGCGGGCGCAGGAGCCGCGCGTGCCGTATGTGCCGACGCCTCGCGAGGTGGTCGATCGCATGTTGCAAATGGCCAAAGTCACCGCCAATGATTACCTGATCGATCTGGGATCGGGCGATGGGCGTATCGTGGTGACAGCGGCGAGCAAACTGGGCACGCGCGGATTCGGCGTGGATATTAATCCGGTGCGTGTGACCGAGGCGCTTGAGAATGCCCAGAAAGCGGGGGTGACCGACAAGGTGGCGTTTTACCAGCGCGATCTGTTCCAGACGGATTTGTCGCAGGCAACGGTGATCACCATGTACCTGTTGCCCCGCGTGAACATGGAATTGCGGCCGAAGTTGCTGGATTTGAAGCCCGGGACGCGCATCGTATCGCACGATTTTTCCATGGATGACTGGAAACCCGATGCGTCGGTGCGCCTCGATGTGAAAGAAAAATACGGCAATGCCGGCGGCCAGAGCGATGTGTTCCTGTGGGTGGTGCCGGCGAAGGTAGCAGGGAACTGGCGCTGGGAATTACCGGGCGGCGGCAAGGACGCCAAACCGCTGGTTTACGAGGTCGTGCTGAGTCAAACGTTTCAGGCGGTGTCCGGCAGCGCGACCATCGGGGGCCGGATGGCGGCCTTGCAGAATATCAGGCTTACCGGCGGTGAAATGCAGTTTACGATCACGGCTGATCTGGGCGCCGGTCCGGTGAAGCAGGAATTCAAGGGCACCGTGGAGGGCGACGCGGTCAGCGGAAGCGCGATGTTTTCCGGCGCGCGAGCGCAAGGCCGATATGAATGGAATGCGATTCGCGCGGCGCCCGCGCAACAACCGATAACAACAAGGTGAATGAATGCGTACCCTGATTACAAAATGGCTGACGCTGGCCGCGTGTCTGATGGCTCCGGTATGGGCGGTCGCGCAGGATTATGGCGATACGCCTTACGTGCAAACGCCGCAGGTGGTGGTCGACAAAATGCTGGAAATGGCCAAGGTGAGCGCCAAGGATTTTCTGATTGATCTGGGCTCCGGTGATGGACGGCTGATCATTACCGCTGCAAAAAAATACGGCGCGCGCGGATTCGGTGTCGATCTCAACAAGAGTCTGGTGACGCTCGCCAATCGCAACGCGGCCAAGGCTGGCGTGGCCAATCGCGCGGTGTTTTACGAGCAGGATTTGCACGATACCGACATCACCAAGGCCGACGTGCTGACCATCTATTTGTTGCCCGAGGTCAACCTGATGGTGCGTTCCCGCATACTTGACCTGAAGCCGGGCACGCGTCTGGTTTCACACGATTACGGCTTCGGCGAGTGGCCGCCGGACGTGGAAATCGTGATGGACGCGCCGGGCAAACCGGTGGGGCGCGATCAGAAAAGCAAAGTGATGTTCTGGGTGGTGCCGACGCGCGCCGCGGGCAAGTGGGTATGGACCGGACCGGGCGCCGCGGCGGGACAGTTTTATGAATTGCAACTCGATCAGGCTTTCCAGAAGATTACCGGCACAGTGGGGCTGGCGGGGCGCACCGCAAAGATCGAAGACGCCGTGCTGACGGGCGAACACATCGCCTTCGCTGTTACGCTGCCGGAAGGCGGCAAACCGGTGCGTTATACGTTCAGTGGCAAGGTGATCAACAACGCCATCGCGGGCGAAATGCGCCGCGGCAACGACAAACCGGAAGCATGGAACGCAACGCGCACCGAATTGCGCGAAGCGCGCATGACGGATCTTAAGCCCGGCGTGATGGCGAGATAACGCGTTGCGCGCGATGGCCTTTTTGCGCGGGTTGGCCTGCGCTTCCGTATGGGCGATGGCTGGCGTGGCAGTCGTCGTGGATGCCGCCGTCGCGGCGGACGCGGCGGTGCTGGACGTGCCGACGCCGTACATCCCCTCGACGCGAGGCAACGTCGATGAAATGCTGCGCCTTGCGGGCGTGACACCGCGTGACATTGTGTATGACCTCGGTTCCGGCGATGGCCGTATCGTGATTGCCGCCGCCCGCGATTACGGCGCGCGCGGCGTGGGTATTGAATTTGATGCGGCATTGGTGAAAGAGAGTTCCGAACAGGCGCGCAAGGCCGGGTTGTCGGAGCGCGTCGAATTTCGCCACAGCGATGTGTTTGCAGCGAACCTGAGCGATGCCACCGTGGTGACGATGTATCTGCTGACCTCGCTGGTCAGAAAACTGGAACCCAAGCTGCTCGCGGAACTCAAGCCCGGCACGCGCATCGTTGCGCACGACTACGGCTTTGCGGAGTGGGAGCCCGATCATAAGGTGCAGATATCCAAGAACTACATGCTGTATATCGTGCCGTCCCGGGTCGCGGGTGCATGGCGCGTCGAAACACCGATGACGCAGGGCCGTGAATTCGTGCTGGATTTACAGCAGAAATATCAGGTGGTGCGCGGCGGCGTGCGTGTGGCGGGCGGGTTCCTGCCCGCGTTCGAGGCGCGGTTGTCCGGCGAACGGTTGCGCTTCGTGCTGGTGGAAAATGACGTCAGCTACCGCTTTGAAGGTGAAGTGCGTGGCGATGTGATGGAAGGCGTGGTACGGTACGGCATCGGCCCGAACCTGAATGAGCAGAAATGGCGCGCGCAGCGTATGGATGTGCCGCGACTGTGAAGCGATTGCAGCGGTTTAAACATAACCTATTGTTTTTAATGAAAAAAATAACATTTGCGTGGGCGCTGCTGTGTGCGCTGTGGGGATTGCCCGGTCACGCGCAGTGGCCCTATGACGTGCCGTTTGTGCCGTCGCCGCAAATCGTGGTCGATGAAATGTTGCGTCTGGCGGAAGTCACCAAGGACGATTTTGTCATTGATCTCGGTTCGGGTGACGGGCGCATTTTGATTACCGCCGCGCAGAAATTCGGCGCGCGCGGCATCGGCGTCGATCTGGATGAATCGCTGATCGAGCAAAGCGTGGCGAACGCGCAGGCGGCGGGCGTCATGGATCAGGTGCAGTTCATCCGGCAGGATTTGTTCAAGACCGATTTGTCGAAGGCGAGCGTAATTACGCTCTACCTGCTGCCTGGCGTGAACATGCGTTTGCGGCCCGCGCTTCTCGCACTGAAGCCCGGCACGCGCATCGTGGCGCACGATTTCGAACTGGGGGACTGGAAACCCGATGTGAAGGTCACCATTCGCAAAAACGCGATGCTGTGGATCGTGCCGGCGAACGTGGCCGGCCGCTGGCGGATAAGCGTCGATTTTCCAGAAGGCGAACGCGTGTTCGATGTCGAAATCCGCCAGCAGTATCAGGAAATCGATGGCGTGGTGCGCATCACCGACGCGATACCCGGCGGCCTCTGGCAGACATCGCTGCGTGGCGATAAGGTGCGTTTTTCCATCGTCGATAACGCAGTGCGCGAACTCGAAGCGACGATGTACTTCGACGGCGTTGTGCGCGAAGGCGTGATGGAAGGCGAACTGCGCAGAGGCGTGGGCGTCACGCAGACACGGCATCGCTGGCGCGCGATCCGCATACCCAAATAAGGAGTGGCGCCATGCGATTTTTGCACAGCATCCGGTGGTTCATCGCGTTAGGGATCGCGGGCCTAATGCCGCCCGCGTTGGTACAGGCGGCCGACGTGCCTTATGTGCCCACGCCGCAAGTGGTGGTGGACGCGATGCTGAAGATCGCCAACGTCGGGCCGAATGACTACCTGATTGATCTGGGTTCCGGCGACGGGCGTATTGTGATTACCGCTGCCAAGAAAATCGGCACGCGCGGCTTTGGCGTCGATCTCGACGATAACCTGGTGCGCATCGCGCAGCGCAACGCCGAAAAAGAGGGCGTTGCGGACCGCGCGGCGTTTTTTACGCGCAACCTTTTCGATACCGATCTCGGCAAGGCGAGTGTGATTTCGATGTACTTGTTCAACTCCGTGAATCTGCGGCTGCGGCCTTCGCTGTTCAAGTTGAAGCCCGGTACGCGGCTCGTGTCACACGACTTCGACATGGCGAAATGGGCGCCCGACGACAAGCTCAGCGTGGACGTGCCGGGAAAATCCTACGGTCCGCCGTCAAGCGAAATATTCATGTGGGTGGTGCCGGCCGATGCATCCGGCCAATGGCGCTGGCAATTGCCGTCCGGCGACGCAAAAATGGAGTACGATGCGTCTTTCGAGCAGACCTTTCAGATGGTGAGCGGCACGATCCGCTCGGGCGGACGCGCAGCGCCCGTGCGGGATGCGCGCATGCGCGGCGAAATTATCGTGTTTTACGTCGCGACCGAGCGTGATGGCCGCGCCACGCGGCAGGAATTCAGCGGTCGGTTGTCGGGGGATGTGATTGAGGGGCATACCGTGATCGATGGTGTAAAGGCGCCTTGGCGCGCCACCCGCGTCAGTCGCGGCCGCATGATTATTGATAACTAACCCGGGCGAGCGGATGCGGAGCCCCCAACATATTTTTGACCAAGGAGCAGCAATGAAACGACTGAAGCAGATGTGGGCATTGACAGGCATGGCGATGTGGATGGCGGCGCATGCGGCGTGGGCGCAAACCGGCGTGGGCGACGTGGTGTATGTGCCGACGCCACAAATCGTGGTCGATGAAATGCTGTTGCTCGCCAAGGTCAACAAGAATGACTACCTGATCGATCTGGGTTCGGGGGACGGCCGGTTTGTGATTACCGCAGCCAAAAAACATGGCGCCAAGGCCCTGGGTGTGGATCTCGATACCTATCTGCTGAAAATCGCCAACGAAAACGCGCGCAAGGAAAGCGTCACGGATCGTGTCACTTTCCGCGAGCAAAATCTATTTGAAACCGATATTTCTGCTGCGACGGTGGTGTCCACCTATCTGCTGCCCGAGATGAATCTCAAGCTGCGGTCGAAGATCATGCGCCTGAAGCCGGGCACGCGCGTTGTGGCGCACGATTACAGCATGGGCGACTGGTATCCGGACGAGCAAAAGACTCTGGTTGTCCCCGAGAAAAAAGTCGGTAATCCGGGGATCAGTTACATTTACCACTGGGTAGTGCCGGCGCTGGTGGCGGGCAAATGGCAATCCACAATCAACATCGGCGGCAAGGACGTGCCCTATGAGTTCGACATGGAGCAGTTCTTCCAGAACATCGATGGTCCCGCGCGCGCGGGCGGCGTTGGCGGTGAGATGCGCGGCAAGATGACGGGGGAGCAAGTGAAATTCACGCTGACCGGCAAGGGCAATCAGAAAATCGAGCGCCATGAATTCCAAGGGCAGCTTTCTGGCGAAACCATCACCGGCACGGTACGCATCGGCGACGGCGCGACGACGCGTCAGGTCAACTGGACCGCCAAGCGGATCCAGCGCGGTGAACTGGTGCGCGCGCAAGACGAGCCGGGCGGGAAATGACCATGAGCGAACAACCCGGTCAGTCCGAGGGCAATTCACAACCCAAACAGTCGCTTACGGTTTTTGATGCCTGCACGATGATCGTGGGCTTGATCGTCGGCGCCGGTGTTTTTGGCACGCCGGCGATCGTAGCAGGGGCAATGAACGACGAGACGTTGATCGTCGCCGTGTGGGTGGCGGGCGGGGTGTTCTCCATCATCGGCGCCTTGTGTTACGCCGAGCTGGCGACGGCGTTTCCGTCAGCGGGCGGCGAATATCATTTTCTGCAACGCGCCTTCGGCCGCTCATTGGCGTTTCTGTACGGCTGGGCGCGTATGACGGTGATCGTCGCCGGGTCAATCGCGGTGTTCGCGTATTTGTTTGGCGACTACCTGTCGCGCGTGGTGAATCTTGGCGAGTATTCTTCGGCGACCTGGGCCGCCCTGATCGTGATCGTGCTGACGTATGTGAACTATCGCGGCATTCAGGAAGGCAAGGTCACGCAGAATATTTTCACCGTGCTGGAGGTTAGCGGCCTGGTGCTGATCATCGTCGCGGGATTGTTCTTTGCCGCCACGCCTGCGGCGCCGCCGGCCGCCGTGGCTGGCGCCGCGAGCAGCGGCCCCTGGTACATGGGCGCGGGCATCGGCACGGCCATGTTGTTTGTTCTGTTTACCTATGGCGGCTGGAACGATGCGGCGTATATATCCGCCGAGGTGCGCGGCGAACGCAATATGGCGCGCGCGCTGTTGATTGCGATCAGCCTCGTCGCCGTGCTGTATGTGCTGATTGCCATCGCCTATATGAAAGGTCTTGGTTTGCACGCGATGGCGCGCTCCGATGCCGTGGCGGCGGATTTGCTGAAGGCGGTGTGGGGCACCGGTGGCGAACAAGTGATTTCCATCATGATTGCAATTGCCGCATTAACCTCGGTAAACGGTTCGATAATCGTTGGCGCGCGTTCGAACTATGCACTCGGCAAGGATTGGCCGATCTTCGGCTACTTGGGGCGTTGGCACGAAGCCAGCGGTTCGCCACGCAATGCGATGGTGGTGCAGGGCGTGATCGCGCTCGCGCTGGTGGGCTTGGGCGCATTTCAGAAGGCCGGATTTAAAGGGCTGGTCGAATATTCGCTGCCGGTATTCTGGGGATTCTTTTTGTTGGTCGGCGTGGCGTTGTTCGTATTGCGCGCCAAGGAGCCGAACGCGGCGCGTCCGTTCCGCGTGCCGCTCTATCCGGTGTTGCCGGCAATTTTTGTTTGCATGTGCGGCTACCTGCTGTATTCGAGCCTGACGTATCACAAAGGGCACGCGCTGGTGGGGCTGGGCGTGCTGGCCATCGGCGGCGTGCTGCTGCTGTTTGCGCGCAATCGCGAGGCGCAACAGGCAAAATAATCGTTTGCTGGGCGGCTCGCCGGGGTTGCCGAATTGACAACAGGATGGGGGCGGCGCTTGAAATCAGGCGAACCGCCCCCACTTACCTTTAATCATTATAAGAATCTGTTTTTATTGACATTTTTGGTAAATACCCATGACCGATACGACAACCGCAACCGGTGCCGCCACCAAGGAAACCCACGGCTTCCAGGCCGAAGTCAAACAACTGCTCAACCTGATGATTCATTCCTTGTATAGCAACAAGGAGATTTTTCTGCGCGAGCTGATTTCCAACGCGTCGGACGCCGCCGACAAGCTGCGCTTCGAGGCGCTGACCGACAAGGCGCTGTTCGAGACTGACGCCGAACTGAAAATACGCGTGGCGTTTGATCCCAAGGCGCGCACCGTCACGGTCACCGACAACGGCATCGGCAT